>NZ_BAAILL010000037.1:61619-113030 GCF_054589215.1 Paraburkholderia sp. 2C | reverse complement strand
CCGCGGCGATCGCCGCGTCGACTGCATTGCCGCCTTTCCACAGCATTCGCAGGCCGGCCTGCGCGGCAAGCGGGTGCGACGTCGAAACGATGTTGCGCGCGAACACAGGCAGGCGCTGCGTCGGATAAGGGTTCTGCCAGTTGAAACGTGTCATGTGAAACTCAAACGGGTGAAAGTATTGAAAGAAGCCAGCGTGCAGCGATGCGATAAAGCCGAGCCTTGCAACGCTACGATTCGCGTGGATCGAGCGCGTCGCGCAATCCATCGCCGAGCAGATTGAAACCTAGCACAGCGAGGAAAATCGCGACGCCCGGAAACACGGACATCCACGGCGCCTGACTGACGAAATCCTTCGCGGTGTTCAGCATCGATCCCCACGACGGCGACGGCGGCAATTGCCCGAGCCCGAGAAACGACAGGCTCGCTTCGGCGATGATCGCGGTCGCGATCGTGAGGCTCGCCTGCACGATGATCGGCGGCAGCACGTTCGGCAGGATATAGCGCACGATAATCCGTGCGTGGCCGAGACCAATGGCGCGCGCGCCTTCCACATATTCCTCGGCCTTCACCGCGAGCGCCTGGCCGCGTGTCAGGCGCACGAAGCGCGGCATCGCCGAGATACCGATCGCCGCCATCGCATTGGTGAGGCTCGGGCCGAGAAACGCGGCGAGCGCGATCGCGAGAATCAGAAACGGAATGGACAGCAGCGCATCGGCGACGCGCGAAATCACGCCATCGACGAGCTTGCCGAAGTAACCGGCCAGCAAACCGAGCGGCAAACCGACCACGACCGCGATACACACGGACACCACGCCGGCCAGCAACGACGCCCGCGCGCCATAGAGCAGCCGCGCGAACACATCGCGGCCGAGTTCGTCGGTGCCGAACCAGTGCGCGGCGGACGGCGGCTGACGCACGGTGAGAAAGCTCGCCTGCACCGGGTCGTAATGCGAGAGCCACGGCGCGAACAGGGCCATCAACACGACAAGGAGCACGAGCACCGCGCCGAACACGGCGGCGCGATTGCGCATGAACTTCGTGAGACCGCGGCGCTTGCGGCGCGGCAGCGTATCGGAAGCCACGGAAGCCACGGAAGCCGCGGCAGCGGCTGCACCGGCGGCAGCGGATGAAGGCGAACGCACAGGAGACGCGGGAGTGGCCATCAGCTGCGCCTCATACGAGGATTGAGCACGATATAAAGCACATCGGCGAACAGGTTCACGACGATAAACGACAGCGCGGTGACGAGCACAACGCCTTGCACGACCGCATAGTCGCGATTGAACACGGCATCGACAATCAGCTTGCCGAAGCCGGGAATGGTGAACACCTGCTCGGTCAGCACGGCGCCCGCGAGCAGTTCGCCGAACAGCAGCGCGAGCACCGTGACGATCGGAATCAGCGCATTGCGAAAGCCATGCTTGACCACCACCGTCGCGCGCAGCAGCCCTTTCGCGCGCGCGGTGCGGATGTAATCGGTGCGCAGCACGGAAAGCATCGCGCTGCGCGTATGCCGCATCAGTTGCGCACCGAGCGCGGCGCCGAGCACGAACGCGGGCATCAGCATCGTCTTGATGCTGAGCCAGAAATCTTCACCCGGCGGCACATACCCCGACGACGGCAGCAAATGCCAGCGCACCGACACGAGAAAAATCAGCATGATGCCGAGCCAGAAATTCGGAATCGACATGCCCGAGAGCGCGAGAATATTCGCGCCGTAATCGAGCGGCCCGCCGCGGCTCGACGCCGAAATCACGCCGGCCGGAATGCCGATGCCGATCGCGAAGATCATCCCCATCACCGCGAGCTGGATGGTGACGGGCAGCTTCTGCGCGATCAGCGACGTGACCCGCACATCGGTGCGCAGCGACACGCCGAGATCGCCGTGCAACACGTCCTTGACCCACAGCACGTACTGCGTCGGCACCGGCTCGTCGAGGTGATACTTGGCGCGCAGCGACGCAATCAGCTGCGGGTCCTGGTCTTCGCCGGCCATCGCCATCACCGGGTCGCCGGGCAACAGCTTCTGCAGGCCGAAGATCAGCATCGACACGAGAATCAGTGTCGGCACCGCGACGAGCAGGCGATTGGCGATGATCCTGAGCATGCCGTTCAGCCTTTGATGCTCACGCCGCGCAAGCGAATCAGGCCGTCCGGGTAGGGCGTAAAGCCCTGCACCTTGTTCGACAGCACGTACGGCCACGGCTGGATATAGATGTAGACGTTCGGGTCTTCATCGGCGAGCAGCTTCGCGGCCGCGTCATACTGGGCCTTGCGGTCCGCGACAGTCAGCTTCACGCGCGCGGCGTCGAGCAGCTTGTCCACGTCGGCATTGCAGTACTTGCCGTAATTCAGGTTGCCCGCGCACGTGTTGAATTGATGCAGATTGCCGTCCGGATCGACGCGGCCCGACCAGCCGAGATACATCGCCTGGAAGTCGCCGCTATGCGCGGCATTGAGCTGCGCCGCGTAATCGGTCGGCCGCAGCTTCAGGGTGAAGCCGGTTTCCCCGACCATCGCCTGCAGCATCTGCACGATCTGGCTCGATACCGTGTTGTTCGGATACGTGAACTCGATGTCGACATGTTCGTGGCCGGCCGCTTTCAGCAACGCCTTCGCCTTCGCGACGTCGCGATGCGGCGCGGGCAATGCGGCGTCGTAGTACGGGCTCGATTTAGGCAGCGGCTGGTTGGCCGGCGCGAAAATGCCCGCGCCGATCACCTGGTTGATCGCATCGCGATCGATCGACAGATCGAAGGCTTCGCGCACGCGCTTGTCGCGCAGCACGGAGTTACCGCGCGGACCATTGTTGACGTTGAACGTGACGTAGTAGTAGCCAAGGCCGGGCGTGGTCACGAGCTTCAGGTTCGCGTCGCCCTTCACCGCGTTCACGTCCGACGGCGCGACGCGCTCGAGCATATCGAGCGAACCCGAGCGCAGGTTCGCGAGACGCACGGTCGCATCGGGAATCGGCAGGAACGTGATGCGCTGGATCGGGTACTTCGCGGCGTCCCAGTAGCCGTCGAATTTTTCGAGCACGACGCGGTCGTTCTGCACGCGCTGCACGAACTTGTACGGGCCCGAGCAGACCGGATGCGTCGCCACGCCCGCCGCGTCGGCGAACGTCTTCGGCGACAGCATCATGCCCGCGCGGTCCGACAGCGTGGCGAGCAGCGCGGCGTCAGGCTGCTTGAGCACGAACGCAACCGTGCTGGCGTCGATCGCATCCACATGATCGATCGAGGCGAGCTCGCTCTTGCGGTTACTGGTCGGCAACGTCATCGCGCGCTCGATGTTCGCCTTCACGGCCGCCGCGTTGAACGGCTCGCCGTCCTGGAACTTCACGCCCTGGCGCAGCTTGAACGTGACCGTCTTGCCGTCGGCGCTCGTGGTCCACGAGGTCGCGAGCATCGGCACGATCTTCAGGTCCGGCGTGATATCGACGAGCGAATTGCACAGCGACGCGAACACGATGCGGTCGGCGAACTGCACGCTGCGCGCAGGGTCGAGCGTGCCGATGTCGTCCTGCAAGCCGATCCGGATCTGGCTGGTCTGCGCCATCGCGGCAGACGCGCTGAGCGCGAGCGCCGCGGCCATCAACATTCTTCGCATGCGGTCTTTCCTTTTTCTTTCCCGGTTCAATAAAGCGGTGTGATGCAGGTTGTCCTATTGCGCGGCCGGTGCTGCTTGCGCTGCTTGCGCTGCTTGTGCTGCTTGCGCCGTCTGCCCCGCCTGTGCGGCCTGCTCGGCCTGACGCTGGCGATAGATCGCAAGGCGTTCGCCGAGCTTCGTGCTGGCAGGCGTCGCGAGCGGCGCGCTGCCGCCCGCGTTCTGAATCTCACGCCAGAAATGGCATGCCACGCGCCGTCCGTCGCCGAGCGTTTCGCTCGCCGGCCGCTCCTGCGAACACAGCGGCTTCGCATGCGGACAACGCGGATGAAAACGGCAACCGGGCGGCGGCGCGGTCGGACTCGGCAAATCGCCGGTCAGCGCGGCGCGCGCACGCCGCTCGTGCGGGCTGCTCACCGGAATCGCGCCGAGCAGCGCCTGCGTGTACGGATGCAGCGGCGCATCGAACAATGCGTCGACATCGGCGAGCTCGACGATCTCGCCGAGATACATGACGGCGACGCGATCGCTCATATGGCGGATCACCGCAAGGTCGTGCGCGACCATGATCAGCGTGAGCCCGAGGTCCTGCTTCAAGGTTTCGAGCAGATTGATCACCTGCGCCTGCACGGACACGTCGAGCGCCGACACCGGTTCGTCGCCGACAATCAGCTTCGGTTCGCCCGCCAGGGCGCGCGCAATGCCGATGCGCTGCCGCTGGCCGCCCGAGAACTCGTGCGGATAGCGATCGGCGTAGGCGGGCTGCAGGCCGACCGTGCGCAACAACTGCGCGACGCGCTCGCGGCGCTCGGCGCCATGGCGCGCAAGCCGATGCAACGCAATCGGCTCGCCGACGATCTGCCCGACCGTCATGCCCGGATTCAGCGACGCAAACGGATCCTGGAAAATCAGTTGCATCTCGCGCCGCAGCCGCTGCATCGGCGCGCCATGCAGATGCGTGATGTCCCGCCCCTGATACAGCACGCGGCCTTGCGTCGAGTCGATCAGGCGCAGCAGCAGGCGGCCGAGCGTCGACTTGCCGCAACCCGATTCGCCGACAATCGCGAAGGTCTCGCCGGCGGCGACCGAAAACGACACATCGTTGACCGCATAAACGGTGGGCGTGCGCGTAAACAGATGACGGTCGCCGCCGAAGTGTTTCGTCAGCGCGCGCGCTTCGATGATCGGCGTACGCGGCGCGGTTTTGTCGGAACCTGAAGCCTGTGAACGATCAGTGCGGATGCCGGTGCCGGTCGTCATGCGACCTCCCTGCGCATCGGCGCGCGCTGCGGCTGCCCGCCGGCGGCGTAAGCGGACTGCTCGACCGGCGCAAGCCAGCACGCCACGCGATGCACACCCGCAACCGGCTGATCGGGCGGCGCCGCATCGACACAGCGCTGCTCCGCAAACGGACAGCGCGGCGCAAAACGGCAGCCGTTCGGCATCTGTTCCGGCGACGGCACCGAACCGCGAATCGTCGCGAGCGATCCTTCGCGCTTGCCCGTCGACGGAATCGCGCCCATCAGGCCGATCGTGTACGGATGCTGCGGATCGTCGAACAGATCGGCGACCGTGCCGTATTCGACGATCCGTCCCGCGTACATCACCGCGACATGGTCCGCGACTTCCGCGACGACGCCGAGGTCGTGCGTGATCAGCACCATCGCCGTGCCGGTCTCGGCTTGCAGATTCTTGATCAGCGACAACACCTGCGCCTGGATGGTCACGTCGAGCGCGGTGGTCGGTTCATCGGCGATCAGCAGACGCGGCTGGTTGGCGAGCGCCATCGCGATCATCACGCGCTGACGCATGCCGCCCGACAGCTGATGCGGATACGCATCGAGCCGCGTTTCAGGGGCGGGAATCCGCACAAGGCGCAGCATCTCGAGCGCCTGCTCGCGCGCTTCGCCGCGGCTCAACCCGCGATGCCGGCGGATGCTTTCGCCGATCTGCTCGCCGACCGTAAACGCCGGATTCAGCGACGTCATCGGCTCCTGAAAGATCATGGACAGCCGGTTGCCGCGAATATCGGCCAGCTCGCGCTCGGAAAGCGTGAAAAGATCTTTGCCGTCGAAGTGCGCCGTGCCCGCCACGCGTTGCGCGGGCGGGCTCGCGAGCAGCCCCATCAGGGCAAGCGAGGTGACGCTCTTGCCGCAGCCCGACTCGCCGACGATGCACAGCGTTTCGCCGCTGCCGACCGCAAACGACACGTTGTCGACAAGATTCGGCATCGCGGCCGAGCGCGAAAACTTCAACGAAAAGCCGCTGACCTCGAGTACCGGTCGGCGCTCGCCATCGCTCATGCTGTGACACTCCCCACGGGCTGGTCGTCCTCGGAACGCTTTCAAGCGTCGTTTGAAGCGACGATTATGGGGTGCGGAACCCGACAGAAAATATTAATATTTCTTGCCAATACTTAAGTTTTTCTTGAGCTTCCTGCCATTCATGCCCACGCTGCGGATGTTGAAAACCTTTCGGGCCGTCGCGCGAACCGGGTCGTTCGCGGCCGCCGCGGAAAAAGTCGCGTTGACGCAGGCTGCCGTCAGCCTGCAGATGCGCGGGCTCGAGCAGGCGCTCGGCAGACCGCTTTTCGCGCGCAGCGGACGGCAGATCGTGCTGACGCGCGACGGCCAGCAAATCTGGCCGAAGGTCGAGCAGATTCTCGATCTGCTCGACGAACTCAATGCGGACCCGGCCGATTCGATGGTCGGGCCGCTGACGATCGGCGCGGTCGTCTCCGTCATCGGCGCACTGTCGCTGGTGGTCGCGCGTTTGAAGACCGACCATCCGCAACTCGACGTGCGGCTGCTGTCGGCGCGTTCCGATGAACTCGCCGCAATGGTCGAGGCCGGCGACGTCGATATCGCGGCCGTGGTCGCGCGCGCCGATGCGACGCTGCCCGACACGCTGAAGTGGACCACGCTGTATAGCGAGCCGCTGGTATTGGTGGTGAGCAGCGCGCTCGTCGACAGCGATCCGCAGCGCATTCTGCGCGGTCACGGCTTCCTGCGTTTCGACCGCCGCGTGCGGACCGGGCGCGTCGTCGATCAGGCGCTGCGCGACGCGGGGCTCACCGTCAACGAATATCTCGAACTCAATTCGATCGAGACGATCGTCGCGCTCGTGCGCGAGAACGTCGGCGTCGCGGTGCTGCCGCTCTTGCACCGGGGCAACTGGCGCAACGATCCGTCGCTGCGCGTGCTCGCTATTTCAAATCCGCCGATGCTGCGCACGGTCGGGATGATTCAGCGTGCCTCGTACGACCGGCCGGGGATTACGCAGGCGATCATCGATACGCTGCATGGGTGAGCGCGCAGGCGCTCAATGCGCAACCGGCGTCGTCACCTCGCGCTTGTGACGAATCACCACCGACGGTACGAGCATCGCCAGCAGAAACAGCGCGATCGATACCCCGAGCACGCCCGCGAAGGTCAGATGCAGCGATTGCTGCAACGCGGCCCGCACGCCCATATCGACGGCGCCGAGCTTCTGCGTGGATGCATCGAGCGCGGCGCGCAGCTGATCGGGCGTTACCGCGCCGATCTGCTTCGCGTGCGCCAGCCCGAAGTTGAACACGGCGCCGAACACCGTCGCGCCGAGCGTACTGCCCAGATTGCGCGAGAACAGATTCGACGCGGTCGCGCTGCCGCGCTGATTGCCTTCGACGATTTCCTGAATCAGCACGAGCGCGGCCGTGGCGGACAAGCCCATGCCGAAGCCCATCACGAGCGAGCCGAACGCGGCGGTGAGCGGCGCGCTGTCGACGCCCATCAGCGCGAAGATCACGCCGCCGGCCGGAATAAACACGCTGCCGACGACCAGAATCGAGCGCAGGTTATAGCGCCGGAACAGCCGCGCGGAAAGCGTCGCGCCGACCGGCCAGCCGACCATCATCACCGTCAGCGCCATGCCGGCCACCACCGGCGAGCGCTGCAGCACGCCTTGCACGTAGATCGGCAGAAACGTCGTCACGCCCATCAGCACCATGCCGCTCAATAATGTCGACGCATTGGTCGCGGCGATCGGCCGGCGGCTCCAGAGCGCAAACGAGATCATCGGCTCGGCGGCACGCCGCTCCTGGATCACGAACAGCACCGACGCGATCGCGCACACCGCGCATGCATAGAGCGCATGCTGGCCCGCGGATGCGCCCGCATCGGTCAGCGCGATCATCAGCGCGGCGACCGCGACGGTGAACAGCGCGGCTCCGGCAATATCGATCGACGGCCGCTGATGCCCGGGTTTTTCGTGCAGGAACGCGATAAAGCCGGCCATCGCGGCGAGCCCGATCGGCACATTCATCCAGAAAATCCATGCCCACGACAGCGCATGGATGATAAAGCCGCCGACCACCGGTCCGACCACGGCCGAGATCGCCCAGACACTCGCGAGATAACCCTGCACCTTGCCGCGCTCGTGCGCCGGGTACAGGTCGCCGACGATCGTCATCGCGACCGGCTGGATAGCGCCGGCGCCGATGCCCTGGATCAGCCGGAACGCGATCATCGCGGGCATCGACCACGCGAAGCCCGCGAGCAGCGAGCCCGCGAGAAAGATCGCAATGCCCACCAGCATCACGGGCTTGCGCCCGAACAGATCGGCGAGCTTGCCGAACACGACGGTCATCGCCGTCTGCGCAAGCAGAAATGACGAAAACACCCAGCTATAGAGATCGAGTCCGCCCAGCTGCGTTGCGATTTGCGGCATGGCGGTGGAGACGATCGTCATTTCGATCGCGATCATGGCTGTCGAAGCCATGACCGATGCAATGACGAGCGCACGTCCGGAATTGCGCGATTCGGCCATTTGACGTGTGAGATTCGATGGCGGGGGAACGGTGATGCGAAGCTTCTTCGCTTCGCGGCGAGAGACGCAATTCTGCCAGCCCGAAGCGATTCGTGCTGACGACGACCTCGGCGTCGGTGGCCGGCCGTGCGGCCTTCAGCACGCTCGCTTGCAAAAGGGTAAAGAAATCCTTAAAAGAGTCGTAAACGAACTGGAAGGTTTGGCGAAGGCCGACCATTTTTTGCCGACATCGAAAACAGGGAGCAGCCATGAGAATTGCAGGCCGGCAGGTTTACGAAACGATGCGCATCGCAGCGGATGTGCAGAAGAAGCGCGAAGAGCAGCGCGACCCGACCAAAGGCAGCGCGGACGACGGGAAGACGTCGCTGTTCGACGCACTCTGGCCCGACTCGCAGTCCGGGCAGACGCCGAATCAGACGGCCGGACATGCGACGCCGCATGTGCCGCATCATTCGGGCGCCACGAGCGGGCATAAGCCGCCGCAGCCGGCGTCGCCGGATACGTCCGCCGACGACACGGACAAGCCGTCCGATTCGCAGGTCGATATCTACGTTTGAGCTGACGACGTTTCAGGTGAGCGCGCAGCGCGCCCTCGTTCGAGGCGCGGCGCTCGCCCGAGCGATTTTCTTAAGCGCAGCCGGCCTTCACCTGCTGCGTCGTTTTCGGCTTCGCATTGCGCAGATAAAGCGCGAGCGGCGCGGCAAGAAACGACGCGAGCACGAGCCCCGCTTCCTCGTGCGCCTGCGTGTACCAGCCTTCGACATGCGTCAGGTTCATGGTGCCGACACATTGCCCGTCGTATGCGACCGGAATATTGAGGATCGAGCCCAATCCCATGCCGGTGATCACCGCATGGTCGTCGAAAGCCGCGCGGATGCCAACCGCGTCGGTTGCGCGAAACGGCACCAAATTTTCGAGCGTATGTTCCGCCCACGCGCTGCCGCGTTTCTTCTTGCGGCCGCCTAGCGGATAGACGGTCGGCATATTCGTGTACAGCCGTTCGACCTCGTACCGCTCGGCGTCGAACGACATGATCGTGAAGAGCTTGCAGCCTGGCGTCTCGCAAGCGACCGCGTAGATCTCGCGAAAGATCGCGTCGGGCTGACGCGCGGTGCGCAGAGCACGCGCGAGCCGCGAGACGTCCAGCAGATCGAGCGGGCGGGGGGCATGTTGCATATCGATGGTCCGATGGTTCCTGTAATGGATGCCGATGGATCAGCCGTGAATACGCGTCGAGCCGCGTAGTTCGTCGAGGTCCGGCCTCGCGGCCAGGTCGTGTTTTTCGATGTCTTCCAGCGAGCGGTTGCGCGTCTCGATACCGAGGAAAAACACGATCGACGCACCGGCCACGAGCACCGCGGTCGTCATGCCGAACACGCCGGTAAAGCCGAACGCCGGATAGACGAAGCCGACCAGAATCGGCGCGCTGACCGAGCCGATGCGCCCGAACGACGACGACGAACCGACGCCCGTCGTGCGCACTGCCGTCGGAAAAATTTCCGGCGTATAAGCATAGACGCCCGCGAACGCGCCGTTCATGAAGAACGACAGGCACATGCCGGCGGCCATGATTTCGAGCTCCGCATGCGAGAGCGCGAGACAGATCGCCGCCACCGCGCCGAGCAACATATACGACGACACCACCGCCTTACGGCCGATCCGCTCGTTCAGAAACGCGGCCGAGAAATAGCCGGGAATCTGCGACGCGTAGATCGCAATCGAGTAGCCGAAGCTTTGCGTCATCGTAAAGCCCTGTTTGACGAGCAGGCTCGGAATCCACGCAAAAAACGAGTAATACGCGAACGCGACGGAGAACCACATCGCCCAGCTGATCGCGGTCATACCCGCCAGCCGCGTCGACCAGAGCGCGGCGATATTGCGCAGTGCGCCGCCACGCGCGCCGCGCCGCGGCAACGGCGGCCCGTCGAGCATGACCCGGCGCACAGGGGCGAGCGTCATGCCGCGCTTGATAAAGCTGTCTTCGACGCCCGTCACGATTTCGTCGGCTTCCTGCAGCCGCCCGCGGCTTTCGAGCCAGCGCGGCGACTCGGGCAGCGCGCGCCGCCACCACAGCAGCATCACGACCGGCAGCGCGGTCAGCATCGCGACATAGCGCCAGCCGTCCGCGAAATTGCGCACGACCGAAAAACCGAGAATCGACGACGCCAGGTAGCCGAACGACATGAAGCCGACCAATGCGCCGCAGAACACGCCGCGATAGCGGCGCGGCACGAATTCGGCGAGAAACGGCGCGATCACGACGGCCTCGGCGCCCGAGCCGAAGCCCGCGACCATCCGCAGCGCGAAGAACGCGTGCCAGTCGCTGACCAGACCGCTTGCGAACGACGCGACGCAATAGATGGACAGCGCGCTCATCATGATGCGGCGCCGGCCGATCACATCCGCGGTCACGCCCGACAGGAACGCGCCGAAGAAATACCCGATATACGTGCTGCTCGCGAGCAGCCCCGTCTGCGCGCTGCTCAGGTGCCACAGCTTGCTGACGATCGGCAGCAGAAACGCCAGCGACGACGAGTCAAGGCCGTCGAACAGATAACCGAGTCCGCCGATCATCAGCAGCTTTCGATGAAAGCCCGATAACGGCAAGCGTTCGAGTCGAGCCGCAACGATAGACATGAACCTGCCCCCTGAAAACGCTTGAGTGACATGACGCGTTAAGCGCACGCACCGCGCGAAATGTTCGATCCTCGCAGCCCGGCGTGACGCGCAAACGTCATGCCGGAACCTGGTGACACACACAACGCCCGCGCGCGATGATCGACACGCGCACGCAACACGCGAACCCGACACACGGCAATAACCCGATCAGGCGCACTTAGCGCCCGATCGCATAGGCCTGCATCTGCCGCGGCGTCGCCGCGCCGCGCATCAGGCCGTCGCGCAGTCCCACTGCGCACACGCGCCCCAACGCCCACGGCTCCGCGACGGTCAGGTCGTGCCCTCGCGCTTGCAATTCGGCGAGCGTGCGCGCCGGAAAACCCGCTTCGGCCGACATCTTGCCGAGCTGCATCGCACGCGGATAAAACGACCCCGGAAAATGCGCGGTCTGGAACGACGGCGCATCGATCGCGGCCTGCAGATCCATGCCCGCGTGCACATGCCGCAAGAACATGTGCAGCGACCACTGGTCCTGCTGATCGCCGCCCGGCGAACCGAACGCCGCATACGGCGCGCCGCCGTGCGTGACAAGCGTCGGCGACAAGGTGGTGCGCGGCCGGCGGCCGGGGCCGAGCGAGGACGGCAAGCCCGCTTCCATCCAGAACATCTGCGCGCGCGTCGTCACATTGAAGCCGAGACCCGGCACCGCAGGCGACGCCTGGAGCCAGCCGCCCGACGGGGTTGCCGACACCATGTTGCCCCACCGGTCGACGATATCGAGGTGCACCGTATCGCCGCGCAATTCCGGCAGCGGCGCGAAAGTCGGCTCGCCCTGGCCGAAGCCGCCCGGCTGCTGGCGCCCTGCATTCGCGACGATCTTTTGCGCGCGCAGGAGGCTGTCGCCGTGCTGGTCATCGAGCTCGCCGGGGCGGAATTCGAGCGAGGCGCGCACGGGGTCGACGAGCTTGCGGCGCACATCGTTATAGCGATCCGACAGCAATGCGTCGAGCGGAACATCGGCGTGCAGCGGATCACCGTAGAACACTTCGCGGTCCGCGAACGCGAGCTTGGCGCACTCGACGACCGTATGCACGAAATCGGGCCCAAGCGGGTCGAGGCTCGCGAGATCGAAGCCCTTCAATAGCGCGAGCTGCTGCAGGAACACCGGACCTTGCCCCCAAGGGCCGGTCTTGTGCACCGTGAAGCCTGCATAGTCGTACGACACCGGCTCTTCGTACGACGGCGTCCAGCGCGCGAGGTCTTCGCCGGTCAACAAGCCGCGATTGCGCAGGCCCGACGTATCGAGCACCGCCGTTGCGCGGAAGTAGCGATCGATTGCGTCCGCGACGAAGCCCGAATAGAACGCGTGCCGCGCGCGTTCGCATTGCGCGGCGCGATCGCCGCTGCCGGCTTCTTCGAGAATGCGCCGGTAGGTCGCCGCCAGCGCCGGGTTGCTGAACAACTGGTTCGGCCGCGGCGCTTCGCCGTCGCGCAGCCATTGCTGCGCGGACGTCGGCCACTCGGCTTTGAAGAAATCCTGAATCGCGAGAATCGATGCCGCCATGCGCGGCACCACCGGATAGCCGTTCTGCGCGTAGCCGATCGCATAGCCGAGCACATCGTGCAACGGCAATTCGCCGTAATCGCGCAGCAACGTCATCCATGCGCCGAACGCGCCGGGCACGACCGCCGGCAACAGGCCGGTGCCAGGCACCACGTCGAGCCCCATGCCGCGCATCCGTTCGATCGTCATCGTGGCCGGCGTCACGCCTTGCCCGCACAGCACCCGCACGCGCTTTTCACGCGCGCTATAGAACACCACCGGCAACTCGCCGCCGGGCCCGTTCAGATGCGGCTCGACGATCTGCAGCACGAAACCCGCCGCCGCCGCGGCATCGAATGCATTGCCGCCCTTTTCGAGCACCGCCATCGCGGACGCCGTGGCCAGCCAATGCGTCGACGCGGCCATGCCGAAGGTGCCGATCAGTTCGGGACGGGTGGTGAATGCCATTGAATCGATCTCGTGATGAGCGACTAGCAAGAAACTTTGACTGCGTTGAGGGACTGCGGAGTCGAACCAATCGTTATTGGTTCATCCGTCGATTCATTCCAGCGCGCCACTTGAATCTGGGACTTACTTCATATTTTAAGGCCAATAATTCGGCGTCAAGAAAAACATTGAAAACGCTTCCACCGATGTTAATATCGAACCAATTTATAAATGGTTCGGGGTCAAAACCATGTCCGAAATTTCGGTGCTGGACCGCATCGCCGACTACATCGCGCGGCACGAACTGCGCGACGGCGATCTGCTCCCAGCGGAACGCAAGCTCGCCGAAGATCTATCAATTAGCCGGCGCGAATTGCGCAACGCGCTCGCATCGCTCGAAGCGGCCGGACGCATCTGGCGCGGCGTCGGCCGCGGCACCTATCTCGGCGCGCGGCCGCTCAGGTTTGCGCAGACGTTGAATGGCCTCTCCGTCGGCACGAGCCCATCGGACGTCGCCGAAATGCGGCTTATGATCGAGCCCGCGCTCGTGGCGCTTGCAACCATGAAAGCAAGCCCCGCCGATCTCGCGGAACTCGACAAGGTCGCGAAAAAAAATGCGTCAACGAAAGACGACTACGAATGGCAACAGTGGGATCACCGCTTTCACCTGCTGCTCGCGCAGGCCACGCGCAATCCCGCCATCATCGCGCTGCTCGAAGCGATCAACGGCGTGCGCGTAAAGCCCGCGCTGCGCGAAAAAACCGTCGACCAGGAAACACGCAAACGCTTCGCGGAACAACATCAGGCGATCGTCGCGGCGATGATCGCGCGCGATAGCGAACTCGCCGAACAGCGGATGCGCGAGCATCTGTCGAGCGTGCAGATGAGAGTGACGGCGCGGGAGAAGAACCGGCTCGCTGCCATTGAGCCCGGCCCCGCCAAACACGCGGCCCCATCCCCGGCCATCGAACCCACACCTGCCGCCGAAGCGATACCGGCTGCGCCCTCTCCGCGCGGCCGGTCTGTTTCAACCCAGCGAAGCGTCGACGAATAACACCGCGTTAGTGCCAGCCGCGATCGTGGTGTTCGCGCCACTCATGCTCACGCCATTCACGGCGGCGCCATTCGCGCTCACGCCACTCACGGCGTTCACGCCAGTCGGGACCGTATCCGCCATAACCGACCACGACCGGCGCCTGCGCAACGACCACCGGCGGCGGCGGTGCTTCATAAACCGGCGCCACCGGAATACCGAGTCCGACCGCCACATCGACATGCGCCGACGCCGCCGTCGACACGCCCCATGCCGCGAAACCGAGAACCACCGCGCCAAGCACCTTCTTGTTCATTTTGTGACTCCTTGCACGTTGAGTGCATGACTGAGAACCCGGTTCGCAGTGTAGGAGCCGATGTTTGACACAGGTGATACATCGCTCGCACATTCGTAACAGGAGGTTAGCGGGGCTAGCGCGTCTCCCTCGGTGCATGCGCGACGTAACGCGCCATCAACGATGCGGCGCCGAGATACGTCGACGGATCGGTCAATGCGCGCAGTTGCGCATCGTCGAAGCGTTCGCGAATCGACGCGTGCTTCGACAGCACGTCGTAGAGCGTGCGGCTCTCCTCGATCGCGACGCGGCATGCGTCGTACACCACATCGTGCGCATGCTGACGCCCGAGCGCGGGCGCAAGGCCCATCATCACCGCTTCGGCAACGATCAGGCCGCCCGTCAGATCGAGGTTCTTGCGCATCCTCGCCGGGTCCACGTGCAGGCCGCGCAGCATGAAGTTCGCCTGATGCAGCGCGCTCGCGACGAGCAGGAAGCTTTCCGGCACCGCGCTCCATTCGAGATGCCATGGCCCGGTCGCGCGCTCGAAGTCGTGCATCATGCCGTCGAGCATCAGCGCGGCGCGCTCGCGCAGCATCTTCGCCGCCGCGAACATCAGCTCGCTCGAAATCGGATTGCGCTTTTGCGGCATCGTCGAGCTTGCGCCGCGGCCCGGCACGAACGGCTCCGCGACTTCGCCGAATTCGGATGCCGCCATTATCATCACGTCGACGCCGATCTTGCCGAGCGAGCCGCCGATGCTCGCAAGCAGCGACACGAGTTCACAGAGACCGTCGCGCGCGACATGCCACGTGATCTCCGGGTTGCGCAGGCCGAGTTCCTGCGCGAAGAGCCGCCGCGTCTCGAGCGCGCGCACCGGGTCGCCGAGCGACGCGAGCGTGCCGGCCGCGCCGCCGAACTGCGCCATCAGCACGCGCGCCTTCGCCTGCTGCAAACGCTCCGCATGCCGATGCAACGACGACAGCCAGACGCCCGCGCGAAACCCGAACGTGACCGGCAGCGCATGCTGCAAGTGCGTGCGGCCGGCCGTCACGGTATCGGCGTATTGGTCCGCGAGACCGCGCAACGCATCGCGCACTTCGTCGAGCTGCCGCTCGACGATCGCGACGCCGCGCATGCATTGCAGCATCGTCGCGGTATCCATGATGTCCTGCGTCGTTGCGCCCCAGTGCACATAGCGGCCCGCTTCGCCGCACATGTCGCTCAACTGCTTGACGAGCGGCAGGATCGGATAGCCGACGATCTCCGTCTCGTGCCGCAACTGCTCGAGATCGAGTTTCGCGAAATCGGCGCGCCCGGTGATGTCGCGCGCGGCCTGCTCGGGAATCAGGCCGGCCTTCGCCTGCGCGCGCGCAAGCGCGGTCTCCGCATCGATGCAGCGCGCGAGATACGCGGTATCGGAAAACACGTCACGCATCTCGGGCGTGCCGAACATGTCGCGAAACAGCGCGGAGTCGAAAACAGTGGTTGCCATCGTCGTCAGGTTCCTTGGAGCTTCATTGCTTGATCGTTTGCGGCTGCGTCGGTCGCAGCCTTATCGGGCGGCTGCCAACGCTGCCGGGGCTGTCGAAGTCGCTGCGGTCGCATTACGCGGCGAGGCGCGCGAGCCACGGGCGCAGCCCGTCTTTTTCTTCGAGACCGAATCCCGCCGCGGCGGTCGGCCGCACCAGGCCGCCGCCGACGCCGCATCCGGCCGCATAGCCGCCGAATGGCTGAAACACGCCCGGATACGCCTCGCAACCGCCCAGTTCAAGACCGACCGCGATATGCAGGTTGATCAGATGGCCGCCATGCGGATAGGCCTGAGCGCGATCGAAGCCGTGGCTTTCGATCAGCTCGATCATTCGCGCGTATTCGGTGAGCCCGTAGGCAAGACCCGCGTCCATCTGGAACACATCGAGGCCCGCGCGCATGCCGCCGAAGCGCGTCAGGTTCTTCACATCGGCAAGCGAGAACAGGTTTTCGCCGGTCGCGATCCGGCCTGAGTAGACCTCGGCGACCTGGCGGTTCAGATCGAAGTCGAGCGGGTCGCCGATCTCTTCGTACCAGCGCAAGTCGTACGGCGCGATGGCGTTGGCGTACGCGAGCGCGGTGTCGGGATCGAAGCGGCCGTTCGCGTCGACGGCCAGCCGTTGACCTTCGCCCGCCACGCCAAGCGCTGCTTCGATGCGCGCGAGATCCTGCGCGAGGCTCGCGCCGCCGATCTTCATCTTGAATGCGTCGAAGCCCTGCGCGCGATACGCGTTGAATTCGTCGGCAAGGCGCTGCGTGCTGTCTTCCGCGTAGTAGTAACCGCCCGCCGCATACACGTCGACGCCTTCGGTCTTGCCGCGCCGGCCGTAACGGCGCGCGATCGTGACATGCGCGGGTTCGTCGCAGAGCTTCGCGTTGAGGTCCCACACGGCGAGCTCGAGCGCGCCGGCGGCCGCGGCGCGGTCGCCGTGACCGCCGGGTTTCTCGTTGCGCAAGATGGTGCCCAGCACCTTCTGCGGGTCGAAGCATTCGCCGCTCGCATCGAGCAGGCTGTCCGGCGGCGCGGCCAGCAAGCGCGGAATCATCCGGTCGCGCAGAATGCCGCCTTGCGCGAAGCGCCCGATCGAATCGAACGCATAGCCGATCACCGGCTTGCCGTTGCGGATCACGTCGGTATGCAGCGCGACGAGCGACACGTCGTGCTCCGCAAAACTGACGAGCGCATTCGCGACATTGCCTTCGAGCGGAACCGACATCTCCCTGACCGCAGTGATACGCATAACCCTTCCTTGAACGAAACAGAATCCGATGCTCAGATGACCTTGCCGGGCCGCGCGCCGAATACGCGCTGATACTCGTCGCGCGCCGCATCCGGATCGAATTCGCCCGACGACTTCGCGATGACGAGCGTCGCGACGCTATTGCCCATCGAGTTGCAGATCGCCACCGCCTGCGACGTGAAGCGGTTGATGCCGAACAGAATCGGCAGCGCTTCGATCGGCAACATGCCCGATGCGGTGACCGTCGCCGCGAACACGATGAACGTGCCGCCCGACACGGTTGCGGCGCCCTTCGACGTGACGAGCATCAGCAACAGCAGCCCGAGTTGCTGATGCAAGCTGAGCGGAATGCCGTACGCGTTCGCGACGAACATCACGCACAGCGACATATAGACGGCCGTGCCGTCGAGGTTGAACGCATAACCGGTCGGCAGCACGAGGCCCGTGGACTGCCGCGAGCAGCCGAGCCGCTCGAGCTTTTCGAAGAGACGCGGCAGCGCGCTTTCCGACGACGCGGTGGCGAACAGCAGAAAGATTTCGTCCTTGAAATAGCGCAGAAAGCGCAACACGTTGAAGCCGTAGAGCCGCAACACGACACCGAGCACCGCGACGACAAAGAACGCAAGCGACAGGTACATCACGATCAGCAGATAGCCGAGCGAGATCACCGCGTTCATGCCGCTGCTGCCGATCGCGAACGCGATCGAGCCGAACGCGCCGAGCGGCGCGAACTTCATGATCACGTCGACGAACTTGAAGAACACTTCGGACATGCGCGTCAAGGCGTGTTCGACGCTGCCGCGCGTGTCGCGCTTGAGCATCAGCAGCGCGGCGCCGAAGCCGATCGAAATCACGAGCACCTGCAACAGCGAACCGTTCGCGAATGCGCCGACGAAGTTGTCGGGAAAGAGCGTCAGCATGAAATGCTCGAGCGACACGGGCGCGGCCTTGCCGTACTGCGCGTGAGCGGCCGCGGCGTCGGCGGCGTTCTGCGTCAGATGCATGCCCGCGCCGACGTCGGACAGGTTCGCCACGACCATGCTGAACGCGAGCGCGACCGTCGAGACGATCTCGAAGTAGATCAGCGCGCGAAGGCCGATGCGGCCGACGTTCTTCAGGTCGCCGGCCGCGGCGATGCCGAGCACCACGTTCAGGAACACGAGCGGCGCGACGATCATCTTGATCAGGCGCAGAAAGATGTCGCCGAGAATCTTCATATCGACCGCGAGCTTCGGCGCAATAAAGCCGAGCGCAATGCCGGCCGCGATGCCCGCGACAATCTGCACGCCAAGCCGCGCATAGACCGGCGGCCTGCTGCGCGCCGCCGTGCGTTCCGCGTCGGGGCTGCGTGGGTTCGCCGTGTCGGTATGAAAAGCCATGCTCGTCTCCGTTTGCCGTGCCGTTCGTGGTGTTGCCCGCCGTGCCGCCTGCCTTGCTGCTCGCTTATTGCTGGCAACGCCACCCGCACGCGCTGGACTATGCGACTGATGGAACGATCCGGATCAAGTCGAAAATAAGTCCGGACATTTAGAATAAGTCCGGACTATATTGTCCCGATGTAACGCGGGTCAACCTCGGGTTTACCTGTATGCTCGCGGCCCATGTGCCGCCACGCCCGCCTGACTTGGCAGCGCGCCACGCGCGGGCTAGCATTAGCGCGCGCCGGGCGCAGGCGCCGCGAAACCCGCTTCAACCATAAAGGACCGTTGTCAATGAAACCCCGATACGCCGAACTGGCGGAGCAACTGATTGAGGCGATCGGCAATGGCACCTTCGAAGTCGGCGCGGCGCTGCCCAGCGAACTCGATCTTTCCGCGCAATTCGGCGTGAGCCGGGCCACCGTGCGCTCCGCGCTCGAAAGGGTCCAGGAGCTCGGGCTCATCTCGCGGCGCAAGCGCGCGGGCATTCGCGTCGAAGCGAGCAAGCCGCGGGTCGCGTACGAGCGGTCGTTATCGAGTGTCGAAGATCTGATCCAGTTTGCGGTGGTCACCGAGCGGCACGTGCAGGCCATCGGTGAAGTGTCGGCCAGTCCGACGCTGGCCGCTCAGCTCGGCGTCGAAACCGGGTCGCGCTGGCTGCGCGTCGAGCTGCTGCGCGTCGATGCCGCGAAACCGGACGAGCCGATCTGCTGGACCGACGTCTATCTCGAACCGACGATCGGCGCCGGCATCCGGCGCGACCTGCGCAAAAGCTCGGGGTTGATCTGCGGGATGGTTGAAGAACGCTTCGGGCGCAGCGTGCGCGAAGTGCGCCAGGAGATTCGCGCGATCGGCGTGCCCGCGCGGCTCGCGAAACCGCTGGCGGTCGAAGCGGACGGTCACGCGCTCGAAATCACGCGCCATTACGTCGATCAGCACGGGGCCGTATTCGAGGTCACGGTCAGCGTGTTTCCGGCGAACCGGTTTACGTACGCGCTGCAGTTGCGCCGACAAGGCTGAGCGGCCAACGCGAAGCGCTCATCGTGCGCTTTTATCCCGCGCTTTTATCCCGCGCTTTTATCCCGCGCTTCTATCCTGCGCACTTATCCCGCATTGAACTGCTCGCCGACAAACGCGAGATGCTGCGCCATCGCTTGCGCCGCGCCATCGGGCGCATGCTCGCAGATCGCCTGATAGATGCTTTCATGCTGCGCAAGCCGCGCCATCGAGCGCTCTTTCGCATGCGGCAGATCGAGCATCGCCGCGTACGTATTGCGCGTGATGTGATCGCGCAGCTGGTCGACCACCGTCGTATAGAAACGCGTAAGCATGAAGTTGTGCGCCATCGCCGCAAGCGTCAGATGAAAGTTCGCGTCGCCACGCGCTTCGGCTTCGACGTCACCGGCCGACACCGCGCGCGTCATGTCGTGCAGCACGTTGGCAAGGCGCAGACGTTCGTCGGCGCTCGCGCGCTCCGCGGCGAAGCGCGCGACACAGCATTCGAAAATCGCCCGGAATTCGAGCGTTTCGCGGCGCTGCGGTCCCCCTTCTCCGCTGCGCTGCAGCCATAGCGAATCAGGCATCGCCTGCGGTGCGGCGCTGACGAACACGCCGGCGCCGCGCCGGGTTTCGAGCGCGCCGCGAGCGACCAGCCGCGCAACGGCTTCACGGACGGTCGAGCGCGAGGTGCCGAACGATTCGGCCATGGCGCGCTCGGACGGCAGCCGCGCGCCCGGCCTCAGGTCCGGGTCGAGCAACTGGCTTTCGATCTGTCTGATGACATGACCCAGCGCGCTGTTTCGCTCGCTGTGCTGTCCCATCTGATGTCTCCTGGCGCGATGTGGTCCGACCAATTTGCGGCCGCCAGAGCGGCTTCGCATACTGCATGCACCCCACATGATGCACGACGCGGCGAACGCGTGCACGAATGCATCCATCGCCGCGCGGCTCCTGGTAAGCGCAAAGGCGCTAGCCTGGAGCACTGCGGCATGGGACCGGTGTAAGCGCTGAAGCGCCAACTCCGATCGACTCGCTGTCGGCTCCTGGTAAGCGCTGACGCGCTAACCAGGTTCAACGTCAGCATGGGATCGGAGTAAGCGCTAAAGCGCTAACTCCGGTCGACTCGCTGTCGGCTCCTGGTAGGCGCTGAAGCGCTTACCAGGTTCAACGTCAGCATGGGACCGGAGTAAGCGCTAAAGCGCTAACTCCGGTCGACTCGCTGTCGGCTCCTGGTAAGCGCTGAAGCGCTTACCAGGTTCAACGTCAGCATGGGATCGGAGTAAGCGCTAAAGCGCTAACTCCGATCGACACAAACGGAGATATCCATGACCAATGTCGTAGCCGCTTCCGCGGTCATCAAACTGCATGCCGACGACGATGTCGCGATCGCGCGGCAAGCCATCCCGAGCGGTACAACGCTCGACGAACTGGACGGGCTCACCGTGCTCGCCGACATCCCCGAAGCGCACAAGGTGGCGATCCGCGCGGTCGCGCAGGGCAGCCCCGTGCGCCGCTACGGCCAGATCATCGGCTTCGCGACGCAGCCGATCGCGCCCGGCGAACATGTGCACGTGCATAACGTGGCAATGGGCGATTTCGAACGCGACTACGCGTTCAGCAGCGAAGTGAAAGCCGTGCAGCGCCCGGCCGAACCGCTCACTTTCATGGGCATCAAGCGCGCCGACGGGCGCGTCGCGACGCGCAACTACATCGGCATCGTCAGCACGGTGAACTGTTCGGCGAGCGTGACAAAAATGGCCGCGCAGCATTTTTCGCGGCCCGGTGCGCTCGATGCGTACCCGAACGTCGACGGCATCGTGCCGCTGTCGCACAGCTTCGGCTGCTGTATCGATCACAACGGCGAAGGCATCCAGCAATTGCGCCGCACCATCGGCGGCTACGCGCGCCACGCGAATTTCGCGGGCATCGTCGTGGTCGGCCTCGGCTGCGAAGCGAACCAGATGGGCGCGCTATTCGTCGCCGAAGGCGTGGCGCCGGGGCCGATGGTCGTGCCGTTCGTCATGCAGGAACTGGGCGGCACGCAGAAAACCGTCGAAGCCGTGATCGCCGCGATCGACAAGATGCTGCCCGTGGCGAACGACGTGAAGCGCGAGCCCGCGCCGGTCTCGCACCTGTGCGTCGCGCTGCAATGCGGCGGCTCGGACGGCCACTCGGGCATCACCGCCAACCCGGCCCTCGGCGCGGCGGTCGACCTGCTCGTCAAGCACGGCGGCACCGCGATCCTGACTGAAACGCCCGAAATTTACGGTGCCGAACACCTGCTGACGCGCCGCGCGGTCTCGCGTGAAGTCGGCGAGAAAGTGGTCGAACGGATCCGCTGGTGGGAAGGCTACGCGGAGCGCGAAAAGGGCAGCATCGACAACAACCCGACGCCTGGCAACAAGGCGGGCGGCCTGACGACGATTCTCGAAAAGTCGCTCGGCGCGGTCGCGAAGAGCGGGTCGACGCCGCTCGTCGACGTCTACAAGTATGCGGAGCCCGTCGACAAGCACGGCCTCGTGTTTATGGATGCGCCGGGCTACGACCCGATGGGCGCGACCGGCCAGATCGCGAGCGGCGCGAACCTCGTGGTGTTCACGACGGGCCGCGGCTCGTGCTTCGGCGCGAAGCCCGCGCCGTCGATCAAGGTCGCGACCAACTCGAAGATGTACCACCGGATGCGCGACGACATGGACATCAACTGCGGGGAAATCATGGACGGCACCGCGACCGTCGAGCAGAAAGGCGAGGAGATCTTCCGCGCGATCGTCAGCGTCGCGTCGGGCGAGCAGTCGAAGAGCGAAGCGCTCGGCATCGGCAACGAAGAGTTCGTGCCGTGGATGATCGGCGCGCAGATGTGATCGCGCGCAACATGTAACTGGACGCTGCGTTCAATCGGACGCATCAGGTAAGCATGACGTAGCGTCCAGCCCATGCGGCGGCCTCAGGGCCGCCGTTTTTGTTTTTTGCCCGCCATTTTGCCGGATTGGACCGGCTCGACAAGCCCGTCATCAGCCTGTTTTCATCAATTTCTAAGGAATTTTTTAATCTTTTATTTTGTTTCCATCTCACTCCAATAACTGAATCCCTCCTTTTATATATTCGAAAGCCCAAAACGGATTTCAGAAAAAATAACTGTCATCCGTAAGGAATATCGGGCTGGCATTCTCGCCGCTTGCTCACCCCCAGTACTCCAGACTGCGTACCAGTTTGGTCTTCGAAATAAAAGGATCGGTTTAAATGATACGCAACGTGTTCGCCGGCGCGATCGTCGGCGCGACCCTGCTGCTGAGCGGCTGCGGCGGGTCGGACTCTTCCGGAAGCTCCTCGTCGGCGTCGGGAAGTACGCCTCCTCCGCCCGCCACGACCTCCACCACCAGCGTGCAGGACTCGATTGCCACGGCGACGCCGATCAAGCACATCGTGATTATTTATCAGGAAAACGTTTCCTTCGATCACTATTTCGGCACGTATCCGGTTGCGGGAAATCCGGGTAGTCCGGCCGAATTACCATTCATTGCCGCCAAGAATACGCCGACGGATATCAACAATCTGCTGGAAACGAGTTCGGGCTTCACCATCAAGACCAGCCCGTTATTGATCGACAATCCGAATTCGACCAATACGGCAAACAGCCCAGGCAATGTCAATCCTTTCCGTCTCGATCGCACGCAGGCGCTGACTGCCGATCAGAGCCACGGCTACAAGAACGAGCAGGAAGCATTCGATGCGCTCGCCAACCCGACCATACCCCTCATGGACCTGTTCCCCAAATTCACGGGCAAGGGCGTCACGCTGTCGACCGGCACCGGACCGTTCTTCACGAACGGCCTCGTGTTGGGCTACTTCGACGGCAACACGGTGACCGCGCTGTGGAACTACGCGCAAAGCTTCGCGATGAGCGACAACTTCTTCGGCACCACGTTCGGTTCGTCGACGCAAGGCGCGATCAATCTCGTGTCTGGGCAAACGAACGGGGTCGTCGCGACCGCCACCACCGGCGCCGCGATGGATGACGGCAGCGGCACCAATACGTTCACGCTGATGAGCGACATCTTCCCGACCGGCGACGTCTGCTCGCCGTCCGGCACGACGGGCTCGATGACGAGCAAAAACATCGGCGACCTGCTGAACACGGCCGGTGTCACGTGGGGCTGGTTCCAGGGCGGCTTCGATCTGACGCAGACGAACCCGAACGGCACGACCGGCTGTCTGCGCTCGAGCTTCTCGGAAGTCGTCGGCGGCTATATCCCCGACTACGACGCCGAACACGCGCCGTTCCAGTACTACGCGTCGACGCGCAATCCGCAGCACACGCGGCCGTCGTCGGTGATGGCGATCGGCACGAACAACGACGGCGGCGCCAATCACCAGTACGACACGGACGACTTTTTCGCGGCGGTGACGGCCGGCAACTTCCCGTCGGTCAGTTTCCTGAAGGCGCCGTCGTGGCAAAGCGGCCACTCGTCGACCTCCGATCCGCTCAGCGAGCAGACCTTCCTCGTCAATACCGTGAACTTCCTCGAGCAGCAGCCGGACTGGAAGAACACCGCGGTATTCATCACGTACGACGACTCGGACGGCTGGTACGACCACATGTCCCACGTGATCAATCCGTCGAGTTCGGGGTCCGATGCGCTGAGCGGCACGAATACCTGCCTCGTGACCGTCGCGGGCGGCGCAACCACGCCGCTGCCGGGCGTCAGCGGCCAGCCCGCAAACGGGCGCTGCGGCTACGGCCCGCGCCTGCCGCTGATCGCGATCTCGCCGTTCGCGAAGCAGAACTTCGTCGATCACACGCTGGCCGACCAGACCTCGCTGATTCACTTCATCGAAGACAACTGGCTCAGCGGGCAACGGATCGGCCAGGGCTCGTTCGACGCGCTGTCGGGTCCGCTCACGAACCTGTTCGACTTCACGTTGAATACGCCGACGCTGATTCTCGATCCGAACTCCGGCGCATTGCCGGGCGCGCAAGCCGCTCTCGAGGGCAAGTGAGGGCAGCGCCTCACTGTGGCCGCGCGCGGCGCCGGGCAAGCCGTAACGCTCGTGGCCGCGCGCTCGCTCGCTTCTCGTGCAACGAGCGCCACCGAAGCAACCCGTTTGGCAGAAGACATGAAAGCATTGAGTTCGCGGTCCGATTTCAGACTGTGCGTGACGATCGCGGTGATGACGGCTGCCGCGTTTGCCGGGCTCGCCTGGTTCAGTCATGACAGGCCGCACGTCGGCGCCTGGCGATGGTCAGGCGCTCACCTTTTGCACGACGATGCATGGACGCCCGGGCGGCATGGCCCCACTGATGGGCTCACCGGCTCACGCACGCCCGCTCCAGGCACCCACGGCTCGCGTGCCGCCACGCAACCCGCGTCACCGGCCTCGCCTCTCGCCGCCGCCGCGCGACCGCTGGCCGCCGTCGACCCCGCCGCGCGCCATCACCCGCCGCTCTCGGCAATGGCGCAGCTCGGCAGGGACATCTTCTTCGATCGAAGTCTGTCCGCTTCGGGGCGCCAGTCGTGCGCGTCGTGCCATAGCCCCGAGCATGCATACGGTCCGCCCGATGGTCACCCCGTGCAGTTCGGCGGCATCAATATGAACCTTGAAGGCGCGCGTGCGGTGCCGTCGCTGCGCTATCTCGATCACAACCCGACGTTTACGATCGGCGCGCCGAGCATCATGCCCGACACCGATGCGCCCGCCGTGCCGCCCGCCGCGGTCAGCGGCACCGTGGCGGCCACCGCGAAAAGCGGCGCGCAGCTGGCAGCGGCGCCGCCGCCCGTCCCTGTCCCGCAAGGCGGCTTCGACTGGGACGGCCGCGCGAACACGCTGCAGGAACAGGCGGTCGGCCCGCTCCTCGATGCACACGAAATGGCGAACCGCAATCTCGATGTCGTGACGGACAAACTGCGCCATGCACGCTACGCGAAGCGCTTCACCGACCTGTTCGGGCCCAATGTGCTGAACAACTCCGGACAGCTGATCGGCGAGGCGCTGTTCGCGCTCGGCCGCTATCAGGCCGAAGAGGTGTCGTTTCATCCGTACGACAGCAAATACGACTGGTATCTCGCCGGCAAGGCGCAGTTGAGCGCGCAGGAAATGCACGGCCTCAAGCTGTTCGAAGACCCGGCCAAAGGCAACTGCGCGGCCTGCCATATCGACAAGCCGTCGCGCGACGGCGTCTTTCCGGCCGCCTTCACCGACTACCAGTTCGAAGCGCTCGGTGTGCCGCGCAACCGGGCGCTTGCGCACAATCGCGATCCGCACCACTTCGATCTCGGGCTCTGCGGCCCGGCGCGCGCCGACTATCGGAACCAGAAGAACTACTGCGGCCTCTTCAAGACGCCGACACTGCGCAACGTCGCGACGCGCCAGGTGTTCTTTCACAATGGCGTTTTTCATACGCTCGACGACGTGCTGCACTGGTACGTCGAACGCGACACGAACCCGCGCAAGTGGTATCCGGCGGACCGTCGCGGCGTAGTGCAGAAGTACGACGATCTGCCGCCGCAATACCGCGCGAATATCGATGTCGTCGATGCGCCGCTCGATCGCAAACCGGGCCAGACGCCGGCGTTGAACGAGGCGGAAATCGCCGATGTGATCGCATTCCTGAACACCTTGACCGACGGTTACCGGCCGGCCGGATCGACAAGCACGTCACGAGGTGCGCAACCCGGCACACCGCCAGGCCAACACGCGGCCACCGCCTCGCCGACGGCACAGCCGGTCGCGGCGCAATGAACCCTCTGACGGCCCACAGCCGCGCATCGGGCGAAAGCGTGCGCCGCGTCGAAAAAGAAATTCTGATTGTCGACGCGGACCTGCGCGTCTGCGAAACGCTGTGGGCGCTGTTCCAGGGCGCGGGCTATCTACCGTGCGTCGCGCCCACTGCGCAGGACGCCGACGCGCTGATCGCAGCGCGCGCGCCGCTTGCGCTCGTCGTCGACTGGTCGTTGCCCGACCGTTCGGGGCTGTCGTTTCTGCTCGATTTGCGAGCGGACTCGCGCACCGAACGTCTGCCCGTCATCATGCTGAGCGCGCGCGACGATGCGGACGACTGCGTGCGCGCGCTCGACGCCGGCGCCGACGACTTCGTACGCAAGCCGTTCTCGCCGCGCGAACTGCTGGCGCGCCTGCGCGTGCTGCTGCGGCCGACGCCGCGCGCCCAGACCTCCATGCGGATTTCGGTGAAGGGCTTGACGCTCGATCTTGCCGCCATGCGCGTCGAGAGCGACGCGGACTGCGGCGAATCCGCCTTGCCGCTGGGCCCGTTCGAATGCCAGTTGCTGCACTTCTTTCTGACTCATGGCCACCGCGTGTACAGCCGCAGGGAAATCATCGGCGAACTGTACGGTCGCGAGGCCTGCCGCCTCGACGATCGCAGCGTCGATCATCACGTGTTCTATTTGAGGAAGGCGTTGCGCGCGCTCGGCCACGACAAGCTGATCGAAACCGTGCGCGGCCGCGGCTATCGATTGACGGACCGCATCGAGCCGCGCGGCGCGAACGCGAACGCAGATGTAGATGCAGATGCCGATGCGCCCCTTGGCGTCACCTCGGCGAGCCCGGTCACGACGGCTACAACGACGGCCCCAACGACCGCCGCCGCTGCCGCCGCTATGACGCCGGCCAGCGCGGCTCGCTGACCGCGCCGTCCTTGCGGCTGCCGTCCGGCACCGAGAAGCGGAAGGTCCCTTTGCCCGCTTCCTTCGCGTCGTACAGCGCGACGTCCGCGCGCTTCAACAGCTGTTCGATCGATTCGCCGTGCGTGGCGAATGCAATGCCGATACTCGTGCCGATACTGATCGCTTCGCCCGTCGACAGCATGTACGGCTTGGCGATCTCGCGGATGATGCGCGGCGCAAGCGCCTCGCTCGCCGCACACATACTGTTTTCGACGACGACCGCGAATTCGTCGCCGCCCAGACGCGCGACGAATTCGCCGGTCCACAGCAATTCCTTCAGGCGCCCGGCAACCGCCGTCAGCACTTCGTCGCCGGCATGGTGGCCGAGCCGGTCGTTGACCTGCTTGAAGCCGTCCAGATCGAGATACATGAGCGCGACTTCGGGTTCGCGGCTGCCCGTCGACCTCGCGAGAATCCGCTCGAGCCGCTCGTACAGATCGCGCCGGTTCGGCAAGCCGGTCAGCGGATCGTGCCGCGCGAGATGCAGGATTTTCGCTTCGGACTGACGGCGTTCGGTGACGTCTTCGATGATGATCACGGCGCTGCCGTCGGGCACGGGGTTGCGTGTCATTTCGAGCTGGCGCCCGTCGCCGAGTTCGAGATCGAGCGGCCGGCGCTCGTCCGAGAGCCATGCGGTGCAGCGCTCGACGAGTTGCTTGCGCAATGTCTCGCCGAACTTCGCCACGCCCACCTGCCCGATAAATTCGGGCAACGGCACGTTCAGACGCAGCATTTCGACGGTCGCACCGAACAACTCCGCCGCGCGCCGGTTCGCGACGATCACGCGGCCGCTGCCGTCGATCGTGCACAGGCCGTGCGGCATATGCGTCAGCGCCGCATCGAAGCGAGCCGCCAGTTCCGCATGGCGTTGCTCGGCGGTCATCAGCGCGACCAGGCCTTCGTAATGGCGCCGCACGACCGACACCATCGCGACGAGATAAGCGAAAAGCGGCGGCACGAGTATCCATGACGCGCTGCGCGGCGCGAGCAGCGCGCCGACGCCGATCGGAATCGTGCCGCAAAAAATCTGCATGATCGCGAGGCGCGGCAGCGCGGCGTTGCGCGACGCGATGCCGCCGAGTATGCCGGCCGTCACCATCAGCGCAAGCGAGGCCAGCTCCATGTCGCCGGAAATGATCGACGCCATCGTGCCGAGGCCGAAGGTCAGACACGCGAGCAGCGACACCGGCGCATAGCGCGAGGCCGACCGTTCCGGATGAACCGGGCGCGCGCGGTTACGCGCGACGTACCGGTGCGCGATGGTCATGCGCGCGCTGAGCAAGACGAGTTCGGCGACTAGCCACAACGGCGCCCACGCATGATGCACGCGAAAGCAGGCCACTACGGCGACAAAGGCACTCGAGAGCCCCGACATCAGCAGCGGGCGCGTGTTCTCGAATAGCGTGGACAGCAGCGACGCGCGTATCGACGCTGTTACCTGACCGTTGCCCGATGTCGGTGTATCGAGAAGAAAATTGAACATAGACGGCCTGGCTGGCATGAAGTCACCGCGCTGTCTCCGCATCGGCTGCCTGCGGTGGGTCGAACAGCCCGATCGATGCGGCTACTGCGCACGCTGATCCTTACGTTTACGGCTCGACGAACGACTGACTTGACAGCCTTGGACGGCACGGACGCGTCGAAGCGGCACACCCGCAATGCATGCGGGCGCTGGCGATTCGTCAGGGGATTGTATCGGGAACTGTCGGCATGCGGCCCGGAACAAGACAAACCCGGTGCAACGCGACGCGCGCGTGTTGCATGTACGCCGGGAAAACGATTGCGCAAACGGATACGCACGCGCATACGCCCACGCTTGCGCGCAGAACGTCGCGCGCCATGGCCGCGCGAAGCTCCCTTGAACGCGACTGCCGCGCCACCTATCGTGTAGAGGGCGTGTAGCGGTCTTCGTTCAGGAGTGAGCCATGTATGCCGATGCAGTCGATGTGAGCTTCGATAGCGCGCACCTGTTTTTGCGGCTATCCGACGGGCGGGATATCGAGTTTCCGCTGCGCTGGTTTCCGGTGCTGGAAGCGGCGACAACCGACGAACGCGAGCACTTCGCGATTTCGCTGGACCGTCAGCAGTTGTATTGGCCTGAGCTCGACGAAGATATGAGCGTGCCCGCTTTGCTGCTTTCCCTGCCGGAAGCGCGGCATTGATTCAACGCGCCTGAACCCCGTTAGCCCGGTTTCGGCTCGCCCTTCAGATGGCGCCGGGCGACTCTCCAGTTCGCCGGCGAATGGCGCGCGTCGCGTCGTGCGCGGGCGCGCTCGGCGCGATGCAGCACTTTCAGAAGCCTGGCATACCGTAATGGCTTGCGCAAAAAACTGAAGACGCGAATACGCGGCGGCAAGGCGCCGTTGAAAGCGAGGATGACCGGCACGGTAGCGAGTACAGGGTCTTTGCGCATTTCTCGCACGAGCGCGGGGCCGGAAAGGCCCGGCATGCGCGTGTCGGAAATCAGCACGTCGGGACGGCTCGCGCGCGCGAGATCGAGCGCGTCATTGCCGTTGGTGGCCGTGCGGACGACATAGCCCTCCGCGGCGATCAGCAGGCCGAGGGTACTCAGCACGCCTGCATCGGCATCGACAATAAGGATGTCTGCCATATTGCCCTCCGTACTATTTCGAATTTTAGCAAGTGCTATTCCAATCGCGACAGTTTTTATGCGTCCTTGCGTGGCATCGCGTATCGGCTCGCTATCGCGCCGTGTTCGCATCGCGTCTGCTGCTGTGCACAATGCGCGCTCGGTGCGCAACATCCTGTCAGGCTCGCTTCATGCTGCAGTGACGCTGGCGACGCCTTGTCGTCTTTAAGGAGGTCATCATGAATAAGGATCAGGTGAAGGGCACCGTCGAGAAGGTGAAGGGCAAGGCCAACGAAGCAGTGGGCCGCGCGACGAACAACCCGGCCCGCGAGCTGAAGGGCGATGTGCAACAGGAAGTCGGCCAGACCCGCAAGGACGTCGGCGACATGAAGGAAGCCGTCAAGGATTCCCAGAAGCACAAGCACTAAGGTCCGATGGGCCTGACTGGGCCTGATCGGGCCTTGACGGCCCGAAACACGGTCCCAACGGCAGCGAGGGCGCCTTTACACAGGCGCCCTCGCTTTTACCGGCCGCCTACCGGCTGCTTACCGGCCGCGCGAACAGCCTCGTCATTTTTTCGTAATGATCGGGTAACGGCCCCGTTTGTGGCGGCTCCCTAGACTGGCATCACGTTTCACCCCTTTCCGACAACGTGATCCGGTTCAAAGGAGCAGCCATGCGTATCCCCTCGTTCAGCTCATTCGTTCGCTCAGTTTCCCGTTCCGTCACGGTCGGCGCAGCCGCCGCTGTCTGCCTGTTCGGCGCGGCCGCCACGCCGGCCTTCGCCGCGCCCATCAAGAACATCGTGCTTGTGCACGGTGCGTTCGTCGGCGGCAGCGGGTGGCGCCCCGTCTACGATATCCTGACGAAGGACGGCTACAACGTGACGCTCGTGCAGGAACCGCTGACCTCGTTCCAGGAAGACGTCACCGCAACGAAGCGCGTGATCGACGGCATCGACGGTCCGGTCGTGCTGGTCGGACACAGCTACGGCGGCGCGATCATCACGGAAGCGGGCAACGACGAGCACGTGAAGTCGCTCGTCTATATTGCCGCGCACGCGCTCGACGTCGGCGAAACCGAGGCGAGCAACGGCAAGAAGTACCCGAACTCGACGAAGGCCGTCGTCAAGACGCCAGACGGTTTCCTGTATCTGAACCCGGCCGACTTTCCGTCGGACTTCGCTGCCGATCTGCCGCGCGCGCAAGCGGAATTCGAAGCGCACTCGCAGATGCCGACAGCGGCTGCCGTTTTCACCGCGGAGATTCCCGATCCGGCGTGGAAGAACAAGCCGGTGTGGTATATGGTCGCGAAGGCGGACAAGATCATCAATCCGGACCTCGAGCGGATGTACGCGGCCCGTGCGCATGCGCATACGGTTGAAATCGACGGCGCGAGCCATTCGGTGTATGAATCGCATCCGAAGGAAGTGGCCGCGCTGATCGAGCAGGCGGCGCAGCAGTCGGGGCAGTAATTGCCCGCGGCGCGCGTCGTAGCCGTCAGCCGGAAGCTACGACGCGCGCGCGGCACAAACACATGATTCAGGCGGAACATCGACGGTAGGCGATATGCGAATTCTGGTCATCGAAGACGAAACGAAAACCGGCGATTATCTGCAGAACGGACTCACCGAAGCCGGGTACGTGGTCGACGTGGCGAACAACGGCATCGACGGCCTGCATCTCGCGCAGGAAATGCGCTACGACCTGATTCTGCTCGACGTGATGATGCCGGAGATGGACGGCTGGACCGTCATGAAGAAGCTCGGCGCGCGCACCGATACGCCCGTGCTGTTTCTCAGTGCGCGCGGCACGCTCGAAGACCGCCTGAAGGGCCTCGACCTCGGCGCCGACGACTACCTCGTCAAGCCGTTTTCGTTTGCCGAGCTGCTCGCCCGCATTCGCATCATTCTGCGGCGCGGGCAGCCGCTGAAGCAGGATGAAGTGCTCACGCTCGGCGATCTGCGCGTCGACGTGCCGAAGCGCCGCGTCGAACGCAACGGCACGCGCATCTCGCTCACCAATAAGGAATTCAACCTGCTGCAGTTCTTCATGCAGAACCAGGGGCAGGTGCTTTCGCGCGCGCTGATCGCGTCGCGCGTGTGGGACATGAACTTCGATAGCGACAGCAACGTCGTGGACGTCGCGGTGCGGCGGCTGCGGCAAAAAATCGACGAGCCGTTCGAGAAGCGCCTGATTCACACCGTGCATGGCGTCGGCTATCGCTGCGAGGACGAATCGTGAAACGCCTCTCGTTGACCACACGGCTTGCGCTGCTGTTCGCGCTGATCGCGTTCGGCGCGATGGCGATCGTCGGCTTCGTGCTGTACCGGCAGCTCGAAGCGCAACTCGTGGTGCGCGACGACGGCGCGCTTGTCACGCGCGTCGACCAGATCCGCACGTTGATGCACGACGTCGACGTGCGCGATCTGATCCGCGAGAAGCCGCAACTCTTCGCGAACATGCTGGGCAATACCGAGTCGCTGCTGGTCGTGCGCATGCAGGACGGCACGCCGCTCATCACGGTCAATCCGGGCCACACGCCCGTACCCAACGTCGCGCCGGTGCCCGCCAGTGCCGCCTTGTCGCTTTCGGCGGTGCATCACACGACGCAGGACGACGGCACGCCGTTCATCTATGTCGCGGCCGCGGCGCAGGGCGTGACCGGGCAACGCGATCTGCAGATCATTTCGGGGCGGCTCATGGCCGAGCGCACGAAAATGCTGGCCGACTATCGCGATCAGATCCTGCTCTTCGCGTCGCTCGCGGCGATACTGGCCGCCCTGCTCGCGTACGGCCTCGCGCGGCGCGGCATGAATCCGCTGCGGCGCCTCGCGGCGCAAACCGCGTCGATCGGCATCGGCAATCTGTCGACGCGCATCGAACAGCGCGACGCGCCGCCCGAACTCGACGCGCTGATCGGCGCGTTCAACGCGATGCTCGACCGGCTCGAACGCGGCTTCACGCAGTTGAAGCAGGTATCGGCCGATATGGCGCACGACCTGCGCACGCCGATCGGCAACCTGCTCGGGCAAACCGAAGTGGGACTGAGCCAGACGCGCGACACCGCGTACTACCAGCGGCTGCTTGGCTCGAATTTCGAGGAACTGCAGCGGATGTCGAAGATGATCGACAACATGCTGTTCCTTGCGCGCGCCGAGCATGCCGACCACGCCATCGAGCGCAAGGCGCTGCCCGTCGCCGAAGAGTTCATGCGCATCGTCGAATACTTCGAAGACCTCGCCGACGATCGCGGCGTGCGCATCGAATCGCACGGCGAAGGCACGGTGTTCGCCGATCCGCTGCTGCTGCGGCGCGCGCTCGGCAATCTGCTCGCCAACGCGGTTCGCTATGCGGAGCCGGGCACGGCGATTTCGATGAAGGCCGAAACGCACGCGGACAGCGTGGCGCTACAGGTGGAAAACCGCGGCCCGACAATTCCGCCGCATCATCTCGAGCGGCTCTTCGACCGGTTTTATCGCGCCGATGCGTCGCGGCAGCGGTCGTCGGAATCGAGCGGGCTGGGGCTTTCGATCGTGCGCAGCATCATGCAATTGCATGGCGGACGCTGGCTGGCGCAAAGCGATGAGGGCGTGACGCGATTTACGCTCGTGTTTCCGCGGCAAGTGCCTGCGGCGGCCGTCGATGCGGACGGCGACGCGGCGACGGGCGCGCACCCCGCGCCACAAACGGAATCGCCGGTGGGCTAGATGCACTGGATCGTCCGGTTCGGGCTGCTACTCACTGCACGCCTGTCCACTGGCGATACGGCACGCGCTGGACTGACCGGGCCTCGCGGGCGCACCGGAGAACCGCGTGCCCCACAGGTTGTAAAACACGATGCCGACGGAACACATGATCACGGCGACGATAGTCAGCGCACTGATCGGCTCATGCAGAACGACAAGCGCGAGACCCGCCGCGACGACGGGCACCAGCCCCATGAACGTCGACGCGGTCACGGAACCCAAGGCATGGATCGCGTGGGTCATCAGGTAAAGCGCGATGACGCTCACCAATACGCCTTGAAACAGCACCTGAAGCACGATTTCCTGGGCGCCCGCTTCGTGCAATGTCGACGGCGCGAGAAAGAGCCAGACGGGAAAGAACAGAATCGCGTTGATCCAGGGTACGGAGACGATCATCACGTCGGTTGTGATGTTCCAGCGTCTCATGAAGACCGTATAAGTCGCGAGGCAGACAGCCGCCAGCAGAAAACACAGCATACCGAAGAAGTGGTGCAATCCACCGTCTACGAGGATCAGGCCGTTTGCGATCGCAATCAGCGCAATGCCAAGCAGTTTCGCGCGCGCGATGCGTTGTCTGAGCAGCACGAAAGACAGGCAGGCGACGAGTATCGGCATCAGGCCGTTGACCACGACGCCCGCGTTGCTTGCGGGCGAGTGTTCAAGCCCGATAAAGCTCAACATCGTATAGGGGAAGCCGCATCCGAGGCTGCACACCAATGTCCGCCAGTTAAAAACCGTGCGAAGCTGAAGTCTCTTTCTGAGCAACAGCGGTAACGTGACCAGCGCGGCCGAGGTAAACCGTAAAAAGCTGATGTCCCACGCGGTCAGCGTCTGATGGACGCCCCAGCTTGAAACGATGATCCAGCCGGACCATATAAACACGACGGCGAGAATCGCGGCGACGCCGAACCGTGGGCGTCGCCCGGCATCGCTAGCTTGAGCTTGCATTGAAATCTCCGGGTACGCGGAACACGTGGCAGATAGCCGTGGAGCGCCGCGTTTCCTTCGCTGATGAGGTAGAAGTGAAGCTGTACCTTACCTGCCCGACCTGGATCACAATAGCGAAAGTTTTTGATCCCTTTAATTAGCCTCGCTAATGTCAACATGACGCGCACTCTTGAGATCAGCTTACTGCGTGCATTCGTCGCCATTGCGGACCGTGGAAGCATGACGGCGGCCGCGCACACGCTTCATCTGACGCAAGGTGCGATCAGCCAGCGGGTGGCGAAACTCGAGGCCGTGTCCGGCCCGTTATTTTTCCGCGACCATCGCGACATGCGGTTGACTCCGCTTGGCGAGCGGATGCTGGGACAGGCGAGGCGCCTGTTGGCACTTCACGACGGGATGCTCGCGGAGATGACGGCCGGCGTGCTGGAAGGCAAGATTAGCCTCGGCGCTCCGCCGGATATGGTCGGAACGCATCTCGGCTCGATCTTGAAGGCTTTTACGCAAGCACATCCGCAAGTGGAGCTGTCGCTTGTCTGTGCCGCGTCGCCTGAGCTATTGCGTACGCTCAAGGAAGGCAAAATCGATATCGCGCTGATCGAAGAACCGCCCGGTTCCTCCCGCGGTGAATGTCTTGCGGTCGACCGTTTGGTGTGGGTCGGCGCGAAAGGGGGAACCGCGCATCAGATGAGTCCGCTGCCGATATCGCTGGTTGTGGAGACGTGTGTGTTCCGGCGGCCGGTGCTCGATACGCTTCGAAAACATGACATAGCGTGGCGCACCGTGTTCGAGAATGGAAGCATCGATGCGACTATCGCCACGGTGCGATCCGATCTGGCCATCGGGGCTTTTTTGGAGTCGACGGTCCCGGCTGGCCTCGAGGTGCTGCCGCCGCAAAGCGGGCTGCCGGAATTGCCGAGTTTCGCCGTCAACCTGCATCTGTCGAAGGGACAGGATTCGCCGGCTGCGCTGGAGCTGGCGCAGCAGCTTAGGGAGGGGTTGATGCCCGTTCGGCCGTTGGTGCAATTGACCGGAACGGGCTCTTGAGATCACTCCACCGTCACCGACTTCGCCAGATTCCGCGGCTTATCCACATCCGTCCCACGCGCACACGCCGTGTGATACGCCAGCAACTGCAGTGGCACAACGTGCAGAATCGGCGAAAGCACGCCGTAGTGTTCAGGCATCCGGATCACATGCAACCCTTCGGCATTGACGATGCGTGTATCCGCATCGGCAAACACATAAAGCTGCCCGCCGCGCGCGCGCACTTCCTGAATATTCGACTTGAGCTTCTCAAGCAGCGCATCGTTCGGCGCCACCGTCACGACCGGCATCGCTTCGGTAACGAGCGCAAGCGGCCCGTGCTTCAGCTCGCCGGCGGGATAAGCTTCCGCGTGGATATAAGAGATTTCCTTGAGCTTCAGCGCGCCTTCAAGTGCGATCGGGTAATGCAGCCCGCGGCCAAGGAACAGCGCATTTTCCTTGCGCGAAAACTCGTCCGACCACGCGATAATCTGCGGCTCGAGCGCCAGCACGCTGTTCAACGCGGCCGGCAGGTGCCGCAGTTGCTTGATGTAGTTGCTTTCCTGCGACGCACCGAGATGCCCGCGCAGTTTGCCCAGGGTCACCGCGAGCACGAATAGGGAAACGAGCTGCGTCGTAAACGCCTTCGTCGACGCCACGCCGATCTCGCGCCCCGCATGCGTCAGGAACGCGAATTCGGTCTGCCGCACCATCGCGCTCGTGCCGACGTTGCAGATCGCAAGCGTATGGTGGTGGCCGAGCGACTGCGCATGCTTGAGCGCGGCGAGCGTATCGGCCGTTTCGCCCGACTGCGAGATCACAACCACCAGCGCATTCGGGTTCGGCACCGAATCGCGATACCGGTACTCGCTCGCAATCTCGACTTGCGTCGGAATCTTAGCGATCGATTCGAGCCAGTATTTCGCCGTAAGCCCCGAGTAGTAGCTCGTGCCGCACGCGAGAATCAGCAGGCTGTCGATCTTCGCGAACACCTGCGGCGCGTTCTCGCCGAAGAGCGTCGCATCGATCGAATCGGCCACCGGAATCGTGTCGCTGATCGCGCGCGGCTGCTCGAAGATTTCCTTCTGCATAAAGTGGCGATACGGGCCCAGTTCGACCGCGCCGCCGTACGCCGCCACCTGCCGCACGTCGCGCGGCGCCGCCTGGCCGTCGCGATCGACAATCCGCACGCCGTCCAGGCGCAGCTCGCAGACGTCGCCTTCCTCAAGGAAGATAAAGCGATCGGTGCTGCCCGCAAGCGCAAGCGCATCGGACGCGAGGAAGTTCTCGCCCTCGCCCAGGCCGACGACGAGCGGCGAACCTTGCCGCGCACCGACCACCGTATGCGGCTGATCCTTGTGCAGCACCGCGATCGCATACGCGCCGTGCAATTGCTGCACGGTTTCGCGCACTGCCGCGAACAGGTCGCCTCGATAGAGGCTGTGGATCAGATGCGCAATCACTTCGGTATCGGTCTGCGAGACAAACTCGTAACCCTTGCCGCGCAGCATCTCGCGCAGCGTCTCGTAGTTTTCGATAATGCCGTTGTGCACGATCGCGAGCGTGTCGCGCGAAAAGATCGGATGGGCGTTGTCCGTCACCGGCGCGCCGTGCGTCGCCCAGCGCGTATGCGCGATACCCGTTTCGCCGCCGAGCTTCGTTTCGCGTACCTGATCGTCGAGATCGGCAACGCGGGCGACGCTGCGCGCGCGGCGCGGCTCGCCATTGGCCAGCACGGCGACGCCGCATGAATCGTAGCCGCGGTATTCGAGCCGCCGCAGCCCTTCGATCAGAACCGGAACGATGTTACGTTGCGCAACCGCGCCGACAATACCGCACATAGCGATGATCCTTTTTGCAGAGTTGGGTTGCTGAGTTCAGTGGCGCGGCATATTGAACGCCGCGCCGTTAGCGAAAGGCGCTTGCCGACGCGCTTCGCCGACGCATTGCGTCGATACGCTAGCCTGGGTCAGCTTTTCTTTTTGGTCGGGCGCACATAGCCTTGCTTGCCCGTCTGTGTCTTGTCGTTAAGCACGAGAACGCCAGCTTCGACGTCCTTCCATACCGTCGTGCCGGCCGCGATCGTCGCGCCGCGACCGACGCGCACAGGTGCCACGAGTTGCGTATCGGAGCCGACGAACACGTCGTCTTCGATCACGGTGCGCAGCTTGTTCGCGCCATCGTAGTTGCAGGTAATCGTGCCGGCGCCGATATTCACGCGCGTGCCGACATCGGAATCGCCCACGTAGCTCAGATGGTTCGCCTTCGAGCCGCGGCCGATCGCCGCGTTCTTCACTTCGACGAAGTTGCCGATATGCACTTCATCCGCCAGCGCCGCGCCGGGCCGCAGCCGCGCATAGGGCCCCACCACGGCCTGCGCGCCGATCTCGGCGCCTTCGATATGCGTGAATGCATCGACTCGCGTGCCCGCGCCGATCGTCGCGTTGCGGATCACGCAGTTCGGGCCGATCGTGACGTTGTCGGCCAGCTTCACCTGCCCTTCGAACACGCAGTTGATATCGATCGACACGTCGCGCCCGCAGTCGAGCGAGCCGCGCACATCGATGCGCGCCGGGTCCGCCAGCGTCACGCCCGCAACGAGCAACGCATCGGCAACGTTGCGCTGATGAATCCGCTCGAGCTCGGCGAGTTGCTGCTTGCTATTGACGCCAAGCGTCTCCCATTCTTCATCGGGCTGCGCCGTGACGATTTCAAGGCCCGCTTCGATCGCAAGTTCGACGACGTCGGTCAGATAGAACTCACCTTGCGAGTTGTCGTTCTTCAGCGCGGCGAGCCACGCCTGCAGACGCGCGGTAGGCATCACCACGATGCCCGTGTTGATCTCGCGAATGTTCTGCTGCTCGGGCGTCGCATCTTTCTGTTCGACGATGCGTTCGACCTTGCCCGCCGCGTTGCGCACCATGCGGCCGTAGCCTTGCGGGTCGTCCAGCGTAACCGTCAGGACACCGTAGCCGTTCTGGCCGGCGCCGTCGCACAGGCGCCGCAGCGTGCTCGCGCGCGTGAGCGGCACGTCGCCGTACAGCACGAGCGTCGGTACCGACGGATCGAGCAACGGCAACGCCTGCTGCACCGCGTGCCCGGTGCCGAGCTGCTGCTCCTGCACGGCGAACTGCACATCGGGGGCGGCGACCGCCTCGCGCACCGCTTGCGCGCCATGGCCGATCACGACGACAAGACGCGTCGGTTCGAGCGTGCGGGCCGTGCTGATCACATGCGAGAGAAGTGGCCGACCGGCCAGTGGGTGTAGCACTTTGGGCAGTGCGGAACGCATCCGCTTGCCCGTGCCTGCCGCCAGAATCACGATGTTCATGTCGTGGGCGTTGGTCGAGTTTGAGGTGCGCAATTCTAACATGTTGCTTCGCCGCAAAAGCACGGCCAACAAGGGCAAAACAGCGGTTTTATGTGGGCCTTCTGACAAAAAATGACGTGTGCAAATGCGCGGTGCCGATGTGTTCGTGAACACGTCTTCGCGTCTTGCCGATGCTCAACCGCGGTATCGCAAACGTTAAACACGCAGGTAAGCATATCGCCCGACTCCGCGCAGCGCGCAGTTGCCGCGCAGAGTTCATTCGAGGCGCTGGAATAACCCTCCGCGCGGAGCGTTCTTTCGGGTTGTACCCCTGGCTCTCACCAGGCCGACCGAACCGCTGACGGAGAAATCCCTTTGCAAGCGCCATCGCGTAGCACGCTGACCTCGCCGGCCGACATCGGCTCCCGTGGCGCCCCGTTATTCACCCCGCCGATGCCCGAGTTGCCGGCGCAGCGGGTGTCGGCGGCGGGCTTCGTTCATGCGATGCGCAACGACGGCCTTCGGCTCTGGACCCGCGACGCCTACGAGGCCGATTACGTCGAGGAGCGCCTGTTCCACCAGAAGCGCGTGCTTGTCAACAAGCCCGAGATGATTCACCGCGTGCTGGTCGAAAACGCCGGCAATTACCCGCGCACCGACTATGCGGTTCGCCTGATCCGTCCGATCGGACGCTACAGCGTGATGCTCGCGACCGGCGAGCAATGGAAGCATCAGCGCCGCACGATCACGCCGACGCTCGCGCCGAAGATGCTGCCGGTGCTTGCGCGTCATGTCGCCGCGTGCACCGAAGACGAAGTGCACGCGCTGGCCGCGCTCGACGGCGCGCCCGTCGATTTGCTGCCGGTCATGCGCCTGCTTGCGCTGAAGATCGCCGCGCGTTCAATGTTCTCGCTCGAAATCCACGAATTCGGCGCGGACGTGCGCGCCGCCGTGCAGGAATTCATGCTGCGCCACACGCGCGCGAGCCTCGCCGAACTCGTGCTGCCGTACTGGGTGCCGACGCCGCGCGACATTCCGCGCAACGGCTTTCGCCGGCGCTGGCACGCACTCGTCGAGCGCATCATCGATGCGCGCGAACGCCAGCCCGCCGCAGATGGCCCGCGCGACCTCTTCGACGCGCTGCTGGCCGCGCGCGATCCGGAAACCGGCACCGCATTCAGCCGCGTCGAACTCGCCGACCAGGTCGGCACCATGATTGTCGCGGGCCACGAGCCGAGCGGCCTGACGCTGCTGTGGGCGCTGTATCTGCTGGCGAACACGCCTGATGCGCAGGCCGCGCTCGCCGACGAAGTGCGCGACGTCGATCTGAGTCCCGAACGGGCCGCCGATGCGCTCAAAGCGCTGCCCTACACGCGTGCCGTGATCGATGAGACGTTGCGCGTTTATCCGCCCGCATGGGTGATCCTGCGTCACTGCGTCGAGCCCGACGCGCTCGAAGGGCTGGCCGTCACGCGCGGCACGCAGATGATGATCAGCCCGTGGGTGCTCCATCATCACCGCGGCTTCTGGCAGAACCCCGACGCCTTCGACCCGACGCGTTTTCTGCCGGGCGCGCCGCCGCCGGCCCGCTTCACCTATCTGCCGTTCGGCACCGGACCGCGCGTATGCGTCGGCGCGCAGTTCACGCTCGCGGAGACGACGCTCGCGCTCGCGCGCCTCGTGCAGGCGTTCGACACGCAGCTTGCAAGCGACGAGCCGGTGCGGCCGATCGGCCGCGCGACGACGCTGCCCGACCGGCCGGCGATGTTCCGGCTCAAGCCGCGCAAGCGCTGAGCGCTACCCGAACGCCACCCGAACGCCACCCGAACGCCACCCGAACGCCACCCGAACGCCACCCGAACGCCGCCCGAGCGCCGCCCGAGCGCCGCCCGAGTGGCACGCACGCGCTGCCAAGCAGCCGCCCGCAAACCGTCAAACTCCCGGCCTGACGCGCCGGGCCGGCCGGCGTTGGGTGGCATGTTTGGTTGTATCATCGTGGCTTGATCCCACGAGCCGCCGCGTCATCCGTCGCTTTTACCGCACGCGGCGCGCCATTCGATTTCCGTGTCAGCCCCGCCATGAAAGCGTCAAACAACTTTTTCCGCCTCGAAACCCGTCTGCAGTCGCAAGTCGGCAAGGCCATTCACGACTTCAACATGATCGAGGACGGCGATCGGATCCTCGCATGCATGAGCGGCGGAAAAGATTCGTACACGATGCTTTCCGTGCTGATGGCACTGCAAAAGCGTGCACCCGTCAAATTCGAGATCATCGCGATGAATCTCGACCAGAAACACCCCGGTTTCCCTGAAGAAGTGCTGCCGCGCTACCTCGAATCGATCGGCGTCGACTACCGCATCGTCGAAGCGGACACGCATTCGATCGTCAAGGAGAAGGTGCCCGAGGGCAAAACCACGTGCTCGCTATGCTCGCGGCTGCGCCGCGGCGTCATCTATCGCACCGCGAAGGAACTGGGCGCGAACAAGATCGCGCTCGGCCATCATCGCGACGACATCGTCGAAACGTTTTTCCTGAACCTGTTCTTCGGCGGCAAGATGAAGGCGATGCCGCCGAAGCTCGCCACCGACGACGGCGCGCACGTCGTGATCCGGCCGCTTGCTTACTGCAAGGAAAGCGATATCGCGAGCTACGCGCGCGATATGGAATACCCGATCATCCCGTGCGACCTGTGCGGCTCGCAGGAAAACCTGCAGCGCAAGAAGGTGAAGGACATGCTGCGCCAGTGGGAACGCGAAACGCCGGGCCGCGTCGACAATGTGTTCCGCGCGCTATCGGATGTCGTGCCGTCGCATCTGGTGGACACGAACCTGTTCGACTTCCGCGGGCTCGCCACCGGTCTCGCGAAGGTCGACGAGGAGTCGCTGTTCGGCGATTCGTCGTACACCCAGGCGGCGCTCGTGTTCTCGCATTCGAGCGAAAACCGGATCGAATTTATCCGTCCGTCGGAGCGTGCGGCCAGCGCTTGAGCCTGGCGCTTGTGACTAGCGCCTGGACCCTGGCGCTTGATGCACATTTGATGCATGTTCGATCCGAACGCGGACGCGCACACAAACGGCTTACGTCGAGCTTATGAAGTCGTGATGACACGCTTCCGAGCCACCGAAGTCCCGCACAATCGCATATCTATTCGCGCAATCGTTCCTTGCGTGATATGCAAGCCTTGAGCGACTGGCTGTCCCTTGCCGGTCCGCAGCATGATCAATTGGAGCGATCCGCGCATGTAGATTGCGCCTAATGGCACCATTGTTATTGCTGATCGGGTGCATTGAAAAAAATCGGTTCCCTTCGGCGTATCCACTGAATACAGTAACAGGCGAAGCACTCGCGCCGTCCTGACTGCTTTCATTTCACCATCGAATAGCCAGGCTTTCCCTGCCCCACCCGGGCAACCTTGACGCGAGCTGTACCGGCGCTACCTCTCTTACCCCTGATCAAGTCGCGCCGCTTGTAGTCGCTCAATAGCGTCAAAGGAATTACAACATGGGAAGCGGCCGAAGAACGATCGCGGCATTGCAGGCATTACTGCCTGATTTATGGACATTCGCATTGCGTCTTGCATCGACACCTGAAGACGCGGAAAAACTGCTCGATAACGTGTGTCACGGCATCGAGGCCGGCACCTATGACTGCGCGCCGTATATGTCGCTGCGTGTCAACGTGATGTCGACGATGTTGCGGCGCTGGCAACAGAAAGTGCGCCGACCGGAAGCTTGCGCGGCCCGCGCCGCCGCGCGCATCGAAGCGAATTCGGAAACGAGCCGCCGCCTGCTGCAGGTCGTGGCGATGCTGCCCGACGAGCAGCGCATCGCGATCATCCTGATCGAAGCGGAGCGCCTGACGCCAAGCGAGGCGGCGTGGGCCTGGGGCCTGACGACGGACGAGCTGGAGCGGCGTCTCGTGCGCGCGCATGCTGCCGTCAACGCGGCCCTCGAAAACGGCCGGCCACCGCTGCGCGCCTCTCATCAGCCCACGCGCAGAACCGCCTGCCCTCTGGCTGAAGCCGGGGCCGCCTTCACGCGTCCTTGATGCGGAACACCTCGACGCCGACCGCGTCGCAGTCGGGGTAGACATCGGGCTTTTCCGTCGACACGCGCGCCGCACGCACGTGCGGATGCGCGAGCATAATTTTCACGAGGTCGTCGCACAGCGTTTCCTGCAGGTGGATATGCCCCTGCTCGACGCGGCGCGCAATCGTCGCGCGCATGAAATCGTAGTCGACCACTTCGCGCAATTTGTCTTCGACGGGCGTCGACAGCGCGAGCGGAACGAACAGATCGACGTTGATGACAACGCGCTGTTCGCCGCGCTTTTCGAAATCGTGCACGCCGATGTTGATGAAGACCTCGTAGTTGCGCAGAAAAAGCCGGCGGCAGTCGGCGAGGTTCGGATGAAAGAAGGCGGAGTGCATGGTCGTCCCTGATCTGATGATAAGCGTGCGGCAAACACGCCGAATAAGGTGCTGCCCGCGTTAGCTGCCGGTCAGGAACATCACGTCGCGCGGCAGCGGCACGAGGTGCTGGCCGCCGTCGACGACGAGCGTCGTGCCCGTCACGCCCGCGGCATCGGCCAGATACAGCGCGGCGGCAACGAGGTCTTCCGGACGCGACGCGCGGCCAAGCGGCGTCATCCGGTGCGCGGCGGCGAAGCTCGCCGGCGTCTGTTCGGCCGACTGCAGCGTCAGGCCCGGCGAAAGTCCGACTACCCGCAACTTCGGCGCGAGCGCCTGGGCGAGCGCCACTGTCGCGGCTTCGAGCGCCGCTTTCGACAGCGTGTACGACAGGTAGTCCGGATTCATGTTGTGCAGCTTCTGGTCGAGCATATTGATCACGACGCTGCGCTGCGTTTCGTCTTCCCGCGCGATATCGGGCGTGGCGTCGTGCAGCATCCGCGCCAGCACGAGCGGCGCGCCGACGTTGATCGACATCATGTGCAGCAGCTTGTCGTACGCGACGTCGCGCGCCGTGTCTTCGTCGAAGCGCGATGCGTTGTTGACGATGCAGACCGGGCGCCCGAGCGCGGCCGTGCAAGCGGGGATCAGGCGCGCGACTTCCGCTTCGTTGGCCAGATCCGCATGCAACGCGATGGTCCGGCGGCCGAGCGCCTCGATCTCGGCGACCAGTTCATCGGCTTCCGTGCGCGATGCGCCGTAGTGCACGGCGACGTCCCAGCCGTGCGCGGCGAAACCCAGCGCGAGTGCGCGCCCGATGCGGCGCGCGGCGCCGGTGATCAGCACGACGCGCGCCGCTCGTGCGGCGTGCTTGTCGCCACGGTCGCCGATATGGCCGGCTTCAACGCCGCCGGTCTCGGCCTTGCCTGGTTCGCTGGCTGACGAATTGTCGGAACGGTCGCTCATTTACAATGCGGGAATGAATCCGAAGGCTCACGAACCCGATAGTTTACCTGCTCCCGACGCTGCGGCGCTCGCCCAATCGGCCGCGCTCGTCGAGCTGATTCGCGCCGACATCGACGCGGGCGGCGGCTGGCTGCCGTTCGACCGTTATATGGACCGCGCGCTCTATGCGCCGCGCCTTGGCTACTACAGCGGCGGCGCCATCAAATTCGGCCGGCGCGCCGAAGACGGCAGCGACTTCGTCACCGCGCCCGAACTGTCGCCGCTGTTCGCGGCGACACTCGCGCGGCCCGTCGCCCAGGCGCTCGAAGCAAGCGGCACACGCGACGTGATCGAATTCGGCGCGGGCACGGGGCGGCTCGCGGCCGGTCTGCTCAATGCGCTCGATGCGCTCGGCGCGCCGCTCGACAGCTATTCGATCGTCGATCTGTCCGGCGAACTGCGCGCGCGCCAGCAGACGATGCTCGAAGCGCAGGCGCCCGCGCTCGCCGCGCGTGTGCGGTGGCTCGACGCATTGCCCGACGAATTCGCGGGCGTCGTGATCGGCAACGAAGTGCTCGACGCGATGCCGGTGCGCCTCTTCGCGCACGCGAATGGCGAGTGGCGCGAACGCGGCGTCGTGTATCGCGGCGATGCCTTCGCGTTCGAAGACCGCGCGCTGCAGTCCACGCACGATGCCGCTTTCCTCGCTGAAATCGAAGCCGACGGCGGCGACTACGTGACCGAAACGCACGAAGCCGCATGCGCGTTCACGCGCACGATCTGCAGAATGCTCACGCGCGGCGCCGCGTTCCTGATCGACTACGGCTTTCCGCGTCACGAGTACTACCATGCGCAGCGCGCGCAAGGCACGCTGATGTGCCACTACCGGCATCGCGCGCATGGCGATCCGTTTCTGTATCCGGGGCTGCAGGACATCACCGCGCATGTCGAATTCACCGGCATCGCGGAAGCGGGCACCGATACCGGCGCCGATCTGCTCGGCTATACGTCGCAAGCGCGCTTTCTGATGAATGCGGGCATGACCGAAGCGCTCGCGGCACTCGACCCGACCGATGCCGCGCGCTTTTTGCCGGCGGCAAACGCGGTGCAGAAGCTGTTATCCGAAGCGGAAATGGGCGAGCTGTTCAAGGTGATCGCGTTCTCGCGCGGCATCGACGACACGCTCGATGCGTTCGCAAGCGGCGACCGCTCTCACACGCTCTGACACGTTCCGAACCAAGGACCAACGATGATCCGCTGGCTGCTCACCACGTTCGTCGCCGTTGCGGTGCTCTCGGCATGCTGGCCGTGGCTGCGCAAGATCGGCATCGGACGCATGCCCGGCGACGTCACGTTGCGGATCTTTGGGCGCGAGTACCCGTTTCCGTTTATGTCGACGCTCGTGCTGTCGATGCTGTTGTCGTTGATCGCGCGGTTTCTGTAAGAGGTGGCGGCTTTAGTGGCGGTCTTGCATGGCGGTCTTGCATGGCGGCTTTGCTTCAGTCGCCGTCCTTCTCTTCGTCTTTCTCACCGTCTTTCTCACCGATCGCCTGCGCGACCGCCCGCACGCGCGCGCGATGCACGGCATCCTTGATCGCCGTGGGCTTGTCTGCGCGTTTGTCGCCGAGCGCGCCGGCAATCGCGCCCGCATCGACGCCGCGCGCCGCCACCAGCGCATCGCGCAGCCGCTCGGCCTGCGGATAGTCGCGCGTCTCGAAGTCGAGCCGTCCGCGCGCGTCGGCTTCGCAGGCCTGCAGCGCCTCCGCGAAGCGCGCGGGCTTGCGCAACGCGTCGCTGCGCTCGAAAAGCCGCACGAGCGCGGCCGCCCCCATCTCCATCACACGATGAATATTGCCGTGCTCGCGTGCGACGAGCACCGCGAGGTCGCGGCACTCGTTCGGCACGCGCAGCCGCTCGCATAGCGGCTTCAACAGATCGACGCTGCGGCCTTCGTGACCGATATGGCGCGGCAACACGTGATCAGGCGTCGTCGCCTTGCCGAGATCGTGCGTGAGCGCCGCGAATCGCACGGGCAACGAATAACCGCGCTTCGCCGCATAGTCGACCACCATCATCACATGCACGCCCGTGTCCACCTCGGGGTGATAGTCGGCGCGCTGCGGCACACCGTACAGCGCGTCGATTTCCGGCAGCACGCGCGCCAGCGCACCGCCTTCGCGCAACAGGCCGAACATCCGCGAGGGCTTCTGTTCCATCAAGCCGCGCGACACTTCCTGCCAGACGCGCTCGGGCACGAGCGCATCGACTTCACCGGCCGCGACCATCGAGCGAATCAGCGCGAGCGTTTCGGGCGCGAGCGTGAAATCGGCAAAGCGCGCGGCGAAACGCGCGACACGCAGAATGCGCACCGGGTCTTCGACAAACGCATCGCCGACATGGCGGAACACGCGCGCCTCGAGGTCCGCCTGGCCGTTGAACGGATCGACGATCGGCCCGGTCAGCGCGCCGTCCGGGCTCACTTCCTGCGCCATCGCGTTGATCGTCAGGTCGCGGCGCTCGAGGTCTTCTTCGAGCGTCACGTCCGGCGAATAGAAGAACTGGAAGCCGTGATAGCCGGCCGCGGTCTTGCGCTCGGTCCGCGCAAGCGCGTACTCCTCGTGCGTGACCGGATGCAGGAACACCGGAAAGTCCTTGCCGACCGGCCTGAAGCCCTGCGCGGCCATCTGCTCGGGCGTCGCGCCGACCACTACGTAGTCGCGGTCCTGCACCGGCAATCCGAGCAACTTGTCGCGAATGGCGCCGCCGACTGCGTAGATCTTCATGCAGGGGTTTCGTAGTAGTCGATGATGTGCGTTTCGCGCATCGCGTCGGCAATCCAGGCCTGCACCGCGGGCGCATCGGTCAGGCGCCGCGCGTAAGCGGCAGCCGCTTCGGACAAGGCCGGCTGCCATGTGTTGAAGCGCATCACCACGGGCGCATACATCGCGTCGGCAATGCCGAACTCGCCGAACAGGAACGGACCGCCGTACTGGTCGAGACAGGCGCTCCACAGCGCATCGACGCGCGCGACATCGGCGAGCGCGCCGGGCGTCGCGCCTTTGCCCGGAAACGATGCGTGGATGTTCATCCACATGTTCGTGCGAAGTTCGGCGAAGCCCGCGTGCATTTCCGCGCTGATACTGCGCGCATGCGCGCGCGCGGCCGCATCGCGCGGCCACATCGGCACGTCGGGGAAATGCTCGGCGAGCGTCTCGAGGATCGCCACCGATTCCCATACCGATGCGCCGTTGTCCAGCATCAGGCACGGCACTTTGCCCGACGGCGAATGTTTGAGGATCGACGCGCGCGTGTCCGGCTCCCCGAGCCGCACCGCCACTTCTTCGAACGGAATGCCGAAATGCTTCATCAGCACCCACGGGCGCATCGACCACGACGAATAGTTCTTGTCACCGATAACGAGTTTCATGCCTTGTCCCAGGAAAGAGGCTGGTTATGGTTGGAGCTTCTCAGGCTCACCTTGTTTGCCGCATCGACTTCGATCTTCAACGGCCCGCGCTCGCGCGAAACGTATTGAAACGCGAACGCAGCGACGCGCCCGTCAGGTACACGGGTGCGATCGTCTCGATGCTCGCCGGTTCGATATCGAGTTCCGGCGCAAGCGGCCCCGTCAGCACGTTGTCGACTTTCATCGAATCGAGATTGTCGCGCGAAATGACGGGTTCGCCGGGCGCCATTTCGAAGGTCAGCGCCTGCAGCCGTGCGAATGCTTCGGGTAGCCGTATGATGCGCGCCTGCCGGCCGATCACGGCGCCGCAGTATTCGACGAGCTGCTCGAGCGTATAGACGGCCGGCCCGCCAAGTTCGTAGACACGGCCGCTCGCCGCATCGAGATCGAGCACGTTGACGATCGCCTTCGCGACATCGCCGACAAACACGGGCTGGAACTTCGCATCGGGCATCGCAAGCGGAATAACCGGAAACATGCGCTGCAGAAACGCGAACTTGTTCAGCAATGCGTCTTCGGGACCGAATATCACCGACGGGCGAAAAATGGTTGTGGCCAGCATCGACGACGCGCGCACCGCTTTCTCGCCATCGCCTTTCGAACGCGTGTACATGCTTGGGCCGTTCGGATCGGCGCCGAGCGCGCTCATATGGACGAGCCGATGCACGCCCTTGCCTTCGCACGCGGCGACGATCCTGGTCGGCAGTTCGACATGGAGCTTCGCGAACTCCGGGCCGTACGGATTGCCGCGGTGGCCATGCAGCGTGCCGACCAGATTGATCACCGCATCGGCATTCTCGACAAAGCGCGCGAGCTGCACGGGATCGAACACGTCGACTTCGAGCACGTCGATCGGCAACAGCGTCAGATGTCGCGCGTTATAGCGGCGGCGGGTCGCGAGGCGCACCGTCTTGCCGAGCTCGACGAGCGCATTGATGAGATGACTGCCGACGAAACCGGAACCGCCGATCACCGCGATGGTTTGATGTCGCATTTCCGACCTCCACTAATCTGTGCAAGCTGATGGCTCGCATTCAGCAGGGAAGCCGCGGCAATGGCTGAAACTGAAACCGCGCCGCGCGCATGAATCGCATGTGGCGCGGCGGGTATGGCGCTGTTACGGTGCGATGTAACCCAAACGCGCCTTCAGCGATTGCGGACGGCCTTCGAACAACGCCGCGTAGTAGACCGTGTTGGACAACACGTTTTTCACATAGTCGCGTGTTTCCTGGAAGGGAATCGCTTCCGCGAAAATCGCCCCTTCGACCGGATGCTGCAGCGACTGGCGCCAGTTGCGCGGGCGGCCGGGACCCGCGTTGTAACCGGCGGTGGCGAGCACGGCCGACCCGTCGAATTCATTGTAGATCATCGACAGATAGTTCGTGCCGAGCAGGATATTCGTGTTGATGTCGTTCATCTGCTCGCGCGAGATCGGACCCAGACCGATCTTTTTCGCCACCAGTTGCGCGGTGCCGGGCATCAATTGCATGAGGCCGCTCGCGCCGACTTCCGAGCGTGCGTTCAGGATAAAACGCGACTCCTGGCGAATCAGGCCGTAAGCCCATTCGATGTCGAGCCCGTTCGACTGCGCGTCGCGCTCGACGATATCGCGGAACGGCGACAGATAGCGCAGCGAGAAGTCGTGGTCGGTTTTCGTGCGGTCCGCGGTGTTCACCGTGCGGTCGTACAGCTCGATGCGGCGCGCGTACTCGGCCGCCGCCAGCAGTTGCCGGTCGCTCATCGTGCGCAGCGGCCAGTTCCACTCGCGGTTGCCTTCGAGCCGCAGATTCAGCTGGTAGAAACGCTGCGCCAGCGCAAAGCCCGGTGTGTTCGCCGCTTGCTGCACTTCGGCGTCGGACACCGTCGTCTTCGGCGGCACCGTGATCTTGCGGCCCAGTTCTTCGCTGGCGAGCTGACCGTAGAAGTTGAAGCCCGCCGCGATCTGCTCGAATTCCTCGTTCGCCTGCGCCGTGTCGCCGGCCTGCTTCAGCGCGCGCCCATGCCAGTACACCCACGCGGGCTGACTGCGCAGTGCGGCGGGCATCTGCTCGATCGACCAGCGCACCATGGTCCAGTCGCCGGCCAGCAGCGCCGTGCGCGTGCGCCATTCGTAAGCGGGATTCGACAGCGGCGCATTCGCCGACAGCCGGTACCAGTCGACCGCGCCCGGCATCTGCCTGGACGCCGCCTGATAGGCGATCGTGCCCCAGCCGATCGCGCGCTCGGGTGTGGTGAGCGACTGCGCAATCGACGTGAACGTGGCCGCCGTCATGGCCGGATCGTTGCGCGCCATGCGCGTGATGGCGAGCAGCGCGAGCTGATGCGACTGCGGATCGGCGCCGACGCCGCGCGCGATCAGGAGCGGCGGCGTGGTGGTCGCCTGGTTGAAGAGGTTCGGGTCGGGCCGCTGGTTGCCGAGCGCATCGACGAGCTTCGCGCCGGTGTTCGTCTGGTTCTGCTCGTAGGCGAGGCGGATCTGCTGCCAGACGTCGTCGCTCGTGAACTGCTGGTTGATCGCAAGCGCCGTGATCAGATCGACGCAGCCGTCGCCGTAGTAGCGCGGCTCGACGAGCAGCGCACGCGCCGCATCGGCGACATTCTCGCCGTGCGCCGCGCGCGATTCGAGCGCGTAGCACTTCACCTGCGTGTCGTCGTTGAGCACGAAGCGCGCGTATTGATCGTCGAAGTTGCGCCAGTCGTGCCGCGCGCCGAGCACGGTCAGGTAGTCGTTGCGCATGCGGTCCGCGATCGCCTGGCCGTCGTACTTCTGCAGAAACGCGAGCACCGGCGCATCGGGCGCGTCGATGCGCGCATGCCCCGACGAATCGAACAGTTGCGGCTTCAACTGGAAGTATTCGAGATACGACGGCGCCGGGTAATCCGGAATCATCGCGGCCAGTTGCGCGGCGCGCACCGGGTCGTTATTGCGCGCGGCTTCGCGCAACTGGACGAAGATCTGGTCGTCGTTGGTGAGCTGGGAAAGCGGGATAGGCTTCACGGCGGACGCCGTGCTGCAAGCGACGAGCGCCGCCGCGGCAAGTGCCAGACCGACCGCGCGATATACTCGGAAAAGGCGTGTGGACATCGTTGTTTCTGGAGCGCGAATTGAACGAAAGCATAGCATGCAACCCTGACGCCAAATCATCGAAAAAGGGACTGCGTCGCATGTTGTTCGAGGCTCGGCTGCATGCGAGCCGCGACCCGGGCGTCAGCGCCGCGCTGAACCGGCGCGTGCTCGATATGTTGCGCAAGCATGCGCCGCGGCGCGTCGGTTTTTACTGGCCGCTCGAAGGCGAATTCGACGCGCGCGCCGCGATCGCGACATGGCTCGCGCTCGAAGCCGCGCGTGAAGCATGTGTTCCAGTCGTCCTCGAACGCCATACGCCGCTCGCGTTTCACGCCTGGACGCCCGACATGCCGATGGCAATCGGCGAGCATCGCATTCCTGTGCCGGCCACGGCGCGCGACGTGATGCCCGATCTCGTCTTCGTGCCGTGTGTCGGCTTCGATGAGGATGGCTACCGGCTCGGTTACGGCGGCGGCTATTACGACCGCACGCTCGCGGGATGGCGCGCGGCCGGTGTGGCGCCGGTCGCGATCGGCGTCGCATATGAAGCGTGCAAGACGGATGGGTTGCCGCGCGAGCCTCATGATCTGCCGCTCGACGCGATCATCACCGATGCCGGCTGCTATCCGCGCGGCAGCGGCAGCGGCAGCAGCAGCAGCAGCGGCGACAGCGACAGCGACA
>NZ_BAAILL010000037.1:29654-61467 GCF_054589215.1 Paraburkholderia sp. 2C | reverse complement strand
CCTGTCTTACAGTGAAGCGGCCGCGCGCGCGGCCGTGTCGTAGAGTCCGGACGCATTGCGCATCAGTTGCGCGGCTTCGCCGATCTGCTGGTTCGAGAGACCGCTCTCGCGCAGCGTCGCGATGAGACAGCTTTCGCGCACCTCGCGATACCTGACGCAGAGCTCGCGCCCGGCGTCGGTGGCCGAGAAGAACACTTCCTTGCCGCTCTTGTCGCTTTGCACATATCCCCGCGCGACGAGTTTTTTCAGCGCGTAAGTCGCGACGTGCGTGTCTTCGATGTTGAGCACGAAGCAGATGTCCGCGAGCTTCTTGCGGCGCTCGCGATGGCTGACATGATGCAGCAGCGACACCTCGATCGCGGTCATGTCCTTTTCTCCCGCTGCCGTCATGCAGCGGACCATCCACCGGTTGAACGCGTTGCTCGCCATGATCAGCGCGTATTCAAGTTCTGAAAGTTCCGCGCTTTCGTCAGAAACGAGAGGTTCCGACGAGACTATCTTGGTGGGATGACGCGCCATGTATAGGGTCCCCGGAATGCCGCAGGAAGGGTCCCAAGTGTACGACGCAGCCGTTGGAGTGAAAGCCTGGCGAAAACGCTTATGGAGAAGTTATTGATATTTTAATGAGACTATACGGCAGCCCTTCCCGAGAAAAAAACGCCTCGGGACTCGAGATTGCGTACCCGCACATCGACCCTCGACGACCCATGAGCCTATCGACGCGCCTCACTTCAGGCAATCCCCGCATCTATGCGTTCGGCGATACGGCACTCGTCTGCGAATCGGCGCCGCCCGCGACGCTCGACTGTCAGCGGCGCGTCTGGGCCGCGGCGCAAGCCGCGCGCACATGGCCGCATGTGCTCGAAGTCGTGCCCGGCATGAACAACCTTACGCTTGTGTTCGATCCGCTCGCGGCCGATCGCGACGCGCTCGCCGAGCAGTTGCGCGCCGCCTGGGACACAGCCGGCGATGCGCCCGCGCCCGATCGCGAAGTCGAGATACCGGTTCGATACGGCGGCACGTACGGGCCGGACCTCGACGTGGTCGCCGCGCACACGGGTCTTAGCGCGCAGGAGGTTATCGAGCGCCACGCGCAAGCCGAATATGTCGTGTTCTTTCTCGGCTTTCAGCCGGGCTTCGCGTATCTCGGCGGACTCGATCACGCACTGCACACGCCGCGCCGCGCCGAACCTCGCGTCGAAGTGCCGGCCGGCTCGGTCGGCATCGGCGGCGCGCAGACCGGCATCTATCCGGCCGCGTCGCCGGGCGGCTGGCAACTGATCGGCCGCACGACGGTGTCGCTATTCGATCCGGCGCGCACGCCGCCCGCCTTGCTGCAACCGGGCGACCGCGTGCGCTTCACGCTCGCGGAGCGGGAGGCATGATCGACGTGATCCGCGCGGGTCTTTTGACCTCGGTACAGGACCTCGGCCGCCACGGCTACCGGCATCTCGGCATCGCGATGGGCGGCGCGCTCGACAGGCTCGCGTTCGAAGTCGGCAACCGGCTCGTCGGCAACCGGCCCGAAGCAGCCGGCCTCGAAGTCACGTTTGGCCCGACCGTGCTGCGCTTTCCGCGTGCGACGCGTATTGCGATCACGGGCGGCGAGTTCGGCGCGACGCTCGACGGCGCGCCCGTTCATTCATGGTGGAGCCTGCCCGTGCAGGCGGGTCAGGAGCTGACGCTCAACGCGGCGAAGCGCGGCATGCGCTGTTACGTGTGCGTCGCGGGCGGCATCGAGGTGTTGCCGGTGCTCGGTTCGCGCAGCACCGATCTTGGCGCGTGCTTCGGTGGCCTCGGCGGCCGTGCGCTGCGCGACGGCGACCGGCTACCGATCGGCGTCGCCGCGGGCCCGGGTGTATCCGCTGGAGCCGCAGCGGGCGCCGCCGCGGATGCTCCAGCCGGCGTAACGGCAGGCGCGCCCGCCGCAGGCCTGCGCGCCTTGAAGCCGGATGCGCCCGCGTTCGGCGTGAAGTCGCCGGCGTGGTGCAAGTTCGTGCTCGTCGACGAACCGGCGCGGCACGGCCGGCTCGCCTCGGGCGCCGCGTGGGCGCTGCCGGTCCGCGTGCTGCCCGGCCCCGAGTACGAGCGCTTCAGCGACGCCGCGCACGACGCCTTCTGGTCCGACGAATGGCTCGTCACGCCGAACAGCAACCGGATGGGCTATCGGCTTTCCGGCACTGCGCTCGAGCGCAACGAAAAGGTCGATCTGCTGTCGCACGCTGTCATGCCCGGCACGATCCAGGTGCCGCCGAATGGACAACCGATCGTCCTGCTGAGCGACGCGCAGACCACGGGCGGCTACCCGAAAATCGGCTCGGTGATCTACGCTGACCTATGGAAGCTCGCGCAGGTCCGCCTCAACGGCGCCGTGCGTTTTGTCCCGACGACGCCGCATGAGGCGCGCGCCGCGCTGCTCGAAGAACGGCAGTATCTGCGGCAGATCGATGCGGCGATCGCGTTGCGTGAGGAACGTTGCGCGCGCGAGAGGCCGGTCGCCGAGGCCGCGGGAGACGAGTAGCGTCCGCTGGCGCCGCATATTGCGAGGCAGCGCGAGCGAGGGCGAAGGAGCACGAAACGTCGCCAGGCCGCATCGCGCGAATGAAAAGTGGAGGAACATGATGGAAGTCGATCTGAATGCCGATCTCGGCGAGGGCTGCGGCTCCGACGAAGCGCTGCTCGATCTCGTCAGCTCGGCGAATATCGCGTGCGGCTGGCATGCGGGCGGCGCCAATGCGATGCGCGAATGCGTACGCTGGGCCGTGCAAAAGGGCGTGTCGATCGGCGCGCATCCGAGCTTCAACGATCCCGACAATTTCGGCCGCAAGGAGATGGACCTGCCGACCGGCGATATCTATGCGGGCGTGCTGTATCAGCTCGGCGCGCTCTCGGCGATCGCGCAGGCCGAAGGCGGCCGCATCGCGCACGTGAAGCCGCATGGCGCGCTCTATAACCAGGCGGCGCGCGATGCCCGCATCGCCGACGCGATCGCGTGCGCGGTGCACGACTTCGATCCGTCGGTTGCCGTATTCGGGCTGGCGAACAGCGGCCTCGTCACGGCTGCGCGCAAAGCAGGGCTCGTCGCGATCGAGGAAGTGTTCGCCGACCGCGGCTATCGCGCCGACGGTTCGCTCGTGCCGCGCAAGGAGCCGGGTGCGCTGCTCGACGACGAAGACGCCGTGCTCGAACGTACGCTGACGATGGTGCGCGAGGGGCGCGTCAAGGCGGTCGACGGCCAGTGGGTGCCGATCAACGCGCAGACGATCTGCCTGCACGGCGACGGAGCGCATGCGCTTGCGTTCGCGCGGCGTATCCGCCGTGCGCTCGAAGGCGCGGGAATCGACGTGCATGCCGCGACCGGCGCGCGTGCATGAAAGCCGTCACCCCCCGTTTTCGCGTTTTTGAGATACGAGATCGGGCCGCGCGGGCCGCAAAACAATGGCCTTGCCGCTATTTAGGATATGTCTGATGCAACGCGGAGCGCGCCGAACCTAAGCTTGTGGGCATCCAAAATCCACAGTCCGGCACGTATGCCTTACCGCGCGCGCCGGCCTTCTGCCGAGATCCGCGATGTCCACTTCCGCCACGCCTATGGGTGCCGACGGCACGTCTGCTTCTTCCGCCGGTCAAGCCGATTACGTCGGTCAACCCTATCCCACCGCCCTCGCGTTCGCCCTCGAGGCGCACCGCGCGGACCGCCTCGCCGAAGCGCAAGCGCTCTATCGCGAAACGCTCGCAAGCATACCTGATCATCCCGAAGCGCTGCACTACTACGGCGTGCTGCAACATCAGCTCGGCGAGCACGCGAGCGCGGCCACGCTGCTCGATCGCGCGTTGACGCTCGACGCGTCGAATGCCGAATGCTGGAGCAATCGCGGGCTGGTCGCGGCGGCAAGCGGCCAGCCCGCGTTCGCGCTGCAGTGCTATCGCAACGCGTTGCAACTGAAGCCCGCATTCGCCGACGCGCACAACAACCTCGCGGTCGCACTGCAGGCTCAAGGCGCGCTCGAAGAAGCCATCGAACACTATCGTCTGGCGCTCGCCATCGACCCGACGCTGGTCGACGTCCACGTCAATCTCGGCTCATCGCTGAACAAGCTCGACCGTCACGACGACGCGTATGCGCAATATCAGCTCGCGCTGTCGCTCGATCCGCATTCGGCGCAGGCGCACTTCAACGCGGGCAACGCGCAGCAGGCGCGCGGCGAATTCGCCGCGGCCGCCGCTCACTTCCGGCGGGCGATCGCCGCGGCCCCCGCCTTCGCCGACGCACACGTGAATCTCGGCACCGCGCTCGGCAAGCTAGGCGAGTACCGCGACGCCGAGCAGCACTACCGGCAAGGCGTCGCGCTGAACGGCAATGCGACCAACCTCGTCTGCCTCGGCGCCTCGCTCGGCGCGCAGGGGCGCCACGACGAAGAGGAGCGGTGCTATCGCGCGGCGCTCGCGCTCGAACCCGGGCAGCCCGACGCACATCAGAATCTCGCGTGGCTGTATCTGAAGCGCGGCGACTACGGCCAAGGCTGGGCCGAATACGCCCGACGCTGGCGCGCCAGCGACTACGAAGCGATCGCGGTGGCAGACATTCCCGAATGGCGCGGCGAGCCGATCGACGGCAAGCACATCCTGCTCGTGCGCGAGCAGGGTTTCGGCGATCAGTTCCAGTTTCTGCGGTATGCGTGCGTACTCGCGGAGCGCGGCGCGATCGTCGACGTCTGCGTCCGCGCACCCTTGCTCGACATCGCGCAGCGCGTACCCGGCGTGCGTCGCGCATGGACCGGCACGCCGGGCGGCGACTACGACTTCTGGATCTCGCTGATGAGCGTGCCGTCCGTCGTCGGCACTGAAGTGCAAACCATCCCGGCCGCCGTGCCGTATCTGTTCGCCGATCCGGCGAAAATCGCGCACTGGCGCGCACGGCTGGACCAAACCGTCGGCGTGCAGCCGAAAATCGGCCTCGTCTGGGCCGGCAGTCCGACCTTCGGCAACGACCGTTATCGCTCGATGCCGCTGGCGGCGCTCGCCCCGCTCGCCGAGTTGACCGGCGTCGCGTGGCTCAATCTGCAAAAAGGCGCCGCGCAGGCGCAACTGGCCGCGTTGCCCGACGCGATCCGCCCGCTCGACTTCACCGCCGAGCTGAACGACTTTTCGGATACCGCCGCGCTGATCGCCAATCTCGATCTCGTGATTACCGTCGACACCGCCGTCGCGCATCTGACCGGCGCGTTGGGCAAGCCGTTGTGGGTCATGCTGCCGGCCAACTCCGACTGGCGCTGGCTCGAGCACCGCAGCGACTCGCCGTGGTATCCGACCGCGCGGCTGTTCCGGCAAACGACGCTCGGCGACTGGACACCGGTGGTGCAAAGCATGCGCGATGCGCTGGTGCGCGGCGAATAATCAACTCGGCTCGACCACGAATCCGCGCTGCCGCAACAACTGCAGCACGCCATTGCGGCCCCCGAGGTGCAGCGCACCGATCGCGACGAACACCGGCTTGTTCGGCGCCGAAATGGCGATCATTCGCGCGACGAAGCGGCGATTGCGCTCATAAAGAATCTTGTTGTCGATCGACGCCGACACGCGCGGATCGCGCGCAAGCTTCTCCGACTTCGCCGCCTCCCATGCGGCGAGCGCATCGGCATCGCCGACGCGCCATAGCCGGTGCAGCGTCTTCACGTCATTCACGTTTTCGGCCGGCGTCTGCACGAGATCCTGCGCCAGCATTTCGCGCTGCTGCGCGAGAGTGAGGCTCGTGAACGCGCGCATCTGCTCGGCCAGCGTCTCGAGCCCAACGATCCTGCCGCGCTGACGCAAATAGACGTTCTGCAATTGCGCCTCGGTGCCGTACTCGGTCTGCAGCCCCGCGCTCAGCGAATCGTAGGTTTCGACGAGCAGCGACGCGAGCCACGGCCGCATCTTGCGAATCTCGTCGAGCGCGGCCGGGTTGTCGCGCAGGCGCATCTCGAGCTTGCGCCACAGCGGATCGGGCAGCAGCTTCGGCAGGCACGGATACCGGCACACGCCGTACTTCGATACGTCGTCCTGTGAGACGAGCAGATCGTCGGGAGACAGTTCGAGCGCAAGCGTCGGCGAGGCGGCGAGCGCCGCCAGAATCGGCCGCCGGAACGGCTGCCCCGGGGGATAGTCGACCGGGTCGCCGACGTGCAGCGTACCGAGAATGTAGATGGTTGTCGTGCCGCGCGTCGCGACATAGAACGGCATGCGGGCCGGCTCGGGCCGAACGGGGCCGCCCGTGGTGGTGCCCGAGGACGCCGGCGCCGGCGGTGGCGCATTGCCGGCCGGCGCATTGGCGGCTGGCGATGCGCCGCGCGGCGGCGCAGCCGGCGGATGCGGAAGCGGCAACGTCGGGCGCGCCGCGCCCTGCGCGTGGGTGTTCGCGGACGCGTCGCCGGCCGCGTACGCCGACGCCACCGGCGCCCACGCCGCCAGCCACGGCGCAGTCGTTGCCATCACGGCCAGCCCGGCAGCCAGAACCAGAGCGCAAGCCAGCACGACGAGCATCGCCCCGGCCGGGCGCAACAAGCGGTGCAACAAGCGGTGCCCCAGGCGCACCGGATACCCGACGCCATCGACGCCATCGACGCAGCGGCGCACCGCGCAGCGCGCCGCGGCCGTTTCAGGCATCCGCGTCCCCCACCTCCTCGGCGCGGTGACACGACACCTGACGGCCATCCACTTCACGCAGCTTCGGTTCCTCCTGACGGCACCGGTCGATCGCATACGGGCAACGCTGATGGAAAGTACATCCCGACGGCGGATTCAGCGGCGACGGCATTTCGCCTTGCAGCCTGATCCGGATCTGCCGGTCCGCTTCGAAGATCGACGGCGTCGCAGACATCAGTGCCCGCGTGTATGGATGACGCGGCCGTTCGAAGATCGTCTTATTGTCGCCGAGTTCGGCGATACCGCCGAAATACATCACCATCACATCGTCGGCGATGTGCTCAACCACGGCCAGATTGTGCGAGATGAAGACGTAGCTAGTCTTAAACTCATCTTGCAGATCCATAAACAGATTAAGAATCTGCGCCTGGATCGACACATCGAGTGCGGACACCGGTTCGTCGGCGACGACGATCTGCGGATCGAGAATCATGGCGCGCGCAATTGCGACGCGCTGACGCTGCCCGCCCGAGAACATATGCGGATAGCGCTTCGCGTGTTCGGGCCGCAGGCCAACGATGCGCATCATGTGCGCGATGCGTTCGGCGCGCTCGGCCGCCGTGAGCGGCGTGTTGATCGCGAGCGGCTCGCCGAGCGTCTGCTCGACGGTCTTGCGCGGATTGAGCGACGCAAACGGATTCTGGAACACCATCTGCACGCGCCGGCGCAGCGCGGCAATCTTCGCGTGATCGGCGCCGGCGACGTCTTCGCCGTCGATCAGCAGACGCCCGGCGGTCGGCGATTCGATCATCGTCAGTTGCCGCGCGAGCGTCGATTTGCCGCAGCCGGATTCGCCGACCACGGCAAGCGTGCGCCCGCGCGTCAGCGAAAACGACACGCCGTTCAACGCCTTCACCGTGCCGTGGCCGAACATGCCGCGCTTCACGTCGTAGTGCTTCGCAAGCTGCTCGGCGACGAGCACGGAGTCGCCGCCGGCCGCGTCGCCCGGGCGGCGCGTTTCGGGTACTGCATTCATCGTGCGCCTCCGTGTTGAATCGCATCGGCCGCCAGGTTCAACGGCTTGATACAGCGCACGCGAACCGTGTCGTCGTGATGGGGCAAACCGCCAAGCGGCGGCCGCGCTTTCATGCAATCGTCGACCACGTATTTGCAGCGCGGCGCGAAGAGACAGCCCGTCGGCCGGTCGTCGCGACCCGGCACGAGGCCCGGCAGCGCGGCGAGCCGCACCGCGCCGACATTGTGCTCGGGAATCGCCGCCAGCAGCGCTTCGGTGTACGGATGATGAGGCGCGGCGAAGATCTCGGGCACGCGGTTCGTTTCGATAATCTCGCCCGCGTACATCACCGCGACGCGCTGCGCGACCTCCGACACCACGGCCAGATCGTGCGAGATCAGCACGAGCGCCATGCCGCGCTCCTTCTGCAACTGCACGAGCAGTTGCATGATCTGCGCCTGGATCGTCACGTCGAGCGCGGTGGTCGGTTCATCGGCGATCAGCAGCTTCGGATTGCACGCCACCGCCATCGCGATCATCACGCGCTGGTTCATGCCGCCCGACAGCTGATGCGGAAACGAATCGATGCGATTTTTCGCGTCGGGAATGCCGACCTGATCGAGCAGTTCGAGCGCGCGTTTGTTGAGCGCCTCGCCGCGCAGCCCTTCGTGCAGCTTCAGCACTTCCTTGATCTGATAGCCGACCGTATAGCTCGGGTTCAGGCTCGTCAGCGCATCCTGAAACACCATCGCGATGTCTTTGCCGATAATCTTGCGGCGCTCTTTCGGCGAAGCGGAGAGCAGATTCTTGCCGTCGAAGCTGATTTCGTCGGCGCTCACCTTGCCGGGCGCGTCGATGAGGCCCATCAGCGCCATCATCGTCACGCTTTTGCCCGAGCCCGATTCGCCGACCACGCCGACCACTTCGCCCGGCGCGACACTGAGATTCACGCGGTCCACCGCGGCAAGGCCGCCGAAGTCGACGGCGAGATTGCGGATGGTCAATAGATCGCGCATGGGATCGTTCATATCAGGCCATCCGTTTCAGTTTGGGATCGAGCGCGTCGCGCAGCCCGTCGCCGAGCAGGTTGATCGCGAGCACCGAGATCAGAATCGAAAGACCGGGCATCGTGACGATCCACCATGCGCTGTCGATATAGTCGCGCGCGGAGGCGAGCATCGCGCCCCACTCGGCCGCGGGCGGCTGTACGCCGAGACCGAGAAAGCCGAGCGCAGCCGCATCGAGAATCGCCGACGAAAAGCCGAGCGTGGCCTGCACGATCAGCGGCGCCGTGCAGTTCGGCAGCACCTGCGAGAACATGAGCCGCAGCGTGCCGGCGCCCGCGACGCGCGACGCCATCACGTATTCCTTGTGCAATTCGCCCAACGCCGACGCGCGCGTCAGACGCACGTAGCCCGGCAGCGCGACGATCGCGATCGCGAACATCGTGTTGAAGAGGCCCGGACCGATGATCGCGACCACGGCAACCGCGAGCAGCAGCGACGGCAGTGCGAGCAGCACGTCCATCACGCGCATGATCGGCGTGTCGGCCCACCTGTCGAAGAACGCGGCGATCAGGCCGAGCACGATGCCCGGAATCAGCGCGAGCAGCACCGATACGCAACCGATCCAGAACGACAGCCGCGCGCCGTACATCAGTCGCGAAAGAATGTCGCGGCCCGCTTCGTCGGTGCCGAGGATGAACTTCCAGTTGCCGCCGTCGAGCCACGCGGGCGGAATCTTCACCGTATCGCGGTACTGCTCGATCGGGCTATGCGGCGCGATCAGCGGCGCGAAGATCGCGATAAACACCAGCACGAGCACGATGACGCCGGCGCCGACCGCGCCGCGATTGCGCGAGAAGTTGGCCCAGAATTCACGTGCGGCGAGTGCGCGGCCGCTGGGGGGCGTGACCGATTGGGGAACAGTGTTTTGAATATCAGCCATGGCGGTATTACCTCGTATGGCGAATGCGCGGATTCAACACGCCGTACAGCAGGTCGACGACGAGGTTCACCACAATGACGAGCGTGGCAATCATCAGAATACCGCCCTGCACGACCGGATAGTCACGCCGGCTGATCGCATCGATCAGCCACTTGCCGATGCCGGGCCACGAAAACAGCGTCTCGGTCAGCACCGCGCCCGCGAGCAGCGTGCCGACCTGCAGACCGATCACGGTAACGACCGGAATCAGCGCATTACGCAACGCATGCACCACCACCACACGCACCGGCGACAAGCCCTTCGCGCGCGCGGTGCGGATATAGTCTTCGCGCAGCACTTCGAGCATCGACGAGCGCGTCATGCGCGCGACCACCGCGAGCGGAATCGTGCCGAGCACGATCGACGGCAAAATCAGATGGCTGACCGCGGAGCGGAACGAGCCTTCGTCGGTGCCCGGCAACAGCGAGTCGATCAGCAGGAAACCGGTCACATGCGGAATGTCGTATTCGACCGCGATGCGGCCCGACACCGGCGTCCAGCCGAGCTTCGCCGAAAACACCATGATGAGGATCAAGCCCCACCAGAAGATCGGCATCGAGTAACCGGTGAGCGCGGTGCCCATCACGCCGTGATCGACCACGGTGCCGCGTCGCAACGCGGCGAACACGCCGGCCGGCAACCCAACCACCAGCGCGAACAGCATCGCGCAGATCGACAGCTCGACGGTGGCCGGAAAACGCGCCAGAAACTCGTCCATCACGCTCGTATTGGTGATGATCGACGTGCCGAGATTGCCGGTCAGCGCGCGGCCGACGTAATGCAGATATTGAAGCGGCAGCGGCTCGTCGAGGCCGAGGCGATGAAGCGCCGCCGCATGCGTGGCCGGATCGACGCCGCGCTCGCCCATCATCACTTCGATCGGGTCGCCCGGAATCAGATGGATAAGCGCGAACGCAAGGATCGTAATACCGATGAAAGTCGGTATCACCATCCCGATGCGGCGCAAAACGAATCGGAACATGGATCGTCCCTATGTATGGGTGGGGAAAAATGCAACCGGCGACAAGGGCTCGTGACCCCGTCGCCGGACAGTTTCGACCAGTCTTCTTAACCGTGCGAAAAACTTACCGCGGCTGATTATGCGTATCGATCGCCGCAGCGCGCCACGACGGACCGCATCACTGCATGCCCACGCCGTCGAAGCGCAGGTAACCGAGCGATTCGATGCGCATGTCGGTGACCTTCTTGCTCATCGGCTGATAGACAGTCGAGTGTGCGATCGGCGAGAACGGCAGTTGTTCCGCAAAGATCTGCTGCGCCTGCACATAAAACTTCGTGCGCGCGTCCTGACCGTTGGTCTCGCGGCCCTTCTTCACCAACTCGTCGAATGGCTTGTAACACCACTTCGAGAAGTTGTTGCCATTGACCGCGTCGCAGCCGAGCAGCGTGCCGAGCCAGTTGTCGGGATCGCCGTTGTCGCCGGTCCAGCCGATCAGCATCGTGTCGTCTTCGCCCGCGTGCGCGCGCTTGATGTACTCGCCCCACTCGTACGTCACGATCTTCGCCTTCACACCGATCTTCGCCCAGTCGGCCTGAATCATCTCGGCCATCAGCTTGCCGTTGGGGTTGTACGGACGCTGCACGGGCATCGCCCACAGCGTGATTTCAAAGCCGTTCGGGAATCCGGCCTTCGCCAGCAGCGCCTTCGCCTTGTCCGGATCGTATGACGCCGCCTTCAGCGATTTGTCGTACGACCATTGCGTCGGCGGCATCGGATTGGTCGCGAGCTGGCCCGCGCCCTGGTAGACCGAATCGATGATCGCTTTCTTGTTGATCGCCATATCGAGCGCTTCGCGCACTTCGGTCTTGTCGAGCGGCTTGTGCGTGACGTTATAGGCAAGGTAGCCGAGGTTGAAGCCCGCCTGCGACGGCATCGCAATGTTGTTATCCGCCTTCAGCGGCGCGATATCGGCCGGACGCGGATAGCTCATCACCTGGCATTCGCCGGCCTTCAGCTTCTGCACGCGCACGCCCGGGTCGGGCGTGATCGAGAAGATCAGCTTCGACACCTTCACCGTGTTCGGCTTCCAGTAATCAGGATTGCCGTCGAAACGGATCGTCGCGTCTTTCGTGTAGCTCTTGAAGATAAACGGGCCGGTGCCGACCGGCTTCTGGTTGATGTCGGCGGCCTTGCCTTCCTTCAACAGCTGATCCGTGTATTCGGCCGACAGAATCGACGCGTATTCCATCGCGAGGTTCTGGATAAACGGCGCGTTCACTTCGGCAAGCGTGAATTTCACCGTGTACGGGTCGACCTTTTCGATCTTCGTGATCAGCTTGTCGAGGCCCATGTCGGTGAAGTACGGAAACTGCACCGGGTAGGCCTTATGGAACGGCTGGTTCGGATCGAGCATGCGCTGGAACGTGAAGATCACGTCATCGGCATTGAACTCGCGCGTCGGTTTGAAATACGCAGTGGTCTGGAATTTGACGCCATGACGCAGATGGAACGTATACGTTTTGCCGTCCGGCGACACGTCCCACTTTTCGGCCAGGCCCGGTTCGACCTTCGTGCCGCCGCGCTCGAATTCGACGAGACGGTTATAAACGGTGAACGTATTGGCGGTGAAATCCACGCCGGTCGTGTATTGCGCTGGATCGAAACCCGCGGGGCTGCCTTCTGAGCAGTAAACGAGGGTTTTGTTCGGGATGTCGGCGGCGTTCGCCAGTTGCGTCCCCGCCATCGTCACCGCTGCGGCCGCGCTCAGCGTCGTGAGCCGGAGCGCGCGCAACAGTCTGTTTTGGTTCATGTTTCCTCCAGATTTGTAACCGGTCAAAACCAGCGTAGCGCGATATTACTGAGCTTTACCGGCCCTCACAAGCGGACAAAATCCGGTGGCGCAAATGCGCAAACATGTATATGGAAGGGGTGACGGCGCGGCTTCGGGTTGGCCCGATTAGCCGCGTTGTGCCGCAAAACGTCTTGCGCGGGATCGCGCAAGACGTTTCGATCACAGCATGAGATATGCGCGGCAGGTGATAGGCGGCCTGAGCCTACAACCCGAGCCGCTCGCAGATCGCCTTGGTCGACGCCGCGGCGTTGAGCGTATAGAAATGCAGGCCCGGCACGCCTGCATCGACGAGCCGCTGGCAGAGCCCGGTCACCACATCGAGCCCGAACGCGCGAATCGCGTCGCGATCGTCGCCGAAGCTCTCGAGCCGCCGCGCGATCCAGCGCGGCACTTCGGCGCCGCACATTTCGGAAAAGCGCATCAGCTGCGAGTAGTTCGTGATCGGCATGATGCCGGGCACGATCGGCACGTCGACGCCGAGCTTGCGCGCATCGTCGACGAACTGGAAGTACGCATCCGCATTGAAGAAGTACTGCGTAATCGCGGAATCGGCGCCGGCTTTCACCTTGCGCGCGAAATTCTCGAGATCGTGCCGCGGCGTGCGCGACTGCGGATGGTATTCCGGATACGCGGCGACTTCGATATGAAACCAGTCGCCGGACTCCGCGCGAATAAAGCTGACGAGCTCCGAGGCGTAACGCAATTCGCCGACCGAGCCCATGCCCGACGGCAGATCGCCGCGCAACGCGACGATGTGCCGGATGCCATGCGAGCGGTACTCGGTCAGAATCCGGCGCAGGTCGTCTTTCGACGAACCGATGCACGACAGATGCGGCGCCGCTTCGAGGCCGCCCTTCGACATATCGATGACGGTGTCGAGCGTGCCTTGCTGCGTCGAGCCGCCCGCGCCGAAAGTGACCGACACAAACTTCGGCTTGAGCGGGATCAGCTGCTCGCGCGTCGCGCGCAGCTTGTCGACGCCTTCCTGCGTTTTCGGCGGAAAGAATTCGAATGAAAGTTCGATGGGGTTCATGGTGCGGATCAGAATCGGCTAGCCGAAACTGCGATTACCGAGAATAAGCGCGGACAGCAGCCATGAAACGATGCTGTACAGAATCGAGCCGAAGAATGCCGACCAGAAGCCCGACACTTCGAAGCCCTTCAAAAGCGACGCGCACAGCCAGAAGCACAGTGCGTTGACGACGAGAATGAAGAGCCCGAGCGTGAGTATCGTGACCGGCAATGTCAGCAGGATCAGCACTGGCCGCAATACCGTGTTGATCAGCCCGAGCACGAGCGCGACGATCAATGCGGTGCCGAAGCTGCGGATGTGAATCGACGGCACGAGATACGTGATGATCAGCAACGCAAGCGCGTTGATCAGCCAGGTCAACAGCACGGTCATCGGGGGCTCCTTATGTTCACAAAGTGCTCATGGTCCGCATTGAACATGAATGCGCGCAGCGCATGCGACGTAACCGACGCACCGCGCGCATCCGGCGACGGCGACGTGCTCAGTAACGGTAGTGGTTCGGCTTGAACGGACCGTTCTTGTCCACCCCGATGTAGCTCGCCTGATCCGTCGACAGCACGGTCAGGTTCGCACCGATGCGCGCGAGGTGCAGGCGCGCGACCTTCTCGTCGAGTTGCTTCGGCAGCACGTAGACCTTGTTCTCGTACTTGCCGCCTTGCGTGAACAGTTCGATCTGCGCGAGCGTCTGGTTCGTGAACGAATTCGACATCACGAACGACGGATGGCCCGTTGCGCAGCCGAGGTTCACGAGACGGCCTTCAGCCAGCAGAATGACGCGCTTGCCGTCCGGGAAGATGATGTGGTCGACTTGCGGCTTGATGTTTTCCCACTGGTACTGGCGCGTCGACGCGACGTCGATTTCCGAATCGAAGTGGCCGATGTTGCAGACGATCGCGTTGTGACGCATCGCCTTCATGTGATCGTGGTTGATCACATGGTAGTTGCCGGTGGCCGTCACGAAGATGTCGGCCTTGTCGGCCGCGTATTCCATCGTCACGACGCGGTAGCCTTCCATCGCCGCCTGCAGCGCGCAGATCGGATCGATTTCGGTCACCCACACCGTTGCGCCGAGGCCGCGCAGCGACTGCGCGCAACCCTTGCCCACGTCGCCGTAACCGGCCACGACCGCGATCTTGCCCGCGATCATGACGTCCGTAGCACGCTTGATGCCGTCGACGAGCGACTCGCGGCAACCGTACAGGTTGTCGAATTTCGACTTCGTGACCGAGTCGTTCACGTTGATGGCCGGGAACGGCAGGCGCCCTTCCTTTTCCATCTGATACAGGCGGTGCACGCCGGTCGTGGTTTCTTCGGTGACGCCCTTGATGTGCGCGAGACGCTTCGAGTACCACGTCGCGTCGACATCGAGATGCTCTGCGATCGACTTGAAGAGCGCGGTTTCTTCTTCGTTGGTCGGCTTGGCGATGACCGAGCGATCCTTCTCGGCCTTCGAGCCGAGAATGAGCAGCAGCGTTGCGTCGCCGCCGTCGTCGAGAATCATGTTCGCGAACTCGCCGTTCGGCCATTCGAAGATGCGGTGCGTGAACTGCCAGTATTCGTCGAGCGATTCGCCCTTGAATGCGAACACCGGCGTGCCGCCTTGCGCGATCGCGGCAGCGGCGTGGTCCTGCGTCGAGAAGATGTTGCACGAGGCCCAGCGCACGTCGGCGCCAAGCGCCTTCAGCGTCTCGATCAGCACGCCGGTCTGGATCGTCATATGCAGCGAGCCCGCGATGCGCGCGCCCTTTAGCGGCTGCTGCTTCTTGTATTCGTCGCGGATCTGCACGAGGCCCGGCATCTCCGTTTCGGCGATGTTCAGTTCCTTGCGGCCCCAGCCTGCAAGCGCGAGGTCTGCGACGACATAATCTTTCGAGTCTTTGGAATCGTAAACTGCGGCGTTCATCACGCCCTCCTTTCTAAGAAAATTAGAAGATTGACGTGAGCGCCGTTCGATGCGAAGCGCGAACCTCACGATGTGTTGACCACACACCGCATACGTTCACGCTTCGGATTGACCACCTTCGAGCCTGGCGGGTGGGAACCCGTCGCAACGCTCCTCGAAGGCGAGCGCAGATTGTAGCAAATCAGGATGGCGCGTGCGACCGGCATTTACCGCGATGGGGCCCGATGCGCGCGCTGGAACGCGGCCCGCGGCGGCACGTTTAAAGCATTCGTGCCTTACCTGCGCGTCTCAAACGGGCAGCATGTCGAGCAGCGGCGCGAGCAGCACCATCACGACGCCGGCGATCATCATCGTCAGGCTTGCGACCACCCCTTCTTCGCTGCCGAGTTCGCGCGCTTTCGCGGTGCCCACGCCATGCGCGGCCGCGCCGAACAGCGCGCCGCGCGCGAGGCGCGAACGCAGCGGCAGCAGCGCGAGCACGAGCTCGCCGAAGATCATGCCGCACACGCCGGTCGCGATCACGAACAGCGCGGTGAGGTCTTTCGGCGCGTGGATCTTGTCGCTGACCGCGAGCGCGAACGGCGTCGAGATGGAGCGCGTCATCAGGCTGCGCTGCAATTCGGGCGACAGGTGCAACAGTTTCGCCAGCACAAGCGAGCCGCCGACCGCGACGACAATGCCGACCACCACCCCCACCGCAAGCGAGATCCAGTGCCGCTTCATCAGTTCGCGGTACTCGTAGATCGGCACCGCGAACGCGACGGTCGCGGGACCGAGCAGCCACATGAGCCAGCGCGTGTCCTGAAAGTAGACGCGATACGGAATATGCGCGAGCGCGACGATCGCCACCAGCACGATCGGCACCGCGACGAGCGGCGTGAACCACATCGTCTTCACGCGCGCGTAGAGCATCTTCGACAGGAAGTAGAGCGCGACCGTCAGCACGAAGCAGCCGGCGGCGATCGCGCGCGACGCGTCGTCGGCGAACAGCGACGTGAAAAACGGGGACGTGTCGAGCGCGGTCATGGCGTGGCCGTAGCGGTGGTGGGGTTCAACTCAACGCGCGAGGCCGCGTTCAATCGCGGCCGACGCGGCCTGCGCGGACAGCCCGCCCCGCGCTCACCGGCACGCGACGCAGCGCCAGCCGGCGTTCGAAACGCGACGCCTGCTCGACGGCGAACGCCACCGCGACCATCACCATCAACGTGCCGCCCGCCACGACGAGCGCAAGCCGCCAGCTATCCTCGCGGAACAGCCCGCCGTACTGGACCGCCGCGACGGCTGCCGGAATAAAGAACAGCAGCAATTCGGACAGCAGCCAGTCGGCGCCCGCTTTGACCCAGCGCGGCGCGACGCCGCCGCACAGCAACGCGACGAGCAGCACGAGCAGGCCAACCACACCGCCCGGCACCGGCAAGCCGACGCGCTTCACCGCGAAGTCGGCGATAAACCAGACGCCCGCAAGCACCAGGCACTGCGCGACGATCCGCGCGACGCGCACAACCGGCTCCAGCGCACCCGATCGCGCGCTGGCGGCAAATCTCGTGACGGAAACGCTCATCGCGGCCACTCCCTGAAATTCCTTATGGTCAGACGAGTATAGGGTTATCCCTGATATAAATATAATGACTTACACTCATTCAAACCATTCCATAATGGAATCCGACGGACCCGCGCGGCACGACAGAGCGCCGTGCTTGGCCCGAGCCGGCGCCGGGTCGGGCGAAATACTTATCGGGAGCCTTATCGTGGAACTGCGTGCGCTTCGCTATTTCATCGAGGTCGTCCGGCAACAGAGCTTCACGGTCGCCGCCGAGCAGATGTACGTGACGCAGCCGACCATCAGCAAGATGGTGAAAGCGCTCGAGGACGAGATCGGCTCGCCGCTGCTGTTGCGCGACGGCCGCCAGATGGTGCTGACCGACGCGGGGCGGATCGTCTATCAGCGCGGCCAGGACGTGCTCGCCGCGCAGGCCCAGTTGCAAAAGGAACTCGACGACCTCGGCACGCTCGGGCGCGGCACGCTGACCATCGGCATTCCGCCGATGGGCGGCGCGCTTTTCACGCCGGCCATCGCCGCGTTCCGCCAGCGCTATCCGAAGGTCGAACTGAAGCTGATCGAGGAAGGTTCGCGCGCCGTCGAAGCGGCGCTGATCGACGGCGAACTCGAACTGGGCGGCGTGCTGCTGCCGGTCGATCCGGAGGAGATCGACGCACTGCCGATGACGCGCCAGCGCCTGTGGCTCGTCGCCCGCAAGGGCTCGCGCTGGGACGCGGTGAAAGAGGTGCCGCTCGCCGATCTCGCCAACGAGCCGTTCGTGTTCTACGGCGAAAGCCTCGCGCTCAACGACATCGTGCTGCGCGCATGCCGCACCGCCGGCTTTGCGCCGACCGTCGTCAGCCGCAGCGAGCATTGGGACTTTATGGTCGCGCTCGTGCTGGCGGGCGTCGGTATCGCGCTATTGCCGGCGCCGTATTGCCGCCGGCTCGATGCAGCGGAGTTCACGTGCCGGCCCGTCGTCGAGCCGGAAATTCTGTGGGAAATCGCGATCGGCTGGCGGCGCAACGGCTATCTGTCGCATGCGGCGCGCGCGTGGCTCGATGTCGCGCGCGAAACGCTGCGCGGGCAGTCCGGCGACGACTTCATGCATGCGCCCGCGCTGGGGATTGTGATGAGTGGGGTCGTGGCGCCGACGGGGCAAGGCGAGGAAAAAAAGTAAACCGATCCGGGCCCGCTGGACCAGACGTTTCAGTCGGGCCTCTTCCAGTCCGGTCCGCGGCGCGTCGGCAAAACCACATTCCTCAAGTTCGACCTCATTCCCGAGCTGGAGAAGGAGGGCGCAATCGTCATCCACGTGGACCTCCGGGCTCAGCCGCAGGCAAATCCCGATCTGGTGATCCCGGAGATTCGCAACACACTGCAGCACCTGAGCGTCTCGAATTCGGCCCTGTTCGCCAGACTGAAGGCGATCTCCCATGTGGAAGTGGGTGCTGGCGGCTTCAAATTCGGCCTCAAGCTTGATCGGCTGGGCAAGCCGGATGGGACGACATTGGCGCGGGCGATGATGGAACTCGGGCATCAACGCCGACATCGATCAACCATGACGTCACTCGAGCGCGCCGACGCCCGTGGTGGCCGCACGCCGCTCCTGACGCAGCAGCACATCGCGATAGATTCCCGCGCGCCTGCTCAGTTCACCCGGCGTGCCGTCGTCGACCAGACGGCCGTGCTGGATCACCACGATGCGGTCGAAGTTGCGCAGCGTCGACAACCGGTGCGCGATCGCCACCACGGTGCGTCCGGTCATCAGTCTGTCGAGCGCAAGCTGGATCGCCGCTTCCGATTCGCTATCGAGCGCGGACGTCGCTTCGTCCAGCAGCAGGATGGGCGCGTCCCTCAGAAATGCGCGCGCAATTGCAATACGCTGCCGCTGTCCGCCGGAAAGACGCGCGCCGCGCTCGCCGACCACCGTCTCGAGCCCCTCCGGCAACGAACGGATCAAGTCCAGGCAATTCGCGCGCTCGCAGGCCTGCAACACTTCGTATTCGGTCGCATCGGGCTTGCCGTAACGAATGTTCTCGAGCAGCGTCCGGTTGAACAGCGAGATGTCCTGCGGCACGACCGCAATCGCCTCGCGCAGGCTGGCAAGACTCACATCGGCAAGCCGCTGGCCTGAAATCGCCACCGCGCCCGCCCCCCTCGGCGGATCGAACGAACGCTGCAGCAGCGCGAGGATCGTGGTCTTTCCCGCACCGGACGGACCGACAAGGCCGACGCGCTGCCCCGCATCGATATGCATGCTGAAGTGGTCGAGCACCGGCCGGCGGCCCGGATACGCGAACGTGACGTTTTCGAAGTCGATATTCGCGTCGCGGACCTGCAACGCCGGGGTGCCGATCGGCTCATCCATCTCGCGTGGCACGAGCAGTGCCTGTGCCGCTTCGGCAAGCCGCGATACATGCTGCGTCACGTCGACGAGCGCGACCGCGAGATCGCGTGTGCCGTGCAGGATCGCAAACCCCAGCGAGCTGACCAGCACGACATCGCCGGTCGTCGCGCGCCCTTCGGTCCACAATAGCAACACCCATCCGAGCAGCCCTGCCGACAGCAGCGCCGTTGCGCCCGCATGCAGCAGGCGCAGCTTTTCGAGGTAGCGCAAGCTCGTCTGACGCGACGCCATCTCGCCGTGCAGAATCGAGTCGAGCCGCTCGCTCTCGCGTTGCGTCGCAACGAACATCCTGACGGTCGCCATATTGCCGATCACGTCGACGAGTTCGCCGTCGACCGATGCCGCATCGGACGCGAAGCGCATATGTTTGCTGGTTCCCTTCCTGGCGAGCCAGAACAGCACAGCCGCCATCAGGACGGAAATGAAAAACAGCGACAGCGCCATCCACGCATTCACCCATGCGAGAAGGCCGATCGCACCGAGCACCGATAACAACGGCGGCAGCGCGACCCACGCGACCGTGTTCTCGATCGAAAACACGGCGTTGGCGGTGGCCGATACGCGGCTTGCCAGCATGCCGGGCCGAACCTCGGAAAAATAGGTTGAAGAATGGCCGGTCACATAGCCGAACAGCTGACGCCGCACGTCGCCCGTCACCGCGACGAAGGTGCGCACGCTGATCCAGCCCGACACGCGCCAGAACAGGTTGTCGGCAAATAGCAGCACGACGATCACCACAAATGCGGCGACAACGCCGGCCGGATGAGCGCGCCCGTGAGGCAACGCGTCGATCAGGTTCCTGATCGCAAACTGCGACGCGAGCGAGCAGCCGACCGCCGCCACAATGCCCAGCAGAACGAACGCATGCGCAAGCGGGCGGCGGCCGACATATTGCAGCAGCAGCAAGATCGGCTTTCCCGCGTAGCGCGCGAGCGTTTTCGCACGGCGGCCCCGCGTGCGTGCTGCGCGCGGGTCGTCTGCCGCGTTGGGATTCGCACTGCCCATTCCGAGGCTTTCGGTCATCGCTGGACGGCTCCTGGTTTAGCGATTTCGCACGCGCGCGCGCACCGGTGCACGACGGCGCCCGGCCGCCTGCGTCCTCACCCGTAGCAAGCCGCTCGCCTGACGCGTCGCCTTCGCGATGCCGCCCCGTTGTTCCGAAAAATCACCACGGCGGCACGGGCCGCGCGACAATCGACAACGCTCGCCCACGTTGCAGACGGAGACCTCTGATGGAAACATCCGGACCCGGCAGCACGCACGAAGTGACAAACCAGGTACCGCTCCTCACCGGTTACAACCTGTTCACGAGCGACACGGCGCTGGTCGCCGCCGTCGAGCGCGAGGGCGCCGGCTGGCATGGCGCCGCGCTCGAACGCGATGGCGCGGCGCTCAGTGCGCCCGACGTACTCGCGCTCGGCGAACTCGCGAACCGCCACACACCCGAACTGATGACGTTCAGCCCGCGCGGCGAACGCATCGATGCGCTCGAATTCCATCCGGCATGGCACACGTTACTGGCGCAACTGCGCGGCGCAGGCGTGCACGCGCTGCCGTTTTCCGATCCGCAGCCGGGCGCAATGGTGGCGCGTTGCGCGGCCTATCTGCTGCATTCGCAGGTCGAAGCGGGCGCGTTATGCCCGATCACGATGACCTTCGCGAGCATCCCCGTGCTGCAACGGGAACCGCAACTCTTTGCCGCGCTGCGCGACCGGCTTTACACGCGCGAGCACGATCCGCGCGACCTGCCGCTGGCGCAGAAAAAATCGATGATGATCGGCATGGGCATGACCGAGAAACAGGGCGGCTCGGATGTGCGCAGCAACCGCACGCACGCATTTGCCACATCAGGGGCAAGCGGCTCGGGCCGCGGCGGCGACTATCGGCTGGTCGGTCACAAGTGGTTCTTTTCGGCGCCGCAGTGCGATGCGCATCTGGTGCTTGCGCGTACCGACGACCACGAGGGCGTGTCGTGCTTTTTCGTGCCGCGCTTCACCCCCGACGGCGGCAAGAACGCCGTCCACATCCAGCGTTTGAAGAACAAGCTCGGCAACCGCTCGAATGCGAGCAGCGAAGTCGAATTCTTCGATGCCTACGGGGTGATGGTCGGCGACGAGGGGCGTGGCGTGCCGACCATCATCGAAATGGCGAACTACACGCGCCTCGATTGCGCGCTCGGCAGTGCCGCGCTCATGCGCGCGGCGCTCGTGCAGGCGATCCATCACACGCGGCATCGCAGCGCATTCGGCCGGCTGCTGGCCGATCAGCCGCTGATGCGCAACGTGCTGGCCGACCTCTCGCTCGAATCGGAAGCGGCGACCGTGCTCGTCATGCGGCTTGCACGCGCGTTCGAAGACTCGACGGGCACGCTCGAGGAACGCGCGTGGCGGCGCCTCGTCACACCGGCCGCGAAATACTGGATCTGCAAGCGCGCACTCGAATTCACCGGCGAAGCGATGGAAGTCTGGGGCGGCAACGGTTACGTCGAAGAAGGGCCGATGGCGCGCTTTTATCGCGAGGCGCCGGTCAATTCGATCTGGGAAGGATCGGGCAACGTGATGTGTCTCGACGTGCTGCGCGCGCTCGAAAAAGAACCGGAAGCGGCGCAGGCGCTGCTGACGCAATGGCGCGGCGTCGCGCAGCAGCATGCGGCGCGCGCTTCGGCACTTCCGGCCGCGCTCGACCGGCTGCTCGCGACGCTCGCGGCATCGCCCGATACGCGCGAAGCCGCCGCGCGCCGCATCGCGCAGCAACTGGTGCTGATCGCGCAGGCGGTGCTGCTGGTGCAGCATGCGCCGCCGCTCGTCGCCGATGCGTTTATCGCGACGCGAATCGCGGACGGTTGCGGCGACAGTGGGCGCGTCTATGGGACGCTGCCGGCCGCGCTCGACCATGCGGCGCTCGCCGAGCGCGCCTTTGCGGGATGAGCGAAATCGCGCGCGACGGCTGCGACGGCTACTTCAACCATCGCGTCGGCGGCACATCGCCGCGCGGCAAACGCGCGGCCGCCGCATCGACAGCCGGATCGGCCGGATCCGGCACGTCGATCGTCACGTCGCCGTCGGCGGCTTGCGCCGCATCGGTCGCATCGGCCGCACCGCTTTCGAGCCGGTGCAGCCACGCAAGCAGTTCCGCGACCGCCGCGTAAAGCTGCGGCGGAATCCGCGAGTCGAGGTCGACCTGCATCAGCAGCGACACCATCTCGGGCGCCTCGTGCACATAGAGGCCCGCTTCTTTCGCGCGCTGCACGATCATGTCCGCGACGAGCCCATAGCCCTTCGCGACGACGCGCGGCGCTCCCGGCTGCTGGTCGTCGTAGGACAGTGCTGCGGCGCTTCGGCGGGTCGTGCGGCTCAAAGCGGAACGTCTCCGTCGAAGAGATCGAACGGCGGCCGGTCGCCATGGCTGCCGGCCTGCACTTCGCCCGCGGCGCCAGCGGTATTGGCCGCGGCAGCCGCGGCGGCACGCGCGTAAGCCGCCGCTGCGGCCTGCATCGAAGGCGCGCCGGTCCAGCCGGCCGGCCGGCCGGCGGCGCCTTCGTCAGGGCCGCCAGCGATCTCGCGAATCGCCAGCGCATGGAGCGCAATGCCGACTGCCGCGAGCCGCTGCCTGAACGATTCGCCCTGCGCCGCGAGCCGCGCGGCGCCCGACGGGCTCGCCTGCACGCGCGCGGTCAGTTGCATGCCGACGAGCGTGAGGTCCGCGTCGACCGTGCCGAGCACCGGCAACGACAACGTGAGCCGTGTGCGCCACGGATGCAGCGTTTCGGAGCCGGGTGCGTCGGCATCGCCGCCGCGCGACCAGCGGTCGCCGCGCTCTTCGATCGTCCAGTCGAGACGCGCGCCCGGCCACGCCTCGCCGCTCCAGCGGAATTCGCCGGTCGCCAGCAGATCGAGCTGCTGGCGTACGAGCGTGACCGTCGCCGGATGCACCGACGACGCCATCATCTGTGTCGAAAGCTGGGCCTGCGATGCATTTGCCTGGGCGTTGGGCTGGCCGCCATTCACCCCGGCGTTCGCATTACCGGCCTGCGTGCCGTCGCGCGCGGATGCCGCCCCGGCGCCGAACGCGTCTTCGGCAAATTCCTGCACAGCCGCCGCGAAGCGCGCCGTCATCGGCATCGGATTGCCCTGCGCCTCGCGCGCCGAACCGGCGTTCGGCTGGGTGGCGCCGCTGCCTTGCTGCGCGGCCCCCCCGCGCCACCACGGCGCGATCCCGGCATCGTCGGCGGCGCCCTCGTCGAGGGTCCAGTCGAGCGGCATCTGCGCGCTTTCGAGCACCAGCCGGTTCTGCGGCTCGTCGAATAGCGACGCGGGCGGGCGCTGCCCGCTGAGCCACTGCGCAAGATGCGATTCGTAGAAAAGTCCGCTTTCGCCGACCGTCTGGCGCAGTGCCGCCGCCAGCGCGTCGACCGGCACGGTGACCGCCGACGGCGTGACGCCCGCTGCGCCTTGCGCCGCGCCTGCTTCGGTATCGGCCTCGGTCTGCGCAGCCGCGGCAGCCGCGCCGCCCGCATTCGCCGGCGCCGCGTTGCCGCTTGCCTCGCCCGTTTGCGCGCCGCCCGCCGGCGCGCCACCGCCGTCGTCGAGCGCCGGCACGACCGGCCAGATCGGCCACTGGCCGACCAGCGACGGCGTCGCGTCGCCGCCCGAGCGCATGATCGCGTCGAGCGTCAGCGCAATGCGCGACAGGATGGTTTGAGCGGAGGCTTGCGGCTGGTTAGCGAGTAACGATACCGGTGTGCCGGAGGTCGGCGTATCGACGGTCAGTGCCGACGTACCCGTTTGCGCCGTCGTGGCGTTGCTGCGCGAAGCGATCGACAACAGGCTGTCGACGCGGCTCGCGAGCAGCGCAGCTACGGCCGTGTCGATGTTGGTCATGCATCCTTCCTGTCGTCGCTCGGCAAAAAACAGAAATTAGAAACAAAAACCCGGAACTGGCCGGTGCGCAAACGAAGTGCACCGGGTCAGCGCGAAGAAATCGCGCACGTTAGTTTTGTAAAAGCAGCGTGCACAAAAAAGCAGCAGGCAAACCGCCGCCGGCGTACGTGCGCCGGCGGCTGGCCTGTCTCACCGCGCCCCGTAGATCTCTTTCAGTACCTTCGCCGTACGGCCCGCAAACAGCGCGGACAGCTTCGCAAGACGCGGATTCGCGAGTTCGCGGATCGCGGCGTCGTTGGCGAGGATTTCACGAATCAGCTCGTATTTGCGGCCGCGCTCGTCGTCGTCGAGATGCACGCCCACTTCAGCTTCCTTAAGACTGTCAACCAGATTGCGGTACTCGTTCTGCATGTGAGCCAGTTCGCCCCACAGCGCATCGCGGGCGGCCGTCAACATCCGGCACGATATTGCCGCGATCGCCTCATAGCGGGCGAAGTATTCCTGATTTGCAGTCATCTCACCGCTTCCGCGGATACCTGTGCAGCCATCCGCGCCACTTCCGGCCCAATACCCGTCCATGCTTCCTCGATCGTTGCGAGCAGTCCATCGACTTCGATCAGCATCGCTTCGTTGCTTTTGATATTCGCTTCCAGCAAGCGTCTCGCCATATAGCCGTACAGCGCGTCGAGCCGCGCGGCGACTTCGCCGCCCGCGTTGCGGTCGAGCGACGCCTGGAGACCGCTCTCGATGATCCGGATCGCCTTGCCGATCGTTTCGCCGCGGCGGCCGACGTCGCCATGCTGCAAATGGAAACGCGCCTGCGCGATCGCCTGGCGCGCGCCCTGGAACAGCATCGCGATCAGACGATGCGGACTTGCGCCCATCACCCCTGTCTCGTTGCCCACGCGTGCGTAAGCGTTGGCTCCGGCATGCCCTGGGGAAAACATCGGCGCTCCTCCTGTGTGATGCGCGCTGCGCTTGGATCAGACAAAGCCAGCCCCGCCGCTCCCGCGTTTCGCAAGTGCGGTGACTGTGTGTCCGTGTTATCGGACAGTCAGAACAAAGCTTTAGGGTGCCGAAGCGTGGACTGACTGACGCGCGCGCGAGAGGCCCGTTACACCTGCATCTGCATGATGTCGTTGTAGGCGGAGACGAGCTTGTTGCGCACCTGCAGCGCGAACTGGAAGCCGATACCGGCCTTCTGGCCGTCGATCATGACGTCGTTCAGCGACACATTCGGCGCCCCGACTTCGAACGCCTTCGCCTCGCCGTCGGCTGCGATCTGGTCGTTGCTGACCTTGTCGAGCGAGGACTTGAGCGCGGCGCCGAAACTGCCGGCATACGCGCCGCCGGCTTGCGCGCCCGACGCGGCGGGGTCGCCGGCCGCTTCCGATGCCATCGACTGGATTTGCTGCAGCGCGGAAGTAAGCGGATTCGCGACGGTCATGATTTCTCCAGGAAGGAAGAAGAACCGGCTGCGCGAGCCACCGTCGGCCGCCATACCGGATTGACGGGAAGCATAAACGGCGGCGTCTTACAGACAGTCGCGAAACTAGGGGGAAAACCCTCTTCTATTCGGCCAATCGGCTTGCATCCCGGGGTGGAAAATGCGCATCGTGAAAGTCTCTGTCCGCGCGCCCGATGCCAATGGCGCGGCCCCCGCGGTCGAGACTCTGGGCACCCCGGAGAACCCCGACGCATGGATTCGTCAGCCAATTCCTTGATTAACCCCGAAAGCCGCAGCATGGGCCTCGCGAACGCGCAGCCCGCCGCGGGCACGGCGGGCGCCGCTGCTGGCCAGTCGGCCGGCGCGGCCGACCTTGGCGGCCTCGGCGGCAATTTCGCGCAACGGCTGTCGTCGTTCCCGTCGTCGATTACGCAAATGCGCGGCAACCCGCGCGCGCCGCTGATCGTCGCGCTCGCGGTGCTGATCGCGGTCGTGGTCGGCCTCGTCCTGTGGTCGCGCGCCCCCCAGTACAAGGTGCTGTACAGCAACCTGTCGGACCGCGACGGCGGCGCGATCGTCGCGGCGCTGCAACAGGCCAATATCCCGTACAAGCTGTCCGAAGGCGGCGGCGCCATCATGGTGCCGGCCGACCAGGTGCATGAAACGCGCATGCGCCTCGCGCAGCAGGGCTTGCCGAAAAGCGGTTCGGTGGGCTTCGAACTGCTCGACAACCAGAAATTCGGCATCAGCCAGTTCGCCGAGCAGGTGAACTACCAGCGCGCGCTCGAAGGCGAGCTCGAACGCACCATCCAGTCGATTTCGACCGTGCAGTCGGCACGCGTGCATCTGGCCATTCCGAAGCAGTCCGTGTTCGTGCGCGACGCCGAGCCGCCGTCCGCGTCGGTGATGGTCGACCTGTACCCGGGCCGCGTGCTCGACGAAGGCCAGGTGAACGCGATCACGCATATGGTCGCCTCCGCCGTGCCGCAGCTGTCGCCGCGCAACGTGACGATCGTCGACCAGGACGGCAACCTGCTGACGCAGCCGAGCGCCGGCACCGGCCTCGACGCCACGCAGCTCAAATATGTGAAGCAGGTCGAGCGCGACACGCAGCAGCGCATCGACGCGATCCTCGCGCCGCTGTTCGGCGCCGGCAACGCGCACTCGCAGGTCAGCGCCGACATCGACTTCTCGAAGACCGAGCAGACCGCCGAAACCTACCAGCCGAACGGCGGCAACCCGAGCCAGGCGGCGATCCGCAGCCAGCAGTCGACCAGCGACACGCAGATGCAGCAGGCGGGCGCGTCGGGCGTGCCGGGCGCACTGTCGAACCAGCCGCCGCAGGCGACGCAGGCGCCGATCGACGCGCCGAACGGCGCCAGCGGCGCGACGCCGCCCACGCCGATCAGCGACCACAAGGATTCGACGACGAACTACGAGCTCGACAAGACCGTGCGCCACTTCCAGCAAGGCGGCGGCGGCATCAAACGGCTGTCGGTCGCGGTGGTCGTGAACTACCTGCCGCACACCGACGCGAAGGGTCACACGACGCAGCAGGCGCTGCCGGCCGACAAGCTCGCGCAGGTCGAACAGCTCGTGAAGGATGCGATGGGCTTCGATGCGAAGCGCGGCGACTCGGTCAACGTGGTCAACAGCCTGTTCACGCTGCCGGTCGACCCGAACGCGAACCTGCCGTGGTGGCGCCAGCCGGACATGATCGCGCTCGGCAAGCAGATTGCGACGTATCTCGGCATCGCCGCCGTCGCGCTGTTCCTCTACTTCGTGATGGTGAAGCCGGCGCTGCGCCGCGCGTTCCCGCCGCCGGTCGAACAGACGCAAAGCGCCGGGGCGCTCGCATCGTCGTCGGACGAGCCGATGCTGCTCGACGGCGTGCCGGCCTCCGAGCGGGCCGGGGTCGAAGAAGGCGGGTCCGACGCGGCGCTGCTCGCCTTCGAAAACGAGAAGCACCGATTCGAAAAGAATCTCGAGTACGCGCGCCAGATCGCGCGCCAGGATCCGAAGATCGTCGCAACCGTCGTCAAGAACTGGGTGTCCGATGAACGCTGAAGGCATAACCAAGAGCGCGCTGCTGCTGATGTCGATCGGCGAGGAAGAGGCGGCGCAGGTATTCAAGTTCCTCGGCCCGCGCGAGGTGCAGAAGATCGGCGTGGCGATGGCCGCGCTGCGTAACGTCACGCGCGAGCAGGTCGACGAAGTGCTGCAGGAATTCGCGCGCGAAGCCGAGCAGCACACGGCCCTCTCGCTCGATTCGAGCGACTACATCCGCTCGGTGCTGACGAAGGCGCTCGGCGAGGACAAGGCCGGCGCGATCATCGACCGGATCCTGCAGGGCAGCGACACGAGCGGCATCGAAGGCCTCAAGTGGATGGATTCGGCGGCCGTCGCCGAACTGATCAAGAACGAACACCCGCAGATCATCGCGACGATTCTCGTGCACCTCGACCGCGATCAGGCGTCGGAAATCTCCGCCTGCTTCACGGAGCGCCTGCGCAACGACGTGCTGCTGCGGATCGCGACGCTCGACGGCATCCAGCCGGCCGCGCTGCGCGAACTCGACGATGTGCTGACGGGCCTGCTGTCCGGCAGCGACAACCTCAAGCGCAGCCCGATGGGCGGCATCCGCACGGCGGCGGAAATCCTCAACTTCATGCCGAGCAACCACGAGGAATCGGTGCTCGAAAACGTGCGCCAGTACGACGCGGAACTCGCGCAGAAGATCATCGACCAGATGTTCGTGTTCGAGAACCTGCTCGATCTCGAAGACCGCGCAATCCAGCTGCTGCTGAAGGAAGTCGAATCGGAAGCGCTGATCATCTCGCTGAAGGGTGCGCAGCCGGCGCTGCGGCAGAAGTTCCTGTCGAACATGTCGCAGCGCGCGGCCGAACTGCTCGCCGAAGACCTCGATGCGCGCGGCCCGGTGCGGGTGTCCGAGGTCGAGACGCAGCAGCGGCGCATCCTGCAGATCGTGCGCAACCTGGCCGAGAGCGGCCAGATCGTGATCGGCGGCAAGGCGGAAGATGCATATGTCTGAACGTGAGCCCGCGCGCAGCAGCGACACGCTGTCCGCGTATCAGCGGTGGGAGATGGCATCGTTCGATCCGGTGCCGGAACCCGATCCCGTTGAAGAACGCGACATCGAGGCCGAGATTCAGCTGCTTCGCGACGCTGCGCATGCCGAGGGGGTCGCGTCGGGCCATGTGGCCGGACAGGCGCTCGGCTATCAGGCGGGCTACGAGCAGGGACACGCAAAGGGCGTCGAACAGGGACGCGCCGAAGCGCGCAAGGAAGCCGAACGCGTGATCGCGATCGCCGATTCCTTTATGGGCGCGCTCGGCGCCGCGCAAAGCGAAGTGGCCGAAACGCTGGTCGCGCTCGCGCTCGATATCGCGCAGCAGGTCGTGCGCCAGCATGTGCAGCACGATCCGACTGCGCTGCTCGCCGCGGCGCGCGAAGTGATCGCGGCCGAGCCGGCGCTGTCCGGCGCGCCGCATCTGATCGTGAGCCCGGCGGATCTGCCGATCGTCGAGGCGTATCTGATGGACGAACTGCGTGCGCGCGGCTGGAACGTGCGCACCGATCCCGCGATCGAGCGCGGCGGCTGCCGCGCGCAGGCCGCGACCGGCGAAGTGGACGCGACCATCGGCACGCGCTGGGAGCGCGTCGCGGCCGCGCTCGGCAAGGTGAGCACATGGTGACGCCGACGCTCGACGACATCCACACGAGCGATCTCACGCCGCTCGAGCGCGAGATCGCGCTGGCGTCGGTCGGGTCGAATCCGCCGCACGCGCGGCCGGCCGTCGCCGCGGACAACCCGCATTTACAGGCATGGCGCCAGCGCCTCGACGGGCTGCGCGAGCGCAATGCGATCGCGAAACCGCTGCGCGCCTGCGGGCGCCTGACCCGCGCGGCCGGTCTCGTGCTCGAAGCGGTCGGGCTGCGGCTTTCGGTCGGCTCCGAAGTGATGATCGAGCTGCCGCCCGGCAGCACGCTGCCGATGGCCGAAGCCGAAGTGGTCGGCTTCAACGGCGATCGTCTGTTTCTGATGCCGACCACCGAAGTGCACGGCCTGCTGCCCGGCGCACGCGTCTATCCGCTCGAATCCGCCCCGGTCGAAGACCCGATGTCGGGCGCCAAGCGCCTGCCGGTCGGCTGGGGGCTGCTCGGCCGCGTGCTGGACGCGTCGGGCAAGCCGCTCGACGATCTCGGCCCGCTCGCCGCCGCCGACGACGCGCCGCTGACCGCGCCGACCATCAACCCGCTGCACCGCGAGCCGATTCATAAAGTGCTCGACGTCGGCGTGCGCGCGATCAACGGCTTGCTGACCGTCGGCCGCGGCCAGCGCATGGGCCTGTTCGCGGGCTCCGGCGTCGGCAAGTCGGTGCTGCTCGGCACGATGGCGCGCTACACGAGCGCCGAAGTGATCGTGATCGGTCTGATCGGCGAACGCGGCCGCGAAGTGAAGGAATTCATCGAGCAGATTCTCGGCAAGGAAGGGCTCGCGCGCTCGGTCGTCGTCGCGGCGCCGGCCGACGTCTCGCCGCTGCTGCGGATGCAGGCCGCCGCGTACACCACGTCGCTCGCCGAATATTTCCGCGACCAGGGCAAGCACGTGCTGATGCTGATGGACTCGCTGACGCGCTACGCGATGGCGCAGCGCGAGATCGCGCTGGCGGTCGGCGAGCCGCCGGCCACCAAGGGCTACCCGCCGTCGGTGTTCGCCAAGCTGCCCGCGCTCGTCGAGCGCACCGGCAACGGACCCGAGGGCGGCGGTTCGATCACCGCGTTCTACACGGTGCTGACCGAAGGCGACGACCAGCAAGACCCGATCGCCGACTCGGCGCGCGCGATTCTCGACGGCCATATCGTGCTGTCGCGCGCGCTCGCCGAAGCGGGGCACTACCCGGCGATCGACATCGAAGCGTCGATCAGCCGCGCGATGACCGCGCTCATCGACGACAAGCATCTGGAAAAAACCCGCATGTTCAAGCAGATGCTGTCGCGCTACCAGCGCAACCGCGATCTGATCAATGTCGGCGCCTATTCGAGCGGGCGCGATGCGCTGCTCGACCGGGCGATCGCGCTGTATCCCCGCATCGAGGCGTTCCTGCAGCAAGGCTATCGCGAATGCGCGCCATTCGACGCGAGCCTGCAGGCGCTTGGCGCGCTGTTCAACGAAGGAGGCTGAAGATGGCGGACCCTACCCCGCTGCAGATGCTGATCGAGCTGGCTCAGGACGAACTCGACGCCGCCGCGCAGCGCCTCGGGCGTGCGCAGCGCGAGCGCAACGATATCGAAACGCAGCTGAACGCGCTGATCGAGTACCGCAACGAGTACTACACGCGCTTTACGACGTCCGCGCAGCTCGGTATGGCGGCCGGCAATATGCGCAACTTCCAGGCGTTTATCGACACGCTCGATGCGGCGATCGAACAGCAGCGCCGCCAGCTCGCCGCCGCCACGGCCCGCGTCGAAGCGGCGAAGCCCGAGTGGCAGAAGCAGAAGCAGAAGCTCGGCTCGTATGAAGTGCTGCAGGCGCGGGGCGATGCCGCTGAAGCGCGCAAGGTCGCGCGGCGCGAACAGAAGGACGCCGACGAGTTCGGCGCACGGATTTTGAGGATGCGTGCCGGCAACGCGTGACACGCTGCCGGATTTTGTGGACCTGGTTTGAATATCGCCCGCCATCCCCGACACAGGTCGGGACACGGGCTTTGAACGACGGGAAACATCATGTCGAGAATTTCACTGATCGATTCGATGCTGTCCGCGCAAGGCGCGGCAGTGTCAAACTCCGCCAGCGCAGGTAGCGCGAACCTTTTTGCGCAGACGCTGCAGCAAAGCATCGCCGCGCAGATCAACGCAGCGACCCCGCCGGCGCCTGCCCAGCAGCAGCCGGCCGCGCAGCCTCCGGCCGCGTCCAATGCGTCGAGCGCGTCCAGCTCGCAGCCGCAGCAGAACAACGGCGCGGACAATGCCAACGCGTCGAACGGCACCGTCCATCCGGGCGACAGCGCTCAGGCGTCGCAACCGGCGCAGCCGGGTTCGTCGCAGGATGCATCGTCGACGAAGTCTTCGTCGTCGTCGACGGACAACAGCGCGCAGCAGGCCGGCAACGCGGACAACGACAAGGCCGGCGACGCGAAT
>NZ_BAAILL010000037.1:2401-29510 GCF_054589215.1 Paraburkholderia sp. 2C | reverse complement strand
ACCGCCGCCGCGGCGGCGGCCGCCGCGGCCGAAGCGCAGGCCCGCGCGAATGCGGCGGCCGATGCAAACAAGGACGCCAGCGCGTCTGCCGACGACGCCGCGGCGAACGCAACCGCGGCGGCGCTCGCCGGCGACGCGAAGGCCGACGGCACCGGCGATCACAAAGGATCCGGCGGTGTGTCGACGGGTGGCAAGTCGATCCATCAGAAGGTCGACTCGGCGCTGGCGGCGCTGAACAGCGGACGTACGGATCTCGTCGCCGCGGTGCCGGTGCAGAACTTCGCCGCGGGCGCGGCCAACGGCGCAAGCGACAAGGCGAGCGCCGACCTCTCGGCCGGCGGCCCCGGCAATTCGAACAGCAAGGGCTTCGGGATCGGTCCGATGCTCGGCGACGCAAAGGCCGGCGCGAACGGCGCGGTGAACAACGGCATGCAGACGGACAATGCGTCCGTCGCCGCGACGGCAGCGCAGACCCAGCAGACCGCGCAAGCAAGCGCGAGCGCCGCAGCGGCGGCATCGGCCGCGGCGAACGCCGACGCGGCCGCCGCGACGAGCCTGCCCACCGCGACCGACGGCATCGATGCGCTCAACGCCGCGCTGGCCGCCTCGCAAGCGGGTGGCGCCGGTGCGGCCGCAAGCGGCGGCGCGGGTGCGTCGCAAGCGGCGAAGTCGGGCACCGCGGCCTACACCGAGAATGCGCTCGCGCCCGAAGTGGGCAGCACGGACTGGGACGAAGCGCTGAGCCAGAAGGTCGTGTTCATGTCGAACCTGCATCAGCAAAGCGCCGAACTGACGCTGAACCCGGCGAACCTCGGGCCGCTGCAAGTCGTGCTGCAGGTCGCGGACAATCACGCGCACGCGCTGTTCGTTTCGCAACACCAGGAGGTGCGCGCCGCGATCGAAGCCGCGCTGCCGAAGCTGCGCGAGGCGATGGAACAGAACGGCATCGGGCTGGGCAGCACCAGCGTCAGCGACGGCTTTGCGCGGCAAGGCGGGCAGCAGGCGCAGGACGGCGGCAGAAGCAACGGCAACCGCGGCGGCTATGACGGCGGCAGCGCCAGCGACGTCGCGGCGACGACGGTGACGGCCGGACCGACGCGCAGGACGGTGGGACTCGTCGATACGTTTGCCTGAGACGCTCACTCGGCACGCTGACTTGAGACGCTCGTTCGAGACGCTTACCGGGGACGTTTACCTGAGCGAACAAGCGAGCTAACCACGAATGTCCCCTCTTTTCGGCCCATCACGCGGCTTGCATTTAACGAACAATGCACGCTAACAAACTGACTTCAAGCTGACCTCGGACAGCCGCCGCCTTCACAGACACGACACATGGCCACCACGACCGCAAACCCGCAAGCCGCCGTAGCGCCGCGCTCGCCCGGGATGATCAAACGCACGCTCGTGATCGCGCTGATCGCACTCGTCGCGGCCGGTCTGGCCGGCGGCGGCACCTGGTTCTACATGAGCCGCCACGAGACCGCGCCGGCTCCGCAGCAAGCCGCGCAAGCGCCGAAGCCGTCGCCGATTCCGGTCTTCTTCGCGCTCGAGCCGATGACCGTCAACCTGCAGTCGGACGACGGCGAACAGCACTATCTGCGCATCGGCCTGACGTTGAAGCTCAACGACCAGCCGACGCAGGAACATCTGACCGCGCATATGCCCGAAATCCGCAGCCGCGTCCTGCTCGCGCTGTCGAACAAACACCCGGATGAACTCGCGCCGCTCGACGGCAAACGCGCGCTCGCGAAAGAACTTGCCGCGCTGATCGAACAGCCGACCGAAGCCGGCAGCCCGCCGGTCCATGTCGACGACGTGCTGTTCACCGAGTTCGTCGTTCAGTGACGCTGCGTCGCGTAGAAGCGCGTCTCTCTCAATAGGCGAACCGACGCACAAGGAATCGAGATGGGCCACGAAGAGTTCATGTCCCAGGAGGAGGTCGATGCCCTCCTGAAAGGCGTCACCGGAGAACACGACGAGAAGTCCGATCAGGCCGACCGGGCGGGCGTGCGCCCGTACAACATCGCGACGCAGGAGCGGATTGTCCGCGGCCGGATGCCCGGCCTCGAGATCATCAACGAGCGCTTCGCGCGGCTGATGCGCGTCGGCATCTTCAACTTCATGCGGCGCACGGCGGAAATTTCGGTGGGCCCGGTGAAGGTGCAGAAGTACAGCGAATTCACGCGCAACCTGCCGATCCCGACGAACCTGAACCTCGTGCACGTGAAGCCGCTGCGCGGCACGTCGCTGTTCGTGTTCGATCCGAACCTCGTGTTCTTCGTGGTCGACAATCTGTTCGGCGGCGACGGGCGCTTCCATACGCGCGTCGAAGGCCGCGACTTCACGCAGACCGAGCAGCGCATCATCAGCAAGCTGCTGAGCCTCGTGTTCGAGCACTACACGACCGCATGGAAAAGCGTGCGCCCGCTGCAGTTCGAATTCGTGCGCTCGGAAATGCACACGCAGTTCGCGAACGTCGCGACCCCCAACGAAGTGGTCGTCGTAACGCAGTTCTCGATCGAGTTCGGGCCGACTGGCGGCACGCTGCATATCTGCATGCCGTATTCGATGATCGAACCGATCCGCGACGTGCTGTCTTCGCCGATTCAGGGCGAGGCGCTCGAAGTGGACCGCCGCTGGGTGCGCGTGCTGTCGCAGCAGGTCCAGGCCGCCGAAGTCGAACTGACCGCGGACCTCGCGCAGATCCCGATCACGTTCGAGAAGATCCTGAACATGAAGACGGGCGACGTGCTGCCGATCAATATCCCCGAATTCATCACCGCGAAGGTGGACGGTGTGCCGGTGATGGAATGCGGTTACGGAATTTTCAATGGTCAATACGCGCTGCGGGTCCTGAAGATGATCAGCGCCGCGGACACGATGAAGGAAGGCGGATATGAGTGATCTGAACGGGACCCCTACCCCGACCCCCAACGCTGCGCCGGCAATGCCCTTGCCGGAACTCGCGCCGGACGCGGAAGCCCCTGCGCAGGCAGGCGAAGCAAGCGACGAAACCGCGCTCGACGACTGGGCGTCGGCGCTGGCCGAGCAGAACGGCAACGATGTGGCGCCGGCCACGGCAGGCGTGTTCCAGCCGCTGTCGAAGGTGACCTCGACCGCGACGCGCAACGACATCGACATGATCCTGGACATTCCTGTCCAGATGACGGTCGAACTCGGCCGCACGAAGATCGCCATCCGCAACCTGTTGCAGCTCGCGCAAGGCTCGGTCGTCGAACTCGACGGTCTGGCCGGCGAACCGATGGACGTGCTCGTCAACGGCTGTCTGATTGCACAGGGCGAAGTCGTGGTCGTCAACGACAAGTTCGGTATCCGTTTGACCGACATCATCACGCCGTCCGAGCGGATCCGGAAACTGAACCGATGAAACCCGCAGTGCTCGCGACGCGGCTTGCTCCGTTCGCAGCGTTTTCGTTAGCCTTCTCGCTTTTGGCTCCGTTGCCCGCGTGGGCGGCGGACCTCAATGCAGTCAACCATGCCGCGCAGATCGCTTCGGGCGTCGGCGCGGGATCGGCGGTACCGGCGCTCGGCGTCGGCGCGCTCGTGCAAACCATCGTCGGGCTGGCCGTCGTCATCGCGCTCGTGTTCGGCTGCGCGTGGCTTGCACGCCGGCTCGGCCTGCAGCCCGGACAGCGCGGCGGCCTCGTGAAAACGGTCGGCGGCACGTCGCTCGGCGGCAAGGAGCGGGTCGCGGTCGTCGAGATCGGCGACCAGTGGCTCGTGCTCGGCGCGGCGCCCGGCAACGTGCGTCTGCTGTATGCGATGCCGGCCGGATCGACCGGCGCGGCAGGCGCCGGCCGCGCGGGCTCCGGTTCGGGCCATGGCGACTTCGGTACGCCTTCCGCGGATGGCCACCACGCTGCTTCCACGGCCGGCGGCGGTCTGCCGGGCACCTTCGGCCAACGCTTTCGCGACGCGCTGAAAAGCGAGGCGGCGAAACGTCTGCAGCGGCACAGCGGCGGAGATCGATAGATGGAAGTGCTTCGCTCCGCGATGCGCCGTGACGGCGCGGCCCGCGCATTGACCTCGCCCGCGCGTCTGCTTTCGTCCGTGCGGCTTGGGCGCCTCGTGACGTTGATGGCGCCGGCGCTGATGCTGGCGCTCCCCTCCCTTTGCTTCGCCCAGGTAGCGGGCCTGCCGGCGCTGAACGCCACGCCGGGCCCGAACGGCAGCACGACGTATTCGCTGAGCGTGCAGACGATGCTCGTGCTCACGATGCTGTCGTTCCTGCCGGCGATGGTGCTGATGATGACGAGCTTCACGCGCATCATCATCGTGCTGTCGCTGCTGCGCCAGGCGATGGGCACGACGACCACGCCGCCCAACCAGGTGATGGTCGGCCTCGCGCTGTTCCTGACGCTGTTCGTGATGTCGCCGGTGCTCGACAAGGCCTACAACGACGGCTACAAGCCGTTTTCCGCGGGCACGATCTCGATGGACGACGCCGTGCAGCGCGGCGTCGCGCCGTTCAAGACCTTCATGCTGCGCCAGACGCGCGAAACCGATCTCGCGCTCTTCGCGAAGATCGCGCACACGCCGCCGATGCAGGGGCCCGAAGACGTGCCGCTGTCGCTGCTCGTGCCGTCGTTCGTGACGAGCGAACTGAAGACCGCGTTCCAGATCGGCTTCACGATCTACATTCCGTTCATCATCATCGACCTCGTGGTGGCGAGCGTGCTGATGTCGATGGGCATGATGATGGTGTCGCCAATCACGATTTCGCTGCCGTTCAAGCTGATGCTGTTCGTCCTCGTCGACGGCTGGCAGTTGCTGATCGGCTCGCTCGCGCAGAGCTTCACTTAGCCGCGCGCGCTTTTTCACCGACATCTTCAACCGACGCAGGAGCACAACCGCGATGACGCCGGAAACCGTAATGACCCTTTCGCATGACGCGATGCGCGTCACGCTGCTGCTGGCCGCGCCGCTCCTGCTCGTCGCCCTGATCGTCGGTCTGATCGTGAGCCTCTTTCAGGCCGCGACGCAGATCAACGAAAGCACGCTGACCTTCATTCCGAAGCTCGCCGCGGTCGGCGTCACGCTCGTGATCGCCGGCCCATGGATGATGGAAACGATGCTCGACTATATGCGTCAGGTACTGACGAACATACCGAACGTCGCGAACTGAAAGAAGCGGGACGCGGCACGGCGCGTATGCCGCTGTGGCATACGCCGTTTTTGCGTACGTATCCACCGTCGCAATCCATCGTCGCATTCGAATTCGACCGTCATGTTCACCGTCACCTATGCGCAGCTGAACGCGTGGCTCACCGCGTTTCTCTGGCCGTTCGTGCGCATTCTCGCGCTCGTGGCAAGCGCGCCGGTGCTCGGTCACGCATCGGTGCCGATGCGCGTGAAGGTCGGGCTCGCGGCATTTATCGCCGTGATCGTCGCGCCGACACTCGGCGCCATGCCGCAGGTCACGGTGTTTTCGGCGGCCGGCACGTGGATTCTCGTCAACCAGTTGCTGATCGGCCTCGCGCTCGGCTTCACGATGCAGATCGTATTCGGCGCGGTCGAAATGGCCGGCGGCATCATCGGCCTCGGCATGGGCCTTGGCTTCGCGACGCTGATCGACCCGCAATCGCACGGCTCGACCGACGTGCTGTCGATGCTGCTGAACATGATCGCGATGCTCGCGTTTGTCGCGCTCGACGGTCACCTGCAGGTGATCAGCGCGCTCGTCATGACATTCCAGTCGGTGCCGGTGAGCGCGAACGTGCTGAGCGCGCCCGGCTGGCGCATGCTTGCCGAATGGGGCACGACGCTGTTCGCGGGCGGCATGCTGATCGCGCTGCCGGTCGTGGCGGCGCTGCTGATCGCGAACCTGTGCCTCGGCATTCTGAACCGCGCGGCGCCGCAGATCGGCATCTTTCAGATCGGCTTTGCGGTCACGATGCTGGTCGGCCTGCTGCTAATCCAGCTGATGCTGCCGAACATGATTCCGCTCTTCGCGCGGATGATCGATAACGGTATCGAAGAAATGGGCCGCGTCGCGCTTGCGTTGCGGCCCGCTTCGTAGCGTGGTCTGCGCGTTGGCGCTTACGGCGTGATCATCGAGAACAGCGACAACTTCGAAACCGACGCGAAGGTCGTTTCGGTTGCGCTCAACACCGACTCCGTCAACGTGAGCTGGCTGAACACCTGAGACGGATTGGCCTGGACGATGTCGGACAGGTTAGTCGTGGTCTGCAGCGCCTGCTGCGTATTGACCTTGCCCATTGCCGTGACCTGCTGCTCGCGGCCCGCGACCGACGCATGCACGGTAGCGACATTCGTCATCGCATTGTCGATCTGCGTATGCGCGGTGTTGATCGCGTTTTCGATGGTCGCCATCGCGGCCGTGTTGTCCTGCGCCGGATTCTGCAGCGCGGCCACCACCGCATCGATCGTGGCGAACACATCGGTATTGCCTTGCGCGGCGGGCGTCACCGTGAACGAGTCGCCCACTTGCGGCGTGCCGGAGATCGAGACGCTCTCACCGCCGCCGAGATCGATCGACTGACCCGCGGTGAACGGCTGCGGCGTGCCGAGTGCCGTCGGCGGGGTGGTCGACGTATCGCTGACCTGATAGTCGAGGTCGCCCGTGGTCGGATCAGCCAGGAAGGTGATCGAGTACGGCTTGTTGTTGCTGGCCGCGCCCTGCGTCGACACCGACACCGGGCCGATCACCCCTGTGCCCGCGTTCGTCGACGCGCCGGCGGGAACCGGGTCGGACAGGCCGGGCAGCACGCTCAGGAACACACTGGAGCCGCTGTCGGTTGTTGCAACCGACGTGGTGTTCGAGATCTGCAGCGTGCGCGTGCCCTGGTCGCCGTTGTAGACCACGCCGCCGTTCGACGCGTTCGAAAACGGCGCCGTGCCGCCCTGGAACCCCGAAAAAATGAAATTGCCGGTGCCGTCGGTCGTATTGGCGATCGACATCAACTGGTCGCGCAGACCCTGCAGCGCCTTCGCGGCCGCCTGGCGGTTACTGTCGTTGATGGTGCCCGAGCCCAGCCCGTTCAACTGCGTCAGCACGCTTTGCAGCGTGCTCGAGACGCTGCTCAAGGCCGAGTCTTCGGTTTGCAACAGGCCCGTCGCGGTGCTCTGGTTCGACGCGAACTGCGCGAGAACCGAGCCGGTGGCGGACAGTTGCACGGCTTGCGCGGCACCGAGCGGGTCGTCGGCCGGTGTTGCGACGCGAATCTGCGTCGACGCCTGCTGTTCCAGTTCAGCCAGCAGCGACTGCTGGTTGTCCATGTTCTGGATCGTGTTCGCGTAAATCTGTACGGTAGCGATACGCATCGTTCGAAGCCTCAGCTGAGTGCTTGCAAGATCGTTTGGAAAAGCGTCTGCGCGGTCGTGATCACCTTGCTGTTCGCCTGATAAAGCTGCTGGTATTCGAGCAGGTTGGTCGCTTCTTCGTCGAGGTTCACGCCCGACACGGACTGCTGCTGAGCCGTAATCTGCGCGAGCGTGCTGCTCTTCGCGGTCGACAGCGACTCGAGATTACTCGCCGTGTTGCCGACGTTGTTGACGAATTCCGCGTAGCCGTTCGTCAGCGTCGTACCGCCGAGCGCGGTACTGGTGCTGACGTTGAAAATCGCGGTCGCGTTGCTGCCGTCCTGCGTGCCGCCCGCGTTCGGACCGATCGTGAACGTGTCGGTGTCGTCCGGCGTGCCCGACACCGTAAACGAAATGCCGTTCGGCGACGCGACCGGCGGCCCCGGATTCGTGACCGTGTAGGTGTCGCCGTTCGTGGGGTCGTATGGCACACCCGGGTTCGCCGCGCTAATCGTGACGGTTTGCTGCGGGTTGCCGAACGTCACGACCGAGCCCACCGGCAGGCCCGTCAGCGTGCCCGTGGCGGCGTCATACGTGAGCGTCACCGTCGAGTTGATCAGGAAGCCCGAACTCGCCGTGCCGATGGCAATCGCGCCGCCACCCGTGTTCGCCGAGCCCTTCGACGCGATCGCGGGCGAGCCCGCGGCGATGTCGGCGGATGTGCCGGTCACCTTGAAGCTGTCGAGCGCGCCCGAGGTCGGCTGGATCGTGAACGAATCGCCGGCCGCCGGCGTGCCGTTGATCGTCATCGACAGGCCGCCGATCGTAAGCGGATTGCCCCCGGTGGGCGGCGGCGATGTGCCGATCACCTTGCCCGTCACGGTATCGGTGAGCGTGTAGTTCGTGCCGTCGAACGACAGCTTCATGTCGTCGCTCGGCGGATTGGTCGGGTCGGTGAGCGTCGCCGACACGGTCGCGGTGCCCGTGTTCTTCGTGTTCGGAATCACGTTCGGCGGTGCGACCGAGAAGAGCGGTCCGCCCGCGCTGCCGCCCGGCGTGATGCCGAGTCCGTTCTGCGCATTGACCTGCGCGGCAAAGCTCGTCGCGAGCGCGCCCAGTTGCTGCGCGGCGGGATCGAGCGACTGGCTGCGAAACTGCAGCGTGCCGCCGAGCGAACCGCCGGAAATGGCGGAATCGGGCAGAACCGTCGTGACAAACGAACCGGGGTTCGTCGAATCCGGTTGCTGATAGGTGATCGCCAGTTCGGACGGGTTGCTCGGCGACGGGGTCGTGCCGAGCTGGTAGCTCTGGTTGCCCTGCACGAGCGTCATGCCGTTCGACAGCGAAATCGTATCGGTGCCGTCGCTCGCGGTCTGCACGTTCACGCCGACCAGTTGCGTCAACTGCGAAACGGCCTGGTCGCGCGTATCGAGCAGCTGGTTCGGCGGCTGGCCGCTCGCGCCGGCCGCAGCGATCTGCGCGTTCAGCTGCGCGATCTGCTTGGTCAGGTTGTTGACTTGCGTGACCGTGCTCGCGAGCGTCGTATTGACGCCCTGGCGCAGCTGATCGATCTGCTGCCCCATCGAGTTGAGATCCTGCGCGAGAACGTTCGCGTTGTTAATCACGTTCTGGCGGCTCGGGCCATCGCTCGCGGAGCCCGCGAGCGTCTGCAGACTGTTGAAGAACGACGTGAAGTCCGCGCCGATCCCGGCAGTCGGACTACCGATCTGGTTGGAGAGGCTCGTGATCAGCTGCGAATAGGAACTCAGCGACGAGCTGTCCGACTGCGTGCTATAGAGCTGGCTCATCAGCGTCTGGCTGAACTGGCGCTGGATCGTCGTCGTGTTGACACCGCCGCCGATAAAACCGGAGCCGGTATTCATCCCGTTCGATTCGACAAACTGCGCGAGCTCGCGGTTGTAGCCCGGCGTCGCCGCATTGCTGATGTTGTTACCCGTCGTCGACATCCCGAGCTGCGCGGCATTCAGTCCGCTCAGCCCGATGCCGAATAGGTTTCCTCCTGACATGCGTGCTCCTGAGAGGCGGGTCAAGCGACAGCCGCCAGTTGCGTGAACAACCGGTATATCGGCGCCGACTGCCGGAAGTTTAGGGATTGCACGGACGCCGCGCTGCTCGACGGAAGACGTCTGGCTGCATGCAGCCGGCGAGGTACGCCGGACTTGTCCGACGCTGCATTATCGGCAGCGGCTCGACAAGTCAAAACGCGGAGAAAGCGGGGAATTGGGCGCTATATCAGGGGTAGCAACACCGAGGCCCCTTCACGGGGCCTCCTTCATTTCTGGCGTTGTATGTGACGCTGCTTAAGCGCGCACGAGCGAGCGGCGCTTCATTTCGAGCTGCGTGATCAGGCGCTGCAGCGTGTTTTCCGCGCTGCCCGGCAGCGACATGAACCGCAAACCGAGCAGGTAGCGCGTACCGCCGCCGTGCGGCAGCGGCGTCGCGCGCAGCGACACGATCTGCAGATCGAGCGACAGCGTGCCGCTGCCATTGAGGTTCACTTCGACGTCGTGCAACACGGTGCTCAAAGGCAGCGTCGCGACGCGGTCGTCGTTCGTGCGCAAGCCGATGCCGCCCAGCGACAGATCGTGAATCTCGAAGCGGAACGAATCGCCTTCGGGCAGCTTGCCCGAGCAGTAGTACGGATTGAGGATCGGCGTCTCGACGCGGAAGTACTCGCGCCGCTGGATGTAGTACAGCACCTCCGGAAACGCCGATTCGAATGCCGGCCGGCCCTCGAACGAAGTTTCGCGCGGCGTGCCGGTGCCGAACTCGACGCGCACGCCTTCCGGCGCCGCGAGGAAATGACAGTGCGGCGCCGCAAGCAGGCCGCGGTTCTGCTCGGGCAGCGCACCCCAGTCGAACACGAAGGTCTGCGTGCGCACGTCGACGTCGAGGATACGCGTGACCAGCTGGCCGCCCTTGTACTGCACGGTCAGGAAGTCGCCGCGGTTGAAGAGGTTGCGCAGTTGCACGCCGATTTCCAGCGGATTGCGGCGGCCGAAGTGCTCGGTCGTTTCGACTTCATCCGTCTGGGCGGTCGACAGATTGGGTTCCATGATGGTCGTAGTCTCGCGATGCGAAGCGCCGGCCCTCGCCGGCGAGACGCGTATTCTATGACCGCCTTGCCGGTGTCCTCCGGCAATCGATCTTTACGCTATAGCGGCAATTATCTCGCGAAGTTTAGAGTACGGTCGCAAATAAATTTCGCGCGCGCGCACACGCCGGTCGCATATGGCGAACGGCGCCCCATGAATGATGCGTTGCGCGTGACGGGAAGCGCGTGGAAAGCGCGGGGATACCGTACCTCTGAAGGATCTGCGCCGCGCCCGTCGAAGCCGGTCGAGGCAACGGGTTGAGCTCGCACTCAGCTCATCTGCTGCATGATCGACATCAGCTTGCGCGCGTAGTGCGGATCGGTCGCGTAGCCCGCGCGCTGCATCCCGGCCGCAAAGCCCGCCGCACTCTTTCCGTGCGAGCCGCCCAGCAACGATGCATAACGCGGATTGCTCTTCAGCATGCTCGCGTAATCGTTCATCGCCTCCTCGTACGAGCCGTACGAGCGGAATTTCTCGACCTTGCGTTGCGGCTGGCCGTTCACGTACTCGGTCGTGACGGTCGACACCGTGTCGCCGGTCCAGTCCCTGGTCGCCTTGATGCCGAACACATTGTGGCTCGTCGAACCGTCCGCCTTCTTGATCTCGCTCTTGCCCCAGCCCGACTCGAGCGCGGCCTGCCCAATGATGAAGCGCGCCGGAATGCCCGTCGCCGCGCTTGCAGCCTGCGCGGGCGCCGCGAGCTTGTCGACGAACGCGTCGACTTTCGGCGACTGGCCGTTGCCGCGCAACGGCGGCGTCAGCGCGTTATTGGCCGAATAGCCGCGGCCCGTTGTGAGCGCGCCGTTCGCCGCCGGATTCGCATAGGCGCGCGCGAGCGAGTTCAGCGTCGACAGGGAGCCCATGCCGCCCGCCACACCGCCCGCGCCCGCATCGCTGCCGTCGAGCGGAATATTGGCCTGACGCGCCAGCTGCTTGATCATCATGTCGGCAACGCCGATTCCCTTCGACGACATCTGCTGCGCCATCTGCTCGTCGAGCATCGACATGAACTGGTCGCCTTCCCGCGAATCGAGCGGGCCGTCGTGCGGCGTCGCCTCGCGCATGCTCTTCAGCATCATCTGCATGAACACCGCGTCGAACTGGCGCGCGGCGCTCTTCAACGCGGTTTGCGGGGAATTCTTCGCCTGCATGCGCAATGCGTCGAAGCCCTGCACGTCGAGTGCGAAGCGCTGGTCGAGATCGCTTACCGGCTTGGAGGAGTCCGCATTCATCGGTCGTGCTTCCTGCTTAGATGATTTCGAGGTCGGCGCGCAACGCGCCCGCGGCCTTCATGGCTTGCAAGATCGACATCAGGTCGGCCGGCGTCGCGCCGAGCGCGTTCAACGCCTTCACCACGTCCGCGAGGTTCGCGCCCGCCGTCACGTATTTGAGCGCCCCGTTGTCCTGCTTGAGCTGGATCTGCGACTGGCGCGCGGCGACCGTCTGGCCGTTCGAGAACGCATTGGGCTGGCTCACCACCGTCTGCGTATTGACGACGACCGACAGATTGCCGTGCGCCACCGCGCAGCTTTCGAGCGTGACCATCTGGTTCATCACGATCGAGCCGGTGCGCGCGTTCAGAATAACCTTGGCGGCGGCCTTCGCGGGCTTGATCTCGAGGTTCTGCAACTGCGCGAGGAACGACACCTGCGATGCCGTGTCGCCCGGCGCGTGCAGCTGGATCGTGCGGCCGTCGAGCGCGGTCGCGGTGCCCATGCCGAACGCATTGTTGACGGCTGCGACAATCTTCTGCGCGTTGTCGTAGTCCATGTCGTTCAGGTTCATTTCCATCATGCCGCCGGCCTGCGCGACGTTGACGGGCAACGAGCGCTCGACGATCGCGCCATCCGTGATGCGGCCGGCCGCGAGCTGGTTCACCTGCACGCGGCTGCCGTTCGCGCTCGCGCCCGCGCCGCCGACCGCCATGTTGCCCTGGGCCAGCGCGTAGACCTGGCCATCCGCGCCCTTCATCGGCGTGAGCAGCAGCGTGCCGCCGCGCAGGCTCTTCGCATTACCGAGCGACGATACCGTGACGTCGATCGCTTCGCCGGGCCGCGCGAACGGCGGCAGCGTCGCCGTCACCATCACCGCGGCGACGTTCTTCAGCTGCAGGTTCGAGAGCGGCGACACGCCGCCATTGGTGGCGCCGGCCTGCTGGTTGTTGATGCCGATACCGAGGTTCGCGAGCATGTTCGCGAGCGTCTGCGTCGTAAACGGCGTCTGCGTCGTCTGGTCGCCGGTGCCGTCGAGGCCGACGACAAGCCCATAGCCGATCAGCGGGTTATCGCGCACGCCCTGGATCGAGACGAGATCCTTGAGCCGCTCCGCATGAGCGGGCTGCGACGATGCGGCGGCAAGCGCGAACGCCGCTACAGCGAACAGCATGGCGCTGACCGCGGCGCGCCCGGCGCCGCGCGCAACGAAGCGCGCGCCATGGACAATGCGATCAGCGAGGCGCGCGAGCGCGGCGGTCAAAGCGTGACGAAGAGTCGAGGCGTTCATCGTCATCACCACGGCGAAATATTGAGGAAGAGGCGCTGCAGCCAGCCCATCTGCTCGGCTTCGTCGATATAGCCCTTCGCCGAGTATTCGATCTTCGCGTCGGCCACTTCCGTCGAGAACACCGAGTTGTCGCCCGCCACCGTGTTCGGGTTCACGACGCCGGAAAAGCGCACCCACTCGTTGCCCTGATTGATCAGCATCTGCTTCTGGCCGCTTACGATCAGATTGCCGTTGGGCAGCACGTTCGTCACCGTGACCGTAATCACGCCATTGAACGTGTTCGATGCATTGGCGCCGCCGGTCGCGGCAAACTGGTTCTGCCCGCTCGCGGCAACGTTCGCCTTGTTGAGGAGGCCCGACAGGACGTTCGCCTGCGTGACCGCGACATTCGTGCTGCCGTTGCGGTTCGTGTTCGCGCCGGATTGCTTGGTCGCATTGATGTTTTCGGCGATAACGATGGTCAGAATATCGCCGACATTGCGCGGACGCTGGTCTTCGAACAGCGGATGGCCCGCCGTGCCCGGGTTGAAGATCGACCCGGGCGCCTGCAGTTGCGGCGGAACGGGCGGCACCGCGCTCATCGGCTGCTGCACGATCGGCTCTTTCGGCACGAGCGCACAGCCGGCGAGCGCGCCTGCCAGCGTCCCCGCCACCGCGAGCCGCAGCGCCGCGTGCGCGGCGCTGGTGCGAACCATGAGACTGATGAGCTGCGACATCTTCGTAACCGCCTGCTGGATATCCACCTGTTCGATGCGACGACGTGCGTTCAAACCTGCATCTGACTGAGCGTCTGCAGCATCTGATCCGACGTGGTCACGGCCTTGCTGTTGATTTCGTACGCGCGCTGGGTCTGGATCATGTTCACCAGTTCCTGCACGACGTTGACGTTCGACGTTTCGACAAACCCCTGCTGCAGCGAACCGATGCCGTTCAGGCTCGGCTGACCGACGTTCGGCGCGCCCGACGATTGCGTTTCCTGGAACAGGTTCTGACCGATCGAGTCGAGACCGGTCGGGTTGATGAACGTCGCGAGCTGGATCGAGCCGATGTTCACCGTGTTCGTCGAGTTGCCCTGGGTGATCGACACCGTGCCGTCCTGGCCGATCGTCAGATTCGTCGCGTTCTGCGGCACCGTGATGGCCGGCTGCAGCGGAAAGCCGCTCGACGTGACGAGCCGCCCCTGCTGATCGGTCTGGAACGAGCCGTCGCGCGTGTACGCGATCGTGCCGTCCGGCATCTGCACCTGGAAAAAGCCGTTGCCGTTGATCGCGACGTCCTTCGAGTTGCCGGTCTGCGTCAGGTTGCCCTGCGTGTACAGACGCTCGGTCGCGACCTGCTGCACACCCGTGCCGACCTGGCTGCCCGACGGCAGCTCGGTGTTCTGCGTCGAGTTGGCGCCCGGCTGACGCAGCGTCTGGTAAATCAGATCCTCGAACACGGCGCGCGAACCCTTGAAGCCGTTCGTGCTTACGTTCGCGAGGTTGTTCGAAATCACGTCCATCTGCGCCTGCTGCGCATTCATGCCGGTTGCGGCAATGAAGAGGGAACGGTTCACGGTCTTATTCTCCTGGTGTTACACCATGTGTTTCAGCAGACTAGCCCGCCGGCGGCAGGCCGCGTCAGCTGAAACTCAGCAACTGGTTGGCCGACTGCTCGTTCTGGTCGGCGGTCTGAAGCATCTTCGTCTGCATCTGGAACTGGCGTGCGTTGGTGATCATCGAGACCATCGCGGCGACCGGATTCACATTGCTGCCTTCGAGCGAGCCCGCGGTGACCTGCACGTTCGGATCCTGGTCGGCCGGGTTGCCGTCGGCGGTACGGAAGAGGCCGTCGTCGCCGCGCGACATCGTGTTCGGATCCGGGTTCACGAGCTTGATCTGGTCGACCAGCGCGATCGCGTTCGGCGGGTCGCCGGCGGCAATCACCGACACGCTGCCGTCCTTGCCGATCGTCACCTGCGCCTGCGGCGGCACGGCGATCGGGCCGCCGTTGCCGATCACCGGCAGATTGCTCGCGGTGACCAGCTGGCCGTTCTCGTCGACGTGCAGGTTGCCGCCGCGCGTGTACGCTTCATTGCCGTCCTGCGTCTGCACGGCAATCCAGCCCGACCCCTGAATCGCGATGTCGAGCGGGTTGCCGGTCTGCGAGATCGGGCCCGGCGTGTAGTCGGAGCCCGGCGTCGCCGACATCACGAAGGTACGCGTCGTGACGTCGTTGACCTGCGAGCCGTCGCCGAAGCTCATCGGCACGGCACGGAAGTTCGCGAGCTGCGCGCGAAAGCCCGTGGTCGATGCGTTGGCGAGATTGTTCGCAACGACAGCCTGCTGCTCGAGCGCCTGCCCGGCGCCCGTCATCGCGGTGTAGATCAGTCGGTCCATGACTAGCTCGTGTCCTTTTCAGGCTGCCGGCGAACCGGATTCGCGCGGCAGCTTGCGTTGCCCGCGTTACAGGTTGATCAGCGTCTGGTCGATCGTCTGCTGCGTCTTGATCGTCTGCGCGTTCGCCTGATAGTTGCGCTGCGCGGTGATCAGATCGACGAGCGAGTTGGTCAGGTCCGCGTTCGACGCTTCGACCGCGCTGCCCTGGATCGAACCGAGCGTCGACGTGCCGGCCACGCCCACTTGCGGCTCGCCCGAATCGTTGGTCTGCGCGTACTGGTTGTTGCCGAGGTTCTGCAGGCCGTTCGGGTTCGTGAAGGTGGCGAGCAGCACCTGGCCGAGCACCGCGGTGCGGCCATCGGTGTACGAGCCCGTGATCGTGCCGTCGGAGCCGATCGAGAAGTTCGAGAGCTGCGAGGTCGTGAAGCCGTCCTGCGACGGCGCCGACGTCGCGGCGCTGTTGGTGCCGTCGCCGCCGAACTGCGTCGTGTTCGCCAGGTTGATCGTGATGTTCTGCGCCGCTGCGCCGTCGGTGTTCGGGATCGCGAGGCTGAACTGGCCGGTCGGCAACGCGTTGCCGGCCGCGTCGGTTCCGGTCGACGACTGCAGCGCGCCCGAGCTGCTGAACGTCATGGCGCCGAGGTCGGTCGGCGTGGCGCCCGACGGGCCGCCGAACACTTCCCACTGGTTCGCCGTCGCGGATTTCACGAAATACAGGTTGACCGTGGTCTTTGCGCCGAGCGAATCGACCGTCTGGATCGACGTCGTGAAGGTGAAGCTGTCCGGGTCGGACGGGTCGGGGATCGGCGTCGTCGCCGCATCTTTCGGCTGCGCTGCAGCGGCATCGAGATTGACGTTGAACGTCGCCTCGGTCGTCGCGACCGGCGGCAGCAGGCTCGAGTTCGGAATCTGGATCGGCACGATCTGGCCCGTCTGCAACTGGCCCTGGGCGTTCGCCTGGAAACCCATGATCTTGTTGCCTTCGGCATCGACGATAAAGCCGGCCTTGTTCTCCACCAGCTGGCCGTTACGCGAGTACGTAATCGAGCCGTTCGGGTTCTGCATCTGGAAGAAGCCGTTGCCGTTGATCGCCATGTTGGTCGGGACGTCGGTCGTCGTCACCTCACCTTGCGAGAAATCCTGCTGCACGCCGGCCAGACGCGTACCGATACCGATCTGGTTGTTGACCGCGGTGGCGATCGAGTTCGCATACAGATCGGCAAACACCGCCGTGCTCTGCTTGAAGCCGACCGTCTGTGCGTTCGCAATATTGTTGCCGACCACGTCGAGGTCGTTCGACGCGGCCGCCAGACCGCTCAAAGCTGTTTGATAACCCATGGTGTGCTCCGTATCGAATGCAAATCAAAGGAAGGCCGATGCGCCGCCGTTGAGCGGGATGGTCTGGCCGGTCTGCAACGTAAGTCCTGGTGTGCCGTCGGCCTGCGTGACGACGCCGATCACGGCGAGGCCGGTCAGCGCGACAGGCGCGTTGGCACCGGTCGCGGCGCCGCCGGCGTCCGTGACCGTGAACGAGTAATTGCCCGGCGGCAGATTGTTGCCGCCCTGGTCGACCGCGTTGAAGCTCGGCACCGGAATGACGCCGGCAGGCTGCTGGCCGAGATCGATCGTTTTGACCACCGCGCCGGACGAATTGACGACCTGCACCTGCAGGTCCGTCGCGTTGGCCGGCAGCTTGATACCGAACGGCGATGCGGCGACCTTGGTCGTGTCCGGCTGGCCCGTGGTGGGGTCGTTCGGGTTCGCGACCGTGAACGTATTGCCCGGTACGAGCACCGTGCGTCCGACCAGCGACGACGCCTGGCCCGCTTCGCTCGCCGACAGTTGCGCGGACAACGAGCCGAGCGACTGGTTGAGCTGCGCGATGCCGCTCACCGTATCGATCTGCGCGAGCTGCGACGTCATCTGCGAGCTGTCCATCGGCGAGGTCGGATCCTGGTTCTGCAACTGCGTGACGAGCAGCTTCAGGAACGTCGTCTGCAGATCGGATGCCGACGTGCCCGCGTTCGGGCCCATCGTGTCGGTCGGCGTGTTGTTGGTCGTGGTGCCGTTGTTTCCAATTGGCGTGCTCAAGAAATTTCTCCTCAGCTGCCCGGTTAAGAGCCGATCGTCAGCGTTTTCAGCATCAGGTTCTTCGCGGTGTTCAGCGTCTCGACGTTCGCCTGATACGAGCGGGACGCCGAGATCATGTTCACCATCTCCTGCACCGGGTCGACGTTCGGCGCCGTCACATAGCCGTCCGAGTTGGCCGCCGGGTTGCTCGGGTCGTACGTCGTTTTCATCGGCGTCGGATCGTCCATCACGCTCGTCACCTGGACGCCGCCGATCTGCTGGCCCGACGGCGAGCGCGAGCCGCCGAGCGGGTCGACCGCGAAGACCACCTGCTTCGCGCGATACGGCTTGCCGTCCGGACCGGTCGTGCTGTCCGCGTTCGCCAGATTCGACGCGGTGACGTTCAGGCGCTGCGACTCCGCAGTCAGCGCCGAACCCGCCACCTTGAAGATGTTCATCAATGACATGGCCTTGCGAGCCTCCTTCGTTGATCCCGTAGCGTTAATTGAGTGCTGCTGCCTGGCGGGTTATGCCGTTATGTTCTGTTAGCTGCCCGACGTGATCGCCGACAGCAATCCCTTGATCTGCGACGACACAAGCGTCATGCCCGATTCCAGATGCAGCGTGTTGTCGGCGAACTGCACGCGTTCCGAGTCGAGGTCCACCGTGTTGCCGTCGAGCGCGGCCTGCGCGGGAATCCGGTACTTCAGCTGGCCGTAGTCTTCGGCCGGGCCACCCGTCGGAATCAGCCTCGCCTTGCCGGCCATATGGCCGGCCGCGGTCGTCGCGAGCGTCATCCCGCTCGTCACGCCGGCCGGTTGCGTCATCTGGAGCCGCGATGCACCGGAACCCGCACCCGACTCCCCGCCGGCCTGGCGCAACGCGCCCGCGAGCGACGACGAGAAGTTGATGTCGCGCGCCTTGTAGTTCGGCGTATCGGCGTTCGCAATGTTCGACGACAGCACTTCCTGCCGGTACGCGCGCACGTCGAGCGCTTCCTTGTTGAACGCAAAATCCTGATCGAGCCTGTCAAGCATCGGGCATCTCTCCGTATGAACGGTCCGCGGCCATATTCGCCTGCCGCCCTTGCGCATGCTGGCCGCGGCGCATGTCCGGCGGCGGCGAAAGCAATACGCAAAGGCTTTTTCGCATGGAGTGCATCTTAGGGGCGCGATGCAAGGGCCAATTGAACGAATAGCCGGGGAAGCCCCCCTCTATTCAACGTTTGCCGTGAGAGGCCGCTCCCTAGAATGCGTCCTGTACCGTTCAGTCCCTGCGGGCCGTCGCGGCTCGCGCGTCCGTCCTTGTTCTGGAGAGTTGCCATGGCCCTGCCCGCTTTTGCTGCCCTGCCCGGCGTGTCTCGCGCCGCGCGGCTGCGCGGCGCGGCGCGGCCGGGGTGGCCGGGGTGGCCCGCGTTGCGCGCATCGCGTGTTTTGCCGGTTGCGGCGTTGCTCGGCATGGCCTTGCCGGGCGCGGGCTTGCCCGTCGTGATCGCCGCCGGCGCGATGCCCACGCTCGCTTATGCGCAGGACAATGGCGGCCCGATCGTGATTCCCGGTCCCGGTGAAAAGAATCCCGCCGATGCGCAAGCGCTTGCCGCGCGCATGGGCATGACATCTCATCCGGCACAGCCGAGCGCGGCCGCGCTCGCCGCGCTGCGTCCGGCACGCGCGGCGCAGCGCGCCTTCGACGCCGATGCCAGTGCAAACAACGGCGAAATCGTCATTCCCGGCACCGGTGAGCCGGGCGCGCAAACGACGGCGGGCGGTTATGCCGCGAACGCGACGCGCGGGACGGTCACGACCGGCCGCGTCCTGACTGCCCGCGCGCTGCCCGGCGTGCCGGTGACGCTGCAACCCGTGACGGTGCAGCCGCCTGCCCAAGGGGTGGCGCCGGTTGTTGTCAGCAACGCGCAGGCGCGCTACAGCGTGCCCGCTTCCGACATTCGCGCGGCCGATGCGGCCGATGCATCGGCGCCGGTCCAGATCGATCCGCTTTCCGCGCGCGGCGAGCCGCCGCAACTCGGCGGCCCCGGTGGCACGGCGGCGATCAGAACCCAGGCGGCCAGCGCGCAGCCGATGACGGCAGAGCAAGCAAGCGCGGCGCAGATCAAAGCCGTGCAGCAGTGGGCCGCGGCGAAGGCCGCGCAGCCGCAGCCCGCGTCGGCGGGACAACCCGGCTTGAACGCACAAGCCCCGCGGCAAGCGGCGGCAACAGGCGCGGCGCAACCGTCTGCGCAATTGGCCGCTCAGGCGTCCGCGTCCACCGCTCAAGCCGCCGCGCCGGCCCCTCAACGCCTCGCACCAGCCGCACCAGCCGCGCAACTCCAGCCCGTGCGTTACACACCGCGCGCGGCCGTGGCCGGCGGCACCGTTCCGGCCGTCGCCACGGTCAACGCCGGCGGCGCCAACACGCTTGCCGCGAGCGCGGCCAATGCCGCCCCGGTGCCCGCCGGCCAGCAGGACGGCGAGACGATCCGCGCAACCGCGCTCACGTTTCTCGAGCAGCAAACGGCCGGTCTGCCCGGCAAGATCACGATTACCGTCGCTCCCGCCTTTCCGCGCGGCCTTGCGGCCTGCACGGCGCTCGAGCCGTTCATGCCGGTCGGCGCACGGTTGTGGGGACGCACGTCGGTCGGCGTGCGCTGCGCGGGCGCGCGGCCATGGACGCTCTATCTGCAGGCGCGCATCTCGCTGCAGGCGACCTACTACACCGCCTCGCGCCAGATCGCTCCGGGCGAAACGCTGACCGCCGCCGATCTCGTCGCCCACGAAGGCGACCTCGCGACCTTGCCGCAAACGGTGATCACCGATCCGTCGCAAGCGGTCGGCGCGGTCGCGCTCGTGCGTATCGGCGCCGGGCTGCCGCTGCGCCAGGACACGATTCGCGGCACCACATCGGTGACGGTCGGACAGACGGTGCGCGTCGTCGCGTCCGGCGAAGGGTTCTCGATTTCGGCTGAGGGCAACGCGATGAACAACGCGACGCCGGGCCAGCAGGTGCGGGTCAAGACCATGAACGGCCAGATCGTGACCGGCGTGGTGAAAGACGGTTCGACCGTCGAGATCCAGATGTGAAGGTGCTTACCGCGTCTCGCGAACGGGTTTCAGACACGGAAAAGGTGACGGAAGACGAAAAAACAGTGGGCTGCGGTTGCGCTAAAGTTTCGGCCGGCGACTGCCGATATCACAGTCAAATCGTTCAGGAAGCCCATCGTGAAAGTCGATTCCAGCACCAACCCGAATCTGACGCCGCTCAACAACGGCGTGCAGCGCGGCCAGCAGGGCGAAACCGCCGCTGCCGGCCCGAACACGGCACGTACGCCGGTCTCGAGCGGCGGGGCGGCGGCGGCGGACGTCAGCCTGTCGGCGCTCGCGGGCCATTTGCAGAGCCTCGCCGCGTCGGGTTCGGCCGATATCGATACGCAGCAGGTCGAGTCGATCAAGCAGGCGATCCGCGACGGCTCGCTGAAGATCGATGCGTCGAAGATTGCCGATGGCGTGCTCGAAACCGCACGCAGCCTGCTGCAAGGCACCCAGCCGTCCGGCAGCTGAGCGTCCGAACGTACTTTTTCAGGGCGCGCTCACTGGCGGACGCATGTAGAAACCTGCGCCCGCCTGCGTCATGCAGGCGGATTAACGTTTGAGTGAGAGATGAAAGACGCCCTGCTTGACACCATCATCGACGAATACGCGACCGTCGAAGCTTTTGCCTCCTTGCTCGCCGTCGAACAGAAAGCGCTGACCACCGCGTACCCTGGCGAAATCCTGAAGCCGATCGTCGAACAGAAGACCTCGATGGCCGACAAGCTCGCCATGCTCGAGCGCGCACGCGAAGGGCATCTGCGCGAGCGCGGCCTGCCGGCCGGCAAGCGCGGGATGGATCTCGCCGCCGCCACCGATACGCGCCTGGACGAGCAGTGGCGCCTGCTGCAGAAATCGGCGGAACGCGCGCGCAAGCTCAACTTCAACAACGGCCTGATGATCCGCACGCGCATGGACTACAACCGCCGGATTCTGGCGGTGCTGCGCGGGACACCCGAAGTGGCCTCGTCGTTCTACGGCCCGGACGGCAAGGTGCCGATGTATTCGGGGCTGTAGGCGAAGCGCGCTTCACGGGGCGGCGCTCAAGTGCAACCGGGGTGCCCTTCAGGTATCACTCAGGTCCGCGAGAAAATCGCGCGCCCGCTCCGACAGATCCAGTTCGAACTTCACCGCAAGCGCAGCCGCCGTCGCCACGCGCGGCCGCGCCTTCTTCTCGATTTTTTCCGCCGCCGCTTCCAGCAAGTCCGGGTAGCGCTCCATCAGCGCATCGATGAGCACCGCTGCCTGACGGCGGTCCTTGCCGGCCTTCGCGGCAAACGCGGGCCCGCGCAGCGTGCTGACAACGAGTTTGTGAAGCGCAAACCTGGCGGGGTCCGGCACCGTGACCGGAACCGCATGTTCCTTGCCGAGCACAAAACCGCTCGTCGCCTCGGTCAGCAAATATCGGAAGTACGGCAGCCCCGTTGCGTGCGCGCGCAAGTGCGGTAGCGGTTTCGTTTCGTACGCTTCGGTGCCCGGCACGAGTAGATCGACCTTCAACGGTTGCCCGCGCGCCTTGAACGGGGTCGCGGGGCGGCGCGCATCGAGTTCCGGCACTTCGAGAAAAGGCAGGCTGCTGTCGCGCAGAATATCGAGGAAGCTGCGGTTTTGCGGAATCGCGACCGAAATCGCGCCGGTACTGCCGATATCGATGTCTTCGGTCCGGTAGTTCGCCGACATGCGCACACCGAGCCCGTTCAGCAGCGCACCGAACGCGTGCGAGCCGACCAGTACCCCGCCGTGACTGAAGATGCCCGCGTTGTAGAGCGTCGCGATGGTGAGGGCGGCGGAATTGTCGGCGGCGGCAAAGCCGGACTTGCGCAATACCTGAACGTCGGCGGCCAACCCACGCATCTGGAGGCTTTCCTGCATTTTCGCGTCGAGCGTGGCATTGGTTAGCGGCTCGCCCGCGCGGCCGAGCGATGTTTCGACGCGCTTACCCGATGCAAGATAAACACGCCAGTAAACGTAGTTTTTCCCGTCGACGACCTTGATCGAGGCGGAGCCAGGCGAGTGAAGCAGGATTTGCGTCTGCGCGGCGGCACGCTCCGCAACGGAGGCGTACAGCGTTTGCAGCGCATGGTTGTAAAAAGTCGGCATGACGGCGAGATTTATACCCTACGATTGCATTGTAGGGTATAAGGCCAGCCGGCGCTATTTATACCCTATGATTTGATTATGGGGTATAAATTCCCGGCAAACCCTTGCCGGACGCCACTACCCTTTTCAGCTCTCCTCGGCCGCCCACGCCATTTCACGCAAGCGTGCACGCAGCCGCGCGACCGCCTGGCTATGCAGCTGGCACACGCGCGATTCGCTGACCTCGATCACGGCGCCAATCTCGCGCAGGTTCATGCCGCGCTCGTAATACAGCGACATCAGCAGCTTCTCGCGCTCCGGCAGCCGCTCGATCGCTTCGATCAGCGCGCCGCGCAGGCTCTCGTCGAGCAGCGCGGACAGCGGGTCCGAGTGATCGACGCAATAGCGGTCGAGGAACGGTTCGTCGTCGGCGGAGCGGTCGAAGTCTTCGTAGTAGATCAACTGGCTGCCGTGCAGGTCCTGCAGCATCGCCTGATACTCTTCGAGCGGCATCTTCAGGTGCTGCGCGATTTCGGCTTCGCTCGCGGCGCGGCCGAGCTGCTGCTCGACCTGATGCACGGCCATCTCGAGCTCGCGCGACGTGCGCCGCACGCTGCGCGGCAGCCAGTCGTTGCTGCGCAGCTCGTCGAGCATCGCGCCGCGAATGCGCTGGCTCGCGTAGGTTTCGAACTGCGCACCCTGATCTTCCTTGTAGCGGCTTGCGGCGTCGAGCAGGCCGATCATGCCGGCCTGGATCAGATCGTCGAGGTCCACGCTCGCCGGCATCTTCGCCACCAGCTGCAGACCGAGCCGCCGGACCAGCGGCGTGTATTTCGTCAGAACGTCGGCCTGAGAAATCTTTCCTTGAGCGTTGTACATCGAGCTCCCCTTGTCCGCTGCCTGTCAGGCGTGTTGTGCGGACGGTTGTTCGGCGTGTGACGCCGTCGTGACTGCCGCGCTCGCCGACCACGGCGCGCGCGATGACATCGCTGGCCGCATCGGCCAGTACTGCAGTTCCGCGGCGAGGTGCCGGAAGTCGCGCGCGGCGGGTGTCGAAGGGAAGGCTTCGACGATGCAGCGCGACAGTTCCCCGGAGCGCGTCATCAGCGGGTCCGCCGCGACGCAGCCGGCGCCCTCGAGCGCCACGGTCAGATAACGCCCCGCGACAGCCGCGAGGTTGTCGAGCGCGAGCTGCGCATCGGTGACGCTGTGCACCTGATTGACCAGCACGCGGAATTGGGCGATCGCATACGCGTAGTGCAGGCGCTTCATGCACGCGTACGTATCGGTGATCGCCTGCGCGGCGACGCGCGTGACCATCATCAGGTCGTGCGCCTGCAGCGCGAGGTCCGACAGCATGCCGTCGCGCTCGAACTGCACGTCGATCAGCACGACGTCGGCCGTGCTGTCGAACACGGCGGCCAGTTGCGACGGCTTGCACATATCGCGATGGCTGCGCGGCGCGGCCAGCACCGCGAAGCCCGCGCTGTGGCGATCGGTTGCCGCATCGAGCGCCATCTCGCCGCGCGTAAACGCGACGAAGCGTTCGGCCGCGGCGCCGTTGGGCGTCGCGGCGATCGCGTGCGGTTCGCCCGCATGCTCGTCGACGACGAGCACGTCCTTGCCCTGCGCCGCAAGCGCCGCCGCGAGATTCACGACGGTCGTCGAACAGCCGACGCCGGCCGTGCCGCCGGTGACGGCGATCGCGCGCGAACCGTGGCGCGCCAGCAGGCGCCGCAGTCCTTCTGCCTGATCGGACACGAACTTAGCCAAACCGGACCTCATGCTGCTCGGCAGTCGAGCGTGCGGACAGCGCGGAGAGCAGACCCGGGACGTCGTCTTCCTGAGGGACGAACGGCGAGTGATCGCGCGGGATGCAGAACGCGCTGCGAACGAGGAATTTCTTCGTTGCGACGTAGAGGTTTTCCGGCACTTTCTGGCCGGTCGAAACGTAGTGCACGGGCAACCGGTAGCGCAGCACCGCGTCGAGCGTGCTGCCGAGATTGGTCGCTTCGTCGAGCTTCGTCAGGATGCAGCCCGCGAGCGGCTGCTTGTCCGGCGCGCTTTGATAGGCCTGCACGACTTCGTTGAGCGTGTCGCCGTGGCAGGTCGCGTTCAGCAGCAGCAGGCGCTGCACGGGTTGGCCCGCGCGGGACAGCATCGCGATCTGGTCCGACACGAGGCGGTCGCGCTGGCTCATGCCGATCGTGTCGATCAGCACGATGTGCTTGTTGCGCAGCTCGGACAGCGCGAGCTGCAGATCGGCGCCGTCCTTCACCGCGTGCACCGACACGCCGAGAATCTTGCCGAAGATGCGCAGCTGCTCGTGGCCGCCGATCCGGTAGCTATCGGTGGTCAGCAGCGCGACCTTGCTCGCGCCGTAGCGCATCACGCAGCGCGCGGCGAGCTTCGCGGTCGTGGTCGTCTTGCCGACGCCCGTCGGGCCCATCAGCGCGAATACACCGCCGCGCTCCATCAGCTCGTCTTCGCTTTCCATCACCGGCAGGTTCGACTCGAGCACCGAGTGCACCCACTCCATGCCGGCGTCGAAGCTCTCGACGGCCGGCAGGTTGTCGACCACCATCCGCACCAGCTGCGCCGAAAAACCGGCCGCGAACAGATGCCGCGTGAGCGCCGACTGAATCGGGCTGCGCCGCTGGCTATCGGCCCACAGCAAACCGGCGAAGTGCTCTTCCATCATCCCGCGCAGCGAGGCGAGCTCGTTCATCACCGTTTCGTTGACGATCTGCGACATGCGCGCATTGATCGCGTCGGTGACCGCGGCGGTCACATGCCCCGGCAGACCCGACGAGGCCGTCGTCGCACGCTGCGTGGCGCGGCGCGCGGCGAGCTGCGCGGCTTCGCGCGCCCAGTCCGGCGCCTCGTTCGTAAGCGTCGGAATGGCGGCGAGCTGCGCGTCGTGCACGTCGTCGCGGCGGGCGGCCGGCCCCGCCACCGGTGCGCCCGTCGGCATGCCGAGGCCCTTTGCAGCAGCGGCGGCGGGCGTGAGCACCGGCTGCTTCGCGCCGTAATCGCCTGACTCGCTGTCGCGCTTCGCGGCGATTTCCTGCGCATGATCGATCAGCCACGGATTCGTTTCGGCCATCGTCGGCCGGGGCGCGGGCGCGGGGTGCCTTTCCACCGGCTTCATGATCGATGCGGCGGCCACAGCGGGCTTCGCGACCGCAGCCGGTTCGCTCTTTTCGATGCGCGGCCGCGCCGGTTCGGTCTCGGGGGCGATCAGTGCGGCCACCGTCTTCGCTTCGGACGCGCTCGCGCCGGGTTCGCCGTCGGCGCCGGCTTCGGGGCTCGCGCCGAATACCGACGAAAACACATCGGGCAGGCCGTTCGCATACGGATTGGCAAACCCGGGGGCCGCGCCGGCACGCGCCGCGCCTTCGCCCGCCGCGCCGGCCAGCGCCGCCGCGGCGCTCTTGCCCGCGGCCGGTGCGATGGAGGCGAGTTCGCTATCGGCAAGCGCGACGATCTCGACGCTGCCGTCCGCGAGCGACCGGTTCGACAGCACGACCGCGTCGGCGCCGAGCGCTTCGCGAACGAGGCGCAACGCGTCGCGGCTCGTGGCGCCGGTGAATTTACGGATGTTCAAGCTTGACCCCCGATGAGGTTAACGACCTTGATGTTTCTTGTGTCGGGCACTTCCGCGTACGAAAGCACCTTCAGTTGTGGCAGGCTGCGGCGCAGGAAGCGCGCGAGCATGGCACGCAGCGCGTGCTGCACGAGCAGCACCGGCGCGTGGCCAAAGCTTTGCTGGCGAGTCATCGCCCGTTGCGTTTCGGTAAGCAGCGTCTGCGCGAGGCCCGGCTCGAGACCCGGGTTCGGCCCGGTCGTCAGCGCCTGCGCGAGCACGCGCTCGAGATTCGAATCGAGGCCCATCACCTGCATGTCGCCGCTGCCCGGGAACCATTGCTGCGTGATCGCGCGGCCGAGCGCGAGGCGCACGATGGCGGTCAGGTCGTGTGCGTCGGTGACCTTCGGCGTGTGCTCGGCGATCGCTTCGAGAATCGTGCGCATGTCGCGGATCGGCACGCCTTCCTCGAGCAGGTTTTGCAGCGTCTTTTGCAGCGTCGTGATCGACACCTGCTTCGGCACGAGTTCCTCGACGAGCGACGGCGAACTCTTCGTGGTCCGTTCGAGCAGCGCCTGCACTTCCTGGCGGCCGAGCAGCTCGGAGGCGTGCATGACGACCAGATGGTTCAGGTGCGTGGCGACCACCGTGCTCGAGTCGACCACCGTGTAGCCGTATACCTGGGCCTGCTCGCGCAGGTTCGTGTCGATCCAGACGGCCGGCAGGCCGAAGGCCGGATCGGTGGTCGGCGTGCCCGGCAGCGCGGCACTGACCTGGCCCGGGTTGATCGCGAGCCACTGGCCCGGATACGCTTCGCCGACGCCGATCTCGACGCCCTTCAAGGTGATGCGGTAGCCGTTCGGCCGCAGTTCGAGGTTGTCGCGGATATGAATGACGGGCGGCAGAAAGCCGATTTCCTGCGCGAACTTCTTGCGGATGCTCTTGATCCGCTTGAGCAGCTCGCCGTCCGAGTTGCGGTCGACGAGCGGGATCAGCCGGTAGCCCACTTCG
>NZ_BAAILL010000037.1:0-2278 GCF_054589215.1 Paraburkholderia sp. 2C | reverse complement strand
AGCGTCGCCGGCGACGCTTCGACGAGCGCCGACGCCGTCTTGCGCTGCTCGGCGCGCTTCTTCAGCACGCGGCCGAGCTGGATCGCACCGCCGCCGAGCGCCAGAAATGCGAAGTGCGGCATGTCGGGAATCAGACCCATCAGCACGAGGATCGAGCCCGTGATCATCAGCACGCGCGGGTTCGAGAACAGCTGCGAGGTGAGCTGCGTGCCGATGTCCTCGTTGGTCGCGACGCGCGACACGATCACGCCGGCCGCCGTGGAAATGACGAGCGACGGAATCTGCGCGACGAGGCCGTCGCCGATCGTGAGCAGCGTGTAGTTCTTGCCCGCGTCCGCGAAGCTCATGCCGTGCTGCGCGACGCCGACGATAAACCCGCCGAGGATGTTGATCACCATGATCAGCAGGCCCGCGACCGCGTCGCCGCGCACGAACTTGCTCGCGCCGTCCATCGAGCCGTAGAACTCGGCTTCCTGCGAGATCTCGGCGCGGCGCTTTCTGGCCTGCTCTTCGTTGATCATGCCGGCGTTCAGATCGGCGTCGATCGCCATCTGCTTGCCGGGCATCGCGTCGAGCGTGAAGCGCGCGGACACTTCGGCGATCCGGCCCGCACCCTTCGTGATCACCATGAAGTTGATCACCATCAGGATCACGAACACGACGATACCGACCGCGAAGTTGCCGCCGACGAGGAAGTGGCCGAACGCCTCGATCACCTTGCCGGCCGCGTCCGGGCCCATGTGACCTTCGAGCAGCACGATCCGCGTCGAGGCGACGTTCAGCGACAGCCGCAGCAACGTGGAGAACAGCAGCACGCTCGGGAACGCGGCGAAGTCGAGCGGCTTCATCGTATACATGCTGACGAGCAGCACCATCACGGAAAGCGCGATGTTGAACGTGAACAGCAGATCCAGCAGGAACGGCGGCAACGGCAGAATCATCATGCCGAGGATCATGCAGATCAGGATCGGCCCGGCAAGCGCGCGCAGGTTCGCGCCCTGCAGCATCTCAGGGCGGCGCGACAGGAAGCCGGCGCGGGGCGGCGTACTCATGCGCGGCCTCCGTCATTGGGCGAATTGCGGTTGCCGCCGGGGTTGCCACGACTGTTGCCACGGGCTTGCGGTTGGATCTCTTCCACGTCTTCGATGTCTTCGATGTCGTCGTCTTCGTCAGCGGCGGGGCCGCGCTTGTCGAGTTCGGCCGGCACGTCGAACTCGCTCGGCCGCACCGGCTCCGCGCCGCCGTGCGTATTGAAGCGGCGCAGCTGATAGACCCACGCGAGCACTTCGGCGACCGCGCCGTACAGCACGCCCGGCACTTCGGCGTCGAGGCGCACGTTGTAATAGAGCGCGCGCGCGAGCGGCGGCGCCTCGAGCAGCGGCACGTTGTTCTCGGTTGCGAGTTCGCGAATGCGCGCCGCGACGAGGTTCACGCCCTTGGCGACGACCTTCGGCGCGCGCATCTTGCCGTCCGTGTATTGCAGCGCGACCGCGAAGTGCGTCGGGTTCGTCACGACCACGTCGGCCTTCGGTACGTGCTGCATCATCCGGCGCCGCGCGGCCGCGCGCTGCTGTGCGCGAATGCGGCCCTTCACGTGCGGGTCGCCTTCGTTTTCGCGGTGCTCGCGCTTGACCTCTTCCTTGGTCATGCGCAGCTTTTTCTCGTACTGCCAGATCTGGTACGGCACATCGAGCGCGGCGATCAGGAACATGCCTGCGACGGTGGTCGCGCAGCACACGGCGATCAGATGGCCGGTGCTTGCGAACGCAACCAACAGCGGCTGCGTGACGAGCGCCAGCACCTCGTCCTTGCGATTCCACACCGCGAGCGAGCCGATCACGCCGACCACGAGCGTCTTCGCGAGCGCCATGCCGAGCTGGAGCACGCCGTTCGGCGAAAAGATGCGGCCGAGGCCCGAAATCGGATTGAGCTTGTTCCACTTCGGCTCGAGCGACTTCGACGACAGCAGCCAGCCGCCCAGCGCGATCGGTGCGATCAGCGCGGCGACGCCGGTCAGAAACAGCAGCGGCGCCAGCGCCTGCAGCCCTTCCATGCTCGCGGTACCCGCGCCGATCAACATCCGGCGCGTTTCGAAGACGGTGGTGTGGTCGAACGTAAGCGAGCCGCGCAGCATGCCTTCCAGATGCGCGCCGATCTGGCCGGACAGGCCCCAGGCGCCGAAGAAGCCCGCCGACAGCAGCGCGAAGGACACGAGCTCGCGCGAGCGCGCGACCTGCCCTTCCTCCCGCGCCTTCTGACGGCGACGGGGGGTGGCTGA
>NZ_BAAILL010000036.1:805941-883305 GCF_054589215.1 Paraburkholderia sp. 2C | reverse complement strand
CCATATCGGCCGCGCACTACGCGCCGGGTTGCGCGGCCAGTATCGCCTGCGTCTCGCGGACGTCGCGCCGCAAGCGCCGGCTGGCGACGGCGAGGACATCGTCAGCGCCGACATCAGGTGCCTTGCCGAGTTGCCGCCTGTCATGCAAGACGTCGACGTCGTCGTGCATCTGGCCGGCATTCCCGACGAAGACAGCTGGGACAAGATCCGCGATATCAATATCGACGGCTGCTACAACGTGTTCGAAGCGGCCCGGCAAGCGGGCGTGAAGCGCGTGATTTTCGCGAGTTCGAATCACGCGGTCGGGTTTCATCGGCGCGACCGCATGATCGACGATACGGTCGCGCCGCGCCCCGACAGCCGCTATGGCGTATCGAAGGTATTCGGCGAAGCGCTCGGCAGGCTGTATGCGGACAAGCATGGGATGTCGGTGGCGTGCCTGCGCATCGGCTCGTTTCGCGCCGACGACACGCCGACCATGCCGCGCCATCTATACACGTGGATCAGCCATCGCGACATGGTGCAGCTGACGAAGCGCTGCATCGATTATCCGGACTACCACTTCGTGATTGTGTACGGCGTGTCGAACAACGCGCGCAACCGCTGGAGCAATGCGAATGCGCGCTTTCTCGGCTACGAACCCGAAGACGACGCCGAAGCGAGCGCCGCCGCACGCATCGCCGCTTCGGGCGCGCGCGAAGATGCGCGCGAGGCGCTGTTTCATGGCGGCTTCGGCTGTATCGTCGAATTCGACGGCGACGTGAAGCGCATCGATTGAGATTCGAATCGGGCTCCGCTGAAGTGCGCCGCTGAAGTACGCCGCATCGTACTCGCCGAATTTCGACTCGCGTGCTGGCGCGCTATAAAATGCCGCTCGTAGGGGCGCGGTGCGCGCCTCGCAAGACAAGACCGGGCTGGGTGCAACGTTGACTGCAGAAATAAAAAAGCGCGCGCCGCGCCGCAAATCGAATGCGATCTCCGTGCTGGATGTCGCCCGTGCAGCGGGCGTCTCGACGGCGACCGTGTCGCGCGTGCTGAACGGCAACGCGACGGTCGCGGCCGACTTGCGGCAGCGCGTGCGCGATATCGCCGATCAATTGGGCTACACGCCGCATGCGGCGGCACGCGCGCTCGCGTCGCAGCGTTCGAAGACGATCGGCGCGGTGATTCCCTCGCTTGAAAACCAGAACTTCGCGCTCGGCGTGTTCGCGCTGCAAAAAAGGATAGGCGAGGCCGGCTATACGCTGTTGCTCGGCTGCTCGTATTACGACCCGCAGGACGAACTGAAGCAGGTACGCGCGCTGATCGCGGACGGCATCGCGGGGCTGATGCTGGTCGGGCGCAGCCATGCGCCCGCGCTGTACGAACTGATCGAGAAGGAACAGATTCCGCTGGTAAACGGCTGGACCGTCGACCACGACCATCCGTATGTGGGCTTCGACAATGTCGCGGTCGGCCGGCGCCTTGCCGACTATCTGCTCGATCTCGGTCACACGCGCTTTGGCATGATCACGCAGATGACGCAGCACAGCGACCGCGCAGCGGACCGCATTATCGGCGTGCGCGCGGCCCTGCAATCGCGCGGGCTGCAGTTGCGGCACGAGCATCTGATCGAGATGCCGCATAAGATCATCGAAGGGCAGATGGCGATGAAAGCGCTGATGCAAGGCCCCGAGCGGCCGACCGCGGTAATCTGCGGCACCGATCTGCTCGCGATCGGCGCGCTGGCCGAGGCGCGCGAGGCGGGCATCGAGGTGCCGGCGGAACTGTCGATCGCGGGCATCAACGATATCGAGGTGTCGAGCTTCACGACACCGCCGCTGACCACCATGCGCCTTGCCGCCGACGAAATCGGCACGCGCAGCGCCGAGTATCTGCTGGCGCGCATCGAAGGGCGGCCGGTCAGTTCGCAGAACATCGTGCCGACCGATCTGATCGTGCGCGGCACCACGGGGCCGCTGCGGAAAGGCTAGGCCGCGAGGGTGCGACGGTCATCAATTTATTTGAGGCTCAGCGCGAAATCATATTGCTTTCGTGCGTTTGTGTTTATCAGTAGACTACGTTGCAATAAATGGCCTGGCTGGTCGAAGCCATTCCGGCGAAATATCCCCGTAGAGTTCAGAGATTCCCATGACCGATATGAACCAAAGCGCGACTCAAAGCGCAATGCCGCCTTTCCACCTCGCGTTTCCCGTCCATAGCCTCGCGGCCGCCCGCGAGTTTTACGGCGATCTGCTCGGCTGCCCCGAAGGGCGCAGTTCGCCCGAGTGGGTCGACTTCAATTTCTACGGTCACCAGATCGTCGCGCATCTGTCGCCGGACGAAGCGGGTCACCGTGCGACGAACGCGGTCGATGGCGATGCGGTGCCGGTGCGCCATTTCGGCGTCGTGCTGGCGATGCAGCAATGGCAGTCGCTTGCCGACAAGCTGAAAGCCGCCGGCACGAAGTTCATCATCGAGCCGCATATCCGCTTCAAGGGCGAGGTCGGCGAACAGGCCACGATGTTCTTCCTCGATCCGTCGGGCAATGCGGTCGAAATCAAGTCGTTTGCCAATATGGCGTCGCTGTTCGCAAAGTAACGGTGCGAAGTAATAGCGGCGTAGCGGCAAGGTAGCGGCGGGGTCGGCCGGACTCCTTTCAAATCCTCTTCGGCCATTTCAGTTACGCTGCCCCGCACCGCTTTGCATTCGCGAAGCGGTGCGGGGCTTCGCAATTCGCATCGCCACATTTCGCCGCGCGCGTACGCTCGATCTCGCATGCATGCTTCCATGCGAGATTGCCGTGACGAGCGCCTCCACCGATTCCCCTTCCGTTGCTTCCCATCCTTCGTCGGCGCGCGCTGCGCACACGCACAGCGCGGACGCGGAGTTCGACTTTATCGTGTGCGGCTCGGGCAGTTCGGGCGCCGTCGTCGCGCGGCGTCTCGCCGAACATCCGGCGTTGCGTGTGCTGCTGATCGAAGCGGGCGGCACCGACGAGGTCCCCGCGATTATCGACAGCACCGCGTGGCCCATCCTCAGGCGCAGTGAGCAGAACTGGCTATTTCGCGCGACGCCGAACGCGAAGCTGAACGGCCGCATGATTCCGATGGCGATGGGCAAGGTGCTCGGCGGCGGCGCGAGCATCAACGTGATGGCGTGGGCGCACGGACATCAGGCCGACTGGGACGATCTCGCCAAAGCAACCGAAGACGAGGGCTGGAGCTACGAGTCGGTGCTGGCGATCTACCGCCGCATCGAAGACTGGCACGGCGAGCCGGACCCGCGGCGGCGCGGGCAGGGCGGTCCGCTTTTCGTGCAGCCGGCGCCCGATCCGCATCCGATCGCCGCGGCCGGACTCGAAGCGTTTGCGCGCACCGGCGTGCCGACGGTCGCCGATCATAACGGCGCGATGATGGAAGGCGACGGCGGCGCCGCCTTCACGAACGTGTGCATTCGCGATGGGCAGCGGCAGTCGGTGTATCGCGCGTATGTGCATCCGTTTCTTGCCGCGGCGGGCGAACAGTCGAACCTGGTCGTGCTGCCGCAGGCGCTCGTGACGCGGCTCACGTTCGACGGCGCCGCGGTGACGGGCGTCGAGTATTTGCGGCACGGCGAACTGAAGCGCGTGCGCGCGACGCGTGAGGTCGTGCTGTCGCTCGGCGCGATCCAGACGCCGAAGCTGCTGATGCAATCGGGTATCGGCGACGAAACGGAACTGCGTCTGCATGGCATCGAACTCAGGCAGTTGCTGCCCGGCGTGGGCCGCAATTTTCAGGATCATTTCATGGCGCCGTGCGTGTGGGAGGCGGCCGAACCGATCGTCGGGCGCAATAACCTCGGTGAAATGACGGCGCTCTGGAAAAGCGACAGCCGGCGCGACCGGCCCGACTGCCAGACCTTCCTGACCGAGTTGCCGTATGCGAGCCCCGAGGCGGCCGGGCGCGATCTGCCGGTGCACGGATGGTCGCTGACGACAGCGGTGCTGCGCACCGAGAGCCGCGGCCGCGTGCGTCTGACGGGCCCGCATCCGCTCGATCCGGTGGCGATCGACGCAAACTTCCTCGACGACCCCGCGGATATGCGCACACTCAAGCGCTGCATCGAGTTTTGCCGCGACGTCGGCAATTCGGCGCCGCTGCGGCCGTTTACGCGGCGCGAGTATCTGCCGGGGCCGGTCGGCGATGCGGCGCTCGAGCAGTTCATGCGCAACGGCACGGTGAGCCACTCGCATCAGAGCTGCACCGCGAAGATGGGCCACGATGCGATGTCGGTGGTCGATACGCGCATGCGCGTCTATGGCATCGACCGGTTGCGCATCGCCGATGCGTCGATTCTGCCGCGCGTCACGACCGGCAATACGATGGCGCCGTGTGTCGTGATCGGCGAGCGGGCCGCGCAGATGCTTGCGGCCGATCATGGGTTTTGACGTCCAGCTTTCTTCGTTGCCGGAAGTGCCCGCTCGCCGCGGGGGCTGGACGCCGACGAATCAGGTGGAACTGCGAAGCACGCGCGGGAATCGGAGCTGCCGCGTAATGGCTCGGGCAACGTGTCAAGCCTTCCGCTCACGCCGCAGTGCCAGTTCACCGCGCGCGAGTTCGCGCAGCGCGCGGCGGTCGGCCTTGCCGAATGGTGTGCGCGGAATGCGCTCGACGCGCAGCACGGTCTCGGGCAGTTTGTGGTCGGCAAGCCGCGTTGCCATCCATGCGCGAATGTCCTGCGGCGTGATGTCGGCGCCGTGCGCCGCGAGTTTGACGAAGCCGACAATGCGTTCGCCGAGCAGCTCGTCGGGCACGCCGACCACGGCGGCATCGTCGGCGGCCGGGTGCAGCAACAGGGTCTGCTCGATCTCGGCGGGTGCAATGTTTTCGCCGTCGCGCACGATGATCTCCTTGATCCGGGCCACATAGCTGAACTCGCCGTGCTCGTCCTCGCGCATGAGGTCGCCCGTGTGATACCAGCCGTCAGCGTCGCGCACGGAATCGAGCACGCCCGGCGAGAGCCAGTAACCGGCGCATAGCGTCGGCACGTTGAGGAGCAACTCGCCAGGCGTGCCGACCGGCACGTCGTCGCCGTGACGATCGACGACACGCGCGGTGCCCGGTCGCGCGCGCACGGTACGCGGCGTGCGGCCGAGCACGACGCACAGCGGCGCTTCGGTCATTCCATAGGCGACCATCAGCGGAACGCCGAAGGTCGCTTCGAAACGCTGCTGCAGCTCGGCCGAACAGTCGTCGCCCATCACCACGCAGCCGCGCAGCGAACCGGTCGCGCGGTGGCGCACCGCTTGTGCGCGCATCAGTTCGGCGACGCCGAACGGGCTCAAACTGACGGTCGTGCATCGGTGCCGCTCGATGGCGTCGAGATAGGCCGCGCCGTCGAAATCGATGCACTGCGGCAGCACCATGCACTGGGCGAGCGTCAAGGACGCGCAAAGACGGAACATGCCCGGCATATGAAACAGCGGGGTCGACACGAGCGGTATCGAGTTGCTGACAAAGCCGACTTCCTTCAGAAATTCGATGCCACACCCGATCGACCGCTGCGTATGCGCGACGAGCTTCGGCTCGCCTGTCGTGCCCGACGTGCACAGCAGCATCGCGATCGCGTCGGGATCGGGTTGCGGCAAGGGCCGCGTGTCCGGCTGTGTTTCGGCCCGCGTTTCGGTCCGTGTTTCGGTTCGTGTCTCGACCCGTGTTTCGCGCGCGCCTGCCATCAGCGCGTCCCAACTGCCGCCTGCATGATCGTGCGCCCCGGCCGACGGGGGGCGCGGCAGATCGATGTAAGCGCGGTCGATGTAAAAACGATGGCCGAAGGGCAGCCAATCGGGCGGCACGTCGTTCATCGATTCGCGCCGCGCAAGATGGCCGATATAGAGCGCTGGCGTCAGTCTTTGCATCAGCCTCGCGAGTTCATGCGCCTTCAGGTGAACGTTCAGCGGCACGGTAATCGCGCCGAGCATCATCGCCGCATAGAAGGCGATCATCGCCTGATGAGAATGCCCGAGATGCAGCACGACACGGTCGCCCGGCTTCACGCCGAGTTCGGCGAAACGCGCGGCCAGCCTTCGTGCATGTTCGACGAACTGTCCGTATCCGATCGTCAGTTCGCCGTCGACGATGGCAGGCGCGGCGGGATGCCTTGCCGCGTTTTCGAGCAGCGAAGCGACGAGTGTGGGCACGGCGGCAGCTTCGCCTTGAAGGGCGGTCGGCGACAGGGTGTTCATATATGTGAACCTTGTTCAATACTGATTTGAATTCAGTTCCGATCCGAAGTGCATCGAAACCTCTGTCATATGAACACCTGGCGCCGCTCGGCTATTCGTCCAACGCAGCGGAAATATGAAGCTAACTGCGCGAACGGCGCGTTACGGGTTACGCGACATGCCCGCGCACGGTTTAGGCAATCGGAAAAAATGTGGCCAGTTCTGTCGCTTTCTCGACGCTTTCACGAGGGGCCACAGACCGTATGCTTGACGATGGAGCGTGCTCTAACGACGTGCTCCGGTTTGCCTGTCCACCTGAACATCTATGCGAGCAAGCGCTCGAAGGAGAGTCACCGTCATGCAGATTAGCGACAACGCCGCCCTGTCGTCGGGCAGCACCCAAGCGCCGTCGGGCGCGACGGGCCGCAACGATGGGCCGTCGTTCCAGGACCTGCTGTCGCAACTGAAGGCCTACACGGGCAGCCCTGGTCAGGCGATGTTCAATATGATCCTCGCGCAACTGGGCGTTACGCCGGAGCAGCTCGCGCAAATGACGCCGGAGGAGCGCGAGAAGATCGAGGCAAAAATCCGGGATCTGATGAAGAAGGACATGCAGGCGCAGCAGGCCCAGCAGCAGGACCCGTCGACGCAATTGATACAGATGCAGCAGCAGGGGCTGCAGGCGAGCATGCAATCGGATACGTCGTCGTCATCGTCGCATAAGCACAATGCGATCGAAGTCGAACTTTGATTCAGCGTCAATACCGGTTACCGCGACGTTACAGCATGGCCACACGGGCCGGCGCCGGGCTGACCCCGGCGGCGGCCCATGCAGTGGCCCATACAGCGGCTTCGTTACGAAGCCTTGTGCGCGGCCACTTTCCGCACGAATCGGTCGATCAGTTCCGCGCATTCATCAGCTTTTTCGTCGAGCGCGAAATGCCCCGCATCGAGCACATGGATCTCCGCGTTCGGCAGATCGCGCCGGTACGCCTGCGCTTCGGCAACCTGAAACGACGGATCGTACTTGCCCCATAGCACGAGCGTGCGCGGCTGGGCTTTCTTCATCCATTCCTGCCACTTCGGATATGACGCGACATTGGTCCGATAGTCGTAGAACAGGTCGCTTTGAATGTCGACTTCGCCGGGCCGGCTCAGAAACGCGAACTCGTCCATCCAGAGGTCCGGGTCGTAAAGATCGATGTTCGGGCTCGAGCCAAGGTGACGCAGCCGCGTCGCGTTGAACGAGATCAGGTTTTCGCGCAGCGCGGCTTCGTTCGGCGCGCGGTTCGCCCAGAATTCGCGCCGCTTGTTCCAGAGCGGTCCCAAGCCGTCTTCGTGCGAGACCGCGTTCTGGACGATCAGCGCGTCGACGCGCTCCGGATGCGCGAGCGCAAGCCGGAAGCCGACCGGGCCGCCATAGTCCTGCATATACATGATGTAGTGCGTGAGGCCCATTCTGACCGTGAACGCATCGATTACTTCGGCGAGGTGATCGAACGTGTAGGCGAACTGCGACGGCGGCGGCGCGGCGCTATTGCCGAAGCCCGGGTAGTCGGGGGCGATCAGATGGTAGCGGGCCGCGAGCCGTTCGAAGAGCGGATTGAACATGCGCGACGACGAAGGGAAGCCGTGCAGCAGCAACAGGGTCGGCGCGTTCTTCGGACCCGCCTCGCGATAGAACACCGATACGCCGTCGATATCGACGCTGCGGTAGTGGACCTGCGCATCGCTGATAGAGGCCATGGCATCTCCTTTGGCAGAAGCGAATGGTGCGTGGCTGAGCGCGGCGACGACGGCCGTCGCCGCGACGAGTGTTTTCCATATCGACATGTTTTTCTCTTGACACGGGTGTGAAAGAAAGCCGGCAGCGCCACGCGCGCACCGGCCTGAAACCCGACGCGGTGCGCTGCGATGGATGCGCAAGGCCGATCATAGGCGTCCTTGCGTTTGCGCGTGCGTGAGCGCGCAAGCGCGGCGCGGGTGGTGGGGTGGTGCGCGACCGGTTGCTGCAAAATCCTTCAATACAGGCGCAAAATGCGTTTGTATCATCCGTTGTGCAGATATTGCGCCTGACGTATTCGACACACGCGGAGCATCGATTGACATTGCAAACGGATAATCCACACACAACGGCTGTTCCAGAAATCGCCTCGCCGCGCTGCGTGATCGTCATCGACGATGCGCTGCCGCCCGGAAAGGCATGCAACGCCGCGGCCGTGATCGCGCTGACGATCGGCGAGCGGCATCCGTATCTGGTCGGCGCGCCGCTGATCGACGCGCGGAATGTTCATCATCCGGGGCTCATCCCTGTCGGCATTTCAGTGCTGAAAGCTTCGGCCGGGCAATTGTCGAAGCTGCGGGCGGACGCGCGAGAGAAAGACTTCGATTTTGTCGGCTTCCCGGTGCAGGGCCAGCAAACCAAGGACTACACCGCGTTCAGGGACGCGGTCAGAGCGGTCGATACGCATGAGCTTGCCTATGTGGGCGTCGGCATTGTCGGCGACAATAAGGCACTCAGAAAGCTCGTCAGCGACTTCGAATTGATGCAATAGTGACGATCCGGACCACCACTGCGACGAAGGTATGGCGCGCGCCTGACGTGCTCGACGCGATGATGCTCAAAGGCGAGTTCGTCGGGCACCGTTATCCGCCGCACGCGCACGACACGCATTGCCTCGTGTTGATCACGAGCGGCAGTGTGGTCGTCAATATCGCCGGGCATATCGATACGCTGCGTCGCGGCGACATCGTGCCGCTCGACGCGGACACGATGCATGCCGCGCATGCGGGCGAGTCGGGCAGCTGGAAGATGCGCGTCGCCTACTTCCTGCCCGACGATCTCGCTGCCTACACCGAATCGATCGGGCTGCCGGTGCGTTCGCGGTTCGACGTGCCGGCCACGATCGTTCGCGACGCGCCGCTCGCGCAATCGGTCTACGGCGTCAGCTGGTGTTCGGAAGTCAACGACGACCCGTTCAAGCGCAGCGAAACGCTTGCATTCGCGATCGGCCATATGCTCTCGGTTCATGCGGCGCAGCGCGCGACGCTGCCGTCGCCGCGTGTCGAACCGCGCGTGATCCGCTCGGTCAAGGAGCAATTGCAGGCCGATCTCGCCGGCAAATGGACGCTCGCTTCGCTCGCGGCCGAGCATGCGTTGACGCCTTTCGTGCTGCTGCGCGCGTTTATTCGAAGCGCGGGCCTGAGCCCGCATGCGTATCAGCAGCAGGCGCGCATCCGCTATGCGCAGAAACGATTGAAGCAGGGCGCGGCGATCTCGCTCGTCGCGCGCGAGGCCGGTTATTCGGATCAGGCGCATTTCACGCGCGTATTCAAGCAATACACAGGTGTCACGCCGAAATCGTTTCAGATGGCGGTGATGGGCTGATCGGGCCTTGAACCGTCCTCAACCCGCCCTCAACCCGCCCTCAACCCGCCCAGACATTGACGTCGGAAACCGCCGTGGCGAACACTTCGGGCGCCTCCTGCGGCAGGTTGTGTCCGACGCCCGCTACGATGCGGTTCTCGTGGCGTCCGGTGAACCGCTTCAAGCCCGCCTCTCCGCCGCCCAACGGTCTGACGCCATCGGCGTCGCCATCGAGCGTGACCGAGGGCACTGTAATCGCGGGCGAGGCCGCGAGGCGGCGCTCGATCTCCGCGAATTGCGGATCGCCGTCGACGAGTCCGTAGCGATGCCGATACGAATGGATCACGACATCGACGAAATCCGGGTTGTCGAATGCGGCCGCGGTGCGTGCGTAGGTGGCGTCGTCAAAGCGCCAGGTTGGCGACCATAGCGACCACAGCAGCCGGCAGAAATCGGCGCGGTGTTGTGTCAGCCCGGCGCGGCCGCGCTCGCTGTGAAAGTAATACTGGTACCACAGCCGATGTTCCTTATCGGGCGTGTCCGGCTCCATCGCCTTCGCGATGTTCTGAATGTTGTATCCGTTGACCGACACGAGCCCGCGCACCCGGGACGGATAGAGTGCCGCCACGACACAGGCGGCGCGGCCGCCCCAGTCGTATCCGCCCAGTACGGCCTTCTCTATCCGCAGTGCGTCGAGCAGCGCGAGCAGGTCCGCGCCGAGCGCGGCCTGCTCGCCGGAACGCACGGTGGCCGGCGCAACAAAACGCGTCGGCCCGTAGCCGCGCAGATACGGTGCGATCACGCGCGCGCCCTGCGCGACGAGGCGCGGCGTCACTTCATCGTAGGCGTGAATGTCGTACGGAAAACCATGCAGCAGGACGGCCGGCCATCCATCGGCGTCGCCCTGTTCGTCATAGGCGATATCGAGCAGGTTCGTGGCGATATGCTTAAGCATGATGTTGTCCCGAAGAGGAAGCGGTTGGGTGGGCCGCCGCAGCCTGGCCGACCGGGATCGGCGCGGTCGCCGCGGGTCGCGCGGGACGTCGGCCGGCGCGTGGCTTGGCCTTCGCTGCACGCGGCGAGGCGGACAGACGCATCAGATTGCGCAGCGCCATCATCGCCCCGATCGCTTCGAGCACGCCCGCGGGCACCCACATGATGAGGCCGCCCAGGCTCTGGTCGAGCGAAGCGGGCAGCGACGTGAAGGCCCGGCCGCACAAGGTGAAGATCGGATAGAGATCCTGCGACGAAAACGTAATGATCGCGCCGACCAGAATTTGCGGCGTCATCGTGATCACGGGCGACAGCACGCGCAGGCCCGGACGCGTGCGGCTCGGCGGCGACGGCCGATGATCGAGCAGCATCCACCAGTACAACAGGCCGCTGATTGCCACCGACCCGTTCATCAACCGGTAGAGGCGCCAGTCGAGCATGGCCACGAACTGGACCGACGGAATCAGCCAGAAGACGACCGATACGACGAAGGCGACCGAAATGAAAGCGGGGTTCAACACGACGGCCGCGGCGAGGCGCGCCGGCCGCGTGCGCTGCCAGCGTCGCAGCGCGGATCGCCAGCGCAGCGGCAGTCCCGCGCGAAGCACGCCGCACGGATAACCGGCCATCATGATGAGCGGCGCGAGGTGATGCAGCACGAGATGCTGCAGTCGATGCACGAAGAACTGATGCTCGGCGTAATAGTCGAGCCGCGTATGCAGCGCGACATAGAACAGCGCAAGGCCAAGCCAGAACGCCGCCTGACGCACGATGCCGACGCGGATGCGGCGCGCGCCGCGGGCGAACAGGAGCGCCGCCGCCGCGAACACGACGACAAGGCTGAGCGAAGGCTCCCAGGGATCGAACAGGCTCAGCAAGGACATGGCGGAAGGGACAGAAAGAAAAGAAAGGCGCGCCGCGCGGGTGAAGCGCAACCCGGGGCGCGGCGTCGATGGTAGCAGGAGGCAGGCAGGCGCGAATGCGAAGTTCCTTCGCGTGGCGCGGGGGCCTGGCCATGAATCGACCGGTTGGCGGCCGTCGCCGTGTAAACTATGCGGTTTTTTGCGCGAGGAAATCCGTGCAGCTTCCGCAGCGCATGCCCTATAGCGGCGCGCCACTCGTTCGCATGCTGGCGCGTATGACGCAGGTCGGCGTTCCCGCTTCCGATGTCGCCGTGCTGGACCGGCTCAGCCAATGGCTCGGCTGGACGGACGCCATTGCGTTGTCCAGCGCGCTCGACACCGCCGCGCCGGCGGCCGGCGCGCCCGTCACGGCTGCGCAGGTCACGGGCGGCGACGCGACGGTGGCCACGCTCGAGGCCGCGCTGTGCGCGCGTACGCGCGCCACGTTGAGCGACGCGATCGGGGCGATCGGGTCGATCGCGTCGATCGATATGGGCGGCGGGCGGCGCAGCGAGCATGCGCGGCGCGGCGGTATGACGCATCCGCGGCAGCACCCGCAGGCACCGTCGCGGGTTCAGCCCCATACGCAGTCGCATGCCGATTTACGCGCTCATTTGCGCACTCAGGCACACGTTGAAGCAGGCGGCAACGCGGACCCTGAACCCGTCGACTTCGCGCTGTTCCGTCAGGTCTATCACACGCAGCAGCAGTCGATGGAACACGCGATCGGCGAATTGCGGGTCCGATTGCGTGCGATGCTCGCCACGCGCAGCGAGCGTCACGCGCGTCTCGCACTCGTCGACGCGACGATGGAGCGCGCGCTCGACGCGCGCGAGCGCAGCGTGCTCGCGGCCGTACCCGTGCTGCTCGAAGCCTGTTTCAAGCGGCTGCGCGACGCGGCGCTTGCAGAGGCGCCAGCGCAGACGACCTGGCTCGACACCTTCCGGGAAGACATGCGCGCGGTCCTGCTCGCGGAACTCGACGTTCGTTTCCAACCGGTGGAGGGGCTGCTCGCCGCTCTTCGCGCCAGCTAATACAGATACACAGAACCCTTCGACAGGCACTTTCGACGGACACCTTCGGAACACCATGTTCAGATACCGCATTCATCTTGCCGTCTTCGCAGTCGGCCTCGCCGCCGTGCTCTGGGTCGCCATCGGCTACGCGACGACGAACCCGCTCGCACTCGTTGTCGCGCTGCTGATCGGCGCGTGCTATGTGACAGGCGCCCTCGAGCTGTACCGCTACCAGCAGGCCACCGATACCTTGATCGCCGCCGTCGGTCAGCTCGATGCGACGCCGCCGCAACTCGGCGCGTGGCTCGAGCGCCTGCATCCGAGCCTGCGCGGCGCCGTGCGGCTGCGCGTCGAAGGCGAGCGCGCGGGACTGCCGGGCCCGGCGCTGACGCCGTATCTGGTCGGCCTGCTCGTGTTGCTCGGCATGCTCGGCACGCTGCTCGGCATGGCCGCGACCTTGCGCGGCACGGGCGTCGCGCTCGATTCCGCCACCGATCTGCAAGCCGTGCGCGCCTCGCTTGCCGCGCCGGTGCGCGGCCTCGGCTTTGCATTCGGCACGTCGATCGCCGGCGTCGCCACCTCGGCGATGCTGGGCCTGCTGTCGGCGCTGTGTCGCCGCGAACGCATCAAGGTCGCGCAGCAGCTCGACGCGAAGCTCGCGACGGTGCTGCGCGTGTTTTCGCCCGCGCATCAACGCGAGGAAACATTCCGGCTGATGCAGCGTCAGGCCGAGGCGATGCCCGCGCTGATCGACGGCCTGCACACGCTAATGGGCGCGCTCGAACGGCACAGCGCCGCCACCAGCGAGCGGCAACTGGCGAGCCAGCAGCAGTTTCATGCGAAGACCGAACAGGTGTACGCGCGGCTCGCGAATGCGGTCGAGCAGTCGTTGCGGCAAAGCGTCGGCGAGCATGCGCGCGCGGTGGGCGCGGCGCTTCAGCCTGTCGTCGAGACGACGCTCGCGAGCCTCGCGCGCGACACCACCGCGCTGCACGAGCGCGCGGCGCAAGCGACGCAACAGCAGATGGAAGGACTGTCACGCGGCTTCGCCTCCACTGCGGAGCAGGTCGCGAGCACATGGACCGGCGCGCTCGACGCGCAACGCGCCTCGAACGACGCGCTCGCCGAGCGCATGAGCGCGACGCTCGAGCGCTTCGCCGCGACCGCCGACACACGCGCCGCGAAACTGCTCGACGAGGTTGCTGCGCAACTCGCGGCATCGGCGGCACAGCTTTCGGGGACGTGGACCGACGCGCTCGCGCAGCACGTGCAGACGCACGACGCGCTTGCCACGCGTCACGAAGCGGCGACGACGGCAGCCCTGCAGACATGGACCGATGCGCTCGCGCAGCACGCGCAGACGCACGACGCGCTCGCCACGCGTCACGAAGCGGCGATGCACGCGGCCAGCGCAACCTTCGCGGCGGCGACGACCGCCGCCGCCGCGAGCATCGACTCGCATGCGGCCTCGCTCGTCGAACGTGTCGATGCGTCGCACGCGGCGCTGCAGACGGATCTCGCCGCCGCCGACGACAAGCGCCTCGCCGCATGGGCGAGCACGCTCGAACAGACCGCGTCCGCGCTATCGCGCGAATGGGCGCAGAGCGGCGCGCAACACGCCGCACGCCAGCAGCAGATCTGCGACACGCTTGCCGCGACCGCGCGCGAGATCACCGAACGCGCGCAGGCCGAAGCGCGCGGCACGCTCGACGAAATCGGACGGCTCGTGAGCGCGGCGTCGGACGCGCCGAAGGCCGCCGCCGATGTGATCGGCGCGTTGCGCAGGAGCCTGTCGGAAAGCATGGTCCGCGACACGGCGATGCTCGAGGAACGCACACGTCTGCTGCAAACGCTCGAGACGCTGCTCGACGCGGTCAATCACGCGTCGACCGAACAGCGCGCGGCGATCGACGGGCTCGTGTCGACCTCGGCGACTCTGCTCGAGCGCGTGGGCGAGCAATTCTCGGGCAAGGTCCAAAGCGAAGCGCACAAGCTCGATATCGCCGCCGCGCAGGTTGCGACCAGCGCGATCGAAATGGCGAGCATGGGCGACGCGTTCGGCGCGGCCGTCGCCTCGTTTAGCGAATCGAACGGCAAGCTGATGACGCATCTCGAGCGCATCGAGCGCGCGCTCGACCAGTCGCTCGCGCGCAGCGACGAACAGCTCGCGTACTACGTCGCGCAGGCGCGCGAGGTGATCGACCTGAGCGTGATGTCGCAGAAGCAGATCATGGAAGACCTGCAGCATCTGGCCGGAGCGCGCGCGTCATGAGCGACGAGATCGATGTCGGCGTCGAGCCGGGCGCGCCGATCTGGGCGGCGTTCGGCGATCTGATGTCGGTGCTGGTGGGCGCGTTCGTGCTGATTCTCGTCAGTGTGATCGGCGTACAGTTCGAACTGTCGAGCCGGCTCGAGAAAGAGGTGCAGCAGCACAAGGCCGACGCAGCGCGGCGCGAGGCGCTCGAAAAAGCGCTTGCCGCGCCGCTCGCGGCGGGGCGCGTGACGCTCGTCAACGGGCGCATCGGCATCAGCGGCAATGTGCTGTTCGCGCTCAATTCGGACCAGTTGCAGCCGCAAGGGCGCGACTTGCTGAAGTCGCTGGCGGCGCCGCTCGCCGCGTATCTGCACGTGAACGACGAGATCCTGATGGTGAGCGGTTTTGCCGACGACCAGCAGGTGCGCGCGGGCAATCGCCGTTTCGCGGACAACTGGGAACTGTCGGCGCAGCGCGCGCTGACGGTGATGCGTGCGCTGATCGACGACGGCGTGCCGGCCAAATCGGTGTTCGCGGCGGCGTTCGGCTCCGAGCAGCCGGTCGGTTCGAACGCCGACGCCGAAGGCCGCGCGAAGAACCGCCGTGTCGAGATCGCGCCGGTGCCGCGCCAGGCGGCCGGCAACGGCGGCAAGCCGCAGTGAGGGAAGGCGTGATGTGCAAATGGGTAACGCGCAATGAGTGACGTTCGCGAGACGCCGCAGCTCCCCCAAGCCGCATTCGACGATGGCGGTCGCGGCGACGCGCGCGCGACGCTCGACGCGTGGCGTGCGGCAGGCGCCGATCGCATCGATCCGCTGCGCTTTGCGGCGCTCGATGCGCTTGCGCGGCGCATCGCGCAGCTGTCGTCGGAAGAGGGCGAATTCGGGCGCCTGCTCGACGCGCGACTGGCGGCGCTGATGACCGCCTATGCGGAAGACATCGAACGCAACCGCCGTGAAGCCGAATTGCAACCCCCGCCGGCGGATAACGCAAACGCACAGCGCGGCACCACGCTCGCGGCTTTGACCGCTTCGCTGAAAAGCGGGCGCACCGAGCGCGCCGAGACCCTCGCCGACACGCTGCAGTACTTTCATGCAACGTGGTCGAAGCTCAGCGCGGGCCGCCAGTTGCGCGAGTCGCTCGCGCAGGTGCCGGGCAACGCGGGGCCGCTCAATTCGAACCGCCTCGTGCATCGCGCGCTGTCGCTGATGAACGAGCTGTCGCCCGACTATCTTCAGCAGTTTCTGTCGTATGTGGAAACGCTGTCGGCGCTCGGCGATCTCGCCGGTGGCGGGAGCGGTCACGCCGGCGCCGAGGCGTCGGGCGCGGATGGCACGCAACCGCCGCGCGGCAAGAACGCGAAAGGCGCGAAACCCGTGGTCAGGCGCAAGCCGAAGGCCAGCTGAACCTGCGCGCAACCTCGACGCGCCCAGCCGGAAAGGCCCAACACGCGATGTTTGCGCAACGAGGGAATTTGCGCGATCGTTCAAAGATTGAAAACGCCATGAACCGCAGGGGGTGGGCGATGAAATCGTCGATCGTTTTATCGGGTGCCGTTGTCATGCTGCTGGCGTGGCCGCTGGCTGCGACGGCGCAATCCGAACATGGCCTCACGCGCGCCGAAGTCGTTCAGGAGCTGATTCAGGTCGAACAGGCCGGCTATCGCCCGGGATGGGGCGACAACACGAACTATCCCGACAACATCCAGGCTGCGCTGGCGCGCATTGCCGCGCAGCGGGGCGCGGCGGCGGCGGGCGCCGGTGGCGGACCGTCGGCAGGTGCCGCCGCGCCGGTGGCTCGTCCGTGACTCGGTGACCGCCAGTGACCGCCAGTGACCGCCAGTGACCGCCAGTGACCGCCAGTGACCGCCAGTGACCGTCATTGACTGCCAGCGACCATCAGACGGCCGATGCCCGGGACCCTCATCGGGTGTAACCCTGCCGCCCAAGCCAGTCGCCTGGGCTTTCCATGGCTTTCCATCTTCGGTCGTAGCTTTGGTCGTACCTTTGGTCGTGTTCGCCAGGCAGCGCACCGGTTGCTTGTGCATACAGCACACGTAAGCCTTACAAATTCCGCATGCCCCGCCGACGCATCCGCGCATTGCACGCAATGGCGCAGAACTTGCACAGCACATGTGCCGGTGAAGCAAATCCCGTTTTCGCACGCTGTTGCGTGCGGCCCGAATACCGGCAAATCCATGACGAGGAGAGCACGGATGGAAACGACGAAGGCTGAAGGCGTCGTCCGCGAAGCGGTCGGCACGGTGCAGGAGACGGTCGGCAGCGTGATCGGCGATGCAGGCGAGCAACTGTCGGGCAAAGCCAAGGCGCTGTGCGGCAAGACGCAGCAACTGTATGCGGATGCTGTGGATGTCGCACGCGATTCGATCGTCGAGAAGCCGATGGCGACGCTGGCGATCGCGGCCGCGGCCGGTTTCGCGATCGGTGTGCTGTGGGCGTGGAACCGCGGCGGCGACTCGGATCGCTGAGCACGGCGCGAACGGCGTTCGCGCAAGCGTTCACGTTCGCGCGGCAGTTCACGCAGTGACGGAGCACGGCCATGTCGATCCATTCCAAAGTGACGCAGTGGGGCAATGTGAGCCGCTTTTGCGTCGAGCGCCTCGGCGACTACAGCGAGCTGCTGTCGATCGAGGCGTCGCGGATGCGCACGCGGCTGATGCGCGAAGTCATCGCGCTCGTCGCGCTCGCGGTGGCCGGGCTCTTTACGCTGTCGTTCGTCTGTATCGCGATCATCGCGACCTTCTGGGCGACGCCTTATTTCATTCATGTCGTGTGGGCGGTCGCCGGCGCGTGGCTCGTGCTGTCGATCGCGGCGCTCGTCATGTTCCGGATGCAGCGGCCCGTCTGGTCGCTCGAGGCGCTGCAGGAAGAGATCCGCAACGATCTGAACACGGTTAAAGAGGCACTCAAATGACTACCGTCTATGACGACGCGTCGCGAGCCGCAGTGCGCGCGCGGATGGCCGCCTCGCGCGCCGGGCTGCTCGCCGCACGCGATGCGGCGAAGCTGGCCGACGCGCGCCGCAAGCCCGTTTTCACGGCGTCGGCGATACGCGAACTGGCCGTCAGCGCGCCGCATGTGACGCTCGCCGCCGCGATTCTGGCGGGTGCGCTGCTGCTCGGGCCGCGGCGCATCGCCACGGTGGTCGTGCGCAACGGGCTGACCGGATGGATCGGCAAGACGGTGCGGCGGCTGGCGGGTCGATAAGCTCGCCGGTCGATCGACCTGTTAAAGGCGGTCACGCAGGAAATCAACCATGTGAAACACCCATGCGCGGTCCGCTTTTGCACGCCGGACGGCGACTTCACACGGGCGCCGGTTGCCGTGGATCACGCCACATCGTCCAGACACGGGGGCCGTCGCGCAGGCTCAGTTCGGATCGAATGCGAAAGCCATGGCGTTCGTAAAACGCCAGATTGACCTCCGATGTGGCTTCGAGATATGCGCCGGCCCCTGCTTCATCGCAGATCGCGAGTTCGCGCTCGAGCAGCTTCGTGCCGATGCCTCGTCCCTGCCGCGGTGGGATGACGCCAAGCACACCGAGGTACCAGTAATGGCCGCGCGGCGGCGCTGCGCTCTCGAGCGCCGACATGACGTACAGCGCGCGGGCGGACTGCCGGCCGAATGTGGTCAGGATGGCGGGCAAGAGACGCAGATTCTGCATCGCCGTCAACGGGTAGCGGCCAGGCGGCAGCCATAGCGCCGCCGCGTCGAGCTCATCGGTCGCGACGACCATGCCGAGCCTCGTGAACGCGTTCAGATAGATGCGGTACACACGTTCAAGGCGCGCGAGGCGCGTGCGTTCGTCGGGCAACACATAGGCGGCGATCGGATCGTGCTCGAACGCGCGCGCCAGCGCTCGTCTCAAGGTCTGGTCGATTTCGGTAGCGGAGAGGGGCATCGGTTTTCGCGTTGCAGCGGTGTTTTTTGTGAGGCAAAGCAGCATGCTATGGCCTGATACATGACGAGCATCCTCAAAATGGGAACCGGGATTTCCGAAAACGAAGCCGCAGGGGCATGGCGCCCGCAATGATCTGAAGTTTAATGTCGAGTTTAATCGAAGCACGCAGCGCTCTGCTCTGCGTTTCTGCTCTGCGTTTCTGCTCTGCGTTTCTGCTCTGGAAAGTCAGCATGTCGCAGGTCCTGTAGCTGTGGCAGACTAGTTTTCACCGCGGTCTGCGCGACCGCGGCCTCGCCGATTCAACACGTGCGCGACATTGCACATCGGCCCCGACAAAGGCAATCCGATCTGATAGCGAACAGTTCAGATGTCCTTCCGGTTCGGCATGCTCGAAGATGGCGGCTCCCAGCTGTTGTGGGCGGACAGCGAATTGGCCTTGAGCCGCATGTGGTGCCGCCAGCAGGGCGGCACGCGCGTCGCCCTGCTGGCGGTGCGGCCCACGGCCGAGCATCCGACGCCGGCGAGCCTCGACCGGCTCGCGCACGAGCACAGCCTGAAAGACGAACTCGATTGCGCATGGGCGGCAAGACCGCTCGAACTCGTCCGGGAACGCGGCAAAACGCTGTTGCTGCTCGAAGATACCGGCGGCGAGCCGCTCGCGCGGCTGCTCGAGGCGCCGCTTCCGGTGGAACGGTTTCTGCGCCTTGCGATCGCGATCGTCGCGGCGCTGGGCAAGGTGCATCAGCAAGGTCTCGTTCACAAGGACCTGAAACCGTCCAACGTGCTGGTCACCGCGAAGGGCGAAGTACGGCTCACCGGCTTCGGCATCGCGTCGCGCCTGCCGCGCGAGCGCCAGGCGCCCGCGCCGCCGGAAACCATTGCCGGTACGCTGGCCTATATGGCCCCGGAGCAGACCGGCCGCATGAACCGCTCGATCGACGCGCGCAGCGATCTGTATGCGCTCGGCGTGATGTTCTATCAGATGCTCACGGCCTCGCTGCCGTTTGCGGCGGCCGATCCGATCGAGTGGGTGCACTGCCATATTGCGCGCAAGCCAGTGCCGCCGTGCGAAAAAATGGCGAGCATGCCGCGCGCGCTGTCGGCGATCGTCATGAAGCTGCTCGAGAAGACCGTCGAGGAGCGCTATCAGACGGCGGGCGGCGTCGAGCGCGACTTGCGCCGCTGCCTCGCGCAGTGGGAAGCGCGGCAAACGATCGAAAACTTCGCGCCGGGCGAGTTCGATACGCCGGACCGGCTCGTCATTCCCGAAAAACTCTACGGGCGCGCGCATGAAATCGACGTGCTGCTCGGGGCGTTTCACCGTGTGGTCATGGGCGGCGCGCCGGAACTCGTGCTCGTTGCCGGGTATTCCGGTATCGGGAAGTCGTCGGTGGTCCACGAACTGCACAAGGTGCTGGTGCCGCCGCGCGGCCTGTTCGCATCGGGCAAATTCGACCAGTACCGGCGCGACATCCCTTATTCGACGCTCGCACAGGCGTTTCAGGGGCTGGTGCGGCCGCTGCTCGTGAAGTGCGATGCGGAGCTGGCCGAGTGGCGCAAGGCGCTGTGCGACGCACTGGGGCCGAATGCGCAACTGATGATCGACGTTGTGCCCGATCTCAAGCTGATTATCGGCGAACAGCCGCCGGTGCCCGACATTGCGCCGCAAGATGCGCAACGGCGCTTTCAGCTCGTGTTCCGGCGCTTCGTCGGTGTGTTTGCGCGCCCCGAGCATCCGCTCGCGCTGTTTCTCGACGATCTGCAATGGCTCGATGCGGCCACGCTCGACTGGCTCGACGATCTGCTCACGCGCTCGGACCTGCGCCACCTGCTGCTGATCGGCGCGTATCGCGACAACGAGGTCGACGCGAGCCATCCGCTGCGCAGAAAGCTCGATGCGATCCGGCACGCGGGCGCGCAGGTCGAGGAACTGAAGCTTGCGCCGCTGGCGCGCGAGCACCTGTCGCAACTGATCGCCGATGCGCTTCGTTGCGGTCCGCGGCGGGCCGGCGCGCTGGCGCAGCTGGTGCACACGAAGACGGGCGGTAATCCGTTTTTCGCGCGGCAGTTTATTGCCGAACTCGCCGACGAGGGCCTGCTTCGCTTCGCGCACGATGTGTCGCGCTGGTGTTGGGATCTCGATTCGATCGATGCGAAGGGGTACACCGACAACGTGGTCGATCTGATGGTCGGCAAGCTCGTACGCTTGCCGATGCGCACGAGGAGCGCGATGCAGCAGCTGGCCTGTATCGGCAATGCCGCCGATATCCGGCTGCTGGCCGTCGCGCTCGGCAGCCCGGAGGAACGCGTGCATGCCGATCTGTCGGATGCGCTGCGTCTCGAGCTCGTCGAGCGGCTCTCGGGCGTCTACCGCTTTGCGCACGACCGCGTCCAGGAAGCCGCGTATCGGCTGATTCCCGAAGCGTCGCGCGCCGCGGCGCATCTGCAGATCGGCAGAATGCTGGCTGCCCATACGCCGGCCGCGCGGCGCGACGATGCGATCTTCGAGATCGTCAACCAGCTGAATCAGGGCGCGCCGCTGATCACGTCCGACGAGGAACGCGAGCGCGTGGCCGGCCTCGATCTGATGGCCGGCAAGCGGGCCAAGGCATCGACGGCTTATGTGTCGGCGATCAGCTATTTCGCGGCCGGCCGCGCGCTGCTGCCCGCGCAAAGCTGGCAGACGCACTACAAACTCGTGTTCGCGCTCGACCTGCAGCGCGCCGAATGCGAATTGCTGACCGGCGACGCCGCGGCGGAAGCGCGCCTGCTGATGCTCGCCGGCCGCGCGAACAGTCTCACGGATCTCGCCGCGGTAGCCAGCCTGCGCGAAATTCTTTACACGATGCACAACCAGTTCGACGAGAGCGTGCGGGTGGCGTCGGACTATATGCGCAGCGTCGGCGCGCCGTGGCCGGCAGAGGCGACGTGGAACGATGTGCTCGCGGAATACGGCACGATGCGCAAGCGCCTCGACCGGCAGCCGTTCGAGCGGATCGCTGCGCTGCCGCCGATGTCGGACCCCGCGGCGAAGGCCATGGTCGAGGTGCTGACCGAGATCGTGCCCGCGGCGTACTTTACCGACATGAACCTGTGCTGCCTCGTGGTGTGCCGCATCGCGAACATCAGCGTCGAGCATGGCAACAGCAACGGGTCGGTCTATGCGTACTCGTTGCTCGGCTTTTTCCTGCGCACGTTTTTCGACGATCATGAAGCCGCGTTCGGCTTCGGCAAGCTCGCGCTCGAGCTGGCCGCGCGGCCGGGGCTGAGCCGCTTCAAGGCGCGCTGCTACAACAACTTCGCCTATAGCATCAATCCGTGGACGAACCCGATCCGCAGCGGCCGCGAGCTGTTGCAGCAAGCGTTGAGCGCAGCCGAGGAGGTCGGCGACCTCAGTTTCGCGGCGTATATTCACTTTTCGTTGATGACCGACCTGATCGCCTCGGGCGATCCGCTCGATCAGGTGCATGAAGAAGGCAAGCGCGGCTTCGACTTTGCATCGAAGGCGCGCTTCGGGCTGATTGTCGATGTCATGACCGCGCATCTGCTGTTTATCCGCGCGATGCGCGGGCTGACGCCGCGCTTCGGATCGTTCGATGACGCGCAGTTCGACGAAGCACAATTCGAGCGGCATCTCGAAGCGGACCCGGGGTTGGCAAACCCGGGCTGCATCTACTGGATTCGCAAGTTGCAGGCGCGGTATTTCGCCGGCGATTTTGCCGGGGCCGTCGCGGCTGCGGCGAAGGCGGCGCCGCTGCTGTGGACCTCGCCGGCTTCGTTCGAGCAGGCCGAATATCACTTTTATGCAGCGCTTGCGCATGCCGCGCCGTGCGGTTTCGCAAGCGCGTACGAACGGCGCGGCGAAATGGACGCGATCGGCGGCCACAGCCGGCAGATTGCGCTATGGGCCGAGAAGTGTCCGGCTAACTTCGAGAATCGCGCCGCGCTGATCGCAGCGGAAATGGCGCGCATAGAGGGCCGCGAAGGCGACGCGATGCGCCTGTACGAACGCGCGATCCGCTCCTCGCGCGAGCAGGGTTTCGTGCAGAACGAGGCGCTCGCGAACGAGCTCGCGGCGCGCTTTTATCTCGCGCGCGGATTCGACAGAATCGGCCGGCTTTATCTGCGCGATGCGCGATATGGCTATTTTCGCTGGGGCGCCAACGGCAAGGTCCGGCAACTGGACGAGTCGTACCCGGAGCTGACGGGCGACCCGGCGGAGGGTGCCGCGGAGGGCGCCACGGCGTCGGGGACGATCGGTGCGCCGGTCGACTATCTGGACCTCGCGACCGTAATCAGGGTCTCGCAGGCGGTATCGGGCGAAATCGTGCTCGAAAAGATGCTCGATGTGCTGATGCGCTCGGCGATCGAACAGGCCGGCGCGGAGCGCGGGCTGCTCGTGGTGATGCGCGGCGCCGACGCGCATATTGCCGCGGAGGCGTCGATCGGCGAGCACGCGATCGTGGTCGAGATACGCGATCGCGTTGCGGATGCGGCCGCCTTGCCGCAATCCGTCCTGCACTACGCGCTGCATTCGCGCGAATCCGTGATGCTCGACGATGCGTCGGCCGACCATTTCTTTTCGGCGGACCCTTATATTCGCGAGCGGCAGTCGCGCTCGATTCTGTGCCTGCCGCTGCTCGCGCGCGCGACGCTGATCGGCGTGCTGTATCTGGAGAACCACCTCGCGCCTCGCGTCTTCGCGCCCGCGCGCGTCGCGGTGCTGAAGCTGCTTGCTTCGCAATCGGCGATCGCGCTCGAAAATGCGCGCCTTTACGCCGATCTGGCCGAACGCGAGGGCAAGATCCGGCGCCTGGTCGATGCGAATATTGTCGGTATCGTGATCTTCGCGCTCGAAGGCACGATTCTCGAAGCGAACGACGCGTTCCTGCGGATTGTTCAGTACGACCGCGACGATCTCGTCTCGGGGCGCATGAGCTGGATGAATCTGACGCCGCCCGACTGGCTCGAACGCGACAGGCGCGTGTGGGTGCCGATGCTGCGCGCGACGGGCATGCTGCAGCCGATCGAGAAGGAGTACCTGCGCAAGGACGGCAGTCGCGTGCCGGTGATGATTGGTGTCGCGCTGTTCGAAGAGGATGGCAGCCGCGGCGTTGCCTTCGTGCTCGACCTGAGCGAGCGCCGGCGCGCCGAGGAAGATGCGCGCGAAATGCAGCGCGAACTCGCGCATGCGAACCGCGTGACGACGATGGGTCAGCTTGCGGCATCGATCAGCCATGAAATCAAGCAGCCGATTGCATCGACGGCCACCAACGCGGCGGCCGGTCTGCGCTGGCTCGATCGTGTGCCGCCCGAGCTGGGCGAAGTGCGCCAGGTGCTCGAGCGCATCATTGCCGACGCGATGCGCGCGAGCGACGTGATGAACCGGATTCATGGCCTCGTCAAGAACGCGCCGATCTGCAAGGAAACGCTGCAGATCAACGACACGATTCGCGAGGTCGTCGCGCTGACGCGCGGCGAGGCCGAGAAGGACGGCGTAAGCGTCGCGATGCGGCTTGCCGTCGATTTGCCGCTCGTCGTGGGCGACCGCGTGCAACTGCAGCAGGTGATGCTGAACCTGATCGTCAACGCAATCGAGGCGATGAGCACCGTCGACGACGGGCCGCGCGAACTGACGATCAGCACGCGCAACGGCGAGCCGGGCGCGGTGCTGGTCGCGGTCGGCGATTCGGGGCCGGGCGTGCCGTCCGCGAATACGAACCGGCTTTTTGCGCCGTTCTATACGACCAAGGCCAGCGGACTTGGCATGGGATTGTCGATTTGCCGCTCGATCATCGAAGCGCATGGCGGCGCGCTGCGCGTCGGCGCAAATCTGCCGCACGGCGCCGTGTTCGAGTTTTCCGTTCCGGCGCACGAGGCTGCGGCGCAGGACGGCGATCGCGCCCACTCGCGATAACGCGCTAGCTCGACCCCGAAACGATCAGCCCTTCGCACGCGAGATGGCTGCATAACGCGCTGAATTCGGCACCCTGCGCGCCCCTCGTGCCCCTCGTGCCCCTCGTGCCTCCGGTGCTACTCGCGACATCGACCTCGATCGGTCCGTCCATTTCCTGAGAAAGATGCGCGAGCAACGTATGCGCGATGCCCGAGCGCCGGTACGCGGGCTCGACGAACAGGTCGACGAGTGTGGCCCGCGCGCCGCCCGGCGTGCTTGTCGCCGGTTCGAAATGGACCCAGCCGACGGGCTGATCGCGATGCCGCGCCACGGCGCGGCCGCGGCGCTCGTCGAACTCGATCGTGATCGCACGTGCGCTGCGGTCCTTGAACATATAGATGTGCATCGATATCGGGGCGTCAGATGGACTTCACGCGCGCTTCAGACTTTGCCTTTCCACGGCACGAGCACCTTCTCGACATAGCGCATCAGCAGGTCGAAGCACAGCGCAAAGAAGCCGATCACGATAATGCCCATGATCACGACGTCGCTTGACAGAAACTCCGCGGCGTTGAGCACCATAAAGCCAAGACCGCTCGTCGACGCGACCATTTCGGCGGCCACCAGGGTGGTCCATCCCACGCCGATGCCGATGCGCATGCCTGTAAAGATTTCGGGCAACGCGGCCTTGAGGATCACATGGAACACCACCTGCGTGCGCGAAGCGCCCATCGAGTACGCGGCATGAATCTGCTCGATCGATACCGAGCGCACGCCCGCGCGCGCGGCGATTGCGAGCGGCGCGAAGATCGCGAGGTAGATCAGCAGGATCTTCGAAAACTCGCCGATGCCGAACCAGATGATGATGAGCGGCAAATAGGCGAGCGGCGGCAATGGCCGGTAGAACTCGATCGGCGGATCGAATACGCCGCGCGCGAGACGCGTCACGCCCATCAGGATGCCAATCGGAATTGCCGTCACGCACGCCAGCAGAAAGGCGCCGAACACGCGCAACAGACTGATGCCCGTGTGTTGCGCCAGCGTCGAGTTTGCAAAGCCTTCGGTCGCGACATACAGGAACTTCTGGTACACGGCCTGCGGCGACGGCAGGAAGAGCGGCTTGATCCAGTGCAGATTGGTGGCGATAAACCACAGGCCGACGAACGCAATGACGGTGACGAGGCTGATCGCGAAGCTGCTGCCTTGTCCGGGCACGCCAAATGTATCGCCGGGCTTGACGGGCTTTTTTGCGAGCACGCGCGAGCGGCGCACCGGTTTGCGCGGCGGCGGTGCCGCGGTGTCGCGGCTGTCCGGCTCGGCGTGCTCGTGCGTCAGCGTCTGTCCCAACTTCGAACTAAACATGCGTCACCTCGTTTTCAGCCTGATGCGTTTTCTCATCGCCGTAGATGATGCCTAGCACGCGCTCGCGCATCGCGATGAAGTCGGGACTCGATTTGATCGATCGCGCGTCGCGCGTTTCGAGAAAGCGTCGATTGAAATCGAGGTCGTACGTGTGCGTGACGCGGCCGGGCCGCGGCGACATCACGACGAGGCGGCTCGCGAGAAACAGCGCCTCTTCCACGCTATGCGTGATGAAGAAGAACATCTTGTTGGTCTGTCGCCAGACGTCGAGCAGCAGTTCCTGGATCGTCTCGCGCGTGAGCGCGTCGAGCGCGGCCATCGGCTCGTCCATCAGCAGCATCGCGGGATCGCAGGTCAGTGCTCGGGCGATGCCCACGCGCTGTTGCATGCCGCCCGAGAGCTGATAGATCATGTGCTTGTGAAAGTCCTGCAGGCCGACCAGCGCGAGATTGCGCACCGCGATTTCATGGCGCGTCGCCTTTGGCACGCCTTGCAGCTTGAGGCCGAACTCCGCGTTGTCGATCACGTTGAGCCATGGCAGCAGCGCATGCTTCTGAAACACGACACCGCGATCGGCGCCGGGCCCGCAGATCTTTTCGCCGCCCAGCAGCAGCTCGCCTTGCGTCGGCGAGATAAAGCCCGCCATCAGCGAGAGCAGGGTCGTCTTGCCGCAGCCCGACGCGCCGAGCGCGACGACGAAGTCTCCCGAGTTGATCGTCAGGTTGATGTCGTCGAGCGCCTGCACGGTCTGCCCGGCGGTGCGCCCCGGGAAAACCACGCTCACGTTCCTGACTCTCATGCTTTCCATAGTGCCTCCTGATGTGCGGCGGCGGATCGTTCGTCATCCGCAGCGTTTACTTGAGCTTCATCGCGGCCTCGACATAGGCCGGGGTGACAAATTTCGCGTAGTCGGGCTGCACGGTGCCGATCTGATGCTGGTCCTTCAGAAATGTCGCCGTGTCTTTCAACGCGAAGGCGGCGCGGCTCGAGTTGCCGCCGCCGAGCCATTGCGGCGAAGCCTGTTCGGCGAGCGTCGGGAAGGCGTAGAGCGACAGCGCTTCCGGTACGTCGGCCGGCGACCCGCCGATGGTCTTCGCAATCGCCGCGGCCTGCGGCGATTGCGCGTTCCAGGAGGAAGGGTGCTTGCGGTACTGCTCGTCCGCGTCGGCGATCGCCTTGACGAACTTCGCCATGAAGTCCTTATGATCCTCGCCCCATTTGCGGTCTACCGCAATCCCGTCGAACGTGGGTTTGCCAAGTTTGGACAGCTCGCCCGACGTAATCAGCACCTTGCCGCTTTTCTTCAGCTCCGCGAGTGCGGGATTCCACACATAGGCGGCATCGATATCGCCGCGTTCCCACGCCGCGACGATCTGGTTCGGCTGCATATTGAGAATCTTCATGCTCGACGGGCTGATGCCGAAGTGCTGCAGGGCGAACATCATGTGATAGTGCGTCGTCGAGACGAACGGCACGCCGACTGTCTTGCCTTTCAGATCCGCGGGCTTCGTGATATTCGCGCCGTTGCGCACGACCAGCGCTTCGGCTTCGTTGATGCCGTCGAGAATCCAGAACAGCTGCAGATCGACGCCCTGGCTCACGGCCGCGGCAAGGGGGCTCGAGCCGATCACGCCGACTTTCACATCGCCCGAGGCCATCGCGGTGGCCACTTTCGCGCCCGATTCGAACTGCCGCCAGTTGATCTTGTAGCCGGTCGCTTTCTCGATCGAGCCGTTGGCAATCGCGACGATCCACGGGTCCACGATCTGCTGGTACGCGATCGTCACTTCCTTGTCTTCGGCGTACGACGCGTGCGCGGCAAATCCGGCGAGCGTCGCGACGACCATGCAGCGCACGAACTGGACCAGGCGCGGCCGGCCCGGACGCGGACGCTTTGGACTACCGGGCAAACCGCCGCGCAAACCACTGCGCAAAAGCCGGGTGAGTAGGGCATTCATGGGCAGGTCTCCTGATGGGTAGGTCGCGCTATATCGGATGAGGCTTGCGGATGAGGCTCGCGGACCAGGCTCGCGGATGGGGCTCGCGGATTGGGCCCGCATCGACCGGGGTTGCCCCAATCGTTCGAAACGGATTGTTTCGAGTATCGTCATTAGTGATCGGCTCAAGTTAGTGCCAGACGGCGACGATCGTTGAGTCCACATTCGGCCAGCCGGCCCCGCATATGGGCGGGTTTTCCCGCACTTTTCCCTTTTTCCCGCATTTGGTGCGGCCGCCTTCAGGAGAAAACATGCCTAGCCGGGCTTCGTCGGTTCTCTGGACCCAGCGGTTCGAGCGTTCGCCCGAGCCGAACCTGAGCCTGCAGGCGCAAATCCGGCAAATGCTGGTCGCCTCGATCCTCGACGGTCAGCTGATGCCCGGGCACGCATTGCCGTCGAGCCGCGAGCTGGCCGACCAGCTTGGCGTGGCGCGCAATACGGTGGTGCTCGCGTATCAGCAGCTTGTCGAAGAGGGCTATCTGATCTCGCGCGAGCGCAGCGGCCATTTCGTGAATCCGTCGATGCTCGAAGGGCAGCACGACTTCGCGCGGTGGCGTGACGCCGATGCCGATGCGGCCGGCGCACCGGCGCCGGACCATGGCGATGCCCACGCGCGCCCGGACTGGAACCGGCGCATCGCGCGGCCGCCTTCGATGCAGCGCAATATCGTCAAGCCGCGTAACTGGCAGAACTACGAGTATCCGTTTATCTACGGTCAATTCGACCAGACGCTTTTTCCGACCAACGACTGGCGCGAGTGCTGTATCAAGGCGCTATCGGTCATGGAAATCCGCAACTGGGCGCCCGATCTGATCGAGCGCGACGACGAGGGGCTGATCCAGCAGATCTGCACCCGCGTGTTGCCGCGGCGTGGCGTGTTCGCGAAGCCCGATGAGATCGTTGTGACGATCGGCGCGCAGCAGGCGCTTTACCTCGTGGCGGATTTGCTCGCGAACGAAAGCACGACGGTCGGTTTCGAAAACCCGGGTTATCCCGACGCACGCAATATCTTTCTGACGCGCAATGCGCGGCTGTTGCCGCTCGCGGTGGACGGCGGCGGCGTGCGCACGGTCGAAGACCATGACGTGCTCGCGCAATGCGATTACGTGTGCGTGACGCCGAGCCACCAATGCCCGACTTCGGTGACGATGCCGATCGAGCGGCGCCGCGCGTTGCTGAAGCTCGCGCGGTTGCATGACTTCGTCGTGATCGAGGACGACTACGAAAGCGAGAACAATTTCACCGGCGCGCCGCACCCGGCGTTGAAGAGCCTCGATACGGCCGATCGTGTGATCTACATCGGCAGTTTGTCGAAGACTTTTGCGCCGGGGCTGCGTCTTGGGTATGTGGTGGGCCCGCGCGATCTGATCCGCGAGTTGCGCGCGTTGCGGCGACTGATGGTGCGGCATCCGGCGGCGCTGATCCAGCGCGCGTTCGCCAATTTCCTCGCGCTCGGCCATCACGATACCTTGTTGCGCAAGCTCGCGCATGCGTACCGCGAACGCGCGCAACGGCTGATGGCGGCGCTCGATGCGCATATGCCCGAAGCGCGCTACGTGCCGGTGACGGGTGGCGCGTCGTGCTGGGTCGAAGGGCCGCCCGGGCTCGATGCGGCGCGCCTCGCGGCCGACGCGGAAGCGCGCAGCGTGCTGATCGAACGCGGCAATGTGTTCTTTATGGCGGGGCTCGAGCAGCAACAGTGCTTTCGTATGGGCTTTTCCGCGATCAAGCCTGAAAAGATCGAGGCCGGCGTGCAGGTGCTCGCGGAAGTGATGCGCGAGACCTGCGCATCGCAGGAGCACTGACGCATTTCGTCGCTGGCCCAGGCGAATCCGTCCAACTGGAACTACCGCCGCGCGCGCGCCTTACCTAACGTGTCGACAGTGCCACCGCGCGCAGCGTGAACCTGTGTTGCGGTGCAGTCATTCCACTGGAGACACGGTATGCCCGACACACTCAATGAGCCGGCCGTCACGGCCGACACGCTCGCCGCTTTTTCCGCTGCCTTCAACCGCCACGACGCCGATGCGTTGATGGACTTCATGACCGACGACTGCGTCTTCGATGCAGCCGGCGGAAGCGACGTGCACGGCACCCGGTATGTCGGCAAAAAAGCCGTGCGTGCGGCCTTCGAAGCGGTTTTCAAAGCATTTCCCGACGCACATTGGGGGCACGGCCGGCATTTTGTGGCGGGCGATCGCGGTGTTTCCGAATGGGTGTTCAGCGGCACGCACGCGCAGGGTTTTCGCATCGAAGCGGAAGGCTGCGATCTGTTCGAATTCCGCGACGGTCTGATCGCGGTGAAACGGGCCTTCCGCAAGGACCGTCCGCAACAACCCGTCTGACGCGCACTGGGAGATTCGCATGAAACACGGTGTGATTCATCTCGGGCAGCCGTCGCCGATCGTTCGCGATGGCGGCGGCAGCGGTGACGGCTACTCGCAATACGATCCGACCTACGACCCGCTCGTTTCGCCGGGGCCGGGGCAGGGCAAGCAGTATGCACCGACGTATTGGGCCGCGACGGCCGGCGCTGCGCCGCCCGACGATGGGCCGGTCGCGCGCGATATGGATGTGGACGTGGCGATTATCGGCGGCGGTTATACGGGGCTGTGCACGGCGCTTTTTCTGGCTCGCGAACACGGCATACGCGCCGTCGTGCTCGAGGCGAACCGTATCAGCTGGGGCTGCAGCAGCCGCAACGGCGGGCAGGGGCAGAACGCGTCGGGGCGACTCTCGCGTTCGCAGTGGATCGAACGCTGGGGCAAGGATGTCGCGCTCAAAATGCACGACGAGATTCGCGAGGGCTTCGAGACCTTCAAGTCGCTTGTGGCGTCGATCGATTGCGATCCGCAGCCGGGCGGCCATTTTCTGATCGCGCACCGGCCGCGCATCATGGAAAAGCTCGCGGCCGAAGCGAAGGTCTGGAAGGATGTGTTCGGCTACCCGTCCGAATTGCTTGGCGCCGATGCGTTTCGCCGTGACCATGTGAACGATGCCGAGGCGGCGGGCGCGCTGCACGAGCCCGAAGGCATCGGCATTCATCCGCTCAAGCTCGCCTATGGTTATTTGCGGCTGGCGCGCGAAGCGGGGGCGAAGGTGCATACGGCGAGTCCCGTCATCGGGTGGGAGACGGTGGGCAATGTGCATCATCTGCGCACGCCGGGCGGCATCGTGCGCGCGCGTGCGGTCGGTATTGCGACGGGCGCTTACACGGCACCGGGTCTGCATCCTTCGCTGCACAACAAGGTGATGCCGATCCTGTCGAACTCGATGGTCACGCGGCCTCTTACGGCGTCCGAACTGGACGCGTGCAGCTTTCGCACGACCCAGGTGCTGACCGATACGCGCACGCTGCGTTTCTATTACCGCAAGCTGCCGGACAACCGCGTGCAGATCGGCAGCCGCAGCGCGATTACGGGCCGCGACGCGCCGCATCCGCGGCACTTCGAACTGCTGATGCACGGGTTGCAGCGCAAGTTTCCGGCGCTGCAGGGCATCGGCGTCGACTATTCGTGGTGGGGCTGGGTCGATGTCAGTCACGACATGATGCCGCGCGTGTTTCAGCCCGATCCGCGGCAGTCGGTGTATTACGCGCTCGGTTATGGCGGCAACGGGGTGTCGTATTCGTCGCAGGCCGGGCGGCGTCTTGCGGAGCGAATAGCAGGCAAGGGCGCGCAGCAGACCCTGCCGATTTTCACGTCACCGCTGCCGCCGCATCTGTTCGCGCCGTTCAGGCGTGTCGGGCAGCGCATGTTGTATCACTGGTATTTCATGCGGGACGAGAAGCGATAGAGGGATGACGGGCGTGAATGCGTCGTGCGAGTTGCGTGCGGCGGCGGTAGCGTTTCGGCTCCGTCGCGTTCCCGTATTCCATCAAGGCGTGCCAGGGCATGATTTCAAAGGGTCTCAAAGGGTTTCAAAGATCATTTGGGTCCTATTGCCGCTTTCGATGTACGCACTGTATGTCACCGTGTCGACGCGGCGCGGACGGATACCGTCGCGTCGATGTGGCCAGAACCAGCGGACAGGCTGGCGAGCAAACGGCGCCGGCGGGTCTATTCCGGCCGCTCCGAGGCGAGCGCGGCGGTGCGCTCATCAGCCGCCTTCAGGTGATCGAGTACTTGCTCGCAGTCGCTCGGAAACAGGCAGGCCAACGCGTACTCACTGACAACTACGCCGTGACCTCGCGGCAGCATATCCAGAATCCCTGGAAACTTCTCGCGAATGATGAGTCCGAGGCAGCCCAACGCGGACAACACGACGGCAGAAAACGCCACCTTCTCGAGAACTCGATAGTTCAACTCCATGATTGCGCCCCTCGTATCAGTTGCATCAAATTCATGAAGACAGGATGTGAGGCAGGCGCGCGGGGCAGCAATAAGCGTCGTGCGCAGAGAGGTAGCAGGCGAAATTTTCCCGAAACCGCGTTATTACCATAGCCTTTCGGCTTTCGGGTTGTCAAAGGGAAGTTGAGTAAGGGCGGCGTCTGCAGCAGTACATCCGTCTATGCGTTGAATAACTCGCTGCGCGCCGCGTCCATGATCATCGCGACAGCGGGATGACTGATGCGACGCTCAATCGAGATCGCGAAGAATTCTTCGACAATGGTGCTGATCTGTCCAACCATTGTCAGTTTGTGCTCCGCCTGCAACTGGCTGTCCAGCACGGTGGGTGCAAACAGCACGCCGCGCCCTTCGCGACCGAACGCCATGGTCATCGCGCCATCGTCGAATTCGCCGACGATATGCGGCGCAATGGCATGCAAGGCCAACCAGTGGTCCAGCTTGCGACGCACAGCGGAGTCGGTACCGGGTAACAATACCGGCACCTGACCGAGCAGTTTTGGGAAGCCTGGTTGGTTGCCTTGCATCAGCGCGTGTGCGCCAAAACAGCCTAGCGACGAGCGGCCGAGCCGGTGATTGAACGCCTTGATGTTCACGTCGGCGGGAATCGGCGCATCGGCGATGATCAGATCGAGCCGGTGCACCGCCAGTTGCGCGAGCAGCGCATGCAGCTTGCCCTCGTGACAGATCATGCGCAGCGACACCGAGGCGCCCAGCGCCGGTTCGAGGAGCCGGTAAGCAATGGCCTTCGGCACCGAATCCGCAATCCCCACGCGAAATCGCGTCTGAGCGCCGGATTCACTTTCGCGGCGCACCGCACTTTCGAGTTCTGAGCCCAACGAGAAGATCTCGTCTGCGTAGCCGAGCGTCAGGCGGCCCACATCGGTCAGTTCGAGCGTGCGCCCATTTTTCCTGAACAGCTTCTTGTCCAGCGCTTCCTCGAGCAGCTTGATCTGGCCACTGAGCGTCTGGGGCGAGATGTGCAACTGCTCGCCGGCGCGGGCGATTCCTCCTGCGTGCGCGGCCACCCAGAAGTAATGCAAATGCTTAAAGTTCACGCGACCTCCCTTGATGAACTAAAGCTACGGTTTTTCCGGACGATTGACAACAAAAATACGAATTTTATGTTCTGTCGGGTTCAGTTAGATTCAGATATCGCGTCCGGACGCCAGCGGGCGCTAACGACAGCAGGGAGGTGACATATGGCATCCGTTGGGCAATTCCTTCGTTCAAAACTTTCGCAGACAGTGTGGTCTACGCAGGCATCCACATCGGTTTACGACGCGATTGCGACCATGGCGCACCGGCACGTCGGAGCGCTGATCGTCGTGCATGAAGGGCGCCTGGCCGGCATCGTCACCGAGCGCGATTACGCCCGGAAAATCGTCCTGATGGACCGTTCGTCGCGGAATACGCGGGTATGCGAAATCATGTCGCCGACGGTCCGCTACGTCAGCCCGCAGCAGACAACCGACGAATGCATGGCGCTGATGACCGAGCACCGGATACGTTATCTGCCCGTGATCATGGCAGGGGAGGTGATCGGGATGGTGTCGATCGGCGACCTCGTCAAGAACCAGATCGCCGAGCAGGAGCACACGATCCAGCAACTGGTGCGCTACATTCACGGCGACGGCTCTCAGGGCGGCCACAGCGAATGGAAGACGCGATCGGCGTCACGTTCGATCAGTCAATAAGTTTGCGATCCGAATTGTTGTCGCGTGGCTGTGCAACGCGCGTGATGACGAAAGTATCTTGAATCAACTGAGGAGGCTTCTTATGTTCAAGCAATTCATCAATCAGGTTCGGCATGCGGCCGGTGCGATAGCGCGCGGAACCGCGGCGTTCGGTCTGGCAGGCCTGCTTGCTCTCGGCGCGATCGCCTCGAACGATGCCGAAGCGAAGCGGGTAGGCGGTAGCCAAAGTATCGGGCGTCAGACGCAAGCGGCGCCGCAGTCCGGGCAGGCGCAACGAAGCCAGCAAGCCCAGCCTGCGCAGCAGGCCGCGCAGTCGCCTGCCGCAGCGGCGGGCAACCGCTGGATGGGTCCGCTCGCAGGTCTTGCCGCCGGTCTCGGCATTGCGGCGTTGCTGTCGTCGTTTGGTCTCGGTGACGAGCTCGCGCAAATGCTGTCGAACGCGCTGCTCATCGGGTTGGTGATCTTTGGCGGCATGCTGCTGTATCGCTTCATCGCCAACCGGCGTCGTCCGGATTTCGCTTATGGACAGGGGGCGGCGGGCCGCCAGCAGACGAACGGCTCGCCATTCCTGAATCGGATCGGGCAACAGCGTCCCGAAGCGAATCCTGGTGGCTGGGGATGCCCGGCAGTAGGGGCGGCTGCAGCTGCGGGAGCGGTGACAGCAGCGGACCTCTCGTCAAAGGCTGATCAGGCCGCGTTTCTGGTTTCGGCGAAAGACATGTTTATGCGTCTTCAGAGCGCATGGGACCGGAACGAGCAGGGTGACATGTTCGAGTTGACGACGCCGGAGATGTTCATGCGGCTCAAGCAGGACCTTGAAGCGCGCGGCCGCGAGCGAAGCGTAACGGACGTCACGCGACTCGACGCCGAGGTGCTGTCCACCGAACGCAATGTGGACGAGACGCTGGTAAGCGTGCGCTTTCACGGTCAAATCCGGGAGGATGACAATCAGACCGCAGAGCCATTCCAGGAGATCTGGAATTTGGTGAAGGGCACGCACGGCGATCAGACGTGGCGACTGGCCGGGATTCAGCAAATGAACGGCTAAGAGGGACCGCTAGAGAAGGGGCACGACCGGCAGCGGCGGCTGCCGGCTGTTGCGTTAAGCATTGCTGCAGTTTCTCGTCGGCGCGCCTGTTCGCCGCGCTTATTCAGCCGGCGGGAGACCTGGGAATAAAACGCGCATTGCTGCTCCTCTAGATGAATCCTGCAGTAATGCTGGTGCTTTCGGTCTTTCAATCTTTTGTTTTGATCTCCCCAGCCTGGTACGGTATCCGATGGATTTTCTCAACCCAGGAGCCCCTCCAAGAACAGACACATTCCTCCGGGGATACGGAAGAAGGCAACTCGCATGCGTGGTGCATGACCCCTCTCGTCCTGTCCGTGGGCGTTACATTGGTTGGCTCAATTTTGGCCTGAGACAATCGACAGAGATTGACTGTCGGTGCGGGACCGGGACCAAGTGGTAGACCATAACGGCAACTTTGAGACGGTCGGCAATACCCCTTAGACAGTTGACGATTATCGCTCCCATACGCATACCGAACCGATGAGTACAATCGAACTGTTGAGACCCACAACAGCTTTGCTACCCAGCTATACGTCGGCCCTTGAGGCGGGATGGTCACCTGACAATGTTCGCAAGGAAGTCGCTGCGCGCGAACAGTTGCACGCGATCGCGCTGAACGCGGAGGAGTTTGTCAACGGGCTGGATGATCCTACGGCATCAGGCAGTCCGATTCCTTTGCCCGACGGCTCTACGGTCGCTCGCCTGCCAAGCATTGTACGGTGGATCTGGGACGGCGAGTTTAGCGGATCGATCGGATTTCGCTGGCAGGTCGGAACTGCCGAATTGCCGCCCTATGTACTCGGACATATCGGCTTTGCTGTCGTGCCCTGGAAGCGGGACAAGGGCTACGCCAGACAAGCGCTGAATCTGATGCTTTGTGAAGCGCGGCGACAAGGCATGCCCTACGTCAAGCTAACGGTTGATCCGGGAAATATAGCGTCGCAAAAGGTTATCTCTACGTGCAACGGGGTCTTGATCGAACGCTTTAGAAAGACGGCGGAATACGGATCCGCCGAGACGCTTCGCTACCGTATCGCGTTACTGGCCTGAAGAGCCTGTCGAACTCTGCGCGGCCAACATGGGACCTTCGACACAGAGATACGTAAATCGCCGACGATCCTACATACAACGGCACGCCAGGAGGGAAAACATGCTACCGCGCTCGGACGAAATACATATTGAATCGCCGCGACTCTTAATTCGGCCGTTCGCCGCTGGCGATGCTCAGGACACGTTTGGCTGCATTACCCCTTCACTCACGCGTTTCATGTCATGGGAGCCACCCGCCGATCGATCGGTATTTGATCAAATCTGGCGGCGTTGGCTCTCGACGATCGCCGACGGAACGGATTTCACGTTTGCGATCCGTCAACGGGACAACGGCAGCTTTGTTGGATTGACTGGCGTGCACAATGTCCGGATCGCAAGCGCGGAATTGGGCGTCTGGATTCGGGAAGATCTACACGCGCGAGGTTTCGGCCGTGAGGCTGTGAGCTTGGTGGCGAAATGGGCTAGCACGGCACTCGGCATCAGGAATTTCGCATACCCAGTGGCCGAGCAAAACTATCCAAGCCGTCGCATTGCCGAAGGTCTCGGCGGTGTTATAGAAGGTCGCCAGGAGACGCCAAAGTACCTGTCCGTCATGTATCGAATACCTGATCAATCGGCACGGTGAGTGCCGAAGATACAATCCGGACGGCCACGCTCGGGCCATGAGCAGACAGTCGACACACAACGTGAATCGTCGACAGGGCGGAAGAGACAGTGACCGAGAGGGGACACTGAGACTGCAAGTGAGACGACTGCCGCGCTACGCACTTCGAAATATCTCGCCGTGACAAGGCGACCAACACGTTGATTGATCCCTTAAGGGCGGTCTGTCGTCGGCCTATAGTGCAGGCGATGCTGTCTCACCTGACCGAGGACGGATGATACCTCGGTCCGAGCGACGGATAAAATCAGCGACTGAGCTTACTGCGGCGCGACCTTCCTTGCCTTCAATCTCGAGTTCGTCTAGCGCCGCAGCCGCTTCCTCAAGAGATAAGCCCTGCCGATAGAGAATCCTATAGGTGTTCCGCAACGCCGAGATAGTGCTGGCGGAAAAGCCGCGGCGACGCAATCCTTCGAGATTGATACCATGAGGTTCTGCCCGATTGCCGGCAGCCATGACAAACGGCGGCACGTCTTGAACGACGGCCGAGGCACCTCCGACAACACAGTGAGCCCCGATCCTCACGAACTGGTGTACAGCAGACACACCCATGAGAATTGCGTTGTCCTCGACCGCCACATGCCCAGCCAATTGTGCGCCGTTGGCCATGATCACTTTGCTACCAATCCGGCAATCGTGAGCGATATGTACGTAGGCCATAATCCAGTTGTCGTCACCGATTGTGGTGATGCCTGCGTCTTGAACAGTTCCTGTATGTACGGTTGTGAATTCACGAATGGTGTTTCGATTGCCGATGACAAGCCGCGTTTTTTCGCCCGCGTATTTCATGTCCTGAGGACGACCACCAATAGCCGCGTGGTGCCCAAGGCGATTCTCCTGTCCGATCGTGGTCAATCCTTCAATCACGGTATGCGACCCGACGACGGTGCCGGAGCCAATCGAGACATCTGCGCCTATTACGGAATAGGGACCGACTTCGACGGAGTCATCCAGTTCGGCGCCTTTCTCGACAACGGCTGTGGGGTGAATTCTTGTCATATAGCGCTGTCCGCTCAATTGACGACTTGTGCTCCAGACCGGCACAAGCAACGCAAGCAGACGCGATTCTAGTTCGAATATATTCGATGAGTGTTTTCAAGTATTACAGAAGATTCCGGTATGCGGATGTTTGCTCGGCCATTGAGTCGGCTCCGACCGCTAGAATCTCAGGGAGCAAAACATGCGAGCTGCATCGCATGTTACTCGTGACCTCTTGGGGCTTGCCTGTTCGGCTTCGGCGGTAGACATGAGCAGATACTTCCTGCACAAATTCGTTAGGGAGCGGGCCCCACGAGCGAATCCAGGCGAGGCATAGTTATCGAGGCTTGGTCGGTTATGAGGCATTAAGGCGGATGCAGCCGCGCAGCATTTTCTCGCAAGTACTTCTCTCTCACTTGCACGGGGATCGGATGAACTCACCAGCAGATAGCTTTTACGACAATATGGCTTCTTTCTATCATTTGATTTTTGGTGATTGGGAGCAGGCGATAGAGCGTCAACAGGCAATCCTTGCGCGACTTCTTCCGCCGCCCTCTACTGCCGGCGTGGTTCTTGATTGCGCCTGCGGGATTGGGACTCAAGCCATAGGCCTTGCACGCGCGGGCTATGACATCGAAGGGACGGATATATCGATACGGGAGATCGAACGGGCATCCCGCGAGTCGCTAACGCGAAAGCTCGACATCCAGTTTCGTATCGATGATATGCGGCTGCTTGCCACTTGCGAAGCCGGCAAGTATGGGGTGGTAATCGCTTTCGACAACGCAATCCCGCATCTCGACAGCGACGACGACGTGGCTCGAGCGTTTGCAGCAATGCGCAAGACCCTGCGATCGGGCGGGCACATCTTCGTGAGTTTGCGTGACTACGGTGCGCTAATGGCTCAACGACCCGCGGCGACACCACCTGCAATGTTCATGGACAGCGGTCTTCGGCGCATCGTCCATCAGGTCTGGGACTGGCACGATGATCGACGTTACTCGGTTCACCTCTACATCACTCTCCAGACAGGCGATGCTGACTGGAAGTCGCATCATTTTGTCGGTCACTATCGAGCTATCACGACTGACGAGATAGCGGCCCATATCTCGAACGCCGGATTTGAAGACGTTCGCATTCTCTCCCCGAAAGCTACCGGTTACTATCAACCAATCGTCACCGGGTCAATGGCCTAGTTGGTGCCCGATGACGCGGGTTCGGAGGTTGGCGTCCGGCGGTCGTCGGCCCGCTCCGCCTCATCGGTGTCGGCGATACGCGGCCACTCGAACTCCGCATGTGCGTCCCAGTGACGAAGCGCGGTTACGCGACCGTCCTCGAGGACAAATTCGAATGTGACATCCGGAAGCTCGGTGCTACGAAATTGCAGATTTTTCAAGGGTTTGAGGACATCGGCGGGCCCGCCCGGATCCGACAGTACGACATCGTTGTCCCGAGTCAGTTTGACGCCGATCTTCCTGCCGAGAGGCGTCTCGTATGTGCCAACCAGTTTTGCAACCAGGTTCAAATCGGGGACTATCGGCAAACGAACGAACACGGCTTCGACCTGATCAAGCAACATCGCTGCGCGGTCTATGTCGCCGAGCGTGCTGGTCAGGAAAGAAACCGACCATGCGCCGTCTTGCTCGTCATCAGGGGTATCGAAGCGGTCGTAGTGGAAGTGGTGAAGAGGCAGGTTGATATGACGGAAACGGAACTGAAGTTGCGTCCCGTCCATTGTGACATTCAACCGTCCGTACGCCGGATGCTCATATGAGCCGGCGTAGTCCGCGAGGTCATGTGACGGGCGCGTGTTCGGAACTCCACGCGATACGGAGCGTTCACGCGCTTCGCGCATCGTGGTTTTCGCCTTCAGGCAAAAGTCGCGCAAGCGCGCCGTCCAGTCCGTTGCTTCGAGACCAAGCGCTCGACCATAGATGTCGAAGCCGATTGCATTGCTTAGCGGCGCGCAATGGTCGCCAATCACGAACACCGAGACGCCGATCTTCTCTTTCACCAGGTACGACACCTGCGAATGAAACCCGCGCAGAGTACCGCCATGACTCGTCAACAGATGACCGCGAAACGCCGCCGTCATGCGCCCCATGCCATAGATGCCATTGAGGTCGGCTTCGAAGCCGAGCACGTCGCTCATTCCGTTCGGCCAAGGCAAGCCTGGAGCGAGCGTCGCTTCAAGGACGCTCGCAGGAATCAGCTTCCTGCCGTCGATCAGCCCGCCATTCATCAACATGATGGACCAGCGCGCCATGTCTTCGAGGCTCGCGACGATGCTGCCCGCCGGACTGCACTCGTCATCATTCGGCGCGGGCGGCTGCCAGAACTCATCGCTGTCGCGTCGTTCGGAGAACGGTAACGCGTAGTCCGCCTGGTCATCGGCTTTAGCGTCGCCGTACGTGAAGGCGGTTCGATGCATCCCAAGCGGCTCCAACATCTCGTCGCGAACGAATTGATGCCACGGCTTACCACTCATCAATTCGATGATATGGCCAACCGCTTCGTACATCATGTTGTTGTAGATGATTCGTGAACGGAGCGGAGCGATCGGCTTCATGAAGCGGATTCGCTCGAAGAGCTCTTTCGTGGAATACCCCGACTCGTACCAGATCATGTCATAGCGCGGCACGCCGGTTTTATGTCCGAGCATGTCGCGTAACGTAACCGCCGCATCAAGTGACCGGTCGTGAAATCGCAGGCTGGGTACTGCGTCACGAATCGGTTCATCGAAACTTAGCAGGCCGCGTTCGACCAGCAAACCTGCGGCGATTGCGACGAACAGTTTCGTGTTCGACGCAATCGGAAACAGCGTTCTGGAGGTAAACGGAAGTGCGTTTGCAACGTCGCGATGACCGTATCCACGCGTTAGCACCACGTCATTATTTTTGACGATGCTCACACCGATGCCCGGCACATGCCAGTCACGCACGAGCGTTCCCATATAAGCATCGAAATCACCCAAATCCAGTTCGCTCGATTTATTCAGCATCGAATCGTCCTTTTAATAGAAAGTGACTCGTCATGAAAGCAGAGTGCATTTCGGAAGGCGTGACGGCGGCTTCGGCGGCGATGATTCTAGCCAGGAAAATAAACCGGCGGCGCATGCATGCGCCACGTGCGAGGTGACGATATTCGCGACGCGGGCGCGCTGTATTTCGACACGTCCGGAAGCAGCCTTGACAGGCTGTGTCCGGCCGGAGGTCCGTTGTAGCCAACGCCACCCCTGCTAAAAGCTGCGCTTTTAGGGAGACGTATGAACATCGCCAATCGGTGATTTTGAACGGCCGTTATCGGCAAATGGAAAGGTCCCGAACGGGTCGTCGTGCTCCCGTTGTCGCTCTGCGAAATGCACGCGCTGCAAGAAAATTGCATCGGGCTCCGACGAGCCGGGGATACCTTCCGAGTGGATACACGTGTTGTAGCGCGCGCCCACAACTAGACAGTTTAACTTGCAAGTTAAACTGTCTTGATTTACGCTTCACGCATGGCCCGCTCCCGTGAATCCACTCCGCCGCTGGAATGCGTCGTCTCCGATCTGACACTGGCTGTCGGCCAGCTATTGCGTCGGCTGCGCAGCGCCAATCCCGGCGACCTGAACCTGTCGCAATCCAGCGTGCTCGCCCGGCTGGAACGTGAAGGCCCGATGACTACCGCAGATCTCGCGCGCGCTGAATTGATGAAGCCGCAGTCTATGAAAACCATTCTCGCGGGCCTCGAAGAAGAAGCGTGCGTCGAGCGTGAGCCGCATCCCACTGACGGTCGCCAGATCCTGTTCGCGATTACGCGCAAAGGGCTGAACGAACGCAAGCGACGCACGGCCGCCAAACGCGAGTGGCTGCTGGCGAAGCTCGAACAGTTCGACCCGCAGGACGTCGCGACGCTTGCGGCGGCCATTCCACTCATCAGGCGGCTCGGCGATTCCACGCTTCCCTAAGCTTTCCAGCTTCTCCGGCTTTCCTTGAAAGGACGAATCATGAGCTTCGTTGCGATCTTTTTCGCGGGTGCCTTCCTGTGCAACGCGATGCCGCATCTCGCCGCGGGTCTGCGCGGCGAAGTGTTTCCTTCCCCGTTCTCGACGCCGCATGGCAAGGGCCCGTCGTCGCCGCTGGTCAATTTCCTGTGGGGCCTGCTGAACGCACTGATCGGTCTTGCGCTGCTGGTTCACCATCCGTTCACGCCCGGCGTGAACGTCAATAGCGCCGCGCTGCTCGTCGGTGTGCTGGTCATGGGTGTTTTCACATCGGTTCATTTTGGCCGTGTGCGTCGCGAAGGTCTGTTTTGAGCGCGGCGCGACCCGATAAGCTCGATCCGCTGGTCTGGAAAATCACCACGGTCGCCGTACTCGGCTCGCTGCTCGCGCAGCTCGACGCGACTATCGTCAACGTGTCGCTGTCGAATCTCGCACAGGACCTCCACGCCACGTTGCCAGCCATTCAATGGGTGACGAGCGGGTATCTGCTCGCGCTCGCGCTGGTGCTGCCGCTCAATGGCTGGCTGATCGGACGGGTCGGCGGCAAGGCGCTCTACTTGTGGTGCTTCTCGTCATTCACGCTCAGTTCGCTGCTGTGCGGCCTCGCATGGTCGGCCGATGCGCTGATCGGCTTGCGCCTGTTGCAGGGCGCGAGCGGCGGTCTGCTCGCACCGATGGCGCAGCTAATGATGAGGCGCGCGGCGGGCAATCAGTTCACACGCGTGGCCGGCTACGCGACCGTGCCGATTCTGCTCGGGCCGTTGCTCGGTCCGGTGATTGCCGGCGTCATTCTTCGCCATGCGTCGTGGCGTTGGCTGTTTTTCGTCAACCTGCCGATCGGCGTGCTGGCGCTGGTGCTGTCGGTGCTGTTCCTGCCCGACGATCCTGAAGCGCGCGAGCCGCGCAAGCTGGATTGGCTTGGTCTGGTCCTGCTGTCGCCTGGACTCGCATTGATATTGTTCGGCGCGGAGCGGATCCGGGAACATGTGGGCATCGTTGCGATGGTTGCGGGCGTCGTGTTGCTTGTCGTGTTTTTGCGGGTGGAAGCGCGCAAGGCCGGGCGGGCTCTGATCGATCTGGGCCAGTTTCGCAACCGCACGTTCGCGGTGGCGGCCGTTGTGCAGTTCCTGTCGAACGGTGTGATGTTCGCGGGGCAGATGTTGATTCCGCTCTTTCTCATCCAGGCGTGCGGCCGTTCGCCCGCGGCGATGGGCTGGCTGCTCGCGCCGCTCGGTCTGGGGATGATGGTCGCGTTTCCGTCGCTCGGTCTTCTGACGGGGCGCTTCGGCGGCCGGGCGGTCGCGACCGGTGGCGCGTTACTGTCTTTTGCCGCGACGTTGATGCTGGCGTGGCTGGCCTCGCGTCCGCTGCAGGTCGCCATGCTCGCGCCGACGTTGTTCGTGCGCGGCGCCGGGCTCGGCGCGACGGCGCTGCCGGCGGTGTCAGCGGCCTACGCGTCGGTCGGGCAACGTAATCTGCCAATGGCGACCACGACGCTCAACATCCTGCAGCGGCTCGGTGGCCCGACCTTGACGACGCTCTGCGCGCTGGTGCTGGCGGAGTTGCTCGGCGCGCACCTCACGCTTGTTGGGCTGAACGCGTGGGAGGCAACGTTTCTGCTGCTCGCCATGCTGCATGCGCTGATGGCGGCGACGGCGGCGCGCTTGCCACGGCAGTGAGCACGCGTTGACGGGCGTTCTTTCGCATCTCGTGAAGCCTGTCAATTGCCGCGCCGCGCTGCCGCCGTGGCTGGGCAGCATCATGATTGGACGCTAGCCCGTCGATCGCCCTGTATGTCACTTCGGCCATCGCCAGGTCGGATCGGAGAGGTGCTCGGCGAAGTAATCGGACAGCGCCGCCACCTTCGCGGGCCGCGCGCGTGCCGATGGCGTGACGAAGTAAAGACCGCCCTTCGTTAGCGACCAGTCGGTCAGGATCGCCTCGAGACGGCCATCGGCCAAATATTCGCCGGCGATGAATTCGGGCAACTCAGCAATCGCGAGGCCATCGAGCAAGGTGGGCAACAGCGCATCGGCATTCGTCACGCGCAGCGGCTCGGTGGGCATGACCGGCTCCTCTTCGCCGGCGTCGTTTATGAAGCGCCACACATCGCTACGCGCGCGATACGCGTACGAGAGGCACGGGCGATCCACCAGCTCGCGCGGATGCTCAGGCCGCCCCTCACGCGCCAGATAGGCCGGCGACGCCACGACGAATTGCGTGACCGCGCACAACCGCCGCGCCACCAGCGACGAATCGGGCAGCGCGGCGATACGCAGCGCGGCGTCGAAGCCATCGCCGACCAGATCGACCGACGCATCCGACAGATGCAGGTCGATCGACACTTCCGGATACGCGCGGAAGAATCCCGGCAGCAACGGCGCGACCCAGCGCAGCCCGAACGACATCGGCACGGCCAGACGCACTAATCCGCGCGGCTGCACCGACATCTCGCGCGCGGCGCTTTCCGCCTCCTCAGCCTGCCGGTAGATCTCGCCGGCCTTCTCGCAGATGGTGCGGCCGAATTCGGTGAGCGCCAGCTGGCGCGACGTGCGGTTGAAAAGCCGGGCGCCCAGCCGGTCCTCCAGGCGGGCCACGCCGCGCGAAACCGTCGCCACCGACACGCCCATCGCGCGCGCCGCAGCCGCGAACGATCCTTCCTCGGCGACCTTCGCGAACATCGCGAGTCCTTCGAAATCAGGCAGCCTCGCCATTTACCCTCGAATCTTTTCATTTTTGCAACGTTTGATTGCAATCAATTCTATTTCGAAAAGACGGGGCCGTCGATATTCTCCTCACATCGCAGCACGCCACACCGAACCCAACATCCACTGAATCAAACGAGAGGAGCCCGTACCATGGCACGCAAACTCGACAACAAGATCGCACTCGTCACCGGCGCAACCAGCGGCATCGGTCTCGCCACCGCCCAACGTTTCGCCGCCGAAGGTGCGCATGTCTACCTGACGGGCCGCCGTCAGGCCGAACTCGACGCTGCCGTGAAGAGCATTCGCGAAGCGGGCGGCAAGGCAACCGGCGTGCGCGTCGATTCCACGAAACTGAACGAACTCGACGCGCTGTATGCGCAGATCCAGGAAGAACAGGGCCGTCTTGACGTGCTGTTAGCCAACGCCGGTGGCGGTTGGATGCTGCCGTTCGGCAGCATCACTGAAGCGCACTTCGACGACACCTTCAATCGCAACGTGAAGGGCGTGCTGTTCACGGTGCAAAAGGCGCTGCCGCTGCTCGCCAGCGGGGCGTCAGTGATTCTCACGGGTTCGACGGCAGGCAGCGCGGGCACGGCGGCATTCAGCGCGTATTCGGCTTCGAAGGCCGCGGTGCGCTCGTTCGCACGCAACTGGATTCTCGACCTCAAGGATCGCCAGATCCGCGTGAACACGATCAGCCCCGGCGCGACGCGCACGCCCGGCCTGCTCGACCTCGCCGGTAACGACGCCGCCCAGCGCCAGGGTCTTGCCGACTACCTGGCCGCGCAAATCCCGATGGGGCGTCTCGGCGACCCCAACGAAATCGCCAGCGCCGCGCTGTTTCTCGCCTCCGACGATGCGAGCTTCGTGAACGGCATCGAACTGTTCGTCGACGGCGGTCAACAGCAGATCTGAGCGTGGTTCCGGCGCATGCGCAGCGCGCTGGATACGATCGCGCTTCGCCCGCCCGGCACGATGGAACGGACCTTCGTCATGATCGAACATCGTCCTTTTGTTTCGCTCGGCGCTATCCGGCGGGACTGGCTCCATGCTCGACTGCATTTTCGCGTCGGCGCATCCGGGCGCGCGGAGCATACGCCGCTGGGCGCGCTCCACGTGTGGAACGACGACGAATGCGCGCCGCACGCGGGCTTCGGTCTGCATGCCCACCGCGACGTCGAAATCGTCACGTGGGTGCGCTCGGGCGCGATCACGCATGAAGACGATGCGGGCAATCGCGCACGGCTCGTCGCCGATTCCGTGCAGGTCATGAGCGCGGGCGCCGCGCTCCATCAGGCCGAGCGCAACCTGGAAAATGTGCCCGCGCGGCTATTCCATATCCGGCTGCGGCCGCGCACGCCTGGAGGCACGCCGCGCTGGGCGACGCGCGGCTGCTCGCGCGAATGTCGCGAGAACCGCTTCGTCACGCTGGCGAGCGGCGACCCGGACGACGTGCGCGCGGGCGCGCTGCCCATTCATGCCGACGCGCGCGTGCGTATCGCGACCTTGCGCGAAGGCACGACGGTGCAGCACGTTTTGCCGATGCCGGGTTCGGCGTATCTGGTCGCGGATCAGGGGCGGCTCGATGTGGGACATGTCATGCTGGCACCACGCGATGGAGCCGCCATCCGCGATGAAACGTGTGTTGCGTTGACGGCGCGTGACGATACCGATGTCGTAATCGTCGAACTCTTGCACAGGAGCGACGGAAGTCTTTAGCCGGACAGCGACAGGACGTCCCGTTATTTCCGTTAGGAATGCCTGGAGCGGGATGAGGTTAGGGCGAGAAGATCGAGCAACACTGCTTACGCAAAACACGGAAGCTGTTGTCGGGCAGGCATAGCGAGGCGCGGATCGGCCATAAACTGACAGCCAGTTCACACCGTCAATGGTCGACAATCGTACTGCCAGGCGCTCGCCTTTCATGCGCCCTTGCACGGGCATCGCAGTTCCGTGATGTCGCGCGGCGCCGGCGCAAAGAGGCCTTCCAGCCATCGATTGACGGCGCGAATGTGAGCAGGCATGGCTCGGAGAAGAACCCGGCGGGGCGCAAAAGCCCATGCCGTGTGGCAGGTCTCGCACTTCGCTAAAGCGAGTTCAGGATGTGAGCTTTTGCTTATATTATTACCGTCACTGGCCTTGCATCCCGCTGCCCGGCCTGAATGACGGAGATATTCTCGATGACTGAAACAATTAAAAGCATGAGGCTCAACCACCTGAGCTTTCCTTCCGCCGACGTTCCTGCGACCGCCGGATTTTTTGAACGCTATCTCGGGTTCACCGTGTCCAGCACATGGGAGGGCTCGGTCATTCTGAAGCGACCAGGCTTTGACGTGGTGATCGACAGTGTTACCGATCACGTGCCCACCTATCCGCGCGCGTTTCACGCAGGCTTTGAATTGCCGACGCCAGAAGATCTCAACGCCCTTTATGAGCGATTCGTCACGGAAGGTGTTGACATGGAAACAGGCATTTTCAATAACGGACGCGGCTCACGTTTCTTCTGCCGGGCACCAGGTGGCGTGATGTTCGAACTCAACACGCGCGCTGATGCAGCGCCCGAATATCGCACGACGTTCGAGGACTGAGTGCGGTTCGTTCGCACAACCGGCTTGATCGCGGAGGGACGCCAATGATCGATGCAGCATCGGCGGGGCAAGCTTGAAAAACCGTCCAACGCACAAGCCCACGCGCCCTCGCAGAGTGCCGCTGCAGGGGCGCGCCGAGGAAACGGTTGCATCGATTATCGAAGCAGCGGCGCAAATTCTCGAAAAGGAAGGTTTTGCAGGCTTCAACACGAACGCCGTCGCACGTCGTGCGGGCGTGAGCATCGGATCGCTGTATCAGTATTTTCCGGGCAAGGACGCGCTGACGGTCGCGCTCATCAATCGCGAGAACAGGCGGTTTTATGACGACGCGGTTGTCGCGCTCACGAAGCGCAGCGGCAAAGCGGCGCTGGAATATTTGCTTGCCGCGGCGGTGCGTCAGCAATTGCAGCGTCCGACGCTTGCGCGTCTGCTCGATATTGAGGAAGCGCGGCCGACGTTACGCGGCGAAGTGGAAAAAGACGAGCTTGAGGACTTGTTCCTCGAAGTGCTGCGGCGCGCCGCACCGGAACATAAACGTCTCGATGTCGCCGCGGCGGACGTCATCGCCATTATTCGCGGAATGGTCGATTCCGCGGGCGAGCGCGGCGAAACCGACTTCGACGGTCTCGAAAAACGCCTGCGCGCGGCCGTCTTCGGTTATCTCGCCAGGACCTGACCCCGCGCCCGACGGGACGCTGAGACGTTCGGGTTCCTGCGGGGTGCATAGCAAGGATTTGCGTGAAATGCTCTCGGCGTTCGTCGCGTGTTACTTCGCGTGTTACTTCGCGTGTTACTGCGCCGTGTCCGGTGTGCAACCTCAGCCGTTGATTCCTCAAAAAGAGGATGGCGACGCATCGTAGCACCGCCTGCTACTGTCATCAGGCGCGAAGGATGGCGAAAGGAGATCGTTGAAAATTGAGGCTCCTGTACCCAAACAGGGCGCCTCGCAACAAGAGCATATCCACCCTCATTGCGAAAGCCGCCCTTCAGTCAGTCGTCACTTCGCCTGCTGCCCCGCCGCTTCCAGAATAAGATTCGCGACTTCCTGCGGATGCGAAATCAGCGATACGTGCGACGAGGGAATCTCGATCGTGTGCGCCTTCATCCGATTCGCCATAAAACGTTGGAGATCGGAATTGATCGTGCGGTCTTCGGTTGAGACGGCATACCACGTCGGTTTGTCGTGCCATGCCGCGACGGTCGTTTTGGCCATGGTGATGGCCTTGCCGATGGGTTGCTGCACCGCGTAGTACTTTTCGGCCTCCGCAGTCGGCAAGTCGCCTGCGAAGTCCTTGACGAATGCATTTTCGGAGAGCTTGCCATAGCCGTCCGCGGACCACTGCAGTCCCGCCGATGCCGGGGCAGCCGGGAACTTGCGCGTCAGCGCAGGATAGTCTTCGCCGGCTTCGGGCGCGCGTGCGGCGATATAAACCAGGCCTGTGACCTTCGGATCGTCGCCCGCTTGACTGATGACCATGCCCCCATACGAGTGGGCAACCAGCAGTGTCGGCCCGTCTTGCTGAGCGAGTGCGCGCTTGACCGCATCGACGTCCGCGTCCAGCGAGGTCGTCGGGTTCTGAACCGAGGTTACATGGAAACCCTTTGCCTGCAACAGGGGAATGACCTTTTCCCAACTGGATCCGTCGGCAAACAAGCCGTGCACAAGCACGATATTGTGAACGGGGGTGGCGGGTGCATTCGTCTCGGCCAGCGCCGAGTGAGCTGCGAAGGTCAAAGAGAGCGCGGTGAGGGTAGCGCCGATCATGCTGCGTTTCATGCCGATTTCCTTTTGGTTGATGTTGCTGCGGTGGTGTTGAAGCGTAAAAGTGAGCTGCTGGCGTGACTGGCTCGACCGGGGCGCGGCAGTCACAGGGGTAAAACGTCATGCGTTGCTGACTGAAGACGTCGCGGCGCGGCGCCTGGTGAGCGAAGGGCACGTCATGCTTCGTACTCGAATCGATAGCCCACGCCGTATATCGTATGAATGAGGCGCCGTGGAAACGGGTCGTCAATTTTTTGACGGAGCCGGCGCACGGCCACGTCGACCACATTGCTATCGCTGTCAAAGTTCATGTCCCAAACGCGCGACGCGATCAGGGCGCGCGGAAGCACTTGAGCCTGATGCTGCATCAGGAAACGGAGCAGCGTGAATTCCCTGTTTGTTAGCGTGATACGCGCATCGCCGCGTGCCACGCGCCGCTTGACGATATCAACGCGAAGGTCGCCTGCCTCGAGTAAATCCGGCTGTCGCCTGACGGGCTCATCGCGCCGCAGAATCAGGCGAACCCGCGCGAGCAGTTCGGCAAACGAGAATGGCTTGACGAGGTAATCGTCCGCGCCGAGTTCGAGGCCCTTGAGGCGATCTTCGCGCGTGCCGCGCGCGCTCAGGAATAGCACCCGTGAATCCAACCGTGTGTCGAGCTTCTGCATGACAGTCCAGCCATCCATCTGAGGCATCATCACGTCCAGGACGATGAGGTCATAGCGCATTTCCTGTGCGAGACGCAGCCCGTCAATGCCATTGAGGGCGACGTCAACCAGGTAGCCTGCGTCGGTCAATCCGTTACGCAGGTAATCGCCAGTTTTCGCTTCGTCGTCGATAACGAGGATTTTCATGGAAACCAGGTGGTTGAAACATCGTGAGGAAAGTCTACGGGCGTGGTCCGAACCTCGCGGTTACCCGGTCATTACAAAAAAATGACGAGGTGCGCAGGGCCGATGCGTTGTCATGCCATGTCGCGATTGGTGTCATGACCGACGATGCCGCCGATCCACTCGACAATGCGGGGGACGGTCGCAACGAAATGGCGCACTTGACGTGCGATCGGGCGCCACCGTGAATCGTGGCGGTCTGCTAGCCGCATAGACGGACGCCACGGGCAATATCGTGTTCGACCACCCGTTTAACGCTGGTTGAATCGGTAGACCACGAGACGCGAATTTGCTTGCATCAACCTGGCGGAAGCGTTTCGACTGGAAGCGTGAGATCAATAGAGCCCCCCATCGCGGATGGTCGGGCGCGGCCAGGAGCGTGGCCAATGGTGGGCTGATCCGTCGAGCGTAATGCAGTCCGATAGCCCTTGGGCGATCTCCCCGTGATGCGCTTGAAAGCGTGGCTGAACGCGCTCTCAGACGCATACCCCAGCGTCTGAGCCACGACCGAAACCGGCGTGGCATCGTCTCCCAGTGCGCGTTCCGCCAATCGCATGCGCCAATGGGTCAGATAAGTCAGTGGCGCCACGCCGGCGACGGCTTTGAAGTGGGAAGCGAATGTTGTTCGCGACATGGCGCAAGCCTGGGCCAGATCCTCGAGATGCCACGACCTTGCGGGGCTCTCGTGCATCAAGCGGAGCGCCGGGGCGATGCGTGCGTCGCTCAACGCACGCAGCCATCCAGCGTTGAGCGGCCCCGACGTCGCCAGGTGCGCGCGCAGAATCTCGATGAACAGCAACTGCGACAGTTGCGCCGAAGCGAGTTGCGACCCGGGTTGCCCTGCCGCTCGCTCCTCCACCAGTCTGTCGAGAAGCCAACTGAATACCGCCGCTTGCGGCGACGCGGCCTTGATATGGATCCAGGGAGGCAAGACGTTCAGCAGCAGGGGGCCGCTGACGGGGTCAAGCAACACGTGTCCTCCGAGGTGGGCGAACTCGTTCCCGTTTCCTAGCTGCGCAGTTGAGCGTCCTGCGCGAGAGAAGATATCCATCGCTTCGATCGGCTCGGTCTCCAGATCACTCGACAGGATCGACCAGCGCAGGGCAGAGAGCAAGCCGACATCGCCGGTCTCGAAACGCGCCGGCTCGGGTTGGCCCTCGAGCCGTACCCAGCAGTTCCCCTTCACAACGGCAAAAAACTTGATCTTGTCCGGCGCAGGGAATCGCACTGCCCATGGTCCACCAGCCGTAAAGCCGCCGGTGACGAGACTCTGAGCCCGCGTCAGTTTGAGGATGTCGGAGAACGGATCGGTCGTCATCTTCGTACTCTTGCACATGCAAAACGTACTTTCAAGCATTCTCAGTACGGTCGGCGTGGCTTATCGTCTGCTTGTCTAAGATAAGGATCAAAAATGGGCCAGGAACTGGTGCTCGTCACGGGCGGAACGGGGTTTATCGCTCAACATTGCATCCTGGCTTTGCTGGGTCAGGGCTATCGGATCCGCACTACGCTGCGCAACTTGTCGCGGGAAGCAGAAGTCCGGGAGAACCTGAGGACGGGCGGTGCAGAACCGGGTGATCTTCTGTCGTTCGTCTCGGCAGACCTCGGTTCCGACATGGGATGGGCCGAGGCAAGCCGCGGCTGTACATATGTCATTCACAGCGCTTCCTCGACTCCGTCGGGCAACTACGTCACGCAGGGCGACTGGAATGAGCCCGCTGTCGAAGGCAATCTGCGAGTCTTGCGGGCAGCGCGCGACGCCGGTGTGAAGCGTCTCGTTCTGACCTCTGCGTTTGGCGCGGTTGGCTGCGGTCACGGACCGCTTAACCGGCCTTTCAATGATAACGATTGGAGTAATCTGCAGAGCGACCTCGCGCCCTATCAAAGGTCAAAAACACTTGCAGAACAGGCTGCCTGGGATTTCGTGAGGAAGGAGGGCAACGGCCTGGAGATGGCTGCCGTCAATCCCACAACGGTTTTAGGACCCGCCCTCGGCGCTGACTACTCGCATTCGATTCGAATGATCAAGAACATGATGGAGGGCCAGCCCGGGGTACCCAAGCTCAACTCGTGTTTTGTCGATGTACGCGATGTTGCCGACTTGCATGTGCGTGCCATGTTGGCGCGGAGCGCCGATGGGGAGCGCTTTCTCGCGTCCGCCGGCGAAAGCCTGTGGATGGCCGACGTCGCCAGGATCCTGCGCAGGCGCATGGGGCCGACGGCCAGCAAGGTTTCGACGCGCGTCTTGCCCAACTGGCTCGTTCGACTCGGCGCACGGAAGAACCCTCAGATGAAGGCCATTGCACCGATGCTAGGAGTCAACATGAACGCGACGAGCGCGAAGGCGGAAGAGCGTCTTGGCTGGAAGCCGCGTTCGGCGGAGGACGCAATCGTTGCGACTGCCGAGAGCCTCGTCCGGCTGAATCTGCTCGGGGCTTAGCTATCGGGAAGCTATCGGGAAGCTATCCGGACCGCTCGCGCTTTGCCTGGGCGCCGGTCCCAAAAGCGCGCCGCTCGCGAGCGGACACGCTCCTTCTTTCACGCTACGAGCTGTTGCCGTAGATACTCGGCGGTGAGGCTTTCCTTCGCGCGCACGACCTGGGCCGGTGTGCCGCTCGCCACGATCTTGCCGCCGGCGTCGCCGGCGCCCGGGCCGACGTCGACAACCCAGTCGCTTTGCGCGGCTACCCGCATGTCGTGCTCGACCATGACGACGGTGTTGCCGGCATCCACGAGTCCCTGGAGTTGCACCATCAGCCGATCGACGTCGGCGGGATGCAGGCCGGTGGTCGGTTCGTCGAGGATATACAGCGTGTCGCCGCGTTGTGCGCGTTGCAGTTCCGTGGCGAGCTTGATGCGCTGAGCTTCGCCACCGGACAATTCGGTGGCGGGTTGACCGAGACGCAGATAGCCGAGGCCGATGTCATGCAGCACTTTCAGCGCGCGCATCACGCTGGCTTCATCGGCGAAGAAATCGCAGGCGGCGTCGACGGTCAGGCCAAGCACCTCGGCGATGTTCTTATCGCGCCATGTGACTTCCAGCGTTTGCGCGTTGTAGCGCGTGCCGTCACAGGTCGAGCAGGGCGCATAGACGCTTGGCAGGAACAGGAGTTCGACGCTGACGAAGCCTTCGCCTTCACACGTCGGGCAACGGCCTTGCGCCACGTTGAAGGAGAAGCGGCCCGCGCCGTAGCGACGCTTGCGAGCCAGTGGCGTGTCGGCGAACAGCTTGCGCACGTGGTCGAAGAGGCCCGTGTAGGTGGCGAGATTGGAGCGCGGCGTGCGGCCGATCGGTTTCTGATCGACGCGCACGAGGCGGCGCAGCGCGTCCATGCCTTCGGCAATGCGGCCGCCGGTCGGCGCGCTTGCGCTCGCGAGCAACGGATCCTGCTCGTCGTCGTCGGGGTTTTCAAAGGCGCGTCCAAGGTGGCTAGCGACCAGCTCCGGCAACGCCTGGCTCACGAGGCTCGATTTGCCCGAGCCCGACACGCCCGTGACGGCAGTCAGGCAGCCGAGCGGAAACGCGGCGTCCAGACCATGCAGATTATTGCGCGTGATGCCGGCGAGCCGCAGCCAGCCGACTGGTTCGCGCGCCGCGCGTGCGACGGGCGTGGGCGGCGCAAACAGATGTCGGCGGGTATATGACGCTTCGACATTGGCGAGACCGGCGGGCGGCCCACTATAGACGACATGGCCGCCGGCTTCGCCGGCCGCAGGACCGACATCGACGAGCCAGTCGGCGCGCCGCATCATCTGCAGATCGTGTTCGACGACAAACAGCGAATTGCCGGCGGCCTTCAGGCTCTGCAGCGCGCTGAAGAGCGCTTCGCCATCCGCGGGGTGCAGGCCGGCCGATGGCTCGTCGAGCACATACACGACGCCGAACAACTGCGACGACAACTGCGTGGCGAGTCGCAAGCGCTGCAGTTCGCCGGATGACAGTGTGGGCGTACTGCGCTCCAGCGCGAGGTAGCCCAGACCCAGATCGACCAGGGTTGTCAGGCGTTCGAGCAACTCGGCTGCAATGCGCTGCGCGGCGACGCGTTTTTCTTCGGACAGATTGGGTGTGCGCCGTACGTCGGGCGAGGCTTTATGCGCGGACCCGCCTGCGGCGATCCGTTTATCGACGGCATCGCGCATGGCGCTCCTGCTGAGCACGCCGCCTTTGCCGGCGTTTTTGCCCGAATGCGCGGCATCCGGCTCGGGCCATTCGCCGCGCGCGATCGGTTCGAGCATCTCGGCGAGTCTGGCTAGCGGCAACTGAGCGAACGCGCCGATATCGAGCCCGGCGAATTTCACCGACAGCGCTTCCTTCTTGAGCCGCTTGCCATGACAGGTCGGACAGACGCTGCCAATCATGAATTGCGACACGCGTTTTTTCATCAACGCGCTTTGCGTGTTCGCGAACGTGTGCAGTACATAGCGGCGTGCGCCGGTGAATGTCCCTTGATAGCTGGGTTCGTCCTTGCGCTTGAGCGCGGCGCGTGTTTCTTTCGGCGTGAGTCCGGCGTAGACGGGCACGGTCGGCTGTTCGTCGGTGAAAAGAATCCAGTCGCGGTCTTTTTTTGGCAAATCGCGCCACGGTTTATCGACGTCGTAGCCGAGGGTCACCAGAATGTCGCGCAGGTTTTGTCCGTGCCACGCGGGCGGCCATGCGGCGATTGCGCGCTCGCGAATGGTCAGCGAGTCGTCAGGCACCATCGACTTTTCGGTGACCTCGTACACGCGGCCAAGTCCATGGCAAGTCGGACAGGCGCCTTGCACCGTGTTCGGCGAGAAATCCTCGGCGAACAGCATGGGCTGCTTCGGCGGGTAGTCGCCCGTGCGCGAATAGAGCATGCGCACGAGACTCGACAGCGTGGTCACGCTGCCCACCGACGAGCGCGCGCTCGGCGTGCCGCGCTGCTGCTGCAACGCGACCGCGGGCGGCAGGCCTTCGATGGCGTCCACTTTGGGCACGCCGACCTGCTCAATCAGGCGCCTGGCATACGGCGCGACAGATTCGAAATAGCGCCGCTGCGCTTCGGCGTACAACGTGCCGAATGCCAGCGACGATTTGCCCGATCCGGACACGCCGGTGAAAACGACCAGCGCATCGCGCGGAATCTGCACATCGATGTTTTTCAGATTATGTTCGCGAGCGCCGCGCACCCGCACGAAGCCGGTAAAGACGGGCTTCTCGGTCGGCGGCGGCGTCGAGCGTGCTTGGTTGTCGATGGCGTCCATATCGATGAGTGGCGAACAAGCATGGCCCTGCGGGCCAACGCTAATGACGTTGCACGGAGCATGCCCGAAGGTTATATGGCGATGATGCCAGTAAAGGCAGGGCGCATGCACCCCGTCAATCGAGAACGACCGCCTGTATCGAGCGCTTCTCCGCGCGCGGAGTGCAGTGATTAATGGACACACGGACACACCACCGGTGCGGCGCGGAAGAAAGCAGTATTCGCCGCTCGGGGCGCAGCATCGCCGACGAGTTGCATGCCTCAAACAGTGTACTGGCGCGTGCCTGCAGGCGGCACGGTCTATGCCGATCAGCTATCTGTATTCAGTTCGACTCGAACGCGCTTGCCGGATGCCCGAAGGTCAACCGGGGATACCTATTCACGACGTTGCTGCACGCTGTGGCTTCAGCAACCATTCGCATGTCAGCCGGACGTTCGAGGCGCGATATGGTACGGCGCCTCGCGAATATTCGCTTCATCGCGAATCCGCGAAAAAGGAAGCGCCGACGATTGAAGGCGAAGCCATATGATCGCATTGTCAAGCGGAGGGAAACCGATCGCACGAGGAGGAGTTCACCCAGCGAGAAGCAAACGTGTCCGGATGAACTTCATTGCGCGTCAGCAACTGTGCTTCGTGGTGCGAGATCGCAGGTTGCCAGTTTGATGTTGCCGACCGTTTGAAGCCGGATTTTTTCAAGCTAATCTGATTCTTGTCCGATGTGAGACAGCGTGAACTATCAGGTGCTCTTACGGCGAGGGTGAGGCCCGACTGCGCTCCGGGTACGGTAAGTCACGCCGTGTTGTTCGAGGTACTCGCGGATCAGTTGACGTACCACCTGCGACGGTGTCAGATCCTGTGACGCACACAGTTTCTCGAACGCCTCCTTCTTCACCGGATCGATCAGCACCGTCAGCCGGGCAGTTTTCGTTTCCATGTCAGCAGCAGCTTCCCGATATGTTAATCGAATGATAATACACTGTCTGAAACACACTTGCCACGGCGGTCCGGGGCGCCACGGACTGGCAGCCCTGGCATCAAAGAATGTGACATGCAGCGCGGTCGCAACCCGCGCTCTTCAACCGCATCGTGGGTCCCATAGGCAGGCTTCTACGTGGATCAATGCAGGCATCGTCCGATAATCTTCACAAGGAAGGCGCGTAACCGCTCGTCCCACGTCTCGTCGAGCAACGCCACGTCGGCCGTCGCGGTCGGCTGCATCCCATTGTCAAGGTACACCGCACGCAGCGATTTTGCGTGGAGCGGTCTGCGGAAGAAGCGGCCGCCCTCGTCGAGGAACAGGCACTCTTTCTGCCGATATCGCGTGCTGCGTATCGATGTGGCGTCGAAAACATGGCGTACCGATTCCTTCGGGTAGACGAAGATGACGTTGATGCCGCACGCCTCGAGGCGATCACACATATCCGCGAACCGGTACAGCATCTGGAAACCGCGTTCGCCAGCCTTTCCGATGCCAACGACAACCAGGCCACGGACGCCTGTCAGGTCGCGAACATGGCGATACAGGTGGTTGTGCGACATCAGGGGAACAGAGATATCAATCATGTTCGCCCCTCTGGCGAGGCATGGCATGCCCGTTTTCAAGTGGCGGCGCTACCCTCATCCGGGTTCTCCCGACCGGTTACCATTAAAACGTAGGAAATGATAACGACATTATCATAATATGTGCGTCGCGAATACCGGCGCGAGGCGGGCAGGGATTGCGGTCATAGGGTGCCTCGCGCTCGGGTTGGTAGATACTTTCGCGACCGCCGGACCTGTGTCATCCCTTGATGGATTGCCGCGAATAAAGCTGCTAGGATGATAACGTCATTATCATGATCTGATAATTTTATGATCCTGCCGGGCAGACCCCGGCGATTTCGCGACCACGAGGCGACCGGAAGAGGCATCGGATGCGACGTGCACTCAATTGGGAACTCGTCTGCGTGGGCCTCGCCTGGCAGCGGAACATGAATCCGCTAGTGCTGTTCCGGATCGGCAGCGCATGAATGGCGGCCCCATTCGATAGCGCGTGCCGCGCCGGCAACCGGTAGACGTCGGAAAGAGAGCAGGGTGCGATGGAACATCTATCCATACTCCAGGGGATCTTGCTGGTCATTGCAGGCTGGCTTGCGCTTGCAGTCCTCGGGCTTGCGGTCTTGCGACGCACAGGGTTCGTTGCAAGGATCCTGTTTCCGGCAGGCGCGGCGTGCGGACTGCTTCTCTGTCTGCTCGGTGTGGCGGGCGTGTTCCGCGGTCCCGAGCAAGCCGTGTTGCCGCTCGGGCTTCCCGGGTTGCCGTTCCACGTCAGGCTCGACGGGTTATCGGCCTATTTCCTTGCGGTGCTCGGCATGGTCACCGCCGGTGTCAGCGCGTTTTCGGCGGGCTATTTCCGCAAGGGCGAGGGCACCCCGCCGGGGCTGTTGTGCTTCGGATATCACGTATGCATGGCGAGCCTTGCGACCGTTCTCGTCGCAGACGATGCCTATCTGTTCATGGTTGCCTGGGAAACGGTGTCGCTCACCGCTGCGTTCCTCGTCATGAGCAACCATCGCGCCGTGGAGACGCGGCATGCCGCCTATCTGTACTTCCTGATATCGCACGTCGGTGCGCTAGCGTTGCTGCTGTGTTTCGGGCTGTTGCAGGCGAAAAGCGGCGACTACACGTTCTCCGGGATGCGTGCGCAGCACCTGGACGCGTTCTGGGCATCGCTCGCTTTTCTGCTCGCGCTGTTCGGCTTCGGCGCAAAAGCGGGGATTTTCCCGTTGCACGTGTGGTTGCCGCAGGCGCATCCTGCGGCGCCGTCGCCGGTGTCGGCGCTGATGAGCGGATTCGTGCTGAAGGCCGGGCTCTACGGCATGCTGCGCACCGTATTCGACCTGCTGCACCTGCAGATTGCGTGGTGGGGCGTCGTCATGCTCGTGCTCGGCCTCTTTACCGCACTGTCAGGCGCGGTGTTCAGCGCGATCCAGACAGACATGAAACGGCTGCTCGCGTATTCGTCGATCGACAACATCGGCCTGATGTTCGTGAGCATGGGGCTCGCGATCCTCTTTCGTGCGTATGGCATGCCGGCGCTTGCCGCGCTGTCGCTGACCGCGCTGCTGTATCAGATCGCGAGCCACGCCGCCTTCAAGAGCCTGCTTTTCGTCGCGACCGGCACGGTGTTGCATGCTACCGGCGAGCGCAATCTCGGGCGCCTTGGCGGCCTCATCCGGTTCATGCCGTGGACCGCGTGGGCGGCGCTGCTCGGCGCGCTGTCGAGCGCGGGCCTGCCGCCGCTCTCCGGCTTCGTGTCCGAATGGCTACTGCTGCAAAGCTTCCTGTTCACGCCCGGGTTGCCCGATTCTTTCCTGAACATGATCGTGCCCGTGGTCGCGGCGCTGATCGCGCTGGTTGCCGCGCTCGCCGGTTATACGATGGTGAAGTTCTTCGGCATCATCTTTCTCGGCCAGCCGCGCGAAGCGAAGCTTGCTGCCGCGCACGATGCGAGTCCGTGGGAACGCGCGGGCTTTGCATGGCTCGCGACGATGTGCGTGCTGCTCGGCCTGTTACCGGTGCAGTTCGCGGCGGTGCTCGATCGCGTGACGCAAGCACTGATCGGCGCGGGAATCGGCCAGTCAGTCGCGCGCAACGGCTGGCTGCTGCTCGCGCCTGTCAATATCGAGCGTGCGAGCTACATGCCGGTCGTGTTCCTGCTTTTCTTCCTCGGCTGCTGTGCGCTCGCCTGGGGACTGGTACGGCGCTTCTATCACGGCCGCTTGCGAAGAGCGATTCCATGGGCGTGCGGGTATCCGTTCGTCAACGCGCGGATGCAGGATACGGCGGAGGGGTTCGGCCAGCCGATCCGCGAGATCTTCGCGCCGCTGTTCAGAATCGAACGAGAGTTGCCGTCGCCGTTCGATACGCAGCCGCGCTATCGCGTCGCCGCGACCGACCGGACCTGGACGCTTCTGTACGCGCCGATCGAGCGTGCAGTCAGGCGTGCCGCCGCGGTCGCCGGGCTGCTGCAGACGGGACGCATCGCGATTTACCTGATGTACAGCTTTCTGGTGCTCATCGTCCTGCTGGTGCTGGTGACGCGATGATGACGCTATCCGGACTGCTCTCCCAGGCGCTCGAAGTCATCCTTGCGCTGTCGGCCGCACCCTTGCTGACAGGCTGGATCAACATGTGCCGTGCGTGGCTGCAAAGCCGCCGCGCGCCGTCGATCTGGCAGCCGTATCGCACGCTGCATAAGCTGTTCAACAAGGAATCGGTCATTGCCGTTCACGCGAGCCCGATCTTCCGCGGCGCGCCCTATGTGGTGTGGGCCTGCATGACGCTCGCGGCCGCCATCGTGCCGACCTTGTCGACCGATCTGCCGCTGTCGCCGGCAGCCGACGCGATCGCGCTCGTCGGCCTGTTTGCGCTCGCGCGCGTCGCGCTGTCGCTTGCCGCGATGGACATCGGCACCGCGTTCGGCACGCTGGGCGCGCGCCGGGAAATGCTGGTCGGTTTTCTCGCCGAGCCGGCGCTGCTGATGGTGCTGTTTTCCGCATCGCTGATTACGCATTCGACCTTGCTCACGCAAATCGTCAGCAAGCTGAGCCACGAGCAGCTCGCGATCTATCCGAGCCTCGCGTTCGCCGGCATTGCGTTCACGATGGTATCGCTGGCCGAAAACGCCCGGTTGCCGGTCGATAACCCTGCCACGCACCTCGAACTGACGATGATTCACGAGGCGCTGATCCTCGAATACTCAGGGCGCCACCTCGCGTTGATGGAATGGGCCTCGAGCCTCAAGCTGTTTGCGTACTCGTGCATCGGACTGGCGCTGTTCGTGCCCTGGGGGATCGCCGAAGCAGGCAATCCCGGCGCGCTGCTGTTCGCAATTCCGGCGCTTTGCGTCAAGCTGCTGGTCGGCGGCGCGGTGCTCGCGGCCATCGAGGCGCTCAACGCGAAGATGCGCATTTTCCGCGTGCCGGAGTTCCTCGCGACGGCATTCCTGCTCGCCGTCATGGGCATGCTCGTCCACTTTCTGCTGGGGGCATGATGCACGGGCTCGCCACGCAGATCATCAACCTGCTCGCCGCGGTTCTGCTGATGCTCTCGTTCGCGATGCTCAGCCAGCGCCGGATCCTGTCGCTGATTCACCTCTACACGCTGCAAGGCGTCACGCTCGTGCTTGCGAACTTCGTGCTTGGCTACGTGACCGCTGATATGCAGCTGTACGTGTCGGCCTTGCTTACGCTTGCGCTGAAGGTGGGCGTGATTCCATGGATTCTCTACCGCCTCGTGCGGCAGCTCAACGTCAAAACGGATATTGAGCCGCTCATCAACATTCCGACGACGCTGCTGATCGGCATCGGACTCGTCATCGTCGCGTTCAACGTCGCGACGCCGATCAGCCAGCTTGCGTCGTCGGTGGCGCGCGGCGCGCTCGGCATTGCGCTCGCATGCGTGCTGCTGTCGTTCATGATGATGATTACGCGGGCCAAGGCGATTCCACAGGTCATCGGCTTCCTGTCGATGGAAAACGGCCTTTTCTTTGCCGCCGCGACGGCGACCAACGGTATGCCGATGATCGTCGAACTCGGCATCGGGCTCGACGTGCTGGTGGGCATCCTGATTCTCGGCATCTTCATGTTCCAGATCCGCGAGCAATTCGACAGCCTGGACATTCACCACCTCGAGAAGCTCAAAGATGACTGAGGTCTGGCTGCTGCCGCTGGTTTTCGTCATTCCGCTCGTGGCCGGCGGATGCCTCGCGCTCGTCGGACAGCACCGTCTCGCGCCGGAGCTGAACATCGCGTTCAGTTTCCTGACGCTCGTTGCAGCCGTCTTGCTGGCCGCGCGAACGGTCGAACTCGGGCCAGCATTCGCGTTTGGCAAGCTCTTCTTCGTCGATCCGCTGAACGTGTTCCTCGTCGCGCTGACTGCGTTCGTCGGCTGGACCACGTCCGTTTTCTCCCGGCCCTACATGCGCATCGAACGCGACCGCGGCAAGATGACCGGCGCGCGCATGCGCCTGTATCACAGCATGTATCAACTGTTCGTGTTCGCGATGCTGCTTGCGCTGCTCACGAACAACATGGGCATCCTGTGGGTCGCGATGGAGGCCGCGACGCTCGCGACCGTGCTGCTCGTGGGCGTGTATCGCACCGCTGCGAGCCTCGAAGCCGCGTGGAAGTATTTCATCCTCTGCGGCGTCGGCATCGCGCAGGCTCTGTTCGGCACGATCCTGCTCTATCTGGCGGCAAGCCGCGAACTGGGCGGCGGCGACGCGCTGCTCTGGACCAATCTGAACGCGCTGAAGGGCGCGCTTGATCCGACCATCGTATCGCTCGCCTTCGTATTCCTGCTGATCGGCTACGGCACGAAGGTCGGCCTTGTGCCGATGCACAACTGGCTGCCCGACGCGCATGCCGAAGGGCCGACGCCGATTTCGGCCGTGCTGTCCGGCCTGCTGCTCAACGTCGCGCTCTATGCGGTGCTGCGTTGCAAGGTGCTCGCCGACGGTGCGCTGCAAAACGGCTTGCCCGGGCGTCTGCTGGTCGGCTTCGGGCTGGTGTCGGTGATCGTCGCGACGTTTTCGCTATTGCGGCAGAAAGACGTCAAGCGTCTGTTCTCGTATTCGTCGATCGAGCACATGGGGCTCATGACATTCGCGTTCGGAATCGGCGGCCCCGCGGCAACCTTCGCCGGCCTGCTGCACATGACCGTTCATTCGCTTGTGAAATCGGCCATTTTCTTTGCGGTGGGCCATGCGGCACAGAAGGTTCGCACGCAACTGATCGACGATATCCGAGGGCTGCTCGCGGTGAGCCCGACGGTCGGATGGGGCATGATGCTCGGCGCGCTCGCCATTGTCGGCATGCCGCCGTTCGGCGTTTTCGCCAGCGAGTTTCTGATCGTGACGAATGCCATGAGGGAACTGCCGTGGACGACGCCTTTTCTGCTGCTCGCGCTGGCTGTCGCGTTCGCGACGATCTTCTCGCGCGTGCAGCATATGGTTTTCGGCAGCACCACCGCGGCGGTGCTCGAACATTCGCCGGCGCTGCTGCCGGTGTTCGTGCATCTGGCGCTTGGACTGATGCTGGGACTCTATATTCCGCCGTATCTCGCCACGTGGTACCGGCAAGCGGCGGCGCTGATAGCGGGGTGACACATGCGCATCGATGCACTCGGGCTTGACACGATCGAACGGCTGCCTCGCATTGCCGGGACGGCGACGGCGTTTCTCGCGCATGTCGATGCCACGGCGTGGGTACGCACGGCCATCGCGATCCGTGAGCAAGGTGGACGGCTGATTTCGCTGTGGGGCGCGCAAGAGCCGGCAGGCACGTTCTCGATCCGCGCGGCCTACGCGCTCGAGGACGGTTTGCTGTGGCTGCAATTGCCGGCCGCTGCCGCTGCCGATGCCGATGCCGATGCCGATGCCGATGCCGATGCCGATGCCGATGCCGCTGCCGCTGCCGATGCCGATGCCGACGCCGATGCGTCTCGCGGCGCAGACGGCTATCCCGATCTGTCCGTCATCTTCCCATGTGCGTCGCGGATGCAGCGGGCGGTTTTCGACCTGCTCGGCGTGCGCGCGATCGGCGCCGCGGATGCAAGGCCGTGGCTCAATCATGGCAACTGGCCGGCCGACTATTTCCCGCTGCAGAAGCAGTCGTCGGGACATGAACGCTTCGCGTCTCACGAGGCCGATTACCCGTTCGTGCGGGTTGCAGGTGACGGTGTGCACGAGATCGCGGTCGGTCCGATTCACGCAGGCATCATCGAGCCGGGGCACTTTCGCTTCTCGGTCGTCGGCGAAAAGGTGTTGCGCCTCGAAGAGCGGCTGGGCTACGCGCACCGCGGCATCGAGCGGCTGTTCGAAGCGACGCCGCTGCTGGACGGCCATCGCCTCGCCGGACGCATCGCCGGCGACACGTCGGTCGCGTTCGCGTGGGCATACTGCATGGCGCTGGAAAATGCGCTCGGCGTCGGCGTCCCGCGGCGCGCGCAGTGGCTAAGAGCGTTGATGCTCGAACGCGAGCGCATTGCCAATCATCTTGGCGACCTCGGCGCGCTCGGCAACGATGCCGGATTCGCAATCGGCCTCGCGCAGTTTTCCCGGCTCAAGGAGGACTGGTTGCGTCTTAACGGCCGGATTTTCGGCCACCGCTATCTGATGGACCGGATCGTACCGGGCGGCGTCGCGCAAGACGTGGACCGCGATGCGATCGGAGCGGTACGGGAACAATGCAGGCGGATCGAAGCCGAGGTTCGCGTGATGCAGCGCGTCTACGATGAGCAGTCCGGGCTGCAGGACCGCTTTGCGGGCACCGGCAAGCTGACCGAGAAGGTGGCTGCGCATTTCAGCGTGTGCGGGCTTGCCGCCCGAGCGAGCGGCGTGCGCGCGGACGTACGTGTCGACCATCCTCATGCGCCATACGACGACGTGCGAGCGCAACTCGTCAGCGATGTTCGAGGCGATGTCGCGGGGCGTGTCGCGGTGCGTTTCAACGAGGTCTACGAATCGCTGCGCCTGATCGAGGCATTGCTCGTCCGCTTGCCGGGAGGCGACCCTCTCGCGCCCGTCGATATCGATGCCGCGCCCGCTCGTGGCATCGGCTGGATCGAGGGCTGGCGCGGGGAAGTGTTCGTCGCGCTCGAGACCGGCGAGGACGGGGCGATCAGGCGGTGTCACTGTCACGATCCTTCGTGGCAGAACTGGCCTGCGCTCGAGCACGCGATCATCGGCAACATCGTTCCCGATTTCCCGCTGATCAACAAGTCGTTCAACCTCAATTACGCGGGACACGACCTCTGATGTGGCAACTTCTCAAACAGTACGTCCGAACGCCCGTACCGGCCGAGGCTATTCCGGAACCCGATGACGCATGGCAGGCCGAGCGCCGCCACATCGAGCAGGAAATCCTCGACGTACTCGGCCGCGCGCTGTGCATACGCGAGATCGACGCCGGTTCGTGCAATGGATGCGAACTGGAAATCCATGCGCTGAACAACCCGTACTACAACATCGAAGGTCTCGGCATCCGTTTTGTCGCCAGTCCCCGCCATGCGGACATGCTGCTGGTAACCGGGCCCCTGACGCTGAACATGAGGGAAGCCGTCTGGCGGGCCTGGGAAGCCACTCCTGACCCGAAGCTTGTCGTGGCCGCAGGCGATTGTGCTTGCACGGGCGGCTTCTTCCGGGACAGCTACGCGGTAGGCGGATCGCTGTCGAAGCTGCTTCCGGTCGACGTCTACGTGCCTGGCTGCCCGCCTGCGCCGGTCGACCTGCTCAGAGGCATTCTGACAGCGCTGCGAAGCAGGCGGACGACATCGGTGCCTTGACCAGCGAAGGCTGGGGCTCTTGCATCATCTTGCTCGTTACCACTGCGATCCGGGCGCTGGCAGGCGACACGGAAGGTTAGGTGGGCAAGGTCGAGCGAACCATGTGCGGAGTCGGCCATCCGGGTCTGTTTTGAATGATTTCTTTGAACTTTGCTATGACGCCAGTTAGATTTGTTCTCAGTTACACCGCCGTCCCGCTGGTTGCAATCGTGGCCGTTGTTGTCTGGATGAAGTCCCATACGGCGGCGGAAATCGACGCACGACAGTACGCGTCGTTCTCGGCCTCCTATACGAGTTTTCCACCGAACCTCAGGCGTGATGTCGCAGACGCAATGAAATCGGGGAAGATTAGCAAGTCGGACTATGCCTCGCTTGTCCGTGAGTCGCTCGATGATGGAGTGGTACTCGACTGGTCGAACGGAGGCGTTCTGGACATCGCTCGCGAACGGGCGAGACTGGCCGGCCTCATCAAGGATGACCGGCCCTAAGGCTCGGTGCACCGCCACGAAGGGCGCTTCCTTGCCTATCACGTGAGTTCTGGCTGGAGCTTGTATGCCCGAGTCGCCGAGTGATAAGCGTCGTCGGCCGATCGCTCTGTGCGGAACCGGGCGAACGTGGAATTCACCGGCAACCTGCGCCATGCCTCCGATTGCTCCGCGCATCTACTGCCGCATGCGGCAACCGGCCGGGAAGGTCGCCCTTCAAGAAGCGCAACCATGCCGCGGCCACGAGAACCGGTTGGCGGCCCGGATAAGCGGTCGCAGGTGTGCCACGGCGTCTTCGCTGGACTAAAAGGCAAGTCACAGAGCGAATCGTGCAATGACTCGTGCGAGCAATACGGCGGCAGCGCTTTATCCAGAACAGGCGGTATGAAAATGACTGTCCAGTATCTCAAAAAGACGCCATGGATATCGAGCACGCCGCTGAATGACAATTAGCGGTCGATATAAAATATCTTCAGAAAGGCACAAACTATACTGATTGAGGCGGTCAGTCATCGCGATTCAATCGGGGAGCGTGGCTTTATGAATTGAACGTCATGTGCTTTTTTCAAAGCCATGAAAGAACGCGCAACTGTTTTGACGTGTCGCCGGAGCGGCGAAGCGTCAGCTAACGGGCAGAGACGCGGTAATGCGCGGGCGATATGCCGATCACCCGCTTGAATGCATTGCTGAATGCACTTTCGGAGCCGTAGCCGAGCTGGCCAGCGAGTGCCGACAAGGTCGCGTCGCTGTTTCGCAGCGCGTGCTGCGCGAGCAGCATGCGCCACTGCGTCAGATAGGCCAGAACGGGTACACCGGAGACGGCTTTGAAATGGAGTGCAAAGCCCGTCCTCGACATGCCCGCCGCCTTCGCGAGTTCGTGCAGCTTCCATTGTCTGCCGGGGGTGCCGTGCATCAGTGCAACCGCGGCCGCGAGGCGCTTGTCGCCTGCGGCGCGCAGCCATCCGCAGGGTGCCGGGTCGGTTGCTTCCAGCCACGTTCGCAACGTCTGCATGAACAGCAACTGCGCGAGCTGATTGGAGATCAGCGTGACGCCTGGTCGCCAGTCGGTGCGCTCCTGCACGATCTGATCGAGCAGCCAACGAAGCTTCGCCGCGTATCGGGAGTCCGCACGGATGTGAATCAATGGCGGCAGCAGGTGGCAGATCAGGTCGCTACAGGTGCGGTCCACACGCACGTGGCCACCCACCTGAACGCACTCGCCGCCTTTGCCTATTACTGCAGTCCGGTTACCGGGGCTGCCCGAGAATGCAGTGCTGGCATCGATCGGCGTTGCGCGCGAATCATTGCCCAACATGAAAGAACGCGGTCTGGAAATCAGGAACACGTCGCCTTCCAGCACTTCGAGCGGCTTCTCGTCGCCGTCGATGTGAAGCCAGCAAGTGCCTTTCGTCAGGGCGAAGAACTTCAGATGATCGGGCTTCGGAAATCGAATGGCCCATGCTCCGCCTGCGGAGAATCCACCCGATACGGTAAGCCTTGCTTCAATCAACTTGAGAAAATCGGAAAGCGGATCGAATTCCATGAATGGAAAGGTAATACGTAATTCGAACTTTAACGGGCGAGACTATCTCAACCAGGTAAACGAAAAGCAAGTAGATCACACAATTCGCTTCGCGAGACGACACGCTCGCTTCGCATCGGGTTAAAGACCGACTGCTTGATCATTATCGGAAGTCGTTAGCAGTGGAAATTTTTTTGCCTGATACGGTGGTTTCCGATTGAGCCAATCGGCTGCGTAGAAAGCGTCCCTATGCATTTTAGCGCGCAAGGAGGTTGCGTTGAATGCGCCATCGTTCAGCTTTTTCTATCGATCGTTCAAATCTCCGCTTTACGGTATGCGTGCCTCGATTGGCTTGCGACAGGCACGACGCATGCACTTGGGACGATCGTCACAGGCCAGCACGCGTCGCTAGTGAAGAGCCTTTCAGCGCCGCTGAAGTCCGAATGCCTGCCGTCGAACCTTCAACGCATGAAAAGGAGCAAGCCGATGCCAGACCTGGCAAACCATCAACGCAGGGAATTTCTTGTCAAGGCCACGGCCGCTGCAAGCGTGCTCGCGGCTCCCGCGCTGGCAAGCGCGGCATCCCCCGCTAATTCGCAAGGAGAAACGTCGATGAGTCAAAGCAACCGTGCACGCCAGATCTATAAGCCCGAATTTCGTTTCGGCCTCGGTGGCGTACCGCTTGGCAACGAATTCAACAAAGTAACCGACGACGACGCACAGGCCACGATAGAGGCCGCGTGGAATGCGGGAGTGCGTTACTTCGACATGGCGCCGTGGTACGGGCTCGGCCTCGCCGAGCGACGGTTCGGCCATTTCCTGCATAACAGGAACCGCAACGAGTATCTGCTGTCGACGAAGGTGGGCAAGCTGCTCAAAGCGTCGAAGCACAACCAGCATCAGAAGCTGTTTCCGCTATCGGACTCGCCGAACGACGTGGTCTATGACTACTCGGCCGATGGCGTGCGCCGTTCGATCGAAGACAGCTTGCAGCGGCTTGGCGTGGACAGTATCGACGTGGTGTTTGTGCACGACATTTCGCCCGATTTCCCGTACTTCCCCACGTCATGGGAAGAGCAGTTCGCGATCGCGCAGCGCGGTGCGTTCCCGGCTTTGTCGCGCATGCGCGAGGAGGGCATCATCAAGGCGTGGGGCATCGGCGTGAACCGACCGGAGCCCATTCTGCGCGTGCTTCGTGTTGCGGACCCGGACGTTTGCCTGTGCGCATCGCAGTATTCGCTCATCGATCACTCGAACGCGGTGCGACAGGTTTTCCCGGCGGTGCGTGAGCACAACGTTTCGCTCGTGATCGGTTCGTCGTTGAACGCGGGGTTTATCTCGGGCAGTCCGCGGTACAACTACGGCCATGACAATTACAGAATTCCGCCCGCGTACATCGACAAGCGGGAACGTCTGCGCGCGGTTGCGGCGAAGCACGGCGTCGACCTGCGCACGGCGGCGCTGCAGTTCTCGTCGGCGGCCGATGTGGCGGTCGCCTTGGTGGTGGGCGCGAGCAGCCACCAGCAGATACTCGAAGACTACAACTCGATGCAGGCGAAAGTGCCGGCCGAGTTCTGGCAGGAATTGAGGTCCTCCGGACTGATCGAGTCATCCGCCACCACGCCGGCCTGAACGGCTCCCCGCGTAACGGACCATGCGGCGCGCCGGACGCGTGCGTCGTAACAGGCGAGATCGGACGATCGCCGCGCGAACCGCCGCCGTGCCGGCCGCGCGGCAGTGCTTGCCTGTTTGCGTCGGCCGCGCGGCCTGTCGCGGTCCTCTTCAATTTTGATTAGTGAGTGCACGAATCATGCGCTTTTTCCTTCGATCTTCATTCGCGCTGTTCATTGTTGCGGGCGTTCATGCGGTAGCGGCCGCTCAGACGGCGAGGGCGGAGCAGACCGCTTCGCTCGCCGGCAGCGGCGAGCCTTTCCTCACGTTGCCGCGTGCGTACAACACCTCCGACAGCATGGCGCGTATGCCCGACGGCCGGATCATCCTCGCGGTGCCGAACTATAACAATCTGACGTTGCGCGAGCAGGGCCGTGCGTCGGAAGAAGCGCCGGCGCGGCTCGCTATCGTCGACCCGATACGCAAGACCGTGCAGGACTGGTATCGATTCCGGCCCGAAGACCTGAGCCCTGCCACCGGCAAGGTCGCGCCGATGGGCGTCGCATTCGGTCCGGACGGCAACCTGTACTACGTGGACCGCCAAACACCGTACCGAAGCGGCGCCTATAGCCGTATCGGCCGCATCGTCGTGCACGATGGCATGCCCGTGCGCAACGAGGTCGTTGTCGAGGGCGGTATCGGCACCAACGACCTTGCGTGGCAGCGCAACCGTCTCTACGTGACCGATGCGGCCATCCGGCCGGGCTCCGACACGAGGAACACGGTGAGCGGCGTGTTCATGTTCACGCTCGACGAACTGCAGCATGGTCCTGTGCGAATCAAGCGGGACCCGGCCCGGGAGGGCGCGCATGACCCGCATCTGATCGCGACTTTCGTCTCGAACGGCAAAGCGAAGACCGGCGCGGACGGTATCGTGTTCGACGATGCGGGCAACCTTTACATCGGTGTCAATGAAGAGGGGACGATTTTCCGGATCACCCTGGATGCGAACGGGCGGCCCGCAGGCAAGCCCGTTCTGTTCGCGCGCGCGCCCGATCTGCTATCGACGGACGGCATGGCATTCGACGCGAGCCGGCAACGGCTGTATGTCGCCGACTTTCTCGGCAACGCGGTGCATGCAGTCGATATGGACGGCAACGTGACGACACTGCAAAGGAACGGCGACGCCGACAGCACCACGGGCAAGCTCGACATGCCGTGCGCGCTGCTGCTGATCGGCGACCGCCTGATCGTTTCCAACATGGACTACGTGTCCGCGGCGCCGGGTCGCGCAGTCAATGTGACGCTCAACCGCGATCACGCGCTGACTGTGCTGAAGGTCGCGCAGTAGCGTTCCGGAACGGGGGCGCGCAATCGCTGCGCGCCAGGCGCGGCTCGTTCGCCGCGATGGATTGCCTCAGGTTCGACAAAAGGTGAATCATGGTTCGAGCAGATTGGCGGGCGCTTCGCGCGCTTGTGTGGATGTTGGCCGCCTACGTAGCCGCCGCGACCGGCGCGAGCGCAGCGTGTGGGCCCGGTCACGCGGCGGTACCGGTGACAGTGACAAAGTCCGCATACGGTGTGACGAAAGGCGGCGAGGCCGTCGACCAATACACATTCGCGAACCGCCATGGCATGGTGTTGAAGGTGATGACCTATGGCGGCATCGTGACCGCGCTCGATGTACCGGACCGGAACGGCAGATCGCGGGACATCGTATTGGGCTTCGACTCGCTCGCCGATTACGAGCAACGCAACGACAAGCTCTATTTCGGCGCACTGGTTGGCCGCTACGCGAACCGGATCGGCGGTGACCGTGTGCCGATCGACGGCCGCGAGTATCGATTGCCCGCCAACGAAGGCGAAAACACGGTGCATGGTGGCCCGCATGGTTTCGATACGAAGGTATGGATGGCGAAGGACACCCGCAGCGACGCGCATGGCGCAAGCGTTACGTTCGAGTACGTGAGCAAGGACGGCGAGAACGGCTTTCCGGGCGAGCTGACAGTCGATGTGACCTATACGCTGACGGCTCGCAACGAGGTGCGCATCGACTATCGCGCGAAAACGGATCGCGATACCGTCGTGAATCTGACCAACCATACGTACTTCAATCTCGATGGACAAGGCAGCGGCAGTGTCGAGCCGCAAACCGTCGAGATCGCGGCGTCGCATTACACGCCGATAGATGCTCAGCTGATTCCGACCGGCGAGATCGCGAGCGTGGCCGGCACCGTGATGGATCTGCGCCAGCCGGTGGCGATCGGCGCGCGTATTCGCTCTGCCGCGAAGCAACTCGGATACGGCCGCGGTTACGACATCAACTATGTGCTAGACAACGGCGGCCGGCCAACGCCTGTGTTTGCGGCGCGCGCGTACGACCCGAAATCGGGCCGCGTGCTTGAAATCGATAGCACGCAGCCGGGCTTGCAGTTCTATACGGGCAATGCGCTGCAGGGACGCGTGCCGGGCAAGGGTGGCGTGCTTTACAGGCAGACGGATGGGTTTGCGCTCGAGCCTGAGCATTTTCCCGACTCGCCGCACCGCCCGGCGTTTCCGAATACGCTGCTCACGCCCGCAGCACCGCTGCATGAGGTGACGATCTGGCGCTTTCGCACGCGATAGTCAAACCCGTCTCACGTCATGCACGGGCTGTGCGGCCGACCGTACGCGGTTCGCGCAGTTCAGTTGCCGCTACGGGTGCAGGTTGCCGTGCCGGTATCGCCGTCTTTGAATTTCGACTCGAAGTACTCGCCTTTGAAGCGGATCGGCGTCTTCTGATCGATCTTGCCGAGCAGCACACCATGGTCGTTCTTGTCCGATGCGGACTGGAAATTGAGCGCAATCGTATCTCCGTCGACAATCGCTTCCCCCGTATACGCGAGCTGGTCGCCGAGGTAAGCCGCTTCGCTAAAGCCGCGCGTATTCGTGCCGTGGTGGCGGTTCGGTCTGAATTCGTGGGTCTCGCGAAAGTCTCCGAGGTTTTCATCGTGACCGACGCAGCTATAGGTGCCGCTGATATCGGTAGGGACCGCGCGCGCTTGCGCCGCGCTGGCGAGCAAGGCGACGGAGACGGCGTACGACAGCGTACGGTGTAGCTTCAGGCGCTTTGCATCGCGTCCGTCGCGATGTTCGCGCGCGACGGACGGCACCTGCGATGCTGCATCGGCAATGTGCTTTTTCATGTCTATCTCCAGGTGGCGGGTCATCGAATTGAAAAGACGGTGAAGCTTCACAGTGCGAAGGCAGATCGTGCCGTTGGCCGATTGTGATTCGCGACTGGATTCGTTTCGTGTATTCAACTGCGCCGTCGATATTGAGGGCGCCGACCCGTTCGGTAACGGGAATTCAGAAGAATCAGCGCGCCTGGCGAAGATCGCGGCATCTTTTAATCGGCTTCCTTGCAAGTAATTATTTTTTTGCCGCTTTAAAGCGATTTTTTTGATTGATCGAGGCAATGTTTAATACATGAAAAAAGAATCGTCTTTAGAATTTGTATTAAATGAAGTGGCGCACACAGTTCGATGAACGAATAATCGTGCTAAACGTGCCGAAGATTCGAAATAGTTCAATCATTGAGCCGGATATGAATGACAGGTGTGCTGGACGGCAAATACAGGCGAGTCATCGCGGCGGTGCGATGCGCCGCATGACGGCGGTGGTCGAAGCGATGCCCGATCGTATCGATGACGCAAGGCGCGATGCAGCGATCGTGCGGGCCGTTTCTTCGTAGTCGCGTTTCGCCGTTGCTCAACCCGCCGCGTCGTCGATGCGGTTTGTCGGATGCAATTGCCCTATGCAAGAAGACTTTATTTCTTCAACGCCGCTGACGATCGGCATCGAACTCGAGGTGCAGGTCGTCAGCACGCACAACTTCGCGTTGTCTCCGCAAGCGCAGGATCTGCTGCGGCAGACGGATGGGAGCCGCAGGGTCGGCGCAATCAAGCCCGAGACGGGACGCAGCATGATCGAGCTGTGTACGGGCGTTTGCGGCAACTACGCGCAGGCGTCCGCCCAACTGATGGACTTGCGCGACGAACTGGTCGATGCGGCCGATTTCCTCGGGATAGCGGTCTGCGGTGGGGGGACCAACCCGTTCCACTACTGGTTCGACGAACGCCCGAATGGCAGCGAACGTTCCGCCTACCTGATGGGCGTTTATGAGTACCTCTACCAGCAATTCACGATCTTCGGGCAGCACGTGCATATCGGGTGCCCGGACGGCGATACGGCATTGCGGCTGCTGCATTCGCTGTCGGCCTATGTGCACCACTTTATCGCGCTGGCCGCGAGTTCGCCGTTTTCGCAGGAGCACGACACGGGCTATGCATGTTCGCGTCTGAATAACGTCGCGCCGTTTCCGCTCTCGGGGCATGCGCCGTTTTGTCTCACATGGCGCGAGTTCTGCGATTACATGAAGCGCATGAAGGCGACGGGCATGGCCGCGACGCTGAAAGACTTCTACTGGGATATTCGTCCAAGCCCTGGCTACGGCACGGTCGAAGTACGCGTGATGGACACGCCGCTCACCATTGAGCTGGCTGCCAGCATCGGCGCGTATATCCAATGTCTCGCGTCGCTTTTCTTCAACGAGGCCGCCGTGCCGCTTGCGGAATCGAACTACGAGATTTACGCGGTAAATCGCTTTTCGGCGTGCCGCCACGGCCTCGACGGGATGGCGATCGACTTGCGGACCGGCCGGCGCAGCACGATTCGCGATGAGATTCTCATGACCCTGGAAAGTCTCATGCCGCACGCGGTGTCGTTGGGCGCACAGCCCGCGCTCGCGTATCTGATGGATGGACTTGCGCGCACGAGCGCGGTCGCATGGATGCGAGAAATTCACAGCGAAAGCCAGTCGCTCGAAGAAGTCGTGCGTCAGCAATGCAGCTTGTGGCGCAGCCCGGGATCGATATTGAACGCGTCGGTCTGACGACCCTGGGCGAGGCAAGCCCGCCGGGCGCGGGCCGGGCTGCCGGCGGCAAGGTCACGCGAGCCTGCGTGATGCAGCGCCACCGCAGTGAACGCGTGCAACGAACGTCAACAGAGGATTTCGCCACCATGTTTCATTTGTTTATCGCGACTGTCATCGGCACCTCGATCGAGTACTACGACTTCTTTATCTACGGCACGGCAACGGCGCTCGTTTTCGGCCAGCTGTTCTTTCCGCCGGGCGCATCGTCGGTGCAATCGTTGGCGGCTGCATCGACGTTCGCGCTCGCATTCTTTGCGAGGCCGTTGGGCGCAGTGCTGTTCGGCCACTTCGGCGACCGCGTCGGGCGCAAATCGACGCTGACCGCAACGCTGCTGACGATGGGCCTGTCGACCATCGCAATCGGCGTGCTGCCCGGTTATCAAAGAGCCGGCATGATTGCACCGCTGCTGTTGTGCCTCGTGCGCTTCGGGCAGGGGCTGGGTATCGGTGGGGAGTGGGGCGGCGCGGCGCTCTTTGCCACCGAATACGCGCCGCGGCATCGACGCGTATGGTTCGGCATGTTTCCGCAGCTCGGGCCGTCCATCGGCTTCCTGCTCGCGAACGGCATGTTCTTTCTGCTTTTCAGCGTACTGTCCGATGCGCAATTCCACGACTGGGGCTGGCGCGTCCCGTTTATCGCGAGCGCGGTCTTGTTGCTGATGGGGTTGTACGTGCGACTCAAACTCGCCGAAACGCCCGCATTCGTGCGCTTGAGCCTGTCCGGCGCGCAGCGGCGTATCCCGTTCGCCGAACTCGTGCAGCGGCATGGCAGGCAACTGATCGTCGGCGCGCTCGCGATCGTGCCCAGCTACGCATGCTTCTCGATTGCGTCGGTGTTCGCGCTCGACTTCGGCGTGCGCGTCAGCCACATCCCGCGGATGCGGTTCGTCGAGCTTTTGTGCATCGCAATCTTCGCGGCGGCCGCAACGACGATACTGTCCGCCGCGCTGGCGCAGCGCTTCGGCAGCCGGCGCATTCTGTTCGCCGGCTCCATGCTGTGTATCGTGTGCGGCCTCGTGCTCGCGCCGCTGCTCGGCGCGGGCACGACGGCGCGCGCGCTGCTCTTTCTAGTCATCGCATTCGGCACGATGGGGATGACGTTCGGTCCGATGGGGGCGGTGCTCGCGGGGTTGTTCCCTGTCGACGTCCGGTATACCGGCGCATCCGCGGCCTACCACCTGGGCGGCGTGCTGGGCGCGTCGCTTACGCCGTACGCCGCGGAGCTATTGCTCGCGCGTGGCGGACTGCCGTGGGTCGGGCTTTTCGTTTCGACCGCGGGTTGTATCGCCAGTATCGCGGCGTTGCTCACGACCGACGCGTCGATGCAAGACGGCAAATGGCAGGACACCCGACAGCCCGCGTATTCAAGGCCAAAAGCGGGCTCCGACTGACCGGCGTCGGTATCGCTTCGCGCACCGGTCAAGGGGACAACCCGCTATTGCGCCGACTCCACGAGCGTATCTCCGATCGGCCCGCACGAGGGCCATCCGGCGACGCGCGTGGTTTTTTCACTCGTCGTGGCGTTGGCGTCGAACATCGTTTTCGCTGACTACGCCCTGCTTGCCGCCAAAATGCTCGAGCACGAAACGGGTAAGCGCGACGACCTCCGCGTCGGAGTAACGGTTGGCAAAACCGGGCATGGTCGCGCCCGCTTCGCCGACGCGAATGCGGGTGCCGTGCAGGATGACCTGCACGACGTTGCGGCCATCGATATCGTTGACGGCCGAGCCGCCGGTCAGCGACGCATAGGGCGTTTGCCGTCCATTGCCGTTCCATGTGTGGCAGCCCGCGCAATCGCTGGAAAAAAGTTTCGCGCCGGGATCGGTGCGCAGGTCGGTGCCACGAACCGGCACGAGGTTAGTGGAATTCCGCGCGCCGTGCGGATTGAATTCCACCGTTGCGCGAGGATCGGTCTGCACGGGTGCGACGCTGCGCAGATACACGACGAGCGCGTGAATATCGCCTGCGCTCAAATATTGCAGGCTGTGTTCGACGACTTCGGCCATCGGGCCCGAAGCCGAACTGCGACCCGGCGCGTGTCCAGCCGAGAGATAAGCGGTGAGCTGCGCGTCGGTCCAGCGGCCAATGCCCGTCTGCGGGTCGGACGTGATGTTGCCGGCCCGCCATCCCTGCAGCGTCTCGCCGCTCAGCGCCCGTGCATGTTGCAGTCCGTAGCCTGCATTCCTCGGCGTATGGCACTCGCCACAATGACCGAGCGCGGTGGCGAGATAAGCGCCGCGATTGTGCTCGACACTGGCCGCATCGTCGATTTCCATGCGCCGGTTGCGGAAAAGCGCGAGCTTCCAGAGCGGCAGCGTCCAGCGCTGGTTGAACGGAAACGCGAGCGCGTTTGGCGTATTCGGTTGGCGCACCGGTTGCCGGCTGAACAGATAGGCCTTGATGGCAAGCACATCGTCGCGGCCGAGCGCCGTGAACGACGTGTATGGCATCGCGGGATAGAGCGTGTGCTGCGGCGATACGCCTTCTCGCACCGCGCGAACAAAGTCGTCATCGGACCAGTTGCCGATACCCGTTTGTTTGTCGGGCGTGATGTTCGCCGAGTACAAGGTGCCGAACGGAAGCCTGAATGGCACGCCGCCGGCGAGCGGCTTCCCGGAGGGCGCACTGTGGCAGGCAATGCAGTTGGCCGCGCGCGCGAGATACGCGCCGCGCGCGACCAGGTCGCGCATCGCCGCCGGCGCGCCCGACACCGGCGCCGCCGGTTCGTTGCCGGGCGGCCACAGCGCGAGCGCGGCGCCCCACGCAAGCACGAGCGCCATGCATGCGAGCGCCACGCGGGCGACGGTGCGCGAAGGCCGTCTGATCCGCCTCGTCATTCGCGTGGCTGCGCAGCGAGCAGCGCATGCGCCGCATGATGAATTGCCGCCTTGATTCTCCGGTATGTCGCGCAGCGGCAGATATTGCCGTTCATCGCCGCGTCGATATCGGTGTCGGTGGGAGCGGGGTTCTCGTGCAGCAGGGCGGTCGCCGTCATGATCTGGCCGGACTGGCAGTAGCCGCATTGCGCGACGTTCAATTGCACCCACGCCTGCTGCACGGCCTGACCGGTGCGTGTGCCGGCGACGCCTTCGATCGTCGTCACCGATTTTCCGGCCACGCGCGCGAGCGGCAACTGGCACGAGCGCACCGCGATGCCGTCGAGATGAACGGTGCACGCGCCGCACATCGCCATGCCGCAGCCGAACTTCGTTCCGCTCAGGCCGAGGTCGTCCCGCAGAAACCAGAGCAGCGGCATCTGCGAGTCGCCGGTGAAACGTGTGGGCGTCCGGTTGACCTCGAACTCGAGCGTATCGGTGATTGCGTTGACGGGTTCCATGGCGTGTCTTTGACCATCAAGTCGTCGAAACCGGTGCCGGCGGCGCGATGCCGAGCGGAAGCCGGAGCGTCGGGCGCGGTCGCCCAAGGCGCGCGAGCGCGCCCGCGACGGCGGGAGCAATCATCGGCACGCCGAGTTCGCCGACCCCGGTTGGCCGCTCCTGCGACGGCATCACGATCACCTCGACTTCCGGCATCTCGTCGTGCCTCAGTACGCGGTAGTCGTGGAAGTTCGACTGCACGACACGGCCGTCGCGCAGCGCGATCTGTCCGAAGAGCGCGACGCCGAGACCGTAGCCGGTACCGCCTTCGATCTGCGCGCGGATCACGTCGGGGTTGACGGCCATCCCGCAGTCGATGGCGCACCAGACCTTGTGCACACGCGGCACGGCGTCTTGACCGATCGATACTTCTGCGATCTGCGCGACGCTCGTGTGGAATGCGCGGCCCACGGCGACGCCCATCGCCCGGCCGTCCTGGTTGCGCGCGCCGCCGCGCCAGTTCGCGGCACGCGCAACCTCGCGCAGCACCGCGGCTTCCTTCGGAGCGTTCCGAAGCAGCGCAAGACGTCCTTGCACCGCATCCTGTCCAAGGCTGTCGAGGATCTCATCGATAAACCGTTCGACCGCAAAGGCGGTGTGCGTGCTGCCGACCGAACGCAGCGACGACGTCGGGATGCGGTCCTGCACGATGTGCGCGTCGCAGAGAAAGTGGGAAACGTCGTAGAGCATGTTCGCCGCACCCTCCACCATCAACGCGTCTGCGCCACCGGGCATTCTTGAATTCAGCACACTATCGACGCCGAACGAGTGGCCGGCGATCGTGTTGTGCCACGCGGCGACACGGCCGTTCACGAGCGCCGCCCTCATCCGGTGGAGGATCATCGGGCGATACCAGCCGCCGCGGATATCGTCCTCGCGCGTCGATACGACCTTGACGCCGCGGCCCGGTCCGATGGCCTTCGCAGCCGCGGCCATGTCGGCTGCGAAGTCAGGGCCGAGCACGTCGTTGCCCAGATCGATGCGCCGGCCGAAGCTGCCGCCCGCGTATGTCGTCTCGATCTCGATGCACTCGGGCGGCAGCCCGAATAGCCGTGCGAGCTGCTGCTGGTCGAAGGTCGTCATCTGGCAGCCGTAACGCGCCCTGACACGGCGGCCGTCCCAGAACAGATAACCGCAGAGCGGTTCCATTGGCGCGTGCGCGACATACGGAAACGCGTATTCCGCCTCGATGACCCGGTCGGCTTGCGCGAAGGCGCG
>NZ_BAAILL010000036.1:707316-805828 GCF_054589215.1 Paraburkholderia sp. 2C | reverse complement strand
GGCCGATCACCTCGCGAAAATGTTCGAGAATCGCCGCGCAGTCGCGCGACTGCGCGCCGCTTTCGTCCCACTGCACGTCCAGTTGCTCGCGGCCCCGGATGGCTGCCCACGTGCTGTTCGCGTAGACGGCCACGCCCGTGTCGATCCTCCGTACGTCGACGACGCCAGGCACCGCTCGCGCGCGCGTCGCGTCGAACGACTTCAGCTTGCCGCCGAAGCGGGGCGCCTTGCGGATCGTCACCGTCAGCATGTCCGGCTCCCGGACATCGATCGCAAACTGCGCGCGGCCGCTGCACTTCGCGAGCGAATCGACGCGTGGCAGTTCCGAGGTCTTGCCGATCAGCCGGAATTGGTCGGTCCGCTTCAACACGAGCGTGCCGGGCTCGGGTGGCGGCATGCGCGCGGCGAGCGCAGCGAATGCGCCGAAGCGCGCGCGGCGCGCGGTCGCCCGATGGATGAGCACGCCATTGCCGGTCCGAATCTCGGTTGCCGGCACGCGCCATTGTCTGGCCGCCGCCTGCACGAGCATCAAACGCGCCATCGCGCCCATCCGGCGCATCTGCTCGTGCGCCTCGGCGATCGCGCTAGAACCGCCCGTGCCCTGCCACTTGTACAGGAGGTGCGCGTAGATTGCCTGGTCGGCCGGCGCGGTTTCCACACGGATCGTCGACCAGTCGGCGTCGAGTTCTTCGGCGACGAGCGTCGCCATACCGGTGTGCGTCCCCTGACCGAATTCGATGTGCTTGCTGATCACCGTGACGACATCGTTTGCGCCGATGCGGACGAACGCATTCGGCGCGAACGTATCCGCTGGCGTCGCGGTGTCGCGCGCGAAGCCGCGGCGAAACGGCAGCGCCGTGGCGACGACGAGGCACGACGCGGCCGCAAGAAACCGGCGTCGCGATTCGTCCGGCGTCGCGTCAGTCATCGTGGACCTCCTTGCCGCCGACCGCTTCGACGATATCGAGCGATAGCGACAGGTCGGCCCACGCTTGCGCTTGCGCGTTTAGCCGCTCGGCCCGTTCGAGCAGCACGGCGTAGGCTTCGCGGCCTGCGGCAAAACGCACGGGCGGTTTTGCCGCGCGCGCGAGCTCGACGACTGCGCGGCCAAGCCGGACGGGGTCGCCCGCCTGACGATGATTTGCGGCATCGAGTTCGGCTTTGCGTTGAGCGGCATATTCGGCATAGTCGTCGATTGCGAGATCGCCGTGGACGACGGAACTTGTATCGAGAAAATCGGTGCGAAAACGGCCGGGCTCGATGAGCGTCGTGCTGATGCCGAAAGGAGCCAGCTCGTCGCTGAGCGACTCGGACCATCCTTCCAGGGCGAACTTCGACGCGCAATAGATCGACGATCCCTCAAAGCCCTTGATGCCGGAGATGGACGAGATATTGATGATGTGCCCCGAGCGCTGCGATCGCATTACCGGCAACACGGCCCGCGTGAGCGCGAATGCACCGAAGACGTTGGTCGCAAACTGGCGTGCAATCGCTTGCGGCGACACGAGCTCGAAGGCGCCGAGCTGGCCGTAGCCGGCGTTGTTCACGAGCACGTCGATGCGGCCAAAGCGTTCGCGCGCCGCAGTAACGGCGGCGGATATCGCCTTGCTGTCCGTTACGTCGAGCGGCACGGCTGCGAGCCGGTCGGCGAAACCGCCAAGCGCCGCGTGAATCGATGCGGGCTTGCGCGCGGTCGCGATGACCCGGTCGCCGGCCTCCAGTGCCGCGCGCGTGATTTCCAGTCCGAATCCGCGATTCGCGCCCGTGATCAACCAGTTGCTCATGCTGTCTTTCTCCATCGAACGTTCAGTACCGTCGAGGCGAATTTAGTACGGCAGCGACAGCAGGCGGTAGCCCGATGCATCGTCGTTCTTGCCCGATGCGATATCAGCGCACCGGCGGGGGAAATGGGCAAAGCTTATATCGGATCAGGCAAGAATCCGCGCCTGGGCAGGCGGACGGCATCCTATACTGGAGCCACCCGCTAGAGGATCTGGCAAACGCGCGGGCGGTTGAAACTGTCGGCGGCAGCGCGGTCGGCTTACGTTCCGGCGGGCACCGCAATCAGCAGACAACGGAAGATCGGCAAATGGCATCCATGCATACCCTGGCACGGCAAGCGGACCCGTGCGCCGCCATCCGCGGGCAACTGGCGGATATCATCGCGCGCCATCTCGGCGACAGGCGCGAAAGCGAAACGCCGATACCGGGACTGACCATACACGGCACGAGCCGGCCGTCGGAACCGACGTCGTATCTGTATGAGCCTTCGTTCGCGCTGATCGCGAGCGGCTCGAAGCGCGTCGTGCTCGCCGACGAGACATACGTCTACGACGAAAGTCATTTCCTGCTGACCGCGATCGGACTGCCGACCATCGTGCAGGTGCTCGGTGCGAACGCAAGCAGACCGTACTACTCGGTCAAACTCAATATCGATCTCGAACTGGCGAGCGAGCTGATCACGGACGTCGACGCGCGCGGCTTGCGCACCACGTCGCCAGAAACCGGGATGGCACTCGGACCGGTCACGCAGCCGCTTGCGACCGCGACGTTGCGGCTTGCGGAGCTGCTCGATACGCCCGAGGACGTCCCCATTCTCGCGCGCTCGCTGCAGCGCGAACTTCTCTATCGTGTGCTGATCAGTCCTGCCGGCGGCCGGCTGCGCCAGGCCGTCGATCTGCGCGCCCAAGGCAACCGGGTTGCGGCAGCGGTGCGCTGGATCCGGCAGAACTACGCGCGCCCGCTTCGCATCAAGGAACTCGCGGATCAGGTCGGAATGGGCGAGTCCACGCTGCATCAGCATTTCCGCACGCTGACCAACATGAGTCCGCTGCAATATCAGAAACGCTTGCGGCTGCACGAGGCCCGTCGTCTCATGATCAACCAGCGCATCGATGCGGGCACCGCCGCGCACCGGGTCGGCTACGAAAGCGCGACGCAGTTCAGCCGCGAATACAGCCGTCTGTTCGGAACGCCCCCGAAGCGGGACGTCAGGACGATACTCGATGCGGACTTCGGTCGTGCGCGGCTCGCGCCGATCGATTGAGATCATGCACGCGGAAGCTTTAAAAAACACATCGCCTTACGCGACCGTGTCATTCACATATTCGTTCGCATCGTGGAAAGCGGCCGACGCGCATTTGCAAGAGAGCCTCCGAGTTCTTCATGCAATCTGACGAGCCACCAGCGCCACTTAGGGACCTGATAAAACATCGGGACGGGCGCGCGGGTCGTGCAGACGGCGATTTCCACGTAACGCCCGCCCACCATTCCGAACCTGGTCTTTGGAATGTCGTCGTTATTCCATTGACACAACCAGCTTCGCGCGTTCTGGATCGCGCAGAACGGAAGTCTGCGTGGCAGGCTCGGATTGCTCGTTGTCCAGTACAGAACGGAATGCTGATCGACCGACACCTTGTATGTGAAAGGCACGCCGGTTCTCTCGTATCCCCTGCACACATCGTTCACCCGCTCTCCGTCGCAAGACAGCATATAGACCGTCGTTTCGTTTTCGAGCTGCGGCCAGGACGTCGATGCGACAGGGAACGTCGCAGCGCTCACGCCGATCAGCAGGCACCCCGTTAGCCGATGCATGTTCTCGACTCAATTCGTAACGCGATATGGCCGCATCATTTCATTGTCTTCATGGGTGAGGACATGACAGTGCCAGACGTAATATCCCTGGGTCGGATCGAACTCGTAAAGGTTCTCTCCCGCATAGGATTGACCGGATTGCACGGGAACGCTCGAAGGCGTCCATCGCACGAGGATTCTCAGGACCTCTCCGGAGTGGGCGTCGGCCGTGTCTTTCCAGCCGGATTCTCCCGCCGTCGGGGCGATGGTGGCGCCTTGCAGATAGCCGCTGAAGGGAAGATTGCCGCCCAGCGCGCCGTCCTTGTTCGGCGTTGCATAGTCCAGCGGCGGTCCGTAATCGGTGCAATATGCGCCCGCCGTGCATCCCGCCGGCAGAGCCACCGGACTGCCGCCTGCCGCACCGAATGCCTTGCTCCAGTCCGCGAGATATCGACTCGTGTTGATCGCCTGACGATTGAGTACCTGAAACTGCGAGAGATGGATGTGCACCGGATGGCTCGCTCCGGGCATGGTGGAGAGATAGACGATCTCCCACATTTCCGTCGATCCCACGCGCGGCAATTCGCTGATGCCATCCGTCGGAAAATCGTGGGCGATGCTCGGCGATTCGAGGCCATTCCACGTGGTGTTGTTCACGTACTCCTTGATGTCGGTGGGAACCGGGCCGCCGGAGCTGTCGACCTGATCATAGAGGACCATCTGTCTGACCCGGTCGATTTTCACGCCGGGCGACACGCTGCCTTGACCGTCTGTCAGGTGAACCATCGGATTGGGCCGGGCGCAGACGCCGCCGGATGTATCCGGACTCGCGGGATCGCAACTCGTGTCCGGCGTGGAGGTCGATGACGCCACCCTGAACTCCATGATGTCGGGTAACTGAACATCCTGGCCCGCCTGCGAGTTCGTGAGTTCGATCGTCTGGCCGGCGAACCTGGAGAAGTCGACGATGATGTCGGCGCGTTCTCCCGGCGAAACCGGTAGTCCCGCGGACGCGCCAGCGGAAGAGACGGGAAGCGCAACGGGCTTGTCGAAATAGTTGTCGTCGCTTCCGACCAGATAAACGGGCGCGTTGCCAAACACAAATGTGTAGCCTCGATTCAGGCTGCCGTTCAGGAGGTGCAGCCGGTAGCGTCGCGGCTCCACGTTGAGGTAGGGGAAAGCCGCTCCATTCACGACCGCCACATCGCCTTCGAAGATCGGGCTCCAGAACGGATGGTTGAGGGAAGGCTGCTGTATGGGCAAATAGGACTGGCCGGTGGTGTCGAACATATGGTCCTGCACCGCCATCTCTATCTCGTAAGGGCCGTCCGGATAGCCTTTGGGCTCGGTACTGGCGTCCTTCAGAAAATAGAATCCGGCGAGCCCCGCGTAGACGTTGAGCCGCGTCGTTCCCAATGCATGATCGTGGAACCAGAGCGTACCGGGCTCCTGTGAATTGGGGTATTCATAGATCGCCGCGCCAGGCCCCGGATTTCCGAGCGTGTGGTAGTCGGCGCCTTTCAGACCGCCCGGCGTGAACCATGATTCCGGATCGCCATCATAGGCGGCGGGCAGTTCCGCTCCGTGCAAGTGCACGACGGCCGGAACGGGACCGATGTAGTTCGACTTGCACGCAGGACTGACCGTCGCACCTTGCTTCGGCATGCCGCAGCCGCTTTTCAAAGGATCGGCCCAGTGTACGGTCTGATCGAAAGGCAACTCGCCCTGGACCATACCCGGGCCGGTCGGATTATTCGGGTCGAAGCTCGGCAGCTTATTGACATAGGTCGCACGCGTTGCGACGCCGCGCTGAGCCGTAATGGTGACGGCCGGCCAGTGGGCGGGACCAAGCACCGCGCCCGTGTTGGAATCGGTTGTCTGGTATGTCCATACGCGCGTCGGACCCAGTGTCACGCCCGAGCCGCATCGAGCGTAGGAACCCGGCGGCAGCACCTGCTGTTCGGTTTCGGACATGGTGACAGTCAGATTGGGATGCGCCCGGGCATCCACGCGCGGCAGGGGGCCGGCCGGCCCGAACACCGGCATCGGAATGGCGAACCTGGCGAAGCAGTTTCCGTCCAGTTTGGTCCTTGTCACGACCGTGGGCGCGTCGCTACGGTCGTTGCCATGACAGCCGTGAACCAGAAGCACCAGTGACGACGTTGCCACCGCCAAGGCAATCGAACGCCGCACGCGACGTGTTGTACGCGTGCGGTGCCCTGCTGCATCCCGGGACATGTTGTCTCTCCTTATGCGCTGCCGGCCGCGTTAAGGGTCGCTGCACGATCGCCCGATCGACACGGCCTCGCGCGTCGATGCCCACGCACAGGCGCATGGCCATTGCGTCGACCGAAGGCGTGGACTGCGTGAAGATCGAATGAAGTGTGTAATATAAAGTGCAATCAGCCATCCCCAGAACTGGGGATGTTCGCGCCGAATCGTCTCTTCACGTGGATCCTTCCTTGCAACGCTTCGAACTCACGGACGTTGTCGATCTGATCTATGCCGCCGCGCTCGGCGAAGGTGCGAGCTGGCAGGATCTCGGTGACCGGTTGATGACGCTCATGGACGCCCAGCGCGCCACGCTATGGCTGACCGATGGACCTGGCGCAACAGGCAATCTGTTGATGCGCACCGATGCCTATGACGAGGAATATGCGTCCAGATACGTTGCGCTCGACCCCTATCGCGCGGCGGCGGGCAAGGTCGGCCTCGAGGAGACCGCGCGCCGGAGGGGGGACGTCCGGCTTGGCCACGAGATCATTCCCGACGCGAGCTATGTGAAGAGCGAGTTCTACGCGGACTTCGGCCGCAAGAGCGCCCGGCGCTACATGATCGGCGGCCTGATCGGTACGTCGAAGGTCATCCCGCTCGGATTGCATCGGGATGCTGAATCCCGGCCATTTGCCGATGACGACAAGCGCACGCTTTCCCTGATCCTTCCGCATTTGCAACGCGCGCTCCAGCTGCGCGCTCGGCTCGCGCCGACGGCATCGAGTCTCGGTGCGGGCGCGCTCGACGTGCTGCCGCTCGGCGTCATGATCGTCGATCAGGAACTGCGGCTTCTTTACTGCAACGCGGAAGCGGCGGCCTTGCTCGGCGACGCGCAGTCGGGACTGTTCGTTGCCCGGCATGGGCGCGGACCCGGCACGAGCGCATCGAGGCTCGTGGCGCGACATCCGGACGACAACGCACAGCTTTGCCGCCTTGTCGGCGCCGCTTCGCGAGGCGGCGCGGGCGGCGGCATGCAGATCCGCGCACGTCCGGGCGCGCTGGCCGGCGATTCCGCCTCGCTCTCTACGTTGATATGCCCCGCGTTGCGCCATCTGTCTTCGCCAGGGCAGTCAAACATGGGCACGAGCGTCCTTCGCGGCGCGGCAACCGTGCTCGTGCGCCGTCTGCTCGGACCGTCGACGCCGCCCGTCGGACTGCTCATCGATCTGTTCGGTCTGACGCGCTCGGAAGCCGAAGTTGCGGTGGTGCTGGCCGGTGGTGTGACCGCCGAGGAGGTCGCGCGTGCGAGACATGTCGCGCTCGATACGGTACGCAGCCAGATTCGCGCCATTCTGCGCAAGACGGGGGCGTCGGGCTTGCGCGACTTCGAGCGGATCATCGCGTTGAGCTCGACGATGCACACGGCCGGGACCTGGGGTCATCCCTCAGGAAGAGACCGTCCCCGGTGACCGGATAATGCTCCATGTTGTCGCGGAATTCGCTGGCAGGCCATCGGCCATCGGCCATTGCGCGCCCGCGCGTTTTCAACGGCGGTCGAATGACGGCTTGCTTCAGAAGTCGACGGCGTGGCGGCAATTGCGGCGACCTTTCATTGGGAATTAATTCCGTCGGCTTGTCCTGAGAAACAACCGTGGCCTGGCCGGGCTGCCTCTCACCTTACTGCAGCTTCTTTCACGCCCCGACCCGGCATCGTTTCGACATGCTGCAGCAGCGGCGCAAGCGCCTGCGCCGTTTCCTTCAGCTTCGGCACCGTTGCCAGCAGGTCGTTGAGATTCGCGCGCGCGGTCGGCGCGTGAATCGCCAGCGATGCGAGCGCATGGCCGTTCGCCACATCTTTGACAGGCACGGCAACCGCCACCATTCCCCTGACGAATTCCTCGTTATCGATGCCGATACCGCGTGCGGCAAGCCGGTCGAGTTCCGCTTCGAGCAAGGTGGTATCGGTCAGCGTGCGATAGGTCATGCGCTTGAGCGCGAGGCGCGCCAGCACGAGCCGCCGTTCAGACGGCGGCATCTGCGACAGGAAGAGCTTGCCGCTTGCCGTGCAATGCAGCGGCACGCGCGTGCCCGGCTGCATCTGCAGGCGCAGCGGTTCGGTGGTTTCGACGCGTTCGATATAAAGCACGGCGTCGCCGTCGAGCGCGGTGAGGTTGCAGGTTTCGCCGAGCGCATCGACGAGCGAGCGCAACAGCGAACGGCAGGCGCGCGTGAACGTATTGTTCGCCAGCGTGGTCAGCGCGAGTTGTGCGGCGCGAGGGCCGAGTGCAATCGCGCGGTCGGCGCCGCGCGAATCCGGCATATGCGTGACATAGCCCTGTATTTCGAGCGATTCGATCAACCGCATCAGCGTCGCCTTCGGAATATGCAGCCGTGCCGACAGTTGCGACAGCGAGAACGGCTGGCCCGCCGCGGCCAGTTCCTCGAGCACGGCAAGCGCGCGCAACACGCGCGTGTTGTCCGACAGACAGTCGATGCGGGCGGATGGGATCGAATCTCTCATGACATAGCGTGCCTTAAACAGGGCTCCAGGTACCGCAAGCAGGCCAAACTGAAACAGAAAGGTCAAATTCCGGTCCGGATTTGCGCCTGGCGCGACGAAAGGGGTTGCGGCGGTTGCGCTAGCTCAATAAATTCAAACGAAACATACCGCTTTTTAAGACCGGTGATCCATCGGGTCGAACGATAAGAAGCAGGAGACACGCGCAATGCCAGGTACCTTCGACTATGTCGTGGTCGGCGCAGGCTCGGCCGGCTGCGTCCTTGCCAACCGCCTTTCGGAAGGCGGCCGTTATTCGGTCTGCCTGCTCGAAGCGGGGCCCGCCGACCGCTACCTGTGGATTCATATTCCGATCGGCTACGGCAAGACGATGTTTCACCCGGTCTACAACTGGGGCTTTCATACCGAGCCGGACCCGAATATGAACAACCGCCGGCTGTACTGGCCGCGCGGCCGCACGCTCGGCGGAAGCAGCTCGATCAACGGCCTCATTTACGTGCGCGGTCAGAAGGAGGACTACGACCGGTGGGCCGCGCTCGGCAATCGCGGCTGGAGCTGGGACGACTGCCTGCCGTACTTCCGGCGGCTCGAGCACAACGAACTGGGCGCGGGGCCGACGCGCGGCGTTGACGGGCCGCTGTGGGCCTCGACGATCCGGCAGCCGCATGCGCTCGTCGATGCGTTTATCGCGGCGTCGAACCGGCTCGGCGTGCGCACGGTCGACGACTTCAACACGGGCGACCAGGAAGGCGTCGGCTACTACCAGCTGACGACGCGTCACGGCTGGCGCTGTTCGACGGCGGTCGCGTATCTGAAGCCCGCGCGCCATCGTGCGAATCTGCATGTGGAGACCGATGCGCTCGCATCGCGCATCCGCTTCGACGGCACGCGTGCAACCGGCGTACGGTTTTTGCAGCATGGCGAAATGCGCGAGGTCAGCGCGCGGCGCGAAGTGATTCTGACCGCAGGCGCATTGCAGTCGCCGCAACTGTTGCAGCTATCGGGTGTCGGGCCCGCGGCGCTGTTGCGCGAGCTGGGCATTCCGGTGGTCGCGGATCGCGCCGGTGTCGGCGAAAACCTGCAGGACCATTTACAGGTCCGTTTGATCTACGAAGTGACCAAGCCGATCACCACCAACGATCTGCTGCGATCGTGGACGGGCCGTGCAAAGATGGGCCTCGAATGGGCGCTCTTTCGCAGCGGGCCGCTTGCGGTCGGCATCAACCAGGGCGGCATGTTTTGCCGTGCCTTGCCCGACGAAGCGGCTACGCCCGATATCCAGTTTCATTTCTCGACGCTTTCCGCCGATTCCGCGGGCGGCGAAGTCCACGCGTTTCCGGGCTGCACCTATTCGATCTGCCAGCTGCGGCCCGAGTCGCGCGGCAGCGTGCGCATCCGCTCGACCGAGATGCGCGATGCGCCGTCGATCGTGCCGAACTATCTCGCGACCGATCTGGATCGCCGCACGACCGTTGCTGGCGTGCGCTTCGCGCGCCGTGTCGCCGCCACGCAGCCGATGGCCGCGCTGATGAAGCGCGAGGTGCGCCCGGGCGCCGATGCGCAAAGCGACGACGAACTGCTGCATTTTTGCCGCGAATACGGGCAGACGATTTTCCATCCGTCGGGCACGGCGAAGATGGGGATGGCTAACGATCCGCTCGCCGTGGTCGATGAGCGTCTGCGTGTGTACGGCACGCGCGGCTTGCGCGTGGTCGACTGTTCGATCATGCCGACGCTCGTGTCCGGCAATACGAACGTACCGATCGTGATGGTGGCGGAGAAAGCGTCCGACATGATTCTCGCCGATGCGCGCGCAGGTGATGCGGCGCACGGCGAGCGCATGCCGGCTACCGCGGCAGCGGTGGTTTGAAGGGAGAGCAACACATAAAAGACGCCGTGCCGAGGGGTACGGCCTTCCATTGGAGGAGCAGCTATGTCAAACGATCAGCGCGTGGATCAGCGCGTCGTCCGCCGCGTCGCATTTGCCAGCGTGATCGGCGCGACGGTCGAGTGGTACGACTTCTTTCTGTATGGCGTCGTGGCGGGTATCGTGTTCAACAAGCTGTATTTCCCGGCGAGCGATCCGCTTGTCTCGACGATGCTTGCGTATTCGACGTTCGCGGTCGGCTTCGTCACGCGGCCGCTCGGCGGCGTGCTGTTCGGCCATTTCGGCGACCGTGTGGGGCGCAAGTCCGCGCTGATTCTGACGCTCGTAATCATGGGCATTTCGACGGCCGGCGTCGCTTTTGTGCCGACTTACGCGCAAATCGGCATCTGGGCGCCGATTCTATTGTTGACGTTGCGCGTGCTGCAAGGCATCGGCCTGGGCGGCGAGTGGGGCGGCGCGGTGCTGATGGCCTATGAATATGCGCCGCCGCATCGTCGCGGGCTCTATGCGAGCCTGCCGCAAATCGGCCTGTCGATCGGGCTGTGCCTCGCGGCCGGCGTCGTCGCCGGCATCTCGCGCATCCTGCCCGATGCGGATTTCTTCGTGTGGGGCTGGCGCATCGCGTTCGGCGCGTCGCTGCTGCTCGTGCTGATCGGCTTGTATATCCGCCTGAAAGTGATGGAAACACCCGAGTTTCTCGCCTTGAAACGCAACCGGCGCGAAGCGAAGATTCCCTTTGTCGACATGATGACGCGCTATCGCGGCGCGGTCGTGCTCGGCATGGGCGCGCGCTATATCGACGGCGTGTTCTTCAATGTGTTTGCGGTGTTTTCGATCGGTTACCTGACCCAGCATCTATCGATGAGCCGCACCGATGCGCTGCTCGGCGTGATGATCGCGGCCGTCGTGATGTGCTTTTTTATCCCGCTGTTCGGCAGGATGTCGGACCAGTTGGGGCGGGCGCGCGTTTATCGCTGGGGGTCGCTGATTTGCGGGCTGTCGGTGTTGCCGGCGTTCTGGTTGATGGAAAGCCAGCCGGGCAATACCTTGATGATCTGGCTCGCGATCGTCGTGCCGTTCGGCATTTTCTATGCGATGGTTTACGGCCCCGAAGCGGCGCTCTTTGCCGAGCTGTTCGATGCGAATGTGCGCTACACCGGTATTTCGTTTGTCTATCAGTTCTCAGGCATCTTCGCGAGCGGGCTCACGCCGATCATTGCGACCGCGCTGATGCGTGTCAATCAGGGCAAGCCGTGGATGGTTTGCGCATACGTGATGCTGTCCGCGCTGATATCGGCATGGTCCGCGCGCGCGATCGAGCGAAGGGCGAGCGCGTATGGCGCAGTGGCGAGTGCGCATTCGTGACGGGCGTTCGTGACGGGCGGCATGGCGTGCATTGAAGACGCGCATCTGAACGCGCGTCGAAAGCGCGCGTCGAGCACACTCACTCGCGGAACGTCTTTGCGGTTTCGTCGGCGGCAAAGCGCAGGTCGGGCACGAAGGCGAGCAGGTCGTCGAGCGTGACCCGGCCGACGGGCGCCTGAACCGCGATCGCGGCGCAGGCGCGGCTGCGGTCGAGCATCACCGGCACGGCGATCGCGATCAGCCCTTGCAGATGCTCCTGGTTATTGATCGCGAGCAGGCGCCGGCGCGTTTCCGTCAGTTCCTTGCGCAGTGCATCGCGGTCGGTGATGGTTTGGTCCGAATACGCGCGCAGCGGCAGCGCGTCGATCACGCGTTCGCGTCTTTCCTTCGGCAAGAAGCTCAGCAGCAGCTTGCCGCTCGCGGAGCAATGCAGCGGCACGTGCGAGCCGGGCTGCAGATGCATGCGCAATGGCCATTCAGTCTCGACGCGATCGACATAAACAACGTCGTTGCCGGCCAGCATCGTCAGATTGCAGGTCTCGCCGATTTTCGACACCAGTTGTTCGAGCAGGACATGGCGCGCCGCGGCCGGCCCGGCGTGCATCAGCACGTTGACGGCCAGCATGCGCACGCGCGGCGAGCACTCGTAAAGCCGATTGCCCGCGACGCGCGTGACGAGCCATGCGTCCATCAATTGCACGAGGATTCGATGCACGGTCTGCTTCGGTAAGCCGAGGGCATTCACGAGGTCCGTCATCGATAGCGGATGGCCGGCTTCGGCAAGCGTTTCGAGGACGCGGAACGCGCGCACGGCGGCGGCATTCGACTGGTTAGAGAAGGACATCGGGTCTCCAGAGTGCGGCGCGCTGCTCTGACCGCAAGTGCGCGCCGTCATCGAATTTATAGAAGACATTTTGCATCGGAATGCTCAGTTTTCGGGACTCAGGAAAGTCCCGAATTTTGCATTTTTCGATTCACGACGTTGGACAGCACAGAAACGCTCGGAAAACGGGACTACGTTCGTCGCCGCGCCCACTAGATTTATTCGCACGACCAGACATAACCGTTCGGAGGAGATCGATGAATGTGAGGGCAAGTCACGCCGAAGTGGGCGCACAGGGGACACACGCAGAGAGCAGCGTCGCGGAGGAGGTCGCCGCGCTCGTCGGCCGGGCCCGCGTCGCGCAGCGCGAATTCGAGCGGGCCGGACAGGACGCGCTCGATATGGCGGCCGCCGCGGCCGCGTGGGCGATCATGGAGCCGGCACGCAACCGGCAACTGGCCGAACTGTCGGTGCGAGACACGGCGCTCGGCAATGCCGACGACAAATTCCGCAAGAACTATCGCAAGACACTGGGCCTGCTGCGCGATCTGCATGGGCAGAAAACCACGGGCGTCATCGCACGCAATGCAGCAAACGGCATCGTGGAAATCGCGCGCGCGGTCGGCGTCGTCGCGGCCATCACGCCGTCGACGAATCCAGCCGCGACGCCCGCCAACAAGATCGTCAACGCGCTCAAATGCGGCAATGCGGTAATCGTCGCGCCTTCGCCGAAGGGCTATTCGTCGTGCGCACTGCTGATCGGCTTTATCCACGCGCAGCTCGAGAAGGCCGGGCTTTCGCCCGATCTCGTGCAGATGCTGCCCGCGCCGATCAGCAAGGCGGCCACGGCCGAATTGATGCGGCAGGCGGACCTCGTGGTGGCGACCGGCTCGCAGGCCAATGTGCGCATGGCTTATGCAAGCGGCACGCCGGCGTTCGGGGTGGGCGCGGGCAATGTCGCGTCGATCGTTACCGCATCGGCCGATTTGCACGATGCGGCCCGCAAGATCGCGCTCTCGAAGACCTTCGACAATGCGACGAGCTGTTCATCGGAAAACAGCGTCGTGATCGAAGACGCCGTCTATCAGCCGATGCTCGATGCGCTCGCCGCATGCGGCGGCGTGCTGCTCGACAATGCACAGAAGGCGAAACTGCAAGCCGCGATGTGGCGCGACGGCAAGCTGTCGCCGCAATGCACGGCGCGTTCGGCGGCGGTGATCGCGCGCGTCGCGGGCCTCGACGAGATTGCCGAGCGCGGGCCCGCGTTTCTGATGGTGAAGGAAACCGGCTTCGGCGAGCGCTATCCGTTTTCGGGTGAAAAACTTGCGCCGGTGCTGACCGTCTATCGCGCGCGCGACTTCGAACACGCGGCCGGGATTGTCGGCGACATCTATTCGTATATGGGCGCGGGGCACTCGGTCGGTCTGCATACCGGGCTCGCTGCGGCCGATACCGCGCGCGCCGTCGAACTCGGCGAGACGTTGCCGGTTGCGCGCGTGATCGTCAACCAGGCGCATTGCCTTGCAACCGGCGGCAACTTCGACAACGGCCTGCCTTTCTCGCTATCGATGGGCTGCGGCACGTGGGGACGCAATAACTTCTCCACCAATCTGAATTTTCATCAGTATCTGAACATCACGCGCGTCGCTTATCCGATCGAGGAGCATGTTCCCGAAGCGGACGATCTGCTCGGCGAATTTTTCCGGAGGGCCGGACGATGAGCACGCCTGCCACGCTTCGCGCGCTGATCGACGAGCGCGCCGCGCAGTATCCGGACAAGCCGTTCCTGCTCGACTGCATCGGCGAACCCGAGGTTGTTGCGGCCGGCGCCGGCACGGGCCGAGCGGCCGCCTTGACGGCGTTGACGTATGCCGAACTGCGCAACGATTGCCGCGCGCTGGAAGCGCGTTTTCTCGATGCGGGCTTACGGCCCGGCGACACGGTATCGGTGTTGATGAGCAATGGCATCCAGACCGGCAGGATTCTGCTGGCCGCGATGTACAGCGGGCTCGTCGCCAATCCGCTCAATCTGCTTTGCCAGCCGTCGCAACTTCGCTATATCGTCGAGCATTCGGATACGCGTGCGATTTTCGTCGAGAAAGAAACGCATCCGGCGATCGAGTCAGCGCTTGCGGAATTGCGCACCGAATCGCAAGGGAAAAGGCTCGCGCGGGACATTCTCGTCATCGAGACGGAACCGGATGCGCGGGCCTTACCCGTTTTGCCTTATGCCGAAACCGCATTGGCTGAGGCCGCGACGCAACGCAACGAAGCACAGCGCGCGTCGGGGTCGGGCGACGATGGTTCGGTTGCCGCGACGATAAGCGAGACGCCATCCGCGCTGCGTAACGAGCTGTGCGAGACCGACGTGGCGCTGCTGATGTACACGTCGGGCACGACCGGCTTGCCCAAAGGCGTGCTGCTGACGCACCGCAACCTGCTGGCAAACGCGGCGCGCATCACCGACGAGCATCGGCTGGCCGACGACGACCGCGTGCTCGCATCGTTGCCGCTTTATCACATCAACGGTCTGGTCGTGACGCTGATCACGCCGCTGTTTCATGCAGGCTCGGTTGTGATGACGCCGCGCTTTTCGGCGCGCACATTCTGGCGCGATGCCGCGTTTCATGGCTGCACGTGGATCAATGTCGTGCCGACCATCGTCGCGTATCTGCTCAATTGCGATGAAGCGTGCGTGTTCGATCTGTCCGCGCTGAAGTTTTGCCGGAGCGCGTCCGCTGCATTACCGGCCGAGCATCATCGCGCATTCGAAGCGCGCTTCGGCATCGGTATTATCGAAACGATGGGCATGACGGAGACCGCCGCACCGATCTTCAGTAATCCGTATGACGCATCGCGGCGCAAGGTCGGCAGCATCGGTTTGCCGTCGGGCGCCGAAGCGAAGGTGCTCGACCGCGACGGCCGCGAATGCGCGCCGAACCAATGCGGCGAAATCGTGCTGCGCGGCGAACAGGTGATGCGCGGTTACTACAAGCGCCCCGAAGAGACGCTCGCCGCCTTTACGGCCGATGGGTGGCTGCGCACCGGCGACCTCGGCTATCGCGACGAAGAAGGCTATTTCTTTATCAACGGCCGCGCGAAGGAACTGATTATCAAGGGCGGCGAAAACATCGCCCCGCGCGAAATCGACGAGGCCTTGCTCAAGCATCCTGGCGTGCTCGATGCGGCGGCCGTCGGTGTGCCCGATAGCGCGTATGGACAGGACATCGTCGCGTATATCGTGCCGCGCGGAACGGACGGCGATCTTCAAACGAACCACTGTGGAAGCCTCGATATCGCCGATCTGCGCGCGCATTGCCTGCGCGAACTGGGCCGGTACAAGACGCCGAAGGAATTCCGCTTCGTCGCGGAACTGCCGCGCGGGCCGTCGGGCAAGGTGCAGCGGTTGAAGCTGTTGCAGACGCAGACATAGGGATACGCTCGTTCAATACAGCAGCACAAGGAAACGATTCAAGCCGGGCAGACCAGGTAGACGTAGAAAGAGACGGACACGATCCGCCCTGAAGTTCGCAACGAGCAATCGGCGTCAAAAACGCCAGGAAGCCTTAAAAATACATTGGAGACAACATGGAAATGCCTAAGCGGCGCGTCAAGACGCGTCACATCATTCTGGCGGTCATGTGCATCATGTATTTCATTTCGTACATCGATCGCGTGAACATCGCAGTGGCCGGCCCGTTGATCCGTCATGAAATGGGACTGACGTCGACGGAGCTCGGACTGATTTTCTCCGCATTCGCCTATCCGTACGCGATGATGCAGATCATCGGCGGCTGGCTGTCGGACAAGTTCGGCCCGAAGCTCGTGCTGACCGTGTTGTCGCTGATCTGGGGCGTCGCCACGCTGCTGACCGGTTTTGCCGGCAGCGTCATGATGCTCGTCGTGTTGCGTTTCATACTCGGTATCGGCGAAGGCGGCGCGTTCCCGACGGCCACGCGCGCTTTCACATACTGGATGCCGGTGTCGGAGCGCGGCTTCGCGCAGGGCATCACGCACAGCTTCGCGCGTCTCGGCGGGGCGGTGACGCCACCGCTCGTGCTGGCGGTGGTCGCGTGGGGCGGCTGGCGCGATTCGTTCATCCTGCTCGGCGTTTTGAGCCTTGCGTGGACCGTGCTCTATCTGCGCGTATTCACCAACTCGCCTGAGCAGAACAAGCGCATCACGCCCGAGGAAACCGCCGAGATCGGTTACCGGAAGGGCGATTGCGAGCGCGCGAAACATGCCGCCACGCCGTGGCGCAGACTGATTCGCCGCATGTGGCTCGTGACCTTTGTCGACTTCTGCTATGGCTGGCTGTTGTGGGTGTATCTGACCTGGCTGCCGTCGTATCTGAAGGAGTCGCGCGGCTTCGATCTCAAGCACCTTGCGCTGTTTACGGCCTTGCCGCTGCTCGCGGGCGTGATCGGCGACACGCTCGGCGGCGTTGTATCGGACAAGCTGTACAAGCGCACCGGGCGCCTGCGCTTTGCGCGCTGCGCGGTGCTGGTGGTCGGCATGGGCGGTTCGCTCGCATTCCTGCTGCCGATGATCTCGGCAAGCAGCCCGCTGATGGCCGTGCTGTTCCTGTCGGGGTCGTTCTTCTTCCTCGAGATCACAAACCCGGTGCTGTGGACGCTGCCGCTCGATATCGCCGGCAAATACGCGGGCACGGCCGGCGGCATGATGAACACGGGCTTCGGCGTGGCTGGGATGGTGTCGCCGGTCGTGTTCGGTTATCTGATCCAGACCACGGGCAGTTACAACGTGCCGTTTACGATTTCCGCTGCGCTGCTTGCGATCGGTATCGTCGCCGCGTGTTTTATCGATACGAGCAAGACGGTGGAAGCGGACGAGGAGCGCGAACGGCAGGGTTTGGAAGACGTGGCGGGCATGCCTGCCTTCGCGCATGCGACACCGGCGCTGCGGCTTGACCGGCATCATTTGCGGCGGCCGTTGCGGTGGCGCAAGTGAGGGGGGGTGCTTGAGTGCGAAGGTTCAGTCCATGGTAGCGGTGTCGCGTTGCGTCGGCTTGAGGAAACTTTGGTTCTCCACGGCGTGCGCAACGCGACACCCATGCCGGGCTAAAGGCTATGCGGCATCAGACTTGCGATTCCCTGGACGCGACGCTTTAACCACAACCAGCCAAAGCACCAGGCCGGTCAGTGTCCAGGATATGCATAAGACAATGAATTCGGCCATGATGTCCGCTTCTTCAGGGTGGGACGCGGGCTCCAGGTCGGTCATACGTAACACGACTTCCGTGACATAGCGAAGCCAGTCAGGCAGCTCGATGGGCATTTCCAGATATATCCTGGCGAACAACGAGCCCGCCACGTAGGTCCAGGCAAGAAATCCGAAGATGCGCGCGAGCCTCCTCATTGGACGATCACCGTTCCGTATGCCTTGTCTGTTGTGCCGGGTACCGGAGTGTCCGGTTCGCGTGACCGGATGTAGCGTTCGAGCCTGTCAAACTCGACAGACGACGGCACAGTAATGCAGCCTTCGCTATAGTTTCCCGAACCTGCCGGATGCAATCGGAACTCGCCACGCCTCACGCCGTTGATAAAGGTCGAGTCTCCGGTTCGCTCGTTCCACAGCATGAACCATTTCGATCGGTCACTCGAAAATATGCCCGCCTGTGAGACCATGTCGTAGAGCCACCCCAAACGCCCGCCTGAGCGCCGGTCGAGCAAATAGTATTTCCCCGGCGGAATCGGGCCAATCTTCTCGACGGCAATTGCTTTTGGATTATCCCGGCCATCCTTCTGCCCCGAGAACGCATTGACGCTGCCAAAGCCCGAGCAGTAGAGCGTTGAGGTAACCTGGCTGTTAAGCCTGAATGTGCACTGGATCGGCATGACTCACTCCGTCATGCGTAACGCCAGGCGTCGGCAAACAGCAAATTGCCTTCGTGATAGTTCCACGTGATTTCAGCGTATCGCAGTTCGACAAATTCGAAGTGCATCCTGTGCTGATACTGTTGCTCTTTTATGTTTAACAGCTTTGGCGAAATTGACGCGACCTTTACGTTCTTCATGGACATCGTGAAGTAGTTTTCCTCGATGCCCGCGTCGTTTGTTCGATACCACCTGAGCACGGCGCTGTTGAACGTCTGTCCGCGCACAATCGCCTGATAGAGCAGAGGCGTCGATCGGTCGATTTCCTTCTCGACGGTGAGTGGCCGGTGTGAATGCCTGCCCATCAGCTTGCCGGTGTGGTGATCGACCGGTGCGTCGAGGCCATGCGTGAGGCTCAGTATCTCGATGCTTCCCTCACGTCCGAACACGTCGCTGCCGCCACGGACGGGTGTGTCTTCTTCATCGGTAAGCCATAGATGCAGGGGCGTTCCCATTGTGTTGTTCTCCTGTGTGAAAAGGGTCAAAGTCTGTCTGGACCGATTTCTAGCAGGCCGCCCCGGAGCGCATGTAAAAAACTGTCGTGGCCCCGTCGCGTTATTGCCGTGTGGTGTCGCGACCTTCCATCCGCGTCAGAGAACTAGCTGAGAACTATCCCCTTAAGTGTGCCCGCCTCAGTGTGTTTGAATGAGCGCCTCGCGCGGGCTGCGTTCGCCCGCGCCAGTGCCGCAATCCAAATCAGATCAACGCGCCGGATTCACCTTGCGCAAGCGCCAGATCAGGCTCGACGTATCGTAGCGATTCCCGCCGAGCGTCTGCACGTCGCCGTAGAACTGATCGACCAGCGCGGTCACCGGTAACGATGCGCCGTTGCGTTTCGCTTCGTCGAGACAGATGCCAAGGTCCTTGCGCATCCAGTCGACCGCGAAACCGAAGTCGAACTTGCCGTCGAGCATCGTCGTGCCGCGGTTGCTCATCTGCCAGCTCGCGGCGGCGCCTTTGCCGATCACCTCGAGCACGCGCGGCATATCGAGGCCCGCGCGCTGGCCGAAATGCAGCGCTTCGGAGAGGCCTTGCACCATGCCCGCGATGCAGATCTGGTTGACCATCTTCGCGAGCTGACCGGAACCGGCCGGGCCCAGCAGCGTAACGGCCGATGCGTAATGCTGGAGCGTGCCCGCGGCGCGCTCGAAAGCATCGGCTTCGCCGCCGCACATGATGGTCAACTTGCCATTCTGTGCGCCGGCTTCGCCGCCCGAGACGGGCGCGTCGATAAAGTGCAGGCCGTGTTCGGCGGCCCGCGCGGCGAGTTCGCGCGCGACGTCGGCCGAGGCGGTGGTGTGATCGATGAACACCGCGTCTTTCGTCATGCCGGCGTAAGCGCCGTCGTCGCCGAGCACCACGCTGCGCAGATCGTTGTCGTTGCCGACGCACGACAGCACGAGGTCCGCGCCTTGCACCGCTTCGCGCGGCGTCGCAGCCGAACGTCCGCCATATTCGGAGACCCATTGCTGGGCTTTCTTAGCGGTGCGGTTGTAGACGGTGACGTTCAGGCCGGCTTTGGCCAGATGCCCGGCCATCGGGTAGCCCATGACGCCGAGCCCGAGAAACGTCACGTTAGCGACTGACGGCCGCGCACCGGCTGATTGGGAGGAGGGATGGGTAACGCTCACGGCGATTCCTTCGAGTGACTGTGTGGACGGTATGAGGCGAGGAACCGCGATTATCGCAGGAAGGAAAAGATCGCATCGGCGGCGCGGGGCGGGCGGACTTTTTCATGTGCAATCTGTCCGGGGGGGCGCGGCAACGATGCGCGCGGACGGTGCGCGTTGGCGCGGTTTCAGCCGCAGCGGCAGAAAGGCGGCAGCAAGCTTGCCGCCGGCCAGGACCGCTGCGCTATGTGAAAACCGTCAGTGCAGTCAGAATGTCGTGGCCAGTTCTTTGGTCGCTTCCTGCAGGCGCGGCACGAATTCGAGCGCGCGCGGCAGCGGCGTGCGCGACACCGGCGCATGCACGGCGACCGCGGCGATGCACTGGCCCTGCTCGTCGATCACGGGCGCAGCCACGCAGGCGATCCCGACCACGAACTCCTCGTTATCAACCGCAATCCCTTTGTGCGCGATGCGGTCGAGCTCGCTTTCAAGCAGTTCCGGGTCGGTCAGCGTGTTCGCCGTGAAGCGGTGAAAGTGCATCGCGCGGATCAGCGCCGAACGCTCGTCGCGCGGCAGCATCGCGAGCAGCAGTTTGCCGCTTGCGCTGCAGTAAGCGGGCACGTGCGAACCTGGTTTCAGATCGAGCCGCAACGGCCACGGCGCTTCCATCCGGTCGAGATAGAGCACCTCGGTTTCGTGCAGCATCGTCAGGTTGCAGGTCTCGCCGAGGTCGGCCACGAGCCGCCCGAGGATGGCGTGACGCAGGCGCCGCGCGCCCGAGTGCATCATCACGCCAAGCCCCAGTTGCGACAGCCGCGGGCCGATCACATACGCGTTCTTTTGCCCCGGCTCGCGAATCACGAGGCCGCCGGCTTCGAGCGAAGCAAGCATGCGGTGCAGCGACGCCTTCGGCAGGTCGATGTCGTGAGCGATATCGGCCAGCGAAACCGGGCCGTTCGCCGCGATCAGATGTTCGAGCAGCGAAAACGCGCGCAGTGTCGGGGTATCCGCCTTGTTCATGTCCGCCGTTCCGGAAAATGGATCGGCCGTATTGTACTGAAATGCCTTGGCGTGCCGTGCGGCGGAACGATCGGACCCGCGCGTGTCGGGCATCGATGGCGATGCGCCGCTGCGGTTTTCGGAACGCGCGCCACGGGCGGCGTGCGCGTCCGTGGCGGGTGTTTGCGGCGGTGCTGCGTCTGCGGTGGAATCGATCGATGACACGGGTGGTGCCTCCCCAGGTGCTAGATTCAATGAATGAATTTAGCGGAACAATTTGTTCCCGGCGGTGGGATATGGATCAAATGTAGGCCACCGGTGCGTATCGGTCAACTTTAAGAAAAAATAAACGGTACGATTTGTATCTAAAAATGAATCGGTTTATCATGGCTCAAACGGTGGAACCGCACCGTGCGAGGAGACCGATGTGACCGAGATCGAGACCGGCAAGCCGGACCGTATCGTCGATGCGCGCAGCGTATTCGGCATCGACGTTGATCTGCAGGTGCCCGCTTTCAGCGAACGGGACGACCATGTGCCCGAAATCGACGACGTCTATCTGTTCAACCCGGCAGTCACGCTGGCGATTCTCGCCGGCTTTATGTGCAACCGGCGCGTGATGGTGCAGGGGTTGCATGGCACCGGGAAGTCCTCGCATATCGAGCAGGTCGCGGCGCGTCTGAACTGGCCATGCGTGCGGATCAATCTGGACGGCCATATCAGCCGGCTCGACCTGGTCGGCAAGGATGCGATCGTCGTGCGCGACGGCGCTCAGGTTACCGAATTTCAGGAGGGCATCGTGCCGTGGGCGCTGCAGCGCCCGGTTGCGCTCGTGTTCGACGAATACGATGCGGGGCGCCCCGACGTGATGTTCGTGATTCAGCGCATTCTCGAAACGGACGGCAAATTCACGCTGCTCGATCAGAACCGCGTGATTCATCCGCATCCGTCGTTCCGGCTGTTCGCCACCGCCAATACGGTCGGGCTCGGCAACCTGAATGGGCTCTATCACGGCACGCAGGCGCTCAATCATGCGCAGATCGACCGCTGGAATGTGGTGGCCAACCTCGACTACCTGTCGCGCAACGACGAGATCCGCATCGTGCTGGCGCGTGTGCCCGAACTCGCCGATGACCGCGGCCGTACGCTCGTCGAATCGATGGTGAGCGTGGCCGAACTTACGCGTAAGGGCTTTGCGACCGGCGATCTGTCGACGCTGATGTCGCCGCGAACGGTGATCAACTGGGCCGAGAATATCGGTATTTTTCGCGACGCGGGCCTCGCGTTTAGCCTTACGTTCCTCAATAAATGCGACGAGGCCGAGCGGCCCATCGTGGCCGAGTACTTTCAGCGCGCGTTCGATAAGGAACTGGCCTCGTTCGAAAGCGCCGTCACGCTGCCGGTGGCGGCGCGATGAGCGAAACCGATCGCGCCGCCACGCAGCGCGCCGCGCGTGCGGAAGCGTTGCGTGCCGCGACAGTGCGCGCGATTACCGGCGATGCCGCCTTGCATTACAGCGGCGGCCGCTTATGCCGGAACATGACGCCGTTGCCGTTTCACGCGCCGCACCTGCGGGTCACACAGGACGAGCGGGCGGGGGCGTCCTCATTGATGTCATCATCGACGTCCTCGTTGGACTCGTCATTGGCGTCCTTGCGCGGCGCAGCCGACGGCGCCGCGTTGCGCGCGCTTCATTCGGATACCGAATGGCACAGGCAGCGCATGCCCGCCGATCCGGTCGAACGGCTGCTTTTCGAATCGCTCGAACAGCTGCGTTGCGAATCGTTGCTGCCGCCAGGCATGCCGGGTCTTGCGCACAATCTGCGCGCGCGTTTCGACGCGTGGTCGCACGGCGTCTATCTGTCGGGCGTGATCGACAGCGAAGCGGGGTTGCTGCTCTACACCGTCGCGCAGATGTGCTGGTCGCGTCTGTCGGGCTGGCCCGTGCTGGAAGAAACGGAAGGGGTGATCGAAGCGACGCGCGCGTTTATCGCGCCGGTGATCGGCGTGGCGCTTGCGAACCTGCGGCGCACGCGTTTCGATCAGCATGCCTTCGCGGTTTACGCGCTCGAACTGGCGCGCGACGTGAGGGAGATGATCGACGCACAACGCGCCGCTGCCGGCCTCGAGGAAGACGACGCCCAGAGCAAGCAGAACGAACAGGCCGCACGAAACGCGTTCTCGCTCTTTCTCGAATTCGAAGACGGCGACGACGAAGGCATCGCGCTTGCCCATACGGGTGAGAGCAGGGTGCTGCGCGCGTCGGAGCATGGATACCGCGTGTTTACGCACCGCTACGATCGCGAAGCCTACGCGGCGACACGCGTCCGCGAGGCGCTGCTTGCCGAATGCCGCGCGCGTCTGGACGAACGCATTCGCGCGCAACCGGTCAACGTCGCAAGGCTTGCCCGCATGCTGAAGGCAACGCTTGCCGAGCCGGAGCGCGACGACTGGTCGTTCGGCGAGGAAAGCGGGCGCATCGACGGCCGGCGGCTCGCGCAGCTCGTCAGTTCGCCGGCCGAGCGACGCCTGTTTCGTCTTGAGCGGCACACGCTGATGTCCGGAGCGATCGTCGGCTTTCTGATCGACTGCTCGGGCTCGATGAGAGCGCGGATCGAACCCGTGGCGATGCTGGTCGACGTGCTCGCGCGTGCGCTCGATGGCGCGGGCATCGCCAGTGAAATTCTCGGCTTCACGACCGGCGCGTGGAATGGCGGGCGGGCTCGATCCGACTGGATCGCCGACGGGCGGCCCGAACATCCGGGGCGGCTCAACGAGGTGTTGAATCTCGTCTTCAAGGATGCCGACACGAGTTGGCGACGCGCGCGCGCCGATATTGCCGCGTTGCTCAAAGGCGACCTGTTTCGCGAAGGCGTGGACGGGGAGGCGGTCGAATGGGCGTGCAACCGGATGCGCGCGCATGCGGCACAGCGCCGTGTGCTGATCGTCATATCGGATGGCAGTCCGATGGATGCCGCGACGCATCAGGCAAACGATGCGTACTACCTCGACAATCATCTGAAGCAGGTCGTCGCGCAGCAGCGCGCAACCGGCGAGGTCGACGTGCTGGGTCTTGGCGTCGGGCTCGATTTGAGCCCGTATTACCGGTATTCGCTCGCGGTGGATCTGTCCGTCGCGCCCGATATGGCGTTGTTCTCTGAGGTGGTCCGCTGGATCGGCAGACCGACCGCGGCCTGAGCCTGCACGCAGGTCACCGCGACCACGTGGAAAATATCGTCGGCGCAGCAACCGCGCGATAAATCGTTGGCCGGCTTCTGCAGGCCTTGCAGCAGCGGGCCGATTGCCTTCGCGCCGCCGATGCGCTCGGCGAGCTTGTAACCGATATTGCCCGCATCGAGACTCGGAAAGATCAGCGTGTTCGCATGACCTTCGACTTGCGAGTGATGCACCTTGCGCAGCGCGATCTCCGCGACGATCGCGGCATCGAGCTGCACGTCGCCGTCGATCGCAAGCCCCGGTCTGGCCGCCTGCACGAGATGGGTTGCCTCGACCACTTTGTCGACGGCTGCATGCTTCGCGCTGCCGCTCGTGGAAAACGACAGCATCGCGACGCGCGGTTCTTCCATCAGCAGACTGCGCGCGCTGTCGGCCGCGGCCATCGCGATTTCGGACAACTGCTGCGCATCCGGATCGACGACGAGCGCGCAGTCGGAGAAAATCAGCCCGCCTTTCATGGTGTGAAAGGGCTCGCACAACATCATCAGAAAGAAGCTCGAGACGAGCTTGAACGAGGGGCGAATACCGATCAGCTGAATCGCCGTGCGCACCACATCCGCCGTGGTATTGACGGCGCCCGCAATCGATCCGTCGGCGTGACCGAGCCGCACCATCAGGTTTGCAAAGCACAGCGGATGCAGCACGTCGCGTTGCGCCTGCTCGAGCGTCATGCCTTTCTTGCTACGCAGAGCGAACAGTTCGTCTGCGCAAGCACGCGTGAGCGCGGAGGTAGCCGGGTCGACGATATCGATGCCGGCAAGATCGACGCCCGCCGTTTGCGCGGCCTGCCGCGTGGCCTCGGGTTCGCCGACCAGCACGATGCGCGCAATGCCCGCGACGGTCGCGCGTTGTGCGGCCTGCAGAATCCGCGCGTCGCCGCTCTCGCACATCACGATACGCATCGGGTGCTGACGCGCTTGCTCGATGATCCGGTTGATCGCTTTCATGGCTGCGCCGTGCGGTTCGAACCCGGGTGCGTCCGCGGGTTCGTCTTGATCAACGCGGCATGTCCGGCGCGTGCGGTCGATCCGCACGCAGCCGGAAATACCGGGCTCCTCCCACTCAGACTCGCCCCAGACTCAGACGTAATCCTTGTACTTGTCGAGCAGGCGCACGGGCTTCGACAGTGCATCGCGGCGGAACGGGTCGCCCAGTTCGCGCGTGCACATGATCTCGACGATCGTGGTTTTGCCGTGATTCATCTGCATGTCGATCGCCTTTTTCAGCGCGGGGCCGACGTCTTCGAGCCTGTCGACGACGATGCCTTCGGCGCCCATCGCCTTTGCGATACCCGCAAAGCTCGGGCTATCGAGTTCGCCCGCCACAAAACGCCGGTTGTAGAAGTCGACCTGATTCTTCTTTTCCGCGCCCCACTGGCGGTTATGGAATACGACCGCGGTCACGGGGATCTTGTGGCGCACGCAGGTCAAGGTCTCCATCAGGCTCATGCCCCACGCGCCGTCGCCCGCATACGACACGGCCGGCCGGTGCGGCGCCGCGACCTTTGCGCCGATGATGGTCGGGAACGCGTAGCCGCAATTGCCCCAGCTCATTGCCGCGAAGAAGCTGCGCGGCCGGTTAAAGCGCAGGTAGCTGTTGGCGATCGAATTGATGTTGCCGATGTCGGTGGACACCATGACGTCTTCGGGCATCGCTTTTTCGAGTTCGCGCAGCACCTGGCGCGGATGCAGATACTGGCCGCCGGTCGGTGTGCGCTCGCCCTTCTGCTCCTCGATCATGTCGAGGCTGTAGGGGTCGCGTTCGTGCGTCCATTCGTCGAGTTCTTTTTCCCACGCGGCCTTTTCGGCGGCAATCTGGCTCGCACGCGTTTCGCGCGTCGCATCGCAGGTCAGCGTGCGGGTCTTCAGGCGCTCGGTCAACGCGACGGCCGTGGCTTTCGCGTCGCCGCAGATGCCGACCGAAATCTTTTTGACGAGGCCGAGCATCTTGTGATCGGCGTCGATCTGGATGATTTTCGCGTTTTGCGGCCAGTATTCGAGGCCGTGCTGCGGCAGCGTGCCGAACGGTCCGAGGCGCGAGCCCAGCGCGATCACAAGATCGGCCTGCGCGAGCAGCTTCATCGCGGCTTTCGAGCCCTGGTAGCCGAGCGGCCCGCACCACAACGGATGACGGGCAGGGAAGGAGTCGTTGTGCAGATAGCTGTTGACGACGGGGGCGCCGAGACGCTCGGCCAGCGCCTTGCATTCGTCGATGGCATCGGCCATGACGACGCCGCCGCCCGAGATGATGACGGGGAATGTCGCCTGTGCGATCAGATCGGCTGCCTCGTTGAGGCGCTGCTCGCCGCCGGCGCCGCGATCGAGACGCTGCGGCTGCGCGATCTCGGCCTTGATCTGGCCATAGAAGTAGTCGCGCGGAATGTTGAGCTGCGTGGGGCCCATCTCGGACATCGCGCGGTCGAAGCAGCGGGCCGTGAACTCGGCCATGCGCGCGGGGTGCGTGACATGCCCCTGGTATTTGGTGAACTCCTGGAACATCGGCAACTGCTTCGCTTCCTGGAAGCCGCCGAGGCCGATACCCATGGTGCCCGCTTCGGGCGTGACGATGACGACGGGGCTGTGCGCCCAGTAAGCCGCCGCGATGGCGGTGACGCAGTTGCTGATGCCCGGCCCGTTCTGGCCGATGACGACGCCGTGGCGCCCCGAGACGCGTGCATAGCCGTCGGCCATATGGCCCGCGCCCTGTTCGTGAACGACCGGAATGAGGCGGATGCCGGCGGGCGCGAAGATATCCATCGCGTCCATAAACGCGGAGCCCATGATGCCGAACATGTCCGTCACGCCGTTGGCGGCGAGGGTTTCGACGAAAGCTTCCGAAGGCGTCATGGCCTGGGGGCCCGTGACGGTGGCCGTGCTGGGGTTCGAATGCGCCTGATCGTGTTCGCTCATGGTGTCTCCGTGCGTACATTAAACGGAACGAAATGTTCCTGAATATTTGTGTATGAGACGAATGTAGGTCATCGCTCGCCCGTCGTCAACCTGTTTCGATCAATAAACGGTACGTATTGTCTCTAAAAAAGTGGAGGCGGACGATGATGGGCAGGGTGGGGCACCGCGGCGGGGATGGCGGCACGCAGACCGTCGCGCGTGAGCGTCACATGCACATCGAGAGGCCGGCGGCCGGACACCCCGTTCAGGGTGACTCTCCGGCCATCGGGATTTCAATTTCTTCTTTGAAGCGGCCATTCCATTAGTGCGGGTTCGTATTCTATTTGGATATTTTTCGAGGATAACTAACAACTCAATGTTTAAAGGCATTTAATTTTCTTTTTTTAAATCGGGGTGTTTTGTAATGTTTTGATGTCGATTTAATGAATGCGCTTCGCGCCGGGGGCTCCTCGCTTCGTCGGGCCTCGTGCCGGTAATTGGTCCACGCACTAATTTTGTTTCCGGCGTATCGCCGCCACAGTCAGACCGGTTAATGATTGATCTGATGATTGATTTGCCACATCAGTAGTGCCAGGAACTGAATCATGTGGGGAACAGGCATGAAAAGCAGATATGACGTGATCGATGCATTGCGCTTTGTTCTGGCTGCGTGGGTTGCGATAGGGCATCTCGGACATTTCCCCCTCTTCGGCAAGCAGGCAATTGGCGCGACCGGCGCCATCCATTCGATAGATCGATTCACCCATACGCTGATATGGGGTTTACCGGCGGTCATGGCGTTTTTTGTGATTTCGGGCTTTTGCATCCACATGCCATTCAGGCGGCCCGGCAAGATTCCTATCGCAAGGTTTTACTTGCGGCGTTATATCCGCGTGCTCGCGCCGGTTCTGGTGACAGTGACGCTGATGTCGCATCTGTTCCCCGAGATGCATATTTTCGGCAGCGATTCGATTCTGTGGAAAAGCATGCTGTGGAGCCTTGTATGCGAGGAGATCTATTACGCGGTCTATCCGGCGCTTCGTGCGATCCGCTTCAGGGTGGGCTGGTGGCCCGTGATGGGCGTCGCGATTGCGACGAGCATTGTGCTTTCCGACATTTTTCACCGGGCGTCCGAATGGTCCGATATCGGTCCGATCGCGACCGCGTTGATCCTGTTTCCGGTCTGGATGAGCGGGTGCATTCTCGCTGAAAAGGCACAGGCCTTAAAGCCATTGGAAAGCACCTGGACGATATGGGCGTGGCGCATGAGCGCGTGGCTCACGATGTGGCTCAGCGAGTTCCTGCTGTTTCATATGGGCGTTTCGAAGATCGTGAGCATGATGTACGTCGGCGGCGTGGCGTATTTCTGGATTCGCGCCGAGATCGCGTATCACAAGAACCGGGCGGCCTCGCCATTGCTCGCGGCGGCCGGCGCATTCAGCTACTCGCTGTATCTGGTCCATCCGAGCGTGCTCGAAGGCGTGAAGCGCTATGTGCCCGCAATCGACGAATACACGCGCTCGGGATGGCTGTTCACGGCGATATTGACGCTCGTGTACGCGTATCTGTTTTATCTGCTGATCGAAGCGCCGTCGCATCGGCTTGCCAAGGGCGTCAAGCTGTCGCCGGTGCAGGCGCCGGCGGTGACGGAGGAACTGGTTTAGCGCGCGGCTCAACCATCGGCAATAGGTGTATTTGTGGCCGCAATTCGGGGCGTTTCAGCGGGGCCGGAACCGGGGCAGGATTCGCCGCAATGGTGCATGAAAGCGGCTCGCAGCCGAGATAACGCTGCAGAATCCGACCAGATCAACTAATATCGCCGGTTTGACCTTTTGTGTAAACGCTGAATCCGATATGTCTACGCCGCCGAAGATTATCTACACCCTCACCGATGAAGCTCCCGCGCTCGCCACATACTCGCTGCTACCGATCGTCAAAGCCTTTACGCGATCGTCGGGCATCACGGTCGAAACCCGTGACATCTCGCTTGCGGGCCGCATCATCGCTGCATTTCCTGACGTTCTGAAAGCCGAACAGAAGATTTCCGACGATCTCGCGGAACTCGGTGAACTCACCACGCGTCCCGAAGCCAACATCATCAAGCTGCCGAACATCAGCGCATCGGTGCCGCAACTGAAAGACGCGATCACCGAATTGCGCGATCTCGGGTACAAGCTGCCGTCTTATCCCGACCAGGCTAACACCGACGCGGAGAAAGACGCGAGGGCGCGTTACGACAGGATCAAGGGCAGCGCCGTGAATCCGGTTTTGCGCGAAGGCAACTCGGATCGCCGCGCGCCGCTGTCGGTGAAGAACTATGCGCGCAAGCATCCGCACAAGATGGGCGCGTGGAGCGCGGAATCGAAGACGCACGTGTCGAGTATGAGCCACGGCGATTTCTACGGCAGCGAGAAGTCGGCGCTGATCGGCGAGGCGGGCAGCGTCCGGATCGAACTGACGGCGGCCGACGGCGCGAAGACGGTGCTCAAAGAGAAAGTGGCGGTGCGCGCGGGCGAGATCATCGACGCGTCCGTGATGAGCCGCAAGGCGCTGCGCGCGTTCCTCGAGGCGCAGATCGCCGAGGCGAAACAGCAAGGCGTGCTGTTCTCCGTGCACCTGAAAGCGACCATGATGAAGGTCTCGGACCCGATTCTGTTCGGCGAGGTCGTGTCGGCGTTCTACAAGGATGTGCTGGCGAGGCACGCGGATACGCTGGCTGCGGCGGGCTTCAATCCGAACAACGGCATCGGCGACCTTTACGCGCGCCTGGCAAGTCTGCCGGCCGACGTGCGCGATGCGATCGAAGCCGATATCCAGACGCAATACGCGCAGCGCCCGAATCTCGCGATGGTCAATTCGGACAAGGGCATTACCAATCTGCACGTGCCGAGCGACGTGATTATCGACGCGTCGATGCCGGCGATGATTCGCGAGTCGGGCAAGATGTGGGGCGCGGATGGCGCGCTTCACGACGCGAAGGCAGTCGTCCCGGACCGGTGCTACGCCGGCGTCTACGCGGCGACCATCGAAGACTGCAAGCAGCATGGCCCGTTCGATCCGGTCACGATGGGCAGCGTGCCGAACGTGGGTCTGATGGCGCAGGCCGCCGAAGAGTACGGCTCGCACGACAAGACCTTCCAGATCGCGGCAGACGGCGTGGTGCGCGTGACCGACGCGGCCGGCAAGGTGCTGCTCGAGCATGCCGTCGAAGCCGGCGACATCTGGCGCATGTGCCAGACCAAGGACGCGGCGGTGCAGGATTGGGTCAAGCTCGCGGTAAACCGTGCCCGCGCGTCGCACACGCCCGCGGTGTTCTGGCTCGACGCCAACCGCGCGCACGACGCACAGCTGATCAAAAAGGTCGAGACCTACCTCCAGCAGCACGACGTGAGCGGCCTCGATATCCGCGTGCTGGAGCCGGTCGCCGCGACGCGTTTTTCGCTCGAGCGCATTCGCGCGGGCAAGGACACGATTTCGGTGACCGGCAACGTGTTGCGCGACTACCTGACGGACCTGTTTCCGATCATGGAACTGGGCACGAGCGCGAAGATGCTGTCGATCGTGCCGTTGATGGCGGGCGGCGGCATGTTCGAAACGGGCGCGGGCGGCTCGGCGCCGAAGCACGTCCAGCAACTGGTGCAGGAAGGCTTCCTGCGCTGGGATTCGCTCGGCGAATTCCTTGCGCTGGCGGCGTCGCTCGAACACCTGAGCGCTGCGTACGGGAATGCGAAGGCCAAGGTGCTGGCAACCACGCTCGATGAAGCGACGGGCAAGCTGCTCGACCTGAACCGGTCGCCGGCGCGCAAGGTCGGCGGAATCGACAACCGCGGCAGCCATTTCTATCTGAGCCTGTACTGGGCCGAGGCGCTGGCGAAGCAGACCGACGACGCCGACCTGAGCGCGCAGTTCAAGGGTGTGGCCGCGGCGCTTGCGGAGAACGAGACGCGCATCGTCGAAGAGCTGGCGGCCGCGCAAGGCAAGCCGGTGAACATCGGCGGCTACTATCGCCCGAACACCGATCTCGCGAGCAAGGCGATGCGCCCGAGTTCGACAATGAACAAGGTGATTGACACGATCGCGTAATGCACCTCGGAGCGGCTCCTATGCCGCTCCTGGCTCATGCCGGTATCTAATGCCGGTATCTAAGCCGGTATCTAAGCCGGTATCTAAGCCGGTATCGTGGCCCTGGCTCCGCGCAAGCTTGTCGCGCGCGAAGCCAGGGCTTTTTGTTGTCCAGGAAGCGTCCATCCGCCCAGGCCGCGCGGCCGCCGCCCCCTGTTCGGGATCCCGACGTTCGCGGGCGTCTTCATCCCCCTTTTCGCACATCTTTCGGTGACCGGCGCAGCAGGGCCGCGGTCTTTGCCGCACGGCCGGTTCGTCAAAGGCGCGATTCATCCAATTGACAAGGCCGGCAATAGCTCCTATCTTTGTCATCACAAATGTGCGTAGCATTCACATTTGTGATGACAAAGCAGTAAAACAACAAATTGGAGACAACCGATGTTCAAGAGCACTGCTCATGCATTGAGATTCGTGTCGGTCGCCGCATTGGCGGCCGCCGCGCTGACCGCCACCTCGTCTGCGAATGCCAAAGGACTCAAAATCGGCTTTAGCCAGGTGACGCTCCAGTCGCCGTTCTATGTCCAGCTCAAGGAGGGCGCGCAGGCCGCCGCGAAGGCGAACGGCGACGAGTTGATCTTTCTCGACGCAAACGGTGACGTGAACAAGCAGAACAACGACATTCAGGATCTGCTTACGCGCAAGGTCAACGTGCTGATCGTCAACCCTGTGAACCCCGATGCGGTGGCCCCGTCGCTCGATGCCGCGAGCCGTGCGCATGTGCCCGTCATCACCGTCGACCGTGCCGTGCACGGCAGCGTGGCGGCCTATATCGGCCGCGATAACGTGAAGATGGGCGAACTCTCGGGCAAGGCGCTCGTTGCCGCACTGAAGAAGAAAGGCGTGACGAGCGGCAAGATCGTCGAGATTCAGGGCGACGCCGGCGGCACCGTCATGCAGGATCGCCGCAAGGGTTTCCATACCGCGTTCAACGGCACGGGATTCAAGATCGTCGAAGGTCCGTACAGCGAATACATTCGTGCGAACGCAGTTACCGCGATGCAGGATCTGCTGCAGGCGAATGCGGACCTCAGGGCGGTGGTCGCGCATAACGACGACATGGCGCTCGGCGCGATGCAGGTGCTGCAGGAAGCCAATCGCAAGGACGTACTCGTCGCCGGCATCGATGGGCTGTCCGAAGCGCTCAATGCGATCGAAAGCGGCAACCAGTATGTCGCGACCGCGTTGAACGACCCGCGCTATCTCGGCGACATCACGATTCAGACCGCCGAGCAGGTCGCGGCCGGCAAGAAGGTGCCGTCGTTCGTCGATGCCGGCACGGAAGTCGTCACGAAGGACAACGTCAAGCAGATCAAGCACGACGGGCTGTTCGGCGAATACCGTCCGAAGGTGTACTGATCTTTTCGGCGGCCCGGCAAGCGCCGCGTTCCGCCGTCGGGCCGGCCCGGACCACCTCGCCACGAGCGCGTCCGGCATCGCCTTTGAATCATGGAAGCGTGGAAGCCGTTAAGCGTCTTAACGGCTCGCGGCAGGTTTTTCATCTACTCACTTGCTAAGGAAATCATCGTGCGAGCAGCTGTCATGCATCGGCCGGGCGACATCCGCGTCGAAGAAGTCGAAAAACCGTCTGTGAGGCCGGGACACGCGCTCGTGCGCGTGGCCGCGTGCGGCGTGTGCGGGTCCGATATCCCGCGCATGCTGAGCAAGGGCGCGCATGTGATGCCGCTCATTTGCGGTCACGAATTCGCCGGCTTTGTCGAAGCGCTCGGCAATGGCGTGGAAGGCTTTTCAGTTGGCGAACTGGTTACCGTGCCGCCGCTGATTCCATGTCTGAAATGCGATCAATGCATGCGCGGGCACCCGTCGCGTTGTCTCGACTACGACTACTTCGGCAGCCGCCGCGACGGCGCATATGCCGAGTTTGTCGGCGTGCCGGCCACCAATCTCGTGAAAGTGCCGCAGACGATGGACCCCACCGCGGCCTCGCTCGTCGATCCCGCTGCGATCGCGATTCACGCGATCTGGCAGGGCGAGCTGAAGGCCGGCCAGAACGCCGCTGTGGTCGGCTGCGGACCGATCGGCCTGTTCGCGATTCAATGGATGAAGCTGATGGGCGCGCGCAACATCGTCGCCATCGATATCGCCGAGGACAAGCTCGAGATGGCGCGCACCGCGGGCGCCACGCATACGCTGCTGAGCGGCCAGCCGGACGCGGATCTGCCGCGTTGCCATCTGATCGTCGAAGCGGCGGGTCACCCCAGTGCGATCAACCAGGCGGTCCAGCTCGCGGGCCCGGGCGGCCACGTGGTGTTCATCGGTATTCCGACCGCCGATGTCGCGCTCACGAACAGGAGCTTCTCGCACTTTCTGCGTCAGGAAGTCTCGCTGCACGGCGCATGGAATTCGTTCTCGGGTCCGTTCCCCGGCGACGAGTGGACGGCTGCGATCGACAAGCTCGCGACCGGCGCGCTGCGCTGGGACTTCATGATCACGCACGATCTTCCGCTCGAGGCACTGCCCGACATGTTCCAGCATTTTGCGGAAAAGAAGGGGGCGGCCAAAGTCGTGTTCCGCCCGTCGTAGCGTCCTGCGTAATATGGAGTCGACATAACAAACGTAGGAGGAGACAGAATGTCCTTGCTCTTGGGGCTGGACTTCGGCACGGGCAGCGTTCGTGCCGGTTTATACGATGCGGGCACCCACAAGCTCGTGCGTGTCGCGGAGGCACGCTACCCGACGGTCTATCCGCGCCTTGGATGGGCGGAGCAGGCGCCGCTCACGTGGTGGCAGGCGCTCGGCGAAGCCTGCCGCGAACTGATGGCGGGGTCCGGGCATCCGCGGATCGCCGGAATTTGCGTGGCGACGACTTCCTCGACCGTTGTCGCCGCGGACGAACACGGCGTCCCGCTGCGGCCCGCGTTGCTGTGGATGGATTGCCGCGCAGGCAATGAAGCGAACGGCACGCGTGCGGTCCGTCATCCGATGATGAGCGCCGGCGGCGACGCGGTCGAATGGCTCGTGCCGAAAGCGATCTGGCTCGCTCGCAACGAACCGGACCTGTATCGCCGGGCCGCGCGAATCTGCGAAGCCGTCGATCTCGTGAACTACTGGCTCACCGGCCGCTGGGTGGCGTCGCAATTGAATGCGACCTGCAAGTGGAACTACGACACGGTCCAGCAGCGCTTCCCGGTCGATCTCTACGAGCGGCTCGGCGTGCCGGACCTCGCCGACAAGCTTCCCGGCGAGATGATCCGGGTCGGCGGCCGGATCGGCCCGCTCACGCAAGAGGCTGCGCAGCATCTGGGTATCGCCGGCCGGCCGGTTGTGGCGCAGGGCGGCATCGATGCGCACATGGCGATGCTGAGCGCCGGCGCCACGGGCGCGGGCGACCTGCTCTTTATCGGCGGCACGTCGATCGTCCAGCTCATGCATATCCCCGAATGGGTCGACGTGCCCGGCATGTGGGGACCGTATCCGAACGCGCTGATCGACGGGCCGTGGCTTATCGAGGGCGGGCAGGTATCGGCCGGCTCGATCCTGCACTGGCTCGCGCATCAGATGTTCGGTCTCGACGAAACGGGTCACCAGGCGCTGATCGCCGAGGCGGCCGAACTCAAACCCGGCGAAACGGGCCTGCTGGTGCTCGACTACTGGATGGGCAACCGCACGCCCTACCGTTCGTCCGAGTTGCGCGGCGCGATCCTCGGCCTGTCGCTGAACCATCAGCGCAAGGATGTCTACCGCGCGTCGGTCGAAGCGATCGCGCTCGGCTCGGCCAATGTGTTTCATACGTTGCGTACAGCCGGTATCGACGTGCGGCGCGTGATCGCGGCTGGCGGTTTTCAGAAGAACCCGCTATGGTTGCGCGCAACCATCGATGCGACGGGCGTTCCGTTCGAAGTCGTCGCGCACGACAATCTGACGCTGATCGGCGCGGCCGCCGCCGCGGCATGCGGCGTCGGCGAATGCGCGCAGTTGCGCGAGGCGGTCGCGAGTTTCGCGACGCACGGCGTGCGCGTCGACCCGGACCCGCAAGCGCACGAGCAATACCAGATGCTGCTCGAACGCTATCGCGAGGCGACCGACACGGTGGGACCCATCGTCTCCCGGCCGCCGCTCGAGGCGGCTTCCGCCATGAGGTCCGCAGCATGACAAACCCTTCGACGAACGACTCGCTGCCGTCGCGCTTGAATTCCGATCCGCAACGCGAGCAATTGATGGCGCAGGTCGCCAAGCTTTACTACGACCTCGAGCGCACACAGAACGATATCGCGAAGGAAACCGGCCTCACGCGCTGGCAGGTCGCGCGGCTGCTGCGCGAAGCGAAGGAGGTCGGCATCGTGCGCATCGAGATCATTCCGCGCTCGCCGCGTCTGCCGCATCTCGAGGCTGACATGCAACGCCGCTTCGGGCTGCGCGAAGCGATCGTGCTCGCGGCAAGCGGCGACGAGGACGTCGAGCTGAACGTCGTCACGCAGGCGGCGGGGCGCTATCTCGCCGGTCTGCAGCCGCCGCCGCAACTCGTCGGCGTGTCGTGGGGCCGCACCATGATCAAGATGGCGCAGTGGCTGCCGCCGCGCTGGAACGATGGCGTGCACGTCGTGCTGTTGAACGGCGCGATCAGTATCCGCAACGTCGCCGAGCAGACCAACAACGTCGCCGAGCGTTTCGCGCATGCCGGTAACGGCCACGCAACGCTCTTGCCGGTGCCCGCGATGCTCGGCAGCGCGCGCACGCGCGAAGCGCTCGAGCAGGACACGGTGGTCGCCGAAGCACTGCGGGTTGCCGACGAGGCGCCGGTTGCCTGCTTCAGCATGGGCGAGCTGTCGGACCGCTCGGTGCTCGTCGAGTCGGGCTATGTCGACCAGGCGATCATGCGCGACCTCGCGAAGCGCGGCGCCGTCGGCGATATTCTCGGCCGCTTCGTCGACGGGAATGGCGAGATCGTCGCGCCGGAACTCGATAGCCGCACCATCGGCTTGCGGCCCGAGCGATTGCGCGACAAGGCGTACTCGATCGGCGTGTGCGTCGGCGAGCGCAAACACAAGGTCGCGCGCGCCTGTTTGCGCGCGCGCTATGTCAACGTGCTCGCGACCGACGAAGCGACCGCGCGCTTCCTGCTGGAGCACGGCGATGAGTGACAACGTACTGGACGTGAGCCATGTGTCGAAGCGCTTTCCGCCGAACGTGGTCGCGCTCGTCGACGCGTCGTTGCGCGTGCGGCGCGGCGAAGTGCATTGCCTGCTCGGCGCGAACGGCGCCGGCAAGAGCACGTTGCTCAAGATCGTGGCCGGCGCGCATCGGCCCGATACAGGCGCGCTGCATATCGATGGCAAGCCGGTCGATCTGCGCAACCCGCAGGAGGCGAGCGCGGCAGGCATTGCGATGATCTATCAGGAACTCGACCTGATCCCGCAGATGACGGTCGAAGAAAACCTGCTGCTCGGCCACGTGCCGCGCCGCTTCGGCATCGTGTCCCGCGCGAAGCGCCGTGCGCTTGCCGCGGCGGCGCTCGCGCGGGTCGGCGCGACCTTCTCGCTGACCGCACGCGTGGAGACGCTGTCCATCGCGAATCAGCAGCTTGCCGCCATTGCGCGCGCGTTGACCGGCGCCGCGAAGGTCGTCGTGATGGACGAGCCTTCGGCGGCGCTCAACGAAACCGAGCTCGAGAAGGTGTTTCAGGTGATTCGCGAGATCGTGGCCAGCGGCGTGTCCGTCGTCTATGTGAGCCACCGCCTGAACGAAATTCGCGAGATCGGCGACCGCGTGACGGTGCTGCGCGCGGGCAAGACCGTCGAGACGTTCGAGGTGGCCGCCGTCGACGAACGCACGCTCGTGTCGGCCGTGGTCGGCGACAGCCACGAACTGCTGGAGCGCGGCGAGCATGCGCCGCCGCGCGAGACGTTGGCCTTGCGGATCCGGCGCCTTGCCGGTCCCGCCGGTCTCGACATTCGCAATCTCGAAGTGCGCGAGGGTGAAGTGGTCGGGCTCGCGGGACTGAACGGTGCGGGCCGTACGACGCTGTTGAAAGCGCTGTTCGGCGTGCAGCCTTCGAGCGGCGATATCGAACTGTTCGGCGAGCCCTATCGCCCGAAACATGCGAAAGACGCCATCCGCCGCGGCATCGGCCTCGTTCCCGAAAGCCGCAAGACCGAAGGTCTTGTGCTCGATGCACCGATCTATCGCAATGCGACGCTCGCGCACAACCGCCGCTACCGCTGGCTTTCGCATCGGCGCATGAAGGCGCGCACGCAACCGGTGCTGGGGCAGTTGCAGACGAAATTCGGCTCGCTCACGCAACCCGTGCGTCAGCTCTCGGGCGGCAACCAGCAGAAGGTCGTGCTCGCGAAGTGGGTGATCGACGGCGCGAAACTGCTGCTGCTCGACGAACCGAGCCGCGGTCTCGACATCGGCGCAAAGGCGGACCTCTATCGGCTCGCGCGCGGTCTCGCCGAACAGGGCGCGGCCGTGCTCGTCGCGAGCAGCGAGCTCGAAGAGCTGTACGCGAACTGCAATCGCATCTGGGTCATTCACGAAGGCAAAAACGTCGTCTGTTTCGATCCGGCCGTCACGCCGAGCCTCGAGATCCAGCAGGCGACCATCATCGGACGAAGGGCTTGAAACATGGATACGACGTCAAAAGAGATCGTCACGCGCGGCGCCGATAGCGGCCCCCGGCGCAGCCTCATCAACAGTCCGCTCGTCGAATGGGCGATGCGGTACAACTTCATTCTGATTTTTCTGCTTGCGGTGGCGGTGGCGACTTCGCTGTCCAGCGATTTCCTGACTTTCGGCAATATCGCGAATCTGTTCCAGCAGGCCGCGGTGGTCGGCATCGTGGCGATTGGCATGACCTTCGTGATTCTGACCGCCAATATCGATCTGTCGGTCGGCAGCCTGTCGGCCTTCACGGGGATCGTGGTCGCCACGCTGCTGCACGGCGGCATGTCGGGCTGGCTTGCGGCGCCGCTCGCGCTGCTCGTCGGGCTGCTCGCCGGCGCCTCGATGGGCGCGATATCGGTGTACGGAAAGGTGCCGAGCTTCATTATCACGCTCGCGGGCCTCGTCTCGCTGCGTGGCGCGACCTATCTGCTCTCGGACGGCTCGCCGATCGGCGGCCTGCCGAGCGGCTTCAGCAGCATCGGATCGGCCATGATCCCGATCCTGCCCGGTTCGAATCTGCTGTTCCCGGTGATGGGCATCATCTTTCTCGCGATCGCAGTGATCGCGGGACTCGTGCTGCGCTACACGGTGTTCGGCGAGTACGTGCTCGCGACGGGCGGCAATATCGAAGCCGCGCGTCTGTCGGGCGTGCCGGTGCGCGCGATTTCGATTGCCGTTTTCGCGATCTCGGGCCTGCTTGCGGCGCTCGGCGGCGTGCTGCTCACGTCGCGCTTGCACATCGGCCAGCCAACCTCGGCGCAAGGGCTCGAACTCGATGCGATCGCGGCTGTCGTGCTCGGCGGCACGAGCCTCTTCGGCGGGCGCGGCGGCATGCTCGGCACGACCTTCGCCGTGATGCTGCTGCAGGTGTTGCGCAACATCTTCAACCTCGTCGGACTCGGCTCGTTCTACCAGATGACGATTACCGGCGTGATCATCGTGCTGGCGATTCTGCTGAACCGCCTGATCGACCACTATGCGGGGCGCACATGACCGCCGGCGCCCCTACGTCCAGACGGCGGCGGGCGGCAGCGTCGCCGGCCGCCATTCCCGCTCAACCTCCGCATCCCGACTCCATGTCCGAACACTTAGCACGCAATCCGGGTGTGGCGCTCGCCCTCGACGCCGTACTCGGCCCGCAGGTCAACGCGCCTGCCGCCGCGCGCCGCAGCGACACGCTCAAGGCACGCCGCTCCGTCAAAAAGGTCTGGCAGGCCGCGTGGCACGTCAAGGCGATTTCCTGCATCGACCTCACCACCCTGGCGGGCGACGACACGCCCGGCCGCGTCAAACGCCTCTGCGCGAAGGCACGCCGGCCGCTGCGCGACGATCTGATCAGCGCACTCGGCCTCGACGACGCGCCGCCCAGGACAGGCGCCGTCTGCGTCTATCCGACGATGGTCGGCGCGGCCGTGGCGGCGCTCGAAGGCTCGGGTATTCCCGTCGCGTCGGTCGCGACGGGTTTCCCGGCCGGCCTTACGCCGCTCAGGCAACGGCTCGATGAAATCCGTTATGCGGTGGCCGAAGGCGCACGCGAAATCGACATCGTGATTACACGCGAACACGTGCTGCTGCAGCAGTGGGACGCGCTTTACGACGAAGTCAGACAGATGCGCGAGGCGTGCGGCGAAGCGCATCTGAAGGCGATTCTTGCGACGGGCGACCTGAAGACGCTGCGCAACGTGTACCGCGCGAGCATGGTGTCGATGATGGCCGGCGCGGATTTCATCAAGACGTCGACCGGCAAGGAGGACGTCAACGCGACCTTGCCCGTGAGCCTCGTGATGTGCCGCGCGATTCGCGACTACGAAACGCTGACGGGTTTCAGGATCGGCTTCAAACCCGCCGGCGGATTGCGCACCGCGAAGGACGCGATGAACTGGCTGATCCTGATGAAAGAAGAACTCGGCCGGGCGTGGCTTGAACCGAACCTGTTCCGTATCGGCGCGAGCTCGCTGCTCGGCGATATCGAACGGCAAATCGAGCATTTCGTCACCGGTCAATATTCGGCGCTGCACCGGCACGGTCTCGCATAACGCTTGCGCCCGCGCGGCCATGGGCGGACTCACCGGAACCCTCGGGATACACGCATGAAAACTTCACAAGCCCGTATCACAGACATACTCGAAACCATGGAATATGGCCCCGCCCCCGAAAGCGCCGATGTCGCAATGAGCTGGCTCGAAGCGCGCGGGCGCGCATTCGACCATTTCATCGACGGGGCATTCGTCGCGCCGGCGGACGGTGCGCGCTTCGCGGTGGTGAACCCCGCGAACGAGTCGCTGCTTGCGCATGTCGCGCAAGGCGGCGCGGCCGATGTCGACGCGTCGGTCGCGGCCGCCCGACGCGCATTTCCGGCGTGGTCGTCCGCGCCGGGACATGAACGTGCGCGCCTGCTGTACGCGCTCGCGCGGCACATCCAGAAGCACGCGCGCTTTCTTGCGGTGCTCGAAAGCCTCGACAACGGCAAACCGATTCGCGAGTCGCGCGATATCGACGTTCCGCTCGTCGCGCGGCATTTCTATCATCACGCGGGCTGGGCCGAACTCGCGGGCGACGAGTTTCCGCATCATGAAGCGCTCGGCGTATGCGGGCAGATCATTCCGTGGAATTTTCCGCTGCTGATGCTGGCGTGGAAGATCGCACCGGCGCTCGCGGCCGGCAACACGGTGGTGCTGAAGCCGGCCGAATTCACGCCGCTCACCGCGCTCGCGTTCGCGGAAATTTGCCAGCAGGTCGGACTGCCGGCCGGTGTCGTCAATATCGTGACCGGCGATGGCGCGACAGGCGCCGCGATCGTCGCGCATCCCGGCGTCGACAAGATCGCGTTTACCGGCTCGACCGAAGTGGGACGCGCGATTCGCCGCGCGACCGCGGGCACCGGCAAGAAACTCTCGCTCGAACTCGGCGGCAAGTCGCCGTTTATCGTGTTCGACGATGCGGATCTCGACGCGGCCGTCGAAGGCGTCGTCGATTCGATCTGGTTCAACCAGGGGCAGGTCTGCTGCGCGGGCTCGCGCATTCTCGTGCAGGAAGGCGTGGCCGATCGTTTCCACGCGAAATTGCGCGCGCGCATGAGCGCGCTGCGGGTCGGCGATCCGCTCGATAAATCGACCGACATCGGCGCTGTCGTCGATCGCGTGCAGCTCGAACGGATCGCGTCGCTCGTGCAGCGAGGCGTGACCGAAGGGGCAACCTGCTTTCAACCACCGATGGCGGTTCGCGACGTGGGCTTCTTCTATCCGCCGACGCTCGTGACCGATGTCGAGACGTCGTCCGTGCTGGTGCGTGAGGAGGTGTTCGGCCCGGTCGTCACGTCGAGCACGTTTCGTACGCCCGATGAAGCGGTCGCGCTCGCCAATGACACGCGCTACGGTCTTGCCGCGTCGGTATGGTCGGAGAATCTCAATCGCACGCTCGAGGTCGCGGCCGCGGTGAAGGCAGGGGTGGTGTGGATCAACAGCGCGAATCAGTTCGACGCGGCAGCCGGTTTCGGCGGCTATCGCGAAAGCGGCTATGGGCGCGAGGGTGGGCGCGAAGGGATGCTCGAATATCTGGCGCTGCGCGGTGCGCGCGGTGGCGAGGTCGCCGGCGGCGCCGGGCCGCGTCCTGCCAACGCGGCCGGCGCGGCAAGTGCCGCCGCGCTGCGTTCGCCGGTTCCTTCGCAAGGCTTCGTCGCGCAGAACGGGCAGGTCGACCGGACCGCGAAGCTGTATATCGGCGGCAAGCAAACGCGGCCCGACTCCGGTTACAGCTACCGCGTGTTCGGCGCCGACGGCGCGCCGCTCGGTCTCGCGCCGCTTGGCAACCGAAAGGATGTGCGCAATGCCGTCGAGGCAGCGCGCAAGGCAGGCAGCTGGTCCGGCATGTCGGGGCATGCGCGCGCGCAGGTCGTCTACTATCTCGCGGAAAATCTGGCCGCGCGCAAGACGGCGTTTGCCGCGTTGCTGCGCGAATGCACAGGAGCGGCCGAAGCGGACGCCGCACGCGAGGTGGAGCTGAGTGTGCGGCGTCTGTTCCGGTGTGCCGCGCTCGCGGACAAACACGATGGCCGGGTCCACTCGACGTTGACGCGTCACGTGACGCTCGCGATGAACGAGCCTTGGGGCGTGCTGGGCATCGCGTGCCCGGACGATGCGCCGCTGGTCGGCATGGTCTCGATGATCGCGCCGGCGATCGCGCTCGGTAATCGGGTGGTCGCGGTCGTTTCGCAAACGCATCCGCTGGTCGGCGTCGATTTCTATGCGCTGCTCGATACCAGCGACGTGCCGGGCGGGGTCGTGAATCTGCTCAGCGGACCGCGTGACGAACTGGTTCAAACACTCGCCGCGCATAACGACGTCGACGCCTTCTGGTATGCCGGCGACGCGGCCGGACGGACTTGCGCCGAAGCGGAATCGGCGGGCAATCTGAAGCCGGTATGGACGCCCGATCCGGCGATGTTCGACGAGGGCGCCGACCGCTATGCGTTCGGCGAGTTCGCGAACCGCGCGTTGCAAGTGAAGAACATCTGGGTGCCGTATGGCGAATGAGCAGGCCGGGCGCGTCGCGCGTGCGGTTATCTTCGATATGGATGGGCTGCTGCTCGATTCGGAAGGCATCTATACATCGGTCACGCAGCAGATCGCCTCGCGTTTCGGCAAGACCTTCGACTGGGAGGTCAAGCAGAATACGATCGGGCGCGGCGCGCGCGATCTGGCCGAGTACGTGGTGAGCGCGCTCGGCTTGCCGATGACCGCGGAAGAATTTCTCGTCGAGCGCGAGCCGCTGTTGCGCGCCGGTTTCGCCGATGCGCCGGCAAAACCGGGCGCCGCGGCGCTGGTACGGCATCTGGCGGAACAGGGCGTGCCGATCGCCGTTGGGACGAGTTCGTCACGGACTTTCTTCGATATCAAGACGTCGCGGCATCAGGACTGGTTTCGTCTGTTCGATGTTGTCGTGACAGCCGACGATCGAGACGTGCGCGAGGCGAAGCCGGCGCCCGATATTTTTCTTGTCGCGGCACGGCGCCTCGGTGTCGCGCCCGACGACGTGCTGGTCTTCGAGGATTCGCCGTTCGGCGTAACGGCTGCGCGGGCGGCCGGTATGCACGTGATTGCCGTGCCGGACCCGGCGATGAGCGCCGCGCGCTTTGCGCACGCGCATTCGGTGCTGGCATCGCTCGATCAGTTCGAGCCGCGGCAGTGGGGGCTGCCGGCGCGCGTTCAGCCTGCCGCGGGGTTAAGCCGGTGACCGGGGGCTGAGATCCGCCACCGTCGGCCCGGTTTCAACTGCGCTAGCCGCATGAGAGCGAACAGCGTTCGATTGCTTTAGCGTCAAGCCGGGCTAGGGCTGTGTTCCAGTATCCACGATTGCCTGTTGTTCCAGCCATCCACGCCATACGGCGATCAGAACCGCCAGGATGACGGGTCCGATAAACAGCCCTATCAGACCGAAGGCCGCGAGACCTCCGAGCACGCCGAATACGACCAGAAGAAACGGGATCCGTGTGGCGCTGCTGATCACGAGCGGACGAATCAGGTTGTCCACCGAGCTCACGACCAGCGCACCCCAGAGCAAAAGCCCCACGCCGGCCAGCGTGTGTCCGGTGACGAGAAGCCAGATTCCAATCGATCCCCACACGAAGGGGGTGCCAAACGGTACGAGCGCGATCAGCGCCGTGAGCGCAGCCAGCAACACAGGCGCACGCATGCCGGCAACCCAGTAACCGAGGCCGGCAAGCGTGCCCTGCACCAACGCGGTCAGCACGAGTCCGTAGACGACCGCCTTGATCGTGCCGCCGATAGAAGCGAAATAGGCGTCGAGGCGGTCGCCCAGAAAACGCCGCAGCAGGCCGCGCAGTTGATTCAGCGCGCTTTCTCCGTCCCGGTACATAAAGAACAGGGTGAGCAACGCGAAGCCCAGTTTCGTTGCATTGCGCCCCACGCTGCCGATCAACTGGCCGATTTGCCCGGTCCACTGCCGGGCCCACTCCGCGAGTTGGGCACGAAAAGCCGTCGGATCCGCCGATACCTGATTCAGAAGCTCCTGCAGCGATCGTCCGAGCCACGGGATACGCGCAATGAATTCCGGCAGCCTGGGCGGGCCGTTGGCGAGGTAGCCGGCAACGGCCTCGTATGCGGCGACCATTTCGCCGCGCAGCAGCATGGTGAGCCAGATCAAGGGCAGAACGAGCGCTGCCGCGACAATGATCGTCAGCAGTAGCGCGCTGGCGCTGGCGCGGCCGCGCATCAGCGCGCGCAGGCGGCGATAGGCGGGCCAGGTCACGTAGGCAATGATGGTGCCCCAGGCGAGGGGCACCAGGAACGGGTACAGCACGACGTAGCCCAGCACGACGAGCCCGCCCAGCAGAAACGCGAGGATGACGTGCCTGACCACGGACCCAGGATAGCTCGCGCCCATAAACACCTTTTTCCTTTAGTTCGACTGCTGGACTCTATCGGCGCTGACGAAAGGCGAGTGCAATATTTATGGTAGCGGGAGACGACGTTTTCTGCGCGAGATGCTTAACTTTGCATCGAGATACGGCAAAGGGATTGCCAGAACGCTGCGTGGCGGCGGAGAAGGGCGGGTCACACCGCCCGGCTTCGACGCGACTTCGCGATGACCCAATCCATGATAGCGAGCAGCAGCGCCGAAACGACAAACGTGATGTGCACCGCTATTCCCCAGACGACGGTCTGCGTGCCGACCTGTTCGACCGACAGGAATCCCTGCAACACTTCGATGGCCGAAATCGCCACGATCGACGCCATCAGTTTCAGCTTGATGTCGCTGAATCCGACGTTGCCGATCCAGTCGGGGGTGTCCTTATGTCCGTCCAGTTCGAGCTTCGAAACGAAGTTCTGGTAACCGCCGAAGATAATCATCAACAACAGGTTCGCCATCAGCGAAAGATCGATGAGCGAAAGAACGCCAAGAATCACATCGTCAGAACTGCTTGCCACGAGGCTCGATGCCATTTGCCAGAACTCCTGTCCGAACTTGACGAGCAGCATCAGCAAACTGAGCGCGAGACCGGCATATATCGGCGCGAGGATCCAGCGGCTCGCGAAAATACCTCGTTCCAGTGAACGTTCGCCGATATTGGGGGCACGTCCGCTGGTTTGATCGGTCGGTTTCATAGGGATTCCTCTGGAAAATCCAGCCTGTCGGGAAGCGCAACATTCGCTCGGCTCCGGGCGAGGTGCGGTGTGGCGCGCACGCGGGTCCTGATCAGCAGTAACACGATGCATGCCCGAACCGGGACGGCGATCCCTCGCTGTCACTGGCGGTCCGCGTTCTTGCGCCCTATGCTTTGAAAGGCATCACGAGTCGCATCTGCGACGGGAACGGAAGTCATCATGAAACGCGCATTCATGGCGCTTGCAGCGGGCGTTGCGCTGGCTTGCATCTCCGCTGCCGTGCTCGCGCACGGGAACGTCGGCATTTACCTGGGCGGTCCGGTTTATGTCGGTCCGCCACCGGTCGTTTATCGGCCTTATCCGCCAGTGGTTTATGCGGCGCCGCCGTTCCTGTATGGCTCACCGCCCATCGTATACGCACCGGTTCCCCGTTATTACTACGGCTATCCGTTCGGCTATCGGACCGGGTGGGGGCGTCCGTACTGGCCAGGCTACAGATATGGTTATGGCGGTTATCGGGGTTGGCATCGTTACCCGTATCACCGCTGAGAAACAGTCCAGTGAAAAGGCGGTAGCGCTTCGCGAAAAGAGACCTCGCCGGCACGAGGAATCCGGTTCACCGTGCGGTCGATCGCATGTCGGCCGGGCAGGGCATGAGCGATCGGGCTTGCGGCAATGCAATTCATCGGATGGATCGTGCTCGTCGGCGTCGCATGTCTCGCCCCGTTCGCAGGGGGCGCCATGCTGCAGGATCGTTTGCTGTACTTCCCCGAGAAAGCCGCGATTGCGGATGTCGTGTCGGAAGGCCTTCGCGCGTGGCCCACACCTGACGCTTTCCGGGGGCTCGTCGCCGAGCCGCCCCGAGCGGCGCGCGGCACGGCCATCGTCTTTCACGGCAATGCGGGACACGCCGGCCACCGTTCGCGGTACGCCGCGGCGCTGACGCGGCTGGGGCTGCGCGTGATTCTTGCCGAATACCCGGGCTACGGGCCACGCGACGGCGAGCCCGGCGAAAAGCCTCTGACCGCCGATGCCGAACAGACAATCGCGCTTGCGCACCGCCTGTACGGCGCGCCACTGCTGGTTATCGGTGAGTCGCTCGGGGCCGCCGTCGCTGCTTCGGCCGCCTCGCGAGAGCGCGACGCGATTGCAGGTCTGCTTCTCATCACGCCATGGGATTGCCTCGAGCACGTCGCTGCGTATCACTATCCGTGGCTGCCGGCGAAGTGGTTGCTGCGCGACCGGTACGCCAGCGCCGCTCACCTGGACGCGTTCGACCGTGCTGTTGTCGTCGTGACCGCGCAGCGCGACAGCATCGTTCCCGCGCGCTTCGGCGAAGCGCTCTACCACGCGCTGCACGGTCCGAAACGGCTGATTGTCGTGCAAGACGCCGGGCACAACGACTGGATCGACTACGTCGACGATAGCGGGTGGCGCGAGGCGATCGGCTTCCTGCTGGATGCTTCGGTCGGATCCCGGGGGCCGGCAGAACCGCGGTCGAACGCCCGCAGGTAGAACCTTGCTTACATTGCCTGGTCAATGCTATTACCGGATGCTGTCGCTCAAGTCGGCAACCCGCACCGGCCACTAGCCCGATGCAGCTCATGCGAAGGAGCAAACCGATGCGCGGCTTGTCGATCATCGTTGTCGAAGCCCCCATGCGGGCGACCGGACGAGTTGTCCTGCTGCTAACCGCTCTTGCCGTCGCCGGGTGCGGCTACAACACCATCCAGAGCGAGGACGAGCAGGTCAAGGCGGGCTGGTCCGAGGTGCTTAACCAATATCAGCGCCGGGCCGACCTGGTTCCCAACCTCGTGAATACGGTCAAGGGTTACGCCAACCAGGAGAAAGAGGTCCTGACGCGTGTGACCGAGGCGCGCGCGCAGGTGGGCTCCATTCGGGTGAGCCCCGAAACGCTGTCCGACCCGCAGGCCTTCTCTCAATTCGAGGCGGCGCAAGGCCAGCTCACCTCGTCGCTCTCGCGTCTGCTCGTTGTCTCGGAGAACTATCCGCAACTGAAGTCCGATGCGAATTTCAGGGATTTGCAGGCGCAACTGGAAGGAACCGAAAACCGGATTACGGTCGCCCGCACCCGTTACATCCAGGCGGTCCAGCAGTACAACTCAACGGTACGGTCGTTTCCGAATAACCTGACGGCAAAGATGTTCGGCTACGCGGAGAAGCCGAATTTTTCTGTTGCTAACGAAACGGAAATCGCGCGACCGCCGCGCGTCGATTTTGGCGCGACGCCCGCTTCTGCCGGTGGAGGCAGCAATTGAAGACGCTCCGCTCACTGTTTATATTCGTCTGTCTGGGCCTCGCTTTTATTGCCGTCGACGCGTATGCCGATGCGTCGATACCGCCTCTGACGGCGCGGGTTATCGATGAAACGGGAACACTGTCGCCCGCACAGCGGTCGTCGCTCGAAGCGACCCTGAAAGACTTCGAGTTACGCAAAGGTGCGCAGATTTCATTGCTGATGGTTCCCACCACGCAACCGGAAACCATCGAGCAGTACTCGATGCGTGTGGTCGAGCAATGGAAGCTCGGTCGTAAGCGGGTCGATGACGGGGCCATGCTGATCGTGGCCAAAAATGACCGCGCGCTTCGAATCGAAGTCGGATATGGCCTCGAAGGCGCCCTCAACGACGCGACAAGCAATCGGATCATCCACGAGACGATCGTGCCCAGGTTCAGGCAAGGCGATTTCTATGGGGGCGTCAAGGCCGGACTCGACAGCATGATGAACGTCGTAAGCGGCGAGCCGCTGCCACCGCCGTCTCGCCGCACGGGCGAAACCGATGGCGTTACGGGCCTGCTGCCGGCATTGCTCGTGATAGCCGTGGTCGCGGGCGGTGTGCTGCGCGCGATGTTCGGTCGCCTGCCTGGCGCGATGGTGACCGGTGGCGTGGTCGGCGTGATTGCATGGCTGTTCTCCGGCGCCATCCTGCTTGCCGTCATTGCGGGTGCGATAGCGCTGGTGTTTACGCTGGCGGGCGGCGGTCCAGGCGCCTTCGCCGGCGGCCGTTACCTGGGCGGAGGTTCGGGCGGATGGGGGGGATTGGGTGGCTCGGGCGGCCGTTCGAATCGCGACATCTTCCGCGGCGGGGGAGGCGGGTTCGGCGGCGGCGGTGCCTCGGGCAGGTGGTAACCGTGGACCTGAAGCGCATTTTTCGACATCTGCTGATGACGCGCTGGCGGGTTAGACGAGCGTTCTCGGCGCGCGTGCTATCCGCGATCGGCGGCGCGATCCGGGAAAGTCACCGGACTCACGCGGGCCAGGTCAGATTCGTTGTGGAAGGCGCGCTCGACAGCGCCGATCTCTTCGATGGACTGACGGCTCGCGAGCGGGCAATCGACGTTTTCTCGCAACTCAGGGTGTGGGACACCGAGCACAACAACGGAATCCTCATTTACCTGCTTCTGGCCGACCGGGATGTGGAAATCGTCGCGGACCGCGGTATCGATGCCCGCGTCTCGGGCGAGGAGTGGGAAGCCGTCTGCCGGATGATGGAAGCGGATTTCCGGTGCGGCAAGTATCAGCCCGGCGCCATACACGGCATCGAGCAGGTCTCCGCGCTGCTGAACGCGCATTTCCCGACGCGCACGCCGCCGCGAGAGGATTTACCAAGCTTTCCCGTTGTGATGTAGCCGGGTGCCGCCCGATGGTTTAGCGCCCCATGCGTCGATCGCGATGGGCGCGTCCGCTTCAACGGCCTATCGCTACAAGCCCCTGCCCGGATAGCGTCCCGCTGGCGCCCGGCGTCGCGTGATGTTCGCTGATCCGCGCGAGGCCGGACACGATATCGCTCACGCTGCTGCCCACCGGAAAGCACGCCGCGACGCCGGCGGACTGCAACCCGCGCCGGCTCTCGTCATCCAGATTTCCGCCGACCACGACGGGCATCCGCGCGCCCCGTATGCGCAGTTGCCCGAGCAATTCGAGCACCAGCGCGCCGTGCGCGCCCGATAGCGACGACACACCGATCATGTCCACCTGTTGTTCGATCGCCTGCGCGCAGATGTCGGCCGCCGGCGCGAACAGCGGGCTCGCGACGACATCGAAGCCGGCGTCGGTCAGCGCGGCGGCGACCACTCGCGCGCCGCGATCGTGTCCGTCCTGTCCGAGCTTCGTCATCAACACGCGCGGCCGGCGGCCCAACGCCGCACTGACGCGCGCCACCGCATCGCATGCCGCCCGCCATGCGGGATCGTCCGATAACGCTTCGTGATAAGCGCCGGCGCCGACATGCAGCGCCACCGTGTGCCGCGGCCATACGGCTTCGAGCGCCCGGGTGCATTCGCCGACCGTGGCCCGGGCGCGCATGCAGTCGATCGTCAACGCGAGCAGATTGCCGTTGCCGTCGCGGGCCGCCTGTTCGAGCGCCCGGAGCGCGGCGCCGACCCGTTCGCCGTCCCGCCTCGATTTCACGTCCGCGATCCGGCGCGCCTGGTGCCGCGCGACTTGCGCCGCATCGAAACCCGACCCGCGCGCGTCCTCGCACGTCTCCGGCTCGCCGTCGTCCTGCCGGTAGCCGTTCACACCGACGATCGGCCGCGCACCGCTTTCGATCTCCGCCTGCACGTCGAGCGCACAGCGGTTCAGGCGCTCGCGCGCCCATCCCGAGCGGATCGCGCCGACTATCCCGCCCTGCTGGTCGATCTCGTCGAGCAGCGCCTGCACGCGCGCGGCGATATCGGCGGTCAGCGATTCCATCATGTACGAGCCGGCCCACGGGTCGATCACGTCGCCAATGCCGGTCTCGTGCTGCAGCACCAGTTGCGTGTCGCGCGCGACGCGCGCCGACGCTGCACAGGGCAGGGCAAGCGCCTCGTCGTAGGCATTCGTGTGCAGCGATTGCGTGCCGCCGAATACCGCCGCCAGCGCTTCGATGGTGGTGCGCACGACATTGTTCAGCGGCTTTTGCGCGGTCAGCGACCAGCCCGACGTCTGGCAGTGCATGCGCAGTGCACGCGCGCGATCGGAACGCGCGCCGCATTGCGCGGCAAGCGTCGACCAGACGAGCCGCGCCGCGCGCAGTTTGGCGATCTCCGCATAGAAATCGGTGCCGACGCCGAAGAAAAAGCTGATGCGTTCGCACACGTCGTCCGCGCCCATGCCGCGCTCGACGAGCGTGCACACATACTCGCGCGCGTCGGCCATCGTCAGCGCGAGTTCGAGCACCGGGTCGGCGCCCGCTTCCTGAAAATGGTAGCCCGACACCGATAGCGCATGGAAGCGCGGCGCATGGCTCGCCAGATACTCGACGACATCCGCCGCGATTCGCAACGACGGTTCCGGCTCGAAGATGCACGTATGACGGGTGATGAACTCCTTGAGAATGTCGTTCTGGATCGTGCCGGTCAATTGCGCCGCAGCCACGCCGCGCTCTTCGGCTGCGACGATGAACGCGGCCAGCACCGGCAGCACCGCGCCGTTCATCGTCATCGATACGGAGGTGCGCTCGAGCGCGATATCCGCGAAGAGCCGCGCCATGTCTTCGACGGTATCGATCGCGACGCCGGTCACGCCGACATCCGCCGCCACGCGAGGATCGTCCGAGTCGTAGCCGCGCTGCGTCGGCAGATCGAACGCGACCGACAGACCCTGCGCCCCTTCCGCGAGTGCGGTGCGAAACGCCAGGTTGGTGTCCGCCGCTTGCGCGTAACCCGCGTACTGGCGGATCGTCCAGCGCCTGCCGGTGTACATCGACGCGTACGGCCCGCGCACGAACGGCGCCGCGCCGGGCAGGCTGTCGAGGTGAGCGAGGCCTTCGGTATCCGCGCGCGTGTAGAGCGGCTTGAGCGTAACGGCGCGGCGACGCCTGCTGCCGACCGGGCGCGTCATCGCCGCCTCCAGTGTTTTTCGGTCATCACGTCGGCGATCTTGCGGCCGTCGCTTGCGCGGCGCACTTCGCTCCAGTGCGTGATGCCACGCTCGCCGGTGCGCTCGCCGATCACATGAACGCTGAGCGCGTCGCCGAGGTCGACGTTGCCGTAGTAGTACAGCGAGCGGCTCGCGACGACCGGCGGTTCCGGGAAGCGATGACGCTGCCATTCGGCACGATCGACGAAAGACTGGAAGTTCGCGAAGTACAGAAAGTCCGCGCCGTTGAAATCGCTGTTCGGACAGGGCAGAAACTCGGCGGGCGCGCAGCCGGTGGCCGGCAATCCGTCCGCGAGCGCCGCGTCGCCCGCGCGCATGCGCTTGCCGAGTTCGATCATCGGCACCGCTTCGTCGGGCACCGGGCTCAGATCGCCCGGCAGTGCCGACAGCGCCGCACGCGCGACGCAGCGATTGCCGCGCGCGCCGCCGCGCGTGACGAACGTCGACGACATCGATATCTGCGCAAGCGGCACGCCGTCCCGCTCGACGCGATGCGTGCTCACGTGCCGCACCGCGCCGGTCCGGCACAATGTGCTGCCGATCTCGAACTCGTCGTTCTCGCCCAGCGAGTCGAAGCCGAACGCCTCCAGGCGGATCGCGGTAAAGGCCGCGTACGAGCGGTGCCCGCCGTCATCGCCGAAGTCGTGCGTGGCGCGGCCCGCGTGCGCCGCGAGCGCTTCCCAGTGCCGGTGCCCGCATTCCTTGAGCAGCCAGTTTTCCGACAGGCCCGTATAGGTCAGCTGCGGCATGCCGGCCCGATAGCGGTCGGCCGGCATCATGCGGCGAGGCTCGCGGAGCTTGCCTGCGAAGCCATCGTGGACGCGCGAATCGCATCGACCACATGCTCCGCGTCGCGCGCAATGCCCGAGAAGCGCCCGGAGCCCCACGTATGCAGCCATGGCAAGCCGATAAAGTACAAACCCGCTTGCGGCGTGATGCCGCGCGTGTGCGCCGGGTAGCCGCGCCCGTTGAACACGGGCGCGTCGAGCCAGTTGAAGTCCGGCGTAAAGCCGATGCACCAGATCACCGATGTAATGCCGCTCGCCGCCAGGTCGAGCGAGGTGCGCTCGTGCTGCGGTTGCCAGACCGGGCGGTACGGCTCGCCCGCCGGTGCGTCGATGCGCTGCCGGTCGATGAACGCGTCGATGCTCGCGTTGATCCGGTTGTATGTGTCGTCGGCGCTGTCGAGGTTCGCGATCAGGTTCGGCGCGAATTGCAGGCAGCCGTCACGCAGATCGTCGAGCCGGCCATAGAGCTCCATGCCTTCCTGCGCGAAACGCCGCAGGTCGATATCGCGGCCGCCGTCGCGGCCGGTCACGTAATGATTGGTGTTGTCGCGCACGCCTTCGCGCAGCGGATGCTGTTCGACGGGCATGTCGTAGTAGCGCATGTCGGCGAGCCAGTCGACCACGTCGCGGCCCCGATAGAAGCGCGCGCAGCGGGGCGCCTCGCCGACCGCCAGATAGACCTTGCGGCCCGCGAGGTGCAGATCCTCCGCGATCTGCGCGCCGGACTGGCCGGAGCCGACCACCAGCACCGCGCCGTCAGGCAGGCTGTGCGGATTGCGGTAAGCCGACGACTGCCATTGCGCGATGCCCGGCGGCAGGCGCTCGGCCATGCGCGGCACGATCGGCGTGTGATAACCGCCCGATGCGACCACCACATGATCGGCGGTCCAGTCGCCGTTCGAGGTTGTCACCGCGTAGCGTCCGTCGGGCTGGCGCCTGACCCGTTTCACTTCGGTATGTTCGAGCACCGGTGCCGCGAGTTTCTCGATGAATCCGTCGAGATACGCGACGATCTCGTCCTTCTTCATGAAGCCGTGCGGATCGTCGCCGCGATACGGATGACCGGGCAGCGCGCACTGCCAGTTCGGCGTGACGAGACAGAACGTGTCCCAGCGCTGCGTGCGCCACGTGTGAGCGAGCGTCGCTTTTTCGATCACCAGATGGTCGATGCCCGCCGCCTTCAGGTAGTAGCTGATCGACAGTCCGGCCTGGCCGCCGCCGATCACGATCACCGTGCGGTGCGGCACATCGCCTTGGGGCGGCGACGTCAACGATACGTTCGACATGATGCTATCCCGTTCAAGAGAGTTCGATCACTTTCACTTCGGCAGCCGGGTCCGCGGCGAAGCGGTCCGCATGCTGTTCGATCTGCGCGAGCTGGTCGAGCGCGGCCGAACATGCGAAGCCGTACTTTTCGCGCACGCGCTCGGAGCCGATATGCAGCGCCTCGCGTGCGCGCGAGACGAAATCGGCAAGCGGATAGCGCCGCCCGGCGACGAAGAATTCGCCGACCACCGTCGACGGTGAGTAACAGTTGACCTCTTCGCCATCGGGCCACTCGACCCGGAAATGCATGACTGGCATCAGGTTCTCCTTTGCATTCGTTGGATGGTTCACACCGTCGCCGCGTGCATCCGCTCGCGATACAGCGCGAGATGACGCAACGCGCTCGCCCGCCAGCTGAAGCGCTGCAACAAGGCCGACACCGTATCGGTGAAATCGATGCCGCGCCGCTCGTCGAGTGCGCGCTGCAAGGCCGCCGCAATGCTGTGCGCGTCGTGCGGCTGCGCCCAGTAGCAGACACGCCCGTTCAGGTATTCCGTAAATGGCGCGATCTGCGATACGACCACCGGTGCGCCGGATGACAGCGCTTCGAGCACGACGAGGCCGAAGCCTTCGCGCAGCGATACCATCGCGACGACATCGGCGCGCCGCATCAGTGCCGGAATCGCGTCGTCGTCGAGCGCGCCGGTCACGACGATCGCTTCGCCAAGGCCGATCGGCAGACCGAGTTCGGCGGCTCGCGCGGCGAAACGGCGCGTGTACGCGTCGTGATCGAGCAGACTCGCGCCGCCCGCAATGACCAGCTGTGCCGCGCGCCGCGTCTTTCTCAGCAGCGCAAATGCTTCGAGCAATTGCAGCGTGTTCTTGCGTTCCTCGATACCGCCGACCGCCAGCACGACCGGGTCGCCGCGCACGCCGAGCTCGGCGGGCAGCGTGACGTCGTCCATTTCGCGCGCCGCGCGAAAGCGCTGCAGATCGACGCCGTTGTTGACGGTGACCGCTTCGACGCCGAAGCGGGTTTTCATCATCTGGGTCCAGACCTCGCTCACGCAGAACACTGCGTCGGCGTCCGCATACGCGCGACGCTGCCATTGCGCGAGGCGCGGATCGCGAAACGCGTCGAGATGGTGGACCGTGCGCACGTAGCCGCGAATCGCGCCTTCGGCGCGCAGTTCGGCCAGCGCGTTGCCGCTGATGCTGTCCTGTGCGTGCAGCACGTCGAAGCCGGCCGGCGCCTGTGCGCGCAGCGTAAGTTTCAAGGCGTTTTTCAACGCATCGATACGCGACTGCACCATCGATACCGTATCGACCGCGCGCGCCGGGACGTTTGCGAGCACGATCCGGCACGGCGACGGACGGAACATCGGCGCATCGTCCTCGGTGGGCGCGAAAATCGTCACGTCGTGCCCTTCGGCCGCCAGCGCGCGGCCGAGTTCGAGCGTATGCACGACCCCACCGCGCGGGTTTACCGAATGCGTGAACAGCGCAATGCGCAAAGGCGTGCCGTTCATGCGGGCTCCTTGCGCGGCGCGCGCGCCGCTGCGCTTGCGGCATGCTTCGACGGCGCGCCGATAAACGGGCGGTCGGCGAAATTCCACAGCAGCGCGGCGTCGTCGCGCCGTGCGATCATCACTTCGCGGGACGCATCGACCTCACCGATTGCCGCGCAGGCAAGACCACGCTCGCGAAAGCGCGCGAGCACCGTGTCGACCTGCGGCTCGCGCACCGACAGCACGAAGCCGAAGCTCGGAAACGCGCTGAGCCAGCGCTCGAAATCGACGCCGTCGGGGCAGGGGATCGCATCGAGATCGATCCGTGCGCCGACCCCCGAGCATTCGAGCAGCATCAGCGAGGTACCCAGCACGCCGGCCATGCTGATGTCTTTCGCCGCATCGCACAGGCCGCTCTCGGCAAGCATCGGCAGCAGTTCGAGGTCGCCGCGCAACCGCTCGGCAGGCGCGCCGACGGACGCATTCCAGAACGGATACGGATCTTCGAAACGGCCGCGCAGGTCGGCCGCCATCACGAGCCGATCGCCCGCGCGCGCATTGAAGCTCGACAGCAGCCGGCGCGCGCGTCCGACGATCGATACCGCGAGCTGCGGGGCCGCGCTACGCGTATTGCTGTGGCCGCCGACCACCGGCACGCCGTACGCGGACGAGGCGGCGGCGATACCGGCAAGCATGTCTTGCGCTCGCGCGTGCCCGTCGCTCCAGAGGGCATCGACGACGGCGAGCGGCCGCCCGCCCATCGCGTAGATATCGCTGACGTTGACCATCACGCTGCTGTAGCCGGCGAACCACGGCATCGCTTCGACGAAATCGCTGACCAGCCCCTCGATCGCAAACAGCAGATAGCCGTCGTGGTCCGCGATTGCCGCGCAATCGTCGCCGACCGCGACCGCCTGGGCAAGCGCGTCGACGCCGCCCGGCAAGCGTTCGGACAGCGAAGCGACCACCCCGGCGATATCGGTCTTGTGGCGAAAGCCGCGGCCTTCGCGCTGCCGTTGAACGAGCGCGTCGAGGCTCATGAACGCCCCCGCGCCCCGGACGTGACGAACCCGCTTTCGGGGGTGTGGCACGGCGGATACCAGGCGAGGTCCGCCTGCATCCGATGATGAAGCCGGCCGAACAGCGTCTCTTCGGCGACCGTTTGCCAATGCAGGCGGCGGAACAAAGGCACGTTCTGGCCTTGTACGTGCGCAAGAAAAGTGTCGCAGCCGAGTGCGTGCGCGCTGCATACGGCGAGCCGGATCAGCGTCGACCCCAGCCGTCCGTGCGAACGGAACGCCGCGTGGACCGCGAGGCGCGAGCCAAGCCATTCGCGTGGCGCGGTCTCGTGAATCCGCACGGTGCCGACCACCTGCTCGGGCATGCCCGCGACGCAGCTCAGCGCGACCAGCAGCTTCGCGTGACGGTCGATTTCATCGCGATCGTCGCCGACGAAAATGCCTTGCTCGATACAGAACACCGCACGCCGCAGCGCATAGGCGCGCTCGCTCTCCCACGGCAGCGTCGCCCATTTGACGCGATACTCGGCCGGCGTGAATTCGAGCGGCGGCGCCGCCGCGTTGGCTATATCGAAGGTGTCGCAATACATGCTCAGGCCTCGTACGATGCCAGCGACGAACACGCGCCGCATTTGCCGCAGCCGGCCTTGATATCGGCGGAATGCATCTGCGCGCCGCGCAGCATCGCGCCGAGCGGCGCGAGCACCGACTTCATGAATTCCGGCGACGGCGCGGGATGGTCCTCGAGCGGCGTGCCGCTGATCGGCACGAACGGCACGACGAACGGATAGACGCCAAGCGCGATCAGCTCGCGCGACATCGCGAGAATCGCGTCCGCGCTGTCGCCGAGGCCCGCAAGAATATAGGTGCTCACCTGGCCACGCCCGAATACCGCGACGGCCGCCTTGAACGCGTCCATGTAGCGCGACACCGGCACACTCGCCTTGCCGGGCATGATCCGCTCGCGCACCGCGGGCGTGACCGCTTCGAGATGCATGCCGAGCGTGTCGACGCCGCTTGCCTTCATCCGCTCGAACCAGCGGTCGTCGTCGGGCGGCTCGCATTGCGCCTGAATCGGCAGGTCGACCGCCGCCTTGATCGCAAACGCGCTTTCGCAGAGGATCTGCGCGCCGCGATCGGGCGTCGGCGGTGTGCCGGTGGTCAGCACCATATGTTTGACGCCATCGAGCAGCACCGCGGCGCGCGCCACTTCGGCAAGCTGTTCCGGTGTCTTGCGTGCAATGGTGCGGCCTGCCGCAAGCGACTGGCCGATCGCGCAGAACTTGCAACTTTTCTTGCGGCTTTCGTAGCGGATACAGGTTTGCAACACGGTCGTCGCGAGCACGTCGGTGCCGTGCAGCGTCGCGATATGCGAGTAGGGCACGCCGTCGAGCGTTTGCAGCCGCGTGAAACGCGGCGCACGCGCAAAGCTGACGTTCGCGATCGGAATCGTGCCGCGCATCAGCGTGCTCTGACCCGACGCATCCGGCACGCCGGCGACAAACGGCGAATCCCACGCGGAACTCGTATGGACCGGCACCATGATCGTCACGCCGTCGACGATCACCGCCTTGTGATCCGACGGGCCCGCGCCGCCGCGCCGGCTCGCGGCGCCCGCGTGCGGGTCGACGAGACGCAGGCCGGCGGATTGCAGTTCGGTGCGCAGGTCCACCATCCGCTGCTCGCCGGCGTGCGTATCAACCGGAGACAGGTTCGTGCTGGCGTTCATGCTCGTTTCCTGAAGTGGGATCGGTGATCGCGTTGACCGGTTCGGCCGACGCGGCGCTCTGTATCGGACCGAATGCGGGTCCCGCGCCATGTCCAAACGCGGCGGCCATCGGCATCGAGGGTGTCGCCGGCCGGTCGTTGATGGCGAGGCTCAGCAATTCGGGCCGCGCGTAATGGCCGACCGAATCCATCATCCGCTTGCGCTTGGTGATCAGCGCCATGTCGAGGTCCGCGACCACCATGCCTTCGCCCTCGCGCAGCGGCTCTGCCAGATGCTGGCCTTCGGGCGACACGATCGCCGCATGGCAGCCGCCGCGCAGCGCTTTTTGCAGCTTCGGATCGGCCGTCACCGATTCGATCTGCGCGTCGCTGAGCCAGCCCGTCGAATTGACCACGAAGCAGCCGGATTCGAGCGCATGGTGGCGGATCGTCACATCGATCTGCTCCGAGAAAATCGGCCCAACGAGCGAACCGGGAAACTGGCTACAGTGGATTTCCTCGTGCTGGGTCATCAGCGCATAGCGCGCGAGCGGGTTGTAATGCTCCCAGCACGCCAGCGCCCCGACGCGCGCATAGGCGGTCTGTACGACCTTCAGGCCCGCCGCGTCGCCCTGGCCCCAGATCATCCGTTCGTGAAACGTCGGTGTGAGCTTGCGGCGCTTGAGCGCGAGCTGGCCATTGGCGTCAAACACCAGCTGCGTGTTGTACAGGCTGCCGTAATCGCGCTCGTTCACGCCGAGTACGACGACCATCCGGTGCCGCCGCGCGCGCTCCGCGACCGCCTGCGTGACCGGGCCCGGCACCGCCACCGCGTGCTCGTACAGGCGCATGTGATCGGCGCCCGACGCGACCGGCGGACGCACGAAGGAAAAGTACGGGTAGTACGGCACGAACGTCTCGGGAAAGACGGCGAGCTGCACGCCTTGCGCCGCGGCTTCGTCGAGCGCGTCGCACACCTTGTCGAGCGTGCCGCCGGGCCGCTCGAGGTCGGGCGCGATCTGCACCGCCGCTGCACGGATGATTCGCTGCTCGGACATGACCGTTCCCCGTCAGACGGTCCACGTATGGATGATCAGTGCGTTCTCCTTGCGATGCAGCAGCTGGAGATCGAGCACGTCGAGCGGATTGATCGGCCGGATGCCTTCGATCAGCGATGCTTCGCCATGGCCGTACAGCGCCTGCAAGGCGAAACGGCACGCATAGACCTTGCCGCCTTCCTCCATGAACTTCATCAGCTGCTTGTTGAAGTTCAGATGGCCCGGAAACGCTTCGTCGCCGAGCGTCGGAAAGCCGCGCTGCAGGCCGAGCGTGACGCCCGGGCCGTATAGCAGCACCGACGTATCGAAGCCCTTGCGCTGCAGACGCGTGGCTTGCAGCAGGTTGACGAAACCGATCGAGCCTTCGAACGCGACCGTATGAAACGTGACGAGCGCCTTTTCGCCGGGCTCGGCTTTGACATCGGGAAACACCTTCTCTTCATAGTCGACCAGATAATCGCCTTTCTGATGCAACGGTTGCGTGACGGCAGGCATGGCGCGCTCTCCAGTAAGTCGCGTGAGGAATCGGATAACTCGGTCCGGATCACAGTGCGGACCGGCGCGCCTCATCACGCAACGGATATGCCAATGCCCGGCGCGGTTCATGCAATCAATTGCCGATCAATTAGAGCCGAAACGTTCGAGCGACCTGAAATTTTCTTTGCAATGCTTGCTGGATGGGGCTTTGCGGCTGATTGCATCGATTGCGTGCGCACCGTCTCAGCGCAGCGGCGATGCGCGCTGTGCGTGCACGTGGTGCGAGATACCCCGCGGACGTGCACTGATGCGATCAATGCAATCAGGGCCGCGCGGCGTTCAAGGAAAATTGTTTTCCGGCAGGGGCTTCGTGTTAGGTTTTAGTGATTCGTCTAACGACCCGTTCAGCAACCCGTTAAGGAATGCATATCGTGGACAGTTTCACGCATCACTGGCTGAAGCGGCTGACTGAAAGCCGTAAGCCAGCTTATCTCGTGATTCCGGATCTGATCGAGGAAGACCTTGCGAGCGGACGTCTGCGTCCGCGCGACCGTCTGCCCGGGTTGCGCGATCTGGCCTGCGCACTGCAACTGAACTATACGACGATCGCGCGCGCCTATGCGGAGGCGCGCAAGCGGGGGCTGCTCGACGCACGCGCGGGCAGCGGCACGTTCGTGCGAGGCCGCACGCAGACCTTGCCGCTGGCGGGCGGCAGCAGTGTCGAGATGTCGATGAACATGCCGCCGGAGCCGCCCGAACTGGTCGCGCGCCTGCGCGATTCGGCGTCCCAGCTGTTTGCGCAGGCCGACCCCTACCGGCTGCTGCGCTATCAGGATTTTGGCGGCACACCCGACGACCGCGCGGCGGGACGCACGTGGCTCAAGGACAGGCTGCCCGATTGCACGGAAGACACGGTGCTCGTCTGCCCCGGTATTCATAGCGCGCTGGTCGCGCTCGTGTCGCAACTCGCGCGGCCCGGCGAGACGATCTGCCTCGATACGCTTGCCTATCCGGGCATCAAGGCGATCGCGTCGCAACTCGGCGTGCGCCTGCAACCGCTGCCGCGCGACGACGAAGGTCCGTTGCCGCACGCGTTCGAAGCGCTGTGCAAGAGCGAAAAGCCCGGCGCGTTCTATTGCAACCCGACCTTGCAGAATCCGAGCACGTTGACGCTGTCGATCCAGCGGCGCGAGGCGCTGGCGGACGTCGCATTGCGCTACAGCGTGCCGATTATCGAAGACGATGCGTACGGCTGGCTGCCGGCGCGCAAGCCGGTCGCACTGGCAACCCTTGCGCCGGATCTGACCTACTACGTGACCGGCTTCTCGAAGACGCTCGGCGCGGGCCTGCGCGTCGCGTACCTGCGCGCGCCGAATGCGCGCCAGGCGCAGCGCATATCGGGTGCGTTACGCGCAACCACGGTGATGCCGAGTCCCTTCACCGTGATACTCGCGACGCAGTGGGTCAACGACGGTACTGCGCACGAGATGCTAGCCGCGATACGCCGCGAAGCGAATGCACGTCAGGACATCGCGGCGGAAGAGCTCGACGAGTGGCGATTCGATGCGCAGAACGACGGCTTTCACCTGTGGCTCGGCATTCCGTCGAACTGCAACTGGAGCGCGCCGGAGTTGGCGCTGCAACTGCGCAACCAGGGCGTGGGCACGGTGGCGGGCGCGGCATTTTCGACGGACGGCAATCCGCCCAACGCGATCCGGGTGTGTCTCGGCGGCCCCCAGGATCGCGACGATTGCCGCGAGGCGTTGAAACGTGTCGCCGAAACGCTCAGGGATCCGCATCATCTGCATATGCCGATGATGTGACGCGGTCCGAAAAAGCCCCTGTTTTAGCAACCGGAATTGCGTCGGGGCGGGGCTTCGCCAGCAACGATTCCGGTCACCCATTCGCGCACACGAATACGTGTTCGGCGCGGCCCCACTTTTTCTTTCGATGCGTTGGCCGCGCGACGACACTTTCGCTCTCCAGCACTCCGCAATATCGCTGAAACGCCCGTCTGACAAGGACGGCGGCCGTATGGCACAACCCCTGCGTTAAACAGCGTCCAGCCGTCGCGCACCCCTCGATCCATCGAACCCGGATGCCTGTCGCGAATGCACGTCTGGAACCCGTGCTTGCGCCCTTTCGGGCGCAACGCGCAATCGACCGGAGGGCGCTGTGCTGATTCTGTTTATCTATTTGTACCCGTTGTTGAGAAAGGCGCTTGATCGCGCCGAACACAATCGGCGCGACGCCTATCTGGCGTCCGCGACCGACATGGGCGAACTCGAACGCCGCATGAATATGCTGGAGATCTGATGCGCGCGAGACGCAGCGCGGTGCCGATGGTGTGAGCTGCGCGGACCATCGTGGCGCGGCGGCTTCGTTGGTGGATTGCCCGGGCGGCGGCCGCGTATCGGAAGCGCGGTGGCCTTCGGTTCATGACTGGTAGAGGTAACACAATGAAACGATCGAATAGAGGCGCACGATTGCTGAGCGCAGCGCTAAGCGCGCTGGCGCTTGTGACCGTCGGCCAGGTTTCGCTGGCTGCCGGCGAGACCGACAGCGGGGATCCCGTCCGGGTGGAAGCCGTGGCGGCGCGCGATGCGCCGGCAAGACACGAACAGGAAACGGCGGTGACGGATGCGCCGCTCACGCTGCTTGTTCAACCTGCCGGCGGCAGCGCACGCCAGCTTGCTTACCTTGCGGACGACGGCTGGACGCTCGATGATCGCAATGCCGTTGCGCAGCGAACCGAAGCGCACGTGACCTCGGCGGCTGTGTCCCAGTTGAGGGAGGAGGCTGTTGCAATCCACCCGTTAGCCGTATTTATCGACGGTCCTACCGGCTATACCTACGTGTGGATACGTGACCAGGGCTGGAAGTTCGTCGGCCGTGTCGTCGACCGCAAAAAGTAGCCCTATGGCGTCACGCCGGACCCGTCGACTGGTCGTGCCCGAGAACCGCGTTTTCACGCGTTCGGCCCGTCGGGCAAGCGGCATGGTCACGCGTCCGGCTTGACCGCGATGACGTCGATTTCGACGACCCATTCGGGGCGCGCGAGTGCCTGCACGACGATTCCCGTCGACACCGGGAACACGCCCTTGAGCCAACGGCCCATCACGTTGTAGACGGCCTCGCGATAACGCGGATCGATGATATAGACCGTGACCTTGCAGATGTCCTCGAGCTTGCTGCCGCATTCATCGAGCAGCATCTTGACATTCGACATCGCTTTCTCGGTTTGCGCGACCACGTCGCCGATGCCGACCGATTCGCGCGTATCGAGATCCTGGCCGATCTGGCCGCGCAGGTAGACCGTGTTGCCGGCCACGACCGCCTGGCACAGATCGTTGTCCAGCTTCTGTTCGGGATACGTTTCTCGAGTATTGAATTTGCGGATGCGCGTATGAGTGGTCATGTCGTGACGATTCGAAAAGTTCAGCGATGAAGAGTGCGGGAGAGAAAGCGTTGCGCGGCAGCGCTGGGGGCGTTATTCGCGTTCATTTGTCGAAATATCCCGCGCGGATCGACGCGCCGATCAGGTTGAGAATCAGCCGCCCGGCAGTCACGCACGAAATGAGATTCGCGTCGTCCTTTTCCGGCTGGATTTCGACGATGTCCATGCCGACCACACGGCCTTTCTTCACCAGCCCGTGAATCAGCTTGCGCGCTTGCACGAAGGTCACTCCACCGGGCGCCGGACCCGCGACGGCCGGCATCACCGACGGGTCGAGGCCGTCGGCGTCGATTGTCAGATAGTAGTTGCCGCCGTCGGGGATGCGTGCGAGCACCGCATCCATGCCGATGTCGTGCAGTTCGTACGCGGTCACGAGTTCCGAGCCGTACGCGCGTGCGGCGGCGAGTTCCGCGGCACGCCCGCTGCCTTGCGCGCGCAAACCGATCTGGACGATGCGATCGACGTGCGCCATTTCCGACGCACGGCGAATCGGGCTCGACAGGCCTTCGCGCACGCCGTTGACGTCGTCGCGCCAGTCGAGGTGGGCGTCGATGTGCACGAGCGTGATCGGACCTTTGGCATCGAGGCCGCGCAGGATCGGCGTCGTGATGCCGTGATCGCCGCCCAGCACGATCGGCATTGCGCCGCCGGCCACGATGCGGCGAACCGCGGCTTCGGCGCGCGCGTAGTGCTCGCCCGGCCGGGTCAGATCGGGAATGATGTCGCCGCAATCGACGAAGCGCACGTCGTCGCGGCCTTGCAGCAGCGGACCGTCGATATCGAAGTCGTAGTGCTCCGGTTTGCGCACCACACGGTCGGTCGCCTGACGGATTGCCGATGGCGCATTGGTCTGGTCGTTGCTGAAGTCGGATGGCGCGTACGGTGCGCCGTACGGCATGCCGAGCACGGCGATATCGGCCTTCAGGTTGTCGATGTCGAGATCGAGTTCCGAGTAGAGCAGGGTGGGGTGGCCGGTGCGCGGCGCTACGGTGTATCGGGTCATGCGAGCATCTCCAGGGGAAGGGCGGATCTGCGTCAGACAGGGCGCGTGCGCCGTCCGATCGCTATCTCCAGACGTCGTCCGACGCCGGCCAGCAGAACGCTGCAGATCCAGTAGATCAATGCCGTCGTGCCGAGCACTTCGACATAGGCAAAGGTGTTCGCGGTGAGCAGATTGCTCTGGTAAGTCATCTCCGGCAGGCTCATCACCGAGAAAATCGCCGAATCCTTGAACATCATGATCGCGAGGCTGGTGGCCGGCGGCGTGATATAGCCGAACAACTGCGGCGCGATCACGAGGCGCTGTGTCTGCCAGAACGTCAGGCCGAGGGAAAGCGCCGCCTGGGTCTGGCCGCGTGGCACGCTGCGCAGCGCCGCTCGCAGGATTTCGCAGAAGTAGCCACCCGTGTAGAACGCCGTGCAGCCGATCGCGACGGTCATCGCCGAGGCGCCCACGCCGAGCTTCGGGAGGCCGAAGAACGACAGGTAGACCAAAATCAGATAGGGGATGTTGCGCACCAGTTCGACGTAGGCGAGCGCGATCGGCTTGAGCAAGGTGTGCGATTGCGCGGCATACGCGGCGACGACGCCGGCGGCGGCGCCGATCGGGATACCGATCGCGCTGACCAGCGCGGTGATGCGAAGTCCGTCGAGCAGCACCGGCACCGCCTCGCGGACGACCGACATATCAATGGCCATGGGGCAGCATCCTTGAAACACGGCGCTCGCAGAGTCGCGAGACGGCCGAGATGCAGAACAGGATCACGAAGTAGACCGCCGCGGTGATCGTGAAGACCTGCAGCGGCAAGTCGGTTTGCAGCGTGGCGTTGCGCGCGACCGTCGCGAGTTCCGGCACCGCGATGATCGACATCAGCGACGACGCTTTCAACAGCAGCGTGAACTCGCTGGTGAGCGGCGGAATCGCGCGATAGATCATCTGCGGCAGCAATACGTAACGCCACACCTGGGCGGTGCGCATGCCCAGCGCGTAACTGGCCGCGCGCTGTCCCCACGGGATGGTGCCGAGCGAACCGCGCAGGATTTCGACGATATACGCGCTGGTATTGCAGGCAAGCGCGGCGATACCCGCGGTGATCGGCGAGATCGAAATATTGAGCAGCGCCGGCACCATGTAGTACGCGATCAGCATGTGGATCAGCACCGGCGTGCCGCGAATCAGGCTCACCCACAGCACCACCAGTGCGCGCAGCGGACCGAACGGCGAGATGCGCGCGAGCAGCAGGGCGATGCCGAGCGCGAGTCCGATGACGAACGCACCGGCCGAGGCGGCCAGCGTCAGCGCGGTGCCCGATACGACGCCATCGAGAAATGGCGCCATCACGCCGCCTTGGCCGAGCGCGTTGAGCATGACGGCGCGTCAGATGGCGCCGGCCGGCAGATAGTTCGCGTGCGGCGTGTCCATCGGCGTGCCGAACCATTTCGTCTGCAATGCGGCGAGCTTGCCGTTCGCGCGGAATTCATCGAGCGAATCGTTGATGAACTTACGGATCTCGAGATCGTTCGGGTTGGCGACCCATGCGAGCAGCTTCGGCTGACCGATCGTGCCGGCAATACGGAATTCGCTCGGCTGACGCTTCATCTCCACGGCGGCGATGTTCGACGGCATGAGCGCGACGTCGACGGTCTTGTTCGCGAGCGCGTTCGACACGTCCGGATACGCCTGGAATAGCTTGGTGTCCGCGTAGCCCTTGCCGGTCTTTTCCTTCAGTTCCTTTTCGAACTCGTCGGCGACAGGCTGTGACGACGAGCCCATTTGCGTGCCGATCGTCTTGCCGCCGATGTCGAGATCGCGCTTGATCGACGCATCGTCGGCGCGTACCAGCAGCACGGAGCGCACCACGCCGACCGGCTCGCTGAACGCAAACCGTTTGGCGCGCTCCGGCGTGATGCCGACACTGGTCGCGACGAAGTCGAACTTGTGCGCCATCAGGCCTGGAAGCAGGCCTTGAAACGGCAGATTCATCTGCTCGAGTTTCACGCCGAGCTTCGCCGCCATCAGTTCAAGCACATCGTGCCCGTAGCCGACGATCTGACCGTTCTGGACGAATTCGAACGGCTCGTACGCGGCTTCGGTGCCGACCACGAGTTTGCCGCGTTGCTTGATGTCCGCGAGCGTGCCGCCCTCGGCGAGCGCGAGCTTCGGCAGCGCCAGTGCGGCCCCCGACGCGAGCGTGGTTTTAAGGAAAGATCGTCTGGTGAGGTTCTTCATTGCTCTCTCCGCGTGCGGGTCGTGTGGCCGTGTGGTGACGGGCCGGCGCGTCGCGGACGCCGCGGCATCGCGCGATTCGCCAGGTGCCCGAATGTATGCCGCCATAAAGAGCGTGAAAAATGATTTTTTTATCGGTATGGTTTTGGAAAACGAAACCTTTCGAATGCGTTTGGAATGTGTTTGGAAGCGTTTGTACCGGCCGTTCGGCGAACTTAAGGAGCCATCCAGGTGCAGCGACCTGATTTCAGCGAACGCGATCTGCGCTCGCTGCGTATCTTCTGCGCGGTTGCGCAAGCCAATGGCTTCGCTGCGGCGGAGAAGCAGCTGAATATGTCGAAGGCCTCGATTAGCCGTCACATCCGCGAAGTCGAGGAAACGCTCGGCGCCCGGCTATGCGAGCGGGGTCCGTCCGGCTTCGTGCTGACGCATGCGGGGAAGGTCGCACTCGATCTTGCGCGCGATGCGATTCGCTCGCTGGAACGGATCCAGCCGGAAATTGACGCGCTGCGCGGCGTGCTGTCCGGCACGCTGTCGATCGGGATGGTCGAGCACATCGCCAGCGACGAAGCCTGTCGTCTGCCTGAGGTGCTCGCCGCGCTGAAGGAACAGGCGCCCGACGTGAGCGTCGAGTTACAGGTCATGACCTTCAATGAACTCGATCTGGCGTTGCGGGAGCGTCGGGTGCAGGTGGCGATTCGCGGCATGTACCGGCGTGAGGCTGGTTTCCATTACCTGCCGCTCTTTATCGAGCGGCAAGCGCTGTATGTGGCGCGTCGCAGGATGCGCGACGCGTCGACACTGCCGCTCGTCTATCGTGAGCAGCCGTTCGTGCACGAGGCGCTTCATAAGCTGGGGATGCAGCGCGGACCGTCGGCGTCGGGCCTCGAGGCCGTCGCGATGCTGGTGCTGTCCGGGCATTACGTCGGCTTGTTGCCGCAGTTTTACGCCGCGTCGTTCGCGAAACGGCACGCGCTGGCGAAAGTGCCGTCAGGCCCGGTCTATGAAAATACGATCAGCGCGATCATTGAAATTTCCCGGCCTCGAACGCGCGCGCTCGAGCTGTTTCTCGATCTCGTCCAGCAACGTCATCGCATTGAGTGACTGAGGTTCCCTTGGTGTCGCAGGCAGCCGGATAGGGCTGTGCCGGACAAACTGCCGGACGGCAAGAAGATCGATTGATGCTGCGCGCAAACGCGGGGGCTGTTTCGTCAATGTCCATTGATTCGCGACGCATTGGGCTTGCGATATCGGCCGGCAGATCGATGGCGGTGCTAGCGCTGGAGCACACGCATTTTGGAGCGCTGGAACCTATCCCCGCATTGCATGAAGCGGTCTCGCCGATCGGACAGCTTACGCTGCATAGCTGGTCCTCGTTGTCGTTCGCCGCGGTGCACCCGGACTGCGCTGAAACGAGCCGCGGAACGGTCCCGAAAGACATCAGGGCCATCAAGACAAGCGCATGCCAGGACGTGGTTCGCCGCATTTCGCCCTCGTTGGGTGACAAACTGGCAACCTCAATTTCTTGATTGACAAGGCTCTAAACGCTCTTTACGAGAATAGTGCACTGTATTCCCGGTCGCCAGATGGACATCGCGGCGGCAAGCCAGGCGTTCATTGCCGGCGCTCCCTGAGGGGGATTTGTTGATTTGGGTGGATCAGGACTCCGCGCAAATTAACAACGAGGACGCCAAACGTGGCCGCGGAGGTCCGACAGGTCATTGTATCAACCTGCCCCGTTTGCCCAATGGCGCTAATCGCCATTAGCACCATTAGATGCTCGTTAGCCGTTATTGACCGTCGTTAGCGTCAAAAAGGAGGGGCTGCGGAGCGGGTCTCATCGCGGCGTGCAACGTTAGCGGTCGCCCGCGCGTCGCCTGCTCGAAATGGAGCGGGGGATCGGTGGGAGCAGATGCGGGCGTCACAGCTCGCTGCGGGAACGGCCGCCTGCTTAATACTGGCAGGCATCGCCCTCAGCGTTACCCAGCGGCGGCTAGCCGGTCCCGCGCGGATCGAAACGAGGGGAGGGCAGGTTGCAACGGTCTCAACTCACCGATGCCGATGCTGCTGTGATTCCCGATGATCAGCCGCCGCCCGGTAGTCATATTGACGTATCGTTCGATGCAAACCATGAGGCGAGCGATCCGGCCGCGAAATCCATTCGGGCAGTGCCCGTTGCTTGAGCACGGTTGAGCTTCGCGTTTGCGCCTGATTCTTCGGTAGTCGATCTTTTGCGTGTCACGAGCGATTTCTACGATGCGCGGGCATCAATCAATCGTTCCGCTCGTTACCGAAAAAGGATCCAACTCCGCCATGTCAACGCCACCGACATCGATTCCGCTGCAAACCTTCAAGTCTCAAGACGTGACATTCGCTCACGACAGTCCCGAAGCCACCAGCGCTCAACCGGGTGTTCCAAAGAAAAAGGTCTCGGCCGGCTCGGAAGCGTTCGATAAACTGAAGGAGAACCGGCCGGCGTCACCGACGCCGTCGACCGCCTCGCGCGGCTCGCTGCGCTTGCGCGCGTCATTGCCGGCCAGCCCGCAGGTTGCCTCTGACGAGATTCAGACCGTCGACGCCGGGCATGAGCTCAGCGCGCGCGAAAGCACACCGTCGAAGCCGGATGCCACAGGCGCGCTGCAAAAAACATCGAAGGGCGCCGTCGAAAAGTCCGATTCGATCGAGATCGAAAGCCCGGCAGTCCAGCAGGCGCGACAGGGAAAATGGATGTTCCCTACCGATCTGCCCAAACTGCAAGCCGCGTTGAAAAGTCAGAAAGAGAGAGAAATCAACACCGGCGATCTTGCCGAGGTTCTGCAAGCCGTTCGATTCCATCCGCTCGGCGACCATGCGGGCGGCCCCGTGCCGTCGAACCGGCAACTCGTCAATAACATTTCGAATGCGCAGCTCAAGGACTGGTACCACGCGCTCTCCATCACCGATGCGCAGATCGACGGCATGGAAAGCGCCGCACACAAGGCAGGCTTGTGGATTCCGACAAGCGGCACGGTATTCAATGCGATCAGCTATTTCGTGATTCCTTTTGCGACGCAGAAGATGAAGCCATGGAACGCGGCTTTTGCCGGCCTCGGCGTGGTGCTGGCTCAGCCGGTCATCACCGCGCCGATACAGTCGCTGGTGATCGGTGCGATCGACTATTTCAGGCGCACGGGCAACATCGACGTGAAAGTGGACAAAGGCGCGATCAATTCCAGCGTCACACAGTCCCAGATACGAGGGAACATCCAGCAAAGCATCAAGACGGCGCAGGAAAGCGAACAGAAGATCAAGGATTTCCTTGGCAGCCGCAAGCTGATCGATCAGGACGGACAGGTCGATCTCGAGAAACTGGCGAATAGCGGTCTTAGCCCGGAAGAAACGAAGCAGTTCATCGCGGATTGTGAGAAACATCTGGAAAACCAGCTGGCGCTTTGCGGGCACGCGAGTCAGATGCATGCTGTCGACGGCTCGCACGCCCGTCAGATCGAGTCGACGTTGTGGCAGATTCCCGCCCGCGGTGCGCGCTCGGGCAGCAGTGTTCTTTCGCCGGTCTTCAGAGAACGCGGCACACATGCGACCGCTTCATTCTTTGACAACACCCACGTGAAGATTCCATCCTCCTATGGGGTATCGGGCGTTTCGGCAGCCGTGGCGCTCCTTGCGATTTTCGCGCAGCATCGAGCCGCCGCGAAAGATGAAGTCAACGGACTCAGGCATGAGCACAAGCTGAACATGCTGCATGCCGATATGTTCGTCGATGGCGCGAAGGACAAGATAGCCCGAACGGGAAAAATCGACGCGCAGGATATCGACGTCGAAAAGTGCCGGAAGATGGTCGTGCTTCCGGAAGCGTCCATGGTGCTGCGTGTCGCGGACCGGCTTGCGGCCGAGGTGAAAAATCTCGAGGCGCGGCAGGAGCGCAAGAAAGCGGCTCAGACTGGCGGCAACCTCGCGGAAATGGGCGGGCAGCCGGCTGGCGACCCTGCGCTGCAGATAAAAATCGACGACTACAAGCGGGATCGGGAGAATCTCCGCAAGTTCGACGTGAACGACGATATGCACCCGGATACCAAAGCGCTGCTGGAATCCGCGATGAACGGTTCCGGACTCTTCGCACTGCGTGAAGGTTACGCGAAGCTCACCAAGCCGCTCGAACTCAGCGCGCAAATATCGCAGCGGCTCGGACAGACTTTTACGTTCGGCGCATTCGGAAGCGCGGGCGCGACCGCGGGAGGACGCATGATCTCCGCGTCGCAAGGCGGAAACGATCACGTTTCGCTTGCCGTGCAGTTCTACCTGGCCATTGCCAGCTTTATGGTCGGGCTGTTCGCCGCGGGAACCCAGGGGATGGTGACGAACGTCAAGAATCAGCGCCGCGATGCCGATGCCAAAGACGCGATCGGTTTCATGACGCAGTTCGGCAAAGGCACGATTGCTCCCGCCTTTTATCTGTACGACAACTGGTGGCAGAGCGGTCGAGGTCTGAAGGAGGCGGGCAAGGCTTTCGCGGACTTCAGGACCCAGGCCGAGCAGATGGGGCCGATGCTCGAGACCTTGCGAAAAATGGATACCGGCGACACCGCCGGTCTGTCCGATCACGCGGTCGACGCAGCGACGACCGAACCGACGACCGAACCGACGACCGCGGAATCATCGGACGCCGTTCGCCACGAAGCGTCCGTGCCGCCGGATCCGGAACGGATCGAGCTGGAGCCGCGCAGCACGCCGCCGCTTGCGTGACGGCTGCGCCGATAGCACGCCCGCCGTCTTCCCGCGGAACCTTCGCGCGAAGACGGTGCTTCGCGAAATGGTGCAATTTGTCGCGCGCTTTCGAATGACAGAAAGCTCGCAATACTAATGTTTCATTGCATGATTCGTTACTGTCCCGCTCACGCGAGATCCATGCGCGCTTTCGCCTGGTGCAGGCGCGCCCCTCATAGCGAGCGGAAAATTCTAGTATTTTATGAGGTGCTAAATATGCCTGATGGAATTGATCGTCTTGGTTCAGGAGCCGGCCTTGATGCGTTCACGGGTCACTCACACGAGATGCCCGAAATACAGATGCCGACGCCGCAATACGCGCCGGGGACGCATCATCTGGGCGGTCTGACGTCGATGGCGGACAGGACGCCGTCACCGATGGCGTCGCACACGCCGATGCGGATGAACGCGCAACTGCCTCAACGCGGCCCCGAAAGCCCCGGCGGCTTCATGTCGGCGGGGGGGATGACTCACATGGCGGGGCAAATGATGTCGCATATGCCGGGGCCGCTCGGCATGGCGGGGAAGCTGATGAATTATGGAGGTGCAGCCGCCATGTACGGGCAGAATTACCTGCCGCAGCTCACTGAGTCGTTTGGCAATGATGTCAAGATGGGTCTCACCCAGCACGAGGCGCAGGAACAGATCGAGATGATTCAGGCCGGCGCCGCGGCCAGCCAGCAGATGAAGTTTGCTTCCACGATTGCATCGATGGGCAACAAGGGAGCGGACTACCTCGACCAGGCTGCAAAGGGTAACTAAACGGGGCGATTCCCATCAGGCGGGCCGCACGCGATGACAGCGTGCGGCCCGTTTTTCGTTCGCGGCGCGCATCGCGGCGGCCGCGTTCAATCCCGCTCAGTCACGTTAGCGCTGCCGGTCCACCACCGGCAGCACAGCCGTCCGCTCGACGAGCGCCTTTATCGCACCCGCATAGCGGTCGCGTTCCGCAGGCGATTCGGAGTGGTACGCACCGATGGCCGTCCACGTATAGCCATATTTGACGATCATCCGCCGCAAATACCAGGCGGCGATATAAACGTTCGCACACGGATTCATCAGGTCGGCCGCTGAGATGCCGTAGCGCGCGAGCACCGGCAGATGGATCGAGTTGATCTGCATCATTCCGTAGTCGGTCGAGCCGTTGCGGTTGCGGTGAATCGCGCCCGCGTTCGCGTGCGACTCCTGCCACGCGATCGCGCGCAGGATCAGCGGATTGACGTGCTGGTACGCGGCGGCGGCGTCGAAACAGTCGCCGGCCGCACGCGCGCTCGCGGGGGCAAGGCAGGCGGCCGCGACCGTTAGCGAAACCGCGGGCTTCAGTGATGTCAGGCGGATGGACATGATGTTTGGGACAGTGAGCCGTCGACGCGACAGGCAACGGCAGCGCGACGCGTGCTCGCGTGGATTCCGCGCGCGCCGTTGCTGAGGGACGGGATAAAGGCAACGCCGGCGCATGGCGCGCCGGCCGCATCGAGGCAACCGCCGTCAAGCCGGCAGTTGTCCGCCGTTCTGAATGATCGACGCGAAGTTGCTGACCTCGCTGACGTAGTTCGGATCGCCAACTGTCACGCTGGACAGGTTCGACGGATTGACCTGATCGGGGCCGGAGTTGTATGCACGCAGCGCCTCACCCCAGTTGCCGCCGAACTGTTTGGACATATCGGCCATGTAGTAGGCGCCGGCCATGATGTTCGTCGAAGGGTCCGACAGGCTCTTGCCTTGCAACTCGGGGTGCTCCTGCTGCAACTGGGAGAACGTCGCGGGATCGACCTGCATCAGCCCCTGGTCGGTCATGCCGTTGACGTTCGTGCTGCCGGCATTCGCATCGCCGCGCGACTCCTGCCAGATTTGCGCGGCGAGAATATTGGCCGGCACGCCGGTCTGTTTCGACGCGTTCTCGATGTCCTGGCGGTACGGTTCGAGCTGCGACGGGAAGCCCGGGCCCAGCGTCGAGCCGCTGCCGGAGAGGTCGCCGGTCGCCGTGGCCGGGCTCGCGCCCGACGGGCCGGAGGGGCCGGCAGAGCCCGAAGGACCCGAGGGTTCGCCGCCGCCCTGCGACGGGGGCGGCGCTGCATTCAATTGCGGCGGCGTGGACGGGGTGTCGTCGGGGTTCGACGCATCCTGGAGCTCGCTGATGATTTCCTCGATCTCCTGCAGCAGTTCCTGCATCATCTGTTGCGTCGAGCTTGAGTTAGCGCCACTGGTCGAATAATCCTGTGGGGTGACTGAATAACCGCTTTGAACTGACAGGCCGGACATGATCCTCTCCTCGTGAACCGTGCGTGAGTGTGTGTGTGAAAACAGATGTCAGCGTGCGGCGAGCGTTTCGGAAGGCGCTTCCTGGAACACGCGGCGGTAACCGTTGATCAGCGTCGACCGATGCTGCACGCCCCATTTCTTCGCGACGTCGAGCACGCGTGCGACCGGTGCGTAGTCGTCGAGCAGGTCGTCGCGGATACGCTCCATGCGCTGCCGGCGGATCAGTTCGCTCGGCGACAGTCCGAGATGATTCTTGAACGCCGCCTGCATCGCGCGCTCGGTCACACCGACGTGCGATGCAACCTCGCGGACGGACAGATCCTTCTGATCGAGGTTGTCCATCAGATAGCGGTACGCGCGTCGATATTTCGCCGGCAGCCGCGCGCTGACATCGTCGGTGCGCTGCTGCTGGTTGCGCGACGGCAGCACGAGGTCCGACACGGTAGCGGGCATCGATACGTTGTCCGCGCGCACGTGCTGGATCGACGCAAGCGCATAGCGGCCGTAGAGTTGCGCGAATTCCTGCGTACGCGCCTGCTGCTGCATGATCTTCGCCTTGCAGTACAGATAATCGAGATACCAGCGCGCGTGCTGGCTGCCCTGCGAGGCCGCCGCGCCCGACGTGTCGAGCATCGTCTCGGCGACGGACGTCAGGTGGCCGGCAATTGCCGCGAGCGTGATTTCGAGGCACAGACTGCGGTGATACTCGTGCAGCCCCGTCATGCGGCTCCAGTTCAGATACTGGTTGAGCGGCTCGCACGCGGCGATGCTGCCGCCCGCCAGGCGCAGGAGATGACCCAGATGGTCGAGGCGCTGCGCGAGCAGCGGGATGGCCCCACCGGCGCCGGACGCGTCTTGCGTGCTCGCGTCGCTGAGCGCGAAGCCTGCGACCACCGAGCGCCAGTAAATGTGATCGGCAAGGCGTTCCAAGCAGTGCAGTTCATGCTGCGCGAGCAAATCGCGGCGCAGCGCGTCGACCAGATAGACCCAGCGTGGATCGCCGCTCGCGCGCGCAAGCGACACCAGTTCGATCAGACGGTCGCACGCGGCCTGGATACAACCGAGATGAAACAGCACGAGGGTTGCGCCGACTAGGCTATCGAGCCGTTGCTCGGGCGTGACGGCCTTGTCTTCGGCCACGCGCTTGAAGCAGGTCAGCGCGACGTTGAACTGGTTTCGAAAGAACGCTTGCCAGCCCGTGTTGCGGCAGGTCACCGTGCGCAGCGTATCGCGCGAATGGCGAATCGCCTTCTGCGTGCGGCGGTAGGTTTCCTCCGCTTCCTCGTAGCGGCCGAGCGCGAGTTCGAGGTCACCGTAGATCTGCAGACGCGCACGCGCATGCAGATCGTGATCGTCGTGGAAATCGGCGAGGTTGGCCGCGGTGCGCACCGCATCGAGAAAGCGCCCGTCGAGCACCTTGCGTGCGAGGTCGGACGGAATGTCGCGGGTGGCGAGGACCGAGGAGGCTGCGAAGTAGATCGTCGAGAACATGTCGTGCTCCTTGCTCGATGAGAGCGTGCGTTAGGTGAGGTGCAACGAAATTCGTGAAGCAGTGAGCGCATGTTTTCATCGCGCGGCGATCCTGGCTCGTGTTTGTGATGGTTTGTTACTTTCTGCGTGGCGAACGCATGCCGATGCATCGTCATGACGGAGCGAGCGCCGCGCGCGCGGGCTCGCCATACGATTTCTTTATGACGCGTATTAATTTTTCTGTCTCGACTTTCTCTTCTTCGAGCTTTCACAATCGGGGCAAATGGCATCAGGCCATCGGGCATCGGCTATCAGGTACCGATGCGAACGAGACGATTCGACAGCCCGGCGTGAACCGCGGCTGAGGGGGAAGGGCATTGTGTCGACTGGTAATGTTTACCGCAAATTCATTCGTGCGACACGTCCGACTGGTATAGAAAAGCATGCCGCGAATGGCGATCGATATCATGGCTAAAACATAATTTCATGCTAGTGCTTTACGCACGCGGCACCGTTTGTCTGGAGGTCCATGTGCTGCGCAAGTGAACAATCAGGGTTTTCGATAAGACCCGCTTGCGCGCGCTTATCGCTTGTATACAGTGCTTTGCGAGCGATTCGCCATGTTAGACATGGCTGTCATGAAAAACTGTCCTCTCAATGCCCGGCAGAAATAAGCGCTAGCCTCCTTATGTGAAATTGGAAGGAGCGCTCAATAGTGTTGAGAGAAAAATAGCCTACGTTTTTCTTCTTCTATTTTTGAAATTCCATTAAAGCTACGATTCCTCGCGCCGTAAACGAGACAGCGGTATGTGCTGGCAACGTTCGCACATCGTCGTGCGTTTAGCCGGACGATGCGCGGTCCTTTGGCAGTGGTCGGTAGCGATCGGCAACACCGCTTGCCTCGGGTATGTCCCGACGCACGACTCAAGAGTGCCTTCCTGCTGTCCTGACCCTGGACACCGCGGTTCACTCTGGAATGCAACAGAGTGTCAAACAGTGTGGCGTGCTCATCGTCGCGTCGTGACAATGCACTGCAAGCGCGGCTTGACGGCACGTGCGAGGCCCGCCTCACGGAGTGTCGCGATCAAGGAGCAGCCGGCGTTCACGCCGGTTGCACAGCTGCCGGAGCAGCTCAGCAAACGCAAGAAGACAACATGCAAAGGCTACGGTTCGGGGTGGGGTTGAAACTGCTGTTGTGTTGCACGTGGGCCATGTGCGTATCGGCGTTCGCGGCGGATCAGCAGGTCATCGTCGAGGGCGCGCATCGCGCGGCAGACACCGTGCGCACGAGCGGCCATGCCGTGCCGCTTCTGCATGCGATCGAACAGGTGGTGCCGGCCAGTTACAGCGTCAACGTACCGAACGCGGGGCCATGGGCCGACGCGCCGGTCAGCTGGCACGCAGGCGGTTCGTTCGTGCACGTGCTCGGCGAACTGCTGTCGGGCGACCCCACGTTGCAGGCGCATGTCGATACCGACCTGCATCTTGTGACCGTGACCGCGCATCCCGCGTTGCGGCAACCGGCGCTTGCCGCGTGGCCGTCGGCCGCGTCGTCGGCGCAGACGCAAACGCAGGCCGCGGCGATGGTTACGCAGCAAGCGCCGGTTGCCGGCGCACCCGGCATTCCGCTCGCGGTTGCGTCCGCCACACCTGCTCCATCCGCGCCGCCCGCGTTGCCGGCATCGTCGGCGTCGCCGGCAATCGCTTCGATGTCCGCAGCGTCGGTGGTTGCCGCCGCGGCGTCCGCTCCCGCCGCCGCTTCGGAAGCGCCCCCGGTGCAAACGACCTGGGAACTGCGGCGCTCGGACGGTTCGGTGCGCAATGCGCTCGCGCGCTGGGCGTCCGACGCGGGCTGGCAATTCATCTGGGACGTGCCGACCGATTTCACGGTCGATGCGGACGCAACCATTCACGGCACGCTCGAGCACGCGCTGCACGCGGTCGCGAACGCGCTGGGCAATTCGCAGGTGCCGATCCAGATCGTCATGTATCAGGGTAATCGCGTACTGCGGGTCATTCCTAAGGGAGCAGGCTGATGCGCACCATTCGTCAATTCGCCGCGATCGGCGTGTGCGTGATGCAACTCGCCGGTTGCACGAACCTGTGGAACAAGGTCGATACCGATGCGCACGCCGACGCGTCGCAAGCGGGACGCGCGCTCGGCAAGCTTTCGCAGGGCGACAACCGCAGTCACGATCCGGACGACGTGATCGTTCGCGACGACCTGTGGCTGTCCGGCAATACATTGAAGATTGCCGCGAAGTCGACCTTGCCGAATCTCTTTAACGAACCCGCGAGCTTCGACGGCACGGTCGATTCTCTGCATGCGTTCGCGGAGCGCATTACGCGTCTCACGCACATTCCGGCGAAGGTGGCGCCCGGCGCGGAGGACGCAGCCGCGCAAGCCGCGCAGCCCGGCGGTGGACCGTCGAGCGCGAGCACGGGGTTGCCCGGTCTGCCGCCGTTGCCGACTGGCCTGCTGCAGGGGCCATCGCCGCAGGCGACGGTGATGGGGGCCTCGCGCGGCGCGTCGTCCGAGCCGATGCAGGTTCACATCGTTTATCCGCACGGTACGCTGCATGGCCTGCTCGATGCGGCTGCCGCGCGCTTTAGCGTGTACTGGAAATACGCGGACGGGGCGATCACGTTCTACTATACCGATACGCGCGTGTACCAGGTGATCGCGATTCCCGGCGACTCGAAACTCGACGCGAGCGTCGTGAGCGCGTCGAACAATAACGGCGCTTCGTCGGGCGGCCTGCTGTCGGGTGGGGGTGGCGGCGGAGGCGGCGGGGGCGGCGGCTCGGGCAGCGGCGGCGTGCCGACGGTATCGTCCGATAACTCGACGAACACCGCGATGAACGCTCAGCTATCGGTCTACAGCGGTTTGCAGTCCGCGATCAAGACGATGCTGTCGCCGGCCGGGACCGTGATCGCATCGCCCGCGACCGGTTCGATATCGGTCACCGATACACCCGACGTACTCGACCGCGTCGGCACGTTCATCGAGCAGCAGAACCGCGTGCTGGCGCGGCAGGTGCTCGTGAACGTGACTGTGCTTTCGGTGACGCTGTCGGCGGACGATACCTTCGGGATTGACTGGACGGCGGTCTACCAGGCGCTCGGCACGAAATTCGGCATCACGAACACGTTCTCGAGTCTCGTGACGGGCGGTAACCAGTTTTCGGCGACGGTGATTACGCCGTCGAGCCGCGCGTCGACCACCAACGCGGTGATCACCGCGTTGTCCGACCAGGGCACCGTGCGGCGCAAGACGTCGGCATCGGTCACGACACTCAACGATCAGCCCGTGCCCGTGCAGGTCGCCGAGCAGCAGGGTTATCTCGCGCAGGTCTCGACGACGCAGACCGCCAACGTCGGCAGCCAGACGGCGCTGACGCCGGGCACGGTCACCACCGGCTTCAACCTGACGCTGCTGCCGCATATCCTCGACGACGGCACGGTGATGATGCAGTTCTACACGAACATCTCGTCGCTCGTGTCGCTGGTTCCGTTCGATAGCGGCACCGGGCAGAAGATCGAGCTGCCGACCGTCGACACGCGCAACTTTCTGCAGCGTGTCGCGATGAAGTCGGGCCAGACGCTGGTGATCAGCGGCTACGAAGGCGTCGAGGACCACAGCAACCAGCAAGGCGTCGGCACGCCTTCGAACTTCGTGCTCGGCGGCGGCCGCAGCGCGACGCATTCGCGCGAAATCATCGTGATCCTGATTTCGCCGATCACGATGAACGGCGCGTGACGCGACCCGCACCGGAACCCCATCATGGCTACGCAAATCGTCCAGATCGGCCGCCACCGCTTTCTTTGCGGGCTGTTCTGGCAGTCGTTGTCGCGCCGGCACGAACTGCGCGCGGAAGCGACCGAGCTGGCCGCGCGGCTGCGCTTCGACGCGTTGGTGCTGCGTATCGACCGCAGCTTCGCGGGCGCGGGATTCGCGAGCACGCGCGAAGGGGCGCAGCTTGGTCTGCCGTCGCTCGGCGCGCTGGTATCGAAAGCGATCGCCACCGAAGGCGCGTTTTACGATGGACGCCAGCAGCCGGCGCCGAACTGGCTCGGCGCATTCCGGCTGCCGGACGAACGCTGGGCCTATTTCGCGGTGCGCGATGGCGCGTTTCTGCCCAATGGCGATTGGGTCGGCAGCAGCGAAGAGGTGTTCGAACGCCTGCATAGCGACTATAGCCTCGGAGGCTGGAACGTCGTGATCGGCGATCCGCAGATCGAAGTGCAGGGCTTTCATAACTTCTATCCACGCAGTATCGAGAACATGATTCCGCGGCGCGGCGGCAGGACGCATCTGCCGCGCTGGGTCAATCTGATGCCGGTGTCGCGGCGCGTTCAGTGGCGCAGGATCGCGCTCGCGGCGGGGGTGCTGACGGCGGTCGGCCTGCTTGCGTGGGGCGGGTACCGGTATCGCGAGCACAAGCTCGAAGTCGCGCGCCAACTGGCCTTCGAACGCGCGCGCGAGCAGTTGCGGCTGCATCCGCCGCATCCGGTCGCGCCGCCCGAAGCGCCGCATCCGTGGGCCGCCGCGCCGCTGCCGTCGACCTTCGTGAGCGGCTGCGTCGATCACTTCGTGCTGATCGCGCCGGGCGGCTGGCAGCTCGACAGCTACGCGTGCCGCGAGACCAACGTCAGCTATAGCTGGTCGCGCGAGGATTCGAACGTGGCGATGCTGGTGGCCGCGCAGCCGCGCGCGGTGATTGACACGAGCGGCAATCATGCAACGCTGGTCGTGCCGGTCTCGCTGGCCGCGGGCGGCGATGAAGCGATCGACGTGCACGGTGTGCGTCTGCGCATGCTGTCCGCGTTCCAGCTGCTTGGCGTGTCGCTGACCTTCTCGTTGCAACGGCCCGCGACGCCGCCGAAAAGTTTCGCCGCCGACGCGCTCGGGCAGTTGGGCGGCAAGCGCGACGCAGCGCCGCCGTGGCAGACGTGGCGTCTGTCCGCGAATCTCGGCGACCTGTCGCCGACCAGCGTCATCAGGTATCTGGATCAGCCGGGCGTGCGGCTCGACAAGGTGTCGTACCAGTCCGGACAGTGGACCATCGAAGGAGTGCTCTATGAAAAATGATCGTGCGAGACGGGTGCAGCGTGTGCTCGGCGTCGTGGCGCTGGCGGGCGTGATCGGGTTTTCCGCGGCGGTGCGTGCGCAAACCGCCGCGCCCGGTAGCGCGCCGGTTGCCGCGGCGGTGGTGCCGACGCCGGCCGCCGCGGCGGCGGCCAACGAGCTGATGCATCTGCAGGAGGACACCGTCGTGCTGAAGGCTCAGCTGAAGAAGCTCGACGCGCAGCAGCAGGTCGCCGAGCGCGAGGCGGCGCTCAATCGGATGGGCCGCACGATCACGTACGACGAGATTTCCGTGCTTGCCACGCAGAGTCTCGGCGACACCATCAGCGCAACTGTCGACGTCAACGGCGCCGGCGAGTACGACGTCCACCAGGGCGACACGCTGGCGAACGGCATGCGGGTCATGTCGATCCGTCCGGGCTCGGTCATCGTGGAGGGCAAGGACGGCCATCGCACGACGCTGACGGTCATGTCCGCCCGCAAGGCGCCGTCGCGGGTCGCCGCGGCCGGCGCGATGAACGGCGGCGTGCCGCCGATTCCGACACTGTCCATGCCGACGAGGTGATGACGATGAGTTCCTTCCCGCAATCCGGCAATATCCTGAAGCCGACGCCTCGCGTGCCGCTGCCGCGCACGCTCGGGATCGCCGCGGCGCCCCAGCTCGCGCCGGCGACGGACGTGGTGCCGTTGCAGTCCGCGCCGCTCGTTCACGCGCCCGCGCAGGCGCAGCCGCCGGTCGCGGCGGCGACGCGGCCGCTATCGGACAGCGGTGCGTTCGCCGCGAGCGGCGAAGAGCGCAAGTTCGTCTGCCTGCTCGAAGACGGCAGTCTGCTCGTCGCGGAAGGGCACGACATGAATCCGTTCGTGCTGTCGTATTGCGCGCGGCTCGAACGCCTGAACTACCGCTACACGACGCGGCTCGTGAGCCTCGACGTCGTGCGGCGCGCGTATCAGGGCCAGCGCCGCGACGGCACGGCCGAGCGTGTCGATCACACGCAGATGCAGGTGGTCGCGAAGAACCTGATCGCGCGCGCATGCGACGAACGCGCGTCGGACATTCACATTCGCGTGAACCGCTTCAACACCGAGATCCTGTTCCGGATTCACAACGAGCTGACGCGGATCGGCGAGCAGACCCGCGAATACGGCGAACGGCTGCTGGCCACGCTGTATTCGGCGATGGCAAACGTGTCGGATAACACGTACAAGCCGACCGAGCGGCAGGACGCGAGCATCGGCGATCGGGACAAGCTGCCGGATCGTCTGTTCGGCGTGCGGATCGCGACCGCGCCGACTAGCACCGGCAGCCTGATGGTGCTGCGTCTGCTGTACAACGATGCGGGCGAATCGACGGATCTGACGCAGCTCGGTTTCACGCGCGCGCAGTCGGCGGCGTTCGATCTGCTCGCGCAGCGGCCGCATGGAATGAACATCATCAGCGGGCCGACCGGCTCCGGGAAATCGACCACGCTGCAACGCGTGCTGACCGGACAGATCCGCGCGATGGCCGGCTCGACGCATGTGATCACCGTCGAAGACCCGGTCGAGTATCCGATCGCGGGCGCCGTGCAGACACCGGTCGTCAACGCGACGACCGAAGAAGCGCGTTCGCTTGCGTTCGCGGCGGCGATTGCGAACGCGATGCGGCTCGACCCCGATACGATCATGATCGGCGAAATGCGCGACCGCGCGTCCGCGCAAAGCGCGTTGCGCGCCGCGATGACCGGCCACCAGGTGTGGACGACGGTGCACGCGAACAGCGCGCTGGCGATTGTCGACCGCCTGACCGATCTCGGTCTGCCGCTGGCGATGGTCACCGATGAGTCGCTGGTCACCGGCCTGATCAGCCAGCGGCTCGTGAAGCTGCTGTGTCCTCATTGTTCCAGGCCGCTGACCGATGCGCTGCGCGAACTCGATCCGGGTTTTGTCGCGCGTGTCAAGGATGCGGTCGGCGCGCGTTTCGAGCACGTGCGCATTGCCGGTTCCGGCTGCTCGTATTGCGGGCACGGCACGATCGGCCGCACGGTGGTCGCGGAAGTGATCCATACCGATGCGACGCTGTGCGAACTGCTGCGCAGCGGGCACAAGGCCGCCGCGCACGAATACTGGCTGCGCGAACTCGGCGGCCAGACGGTTGCGCAACATGCGGTCGAAAAGGTCGCGACCGGTCTTGTCGATCCTCGCATGGCCGAGCGTGTGGTCGGACTGCTGCCGGCGGCCGGTGCCGCCAGTGTGGCGGACAGGCATGCCGCTTTGCACGGAGCCGGCGATGGCGTTTGACCTGAACCGCCACTGGGCACGCCTGCAACTGACGACGCAAGTGCGGCTGCGCATCTACCGCAAGATCGCGAAGATGCTGGCGAACGGACTGCCGCTTCTGAAGGTGCTCGAAGAGCTCGAATTGCGCGCATCGTCCGAAGGCCGCAAGCCGAACGAGCCGCAGGCCGTCGTGCTGGCCGACTGGCGCCGCGTCGTGCAGAACGGCGGCATGCTGTCCGAAGCGATGCAGTGGTGGGTGCCGCACACCGAACAGATGATCGTCATGGCCGGCGAACAGTCGGGGCGCCTCGAAACGTCGCTGACGACCGTCACCGGCGTCGTGACGTCGGGGCGCCGCGTCCGCGCGGCGATTGTCGGCGGCCTTGCGTATCCGGCCGCGATTCTCGTGATGACGGTCGGATACCTGTTTCTGTTCGGCAAGCTCGTGATTCCGCGCTTTACGCAGATCGTCAGTCCCGATCGCTGGCACGGCGTCGCGTATTCGCTCTACTCGCTGTCGCAGTTCGTGCAGGGCGGGATGATCTATGTCGTCCTGCTGTTCGCGGTGCTCATCGTGCTGCTGTTCTATTCGATGCCGCGCTGGTCCGGCCGCACGCGCGTGCTGCTCGACCGCTATCCGCCGTATTCGATTTACCGGCTGATCGTCGGCTCCGGTTTCCTCGTCGCGTTTTCGTCGCTGCAGACCGCGGGCTTCACCGTCGAGAAATCGCTGACGCGGCTCGCGGATACGGCGAAGCCGTGGCTGCGCGAGCGGATCGACGACATGCTGTTCGGCGTGAAGTCCGGGCTCAACGTCGGCGAGGCGATGAAGAACACCGGTTACCGGTTTCCGTCGCCGGCGATTGTCGACGACCTGTGCGTGTACGCCGAGTACAAAGGCTTTGCGGAGGCGTTGCGCACGCTTGCCGAAGAATGGATGCAGGAAGGCGTCGAGACGATCGAGGCGCAGATGCGCGTCGTCAACGGCGTCGCGATCATCACGCTCGCGCTCGTGCTGTCGTGGCTGATCGCAGGCTTCTTCGGAATTCAACAGGAAATTGCCGCTTTGTCTCGTACTGTCCATTGAGGGTGTTCTGTAATCGATTGTGTGCCGTATGTCCGTTATCCGAATCAGCCCGAAGCCTGACGGCAGGGGCGTCCGTTCATCAAGGAGAGCAACATGAAGCAGAAGCAAACCGTCGTTCCTTCGCTCGCCGCGCGTATGCGGCGGCGTTCGCGAGGCGCGCAACGCGGCGCTTCGCTGCTCGAAGCGATCGCCTATCTGGGGATCGCGGCGATTGTCGTGATCGGCGCGGTCGCGCTGCTCAATGGTGCGTTCAGCAGCGCGGGAACCAATGAACTCGCGGAGCAGGTGAACGCGATTCAGACGGGCGTGAAGAAGCTGTATATGGGGCAGGCGAACGGGTACACGGGCGTGACCAACAGTGTGCTGGAGAGTGCGGGCGTATTTCCGAGCACGATCCCGGTCGCATCGGATGGCACGGCGACCAATACGTGGGGCGGGGGCGTCACTGTGGCAAGCGCCGCGGTAGGCACGTTCACGATCGAATACAAGAATGTCCCGACGAGCGTCTGCATCAATGCAGTCACTGCCGGTGGAAGCTGGAACTCGGTCAGTGTCAATGCTGCGGCTCTCACGCCGCCAGTCAGTCCGACCGCTGCGCAGACCAATTGCAGCAAGGGCAGTGCGAACGACCTCATCTGGACCTCGTCCTGATCGTCTTACCGCGTTCATCCATCTATCGTCCACCACGTAGAGCGAGATCATGTATCTGTTCTGGATCGCGGTCACCTTCGGCATGCTCGCGGGCGGGTATGCGCTCGTCAGCGCCGAGACCGCGCCGTCCACGCCGAGCGTCTCGACGCAGAATCTCGCGATGAACATGAGCCAGTACCGGCAGGCGGTTGTCGCGTTCGCGGTCGCGAACCCGGGGTTTTCCGGCAGCGTGCCGCCGGGCAGCCTGCAACCGTATCTCGCGTCGAGCACGCCCGACCCGGTCTGGCGCAATTACGTCGCGCCCGATGCGGACTATGCGGGCAGCCTCGTCGTGATCTACGCGGCGTCGGCGAGCGCGGGGAGCGTCGTGCCCGAGATCGAGCAGCTCGCGCAGGGTTCGGCGCTCGCGGGTGTCGCGTTCAACCAGACGGTCGTGTCGCCGGGCAATCTGCCGGTTGCACTACCCGACGGCGTTGCCGGCAGCGTGCCGAACGGCGTCCCGGTATGGATGGCACAAGCGTATGAATGACACTCCGGTCGTGCATGCACGCCGCGCCGCGCGGCGGTCTCGCCGCGAACGCGGCTTCACGATGGTCGAGTTGCTCGCCGCGCTCGCGTTGACCGCGCTGATGGTCGCGGGCGTGACGACGATGATCAATTCGTCGATGGAAGACACGCGCGCGCAGCAGGCGGCGCTTTATCAGTCGAAGCTCGCGGGAGCGGCCGAGCAGTTGATCCAGCAAAACTATCAGGCGCTGCTGGCGCAGGCGACGTCCACCGCGCCGGTGGTCGTGAAGCTCAACGGCGCGCCGTACCAGCTATCGACCTACCTGCCTGCCGCAACCGGCGCACAGAACGCGTACGGGCAGTCGCCCTGCCTGCTCGTCTATTCGAACGCGGCCGGCAACGCATTGCAGGCGCTGCTCGTGACCGAAGGCGGCCAGACCATCGCCGATCCGCAACTCGGCTATATCGCGGCGAATGCGGGTACGGGCGGCGGTTCGATTCAGGCGATGAGCAAAACCGCGGGTGCGGCGCAAGGCGCATACGGCAGCTGGTCGGTGAGCGCGCCGAACCCGGCGGGCGCATCGTGCTCGGGCGTCAAGACCGGCGTCGGGCATCTCGCGAGCCTCGTGTTCTCGAACGGCACGCAGCAGCAGAACGCGGATTTCCTGTATCGGGTCGGCGTGCCGGGCAACCCGGCGGCGAATACGATGCAGGTGCCGATCGTGCTCGCGGCGCAGACCGATTACGCGGCGTGCGGCCAGCTCGGCGCGATCGCCGCCGACAGCTTCGGCAATGTGCTGAATTGCGACGGCGTATGGGAGCCGCAGGCGTCGTATCACTGGCGCGGGCCGGTGGCGAACGCGGCCGCGCTGACGGGCCTGCCGCTGCCGCGCACCGGAGACGTCGCGATCACGCTCGCGACCGATCGCGCGTACACGTTCAACGGCAGCAAATGGCAGGCGCTCGCGGTGGACGAGCAGGGCAACCTCGCGCTGGGCGCCACGGCGGTCGCGGGCAACAGTTGCAGCGACGCCGCGGCTTCCGCCCCGCCGGCCACGACGCCGGTGACGACCGACAAGACCGGCCGCGTGCTGTCGTGCGTGAACGGCAAGTGGCAGACCCAATCGGAAATCGATCTCGTGTCGTCGACCACCGGCTGCATGATGCTGATGGCGACGCCCGGCGCCGGCGACTATACGACTTGCTCCGGGCCGCCGGGGTCGAATTATCAGGCCGCGCCGTTCGCGTACAACTCGGCCAACGGCACTTACTCGTACGCGTACCAGACCAGCGTCACACTCGAGAAGCCCGGCATTATCGTCGCGTCGACATGGGCTCACCTGAACGACGGCACATGCCCGGGGCGCAGTGCGGCCGCGATGGCGCAGATCTCGCAGGACGTCGATGTGCTCGACAGCAACAACAACACGATCGCGCACATCGAAAGCCAGAGCCCCACGCTCAACAACGATTCCGGGGGCATCAACAATAGCCTGACCCAGGCGGGCAACCCCGGCACGTACAAGGTTGTCGTGACGACGAACTGGGCCACGTATACGCCCGACACGATTCTGACGCCCTGGCAAAGCAGCTTTTGCGGCGTATCGAACCAGTACATTCCGAATACGCCGATCGCGGCCGGATGGTCGATCAACTCCTATTACTGAGCGACCGGATGGCACAGCGCAAATATCACTCGCCGCTGCGGATGCAAACGCAGCCGCCCATGCGAACGCGAACGCGACGGCGCAAGCCGCCGCGCGCCGGCCGCTCAATGCGCCGCTCAATGCGGCGCGAGCGTTTGCAGCAGTTCGTGCAGTTCCATCCGGTTGTATGTCATGCGCAGCGCGTCGCGCGACGAGCACTGGCCCTTCGCGACGAGGCTCGCCAGGTGGTCGTTCAGCAGGCGCGACATGTTGTCTTCCTTGCGCTTCATGAAGTCCGTGACGAACGGCAGCTTCGCCGGGTCCGTCAGCAGCGCGCTCACCTGCTGCGTGTTGTTGAACAGCAGCTCGCTCGCGAGTACGAAGTTCTCGCCGTCGACGGTCGGTACGAGACACTGGCAGACGATGCCGATCAGCGAATTGGCCAGCGACGCCGCGTAACGCGCGCGCTGCTCGAGCGGAAAGAACGACAGCAGGCGCGTGAGCGTGCCGATCGCGCTGCCGGTATGCATCGTCGCGAGCACGAGGTGCCCCGATTCGCCCGCTTGCAGCGCGGTTTCGGCGGTTTCCGGGTCGCGCACCTCGCCGACCATGATCACGTCCGGCTTTTGCCGCAACGCTTCGCGCAGCCCCGCGGGGAAGCTCGGCGTGTCGATCGGCACCTCGCGCTGCGACACGATCGACGTATGGCTTTCGAGTTCGTATTCGATCGGCTGTTCGATCGTGATGATGTGGCTGTTGCGCGAGCGGTTGATGTGATCGAGCATCGACGCGATGGTCGTGGTCTTGCCGGAACCCGTCGGGCCGGTGACGAGCACGAGGCCCTTCGCGCTGTCGATCATCGAGCGGATATACGCGGGCAGGCCGAGCCTGTCGAGCGGCAGCGGCTGCAGCGGCAGCCGGCGGATCGAGATGACCAGCTTGCGCCCGCCGTACGTGCGGTAGATGTTGCAGCGCAGGCGGCAGCGCGTCAGCACGAACGGCCGGTCGATCGCGCCATGCTGCAGGAGCGCTTCCCATTCGGGTTCGATCGACGCGAGCGTCGGCGTCATCTCGTCGAACAGCACCGGCTCTTCGCCGACCGCGAGCCAGCCGCGCGGCGCCTTGATCATGATCGGACGGTCCTGCTCGATGTGGATGTCCGTGAAGGTCTGGCGCAGGTCGATCAGATCGAGAATCTCGCGGGTCAGGTCGCGGCGTTCGTGGTTCGGGACGGTCATCGTCAATGCCTGTCGAAAGAGATCGGATAGGAAATTCTCACATGAAACTATCAGGCAAGCCATCATGAAGTGGACCGCGAAGCTGCACGCCGCCGCCTTATGCGCATCGCTTGCGTTCGGCTCGATCGCGCCGGCCGTTCAGGCGGCGCAAGTGCACTGGAAATCGTCGAACGTCGACTATGCGGCCGAAGGCAAGGATATCAACGACGTGTTACGCGATTTCGGCGCGAGCCAGGGCATCGCGACGCGCATCGCGCAGGGCGTGAGCGGCAATGTGAGCGGCAAGTTTCATCTGCCGCCGCGGCGCTTTCTCGACATGCTGGCGGCGTCGTTCGGCTTTGTCTGGTACTACGACGGCGAGGTGCTCGACATCGTACCCGCGTCGGACCTGCAAAGCACGCTGGTGAAGCTCGATACGGCCAGCACCGCGGCGCTGGGCGACACGCTCGAGCGCATGCATATCGCGGACGAGCGGTTTCCGATCGTCTATGACAGCGCGCAGGGCACCGCGCTCGTCAGCGGCCCGCCGCGCTATGTGCAGATGGTCACGCAGATCGCCGACCGGCTCGATTCGAACGAGGCGCGCCGCGGCGGCACGCAGGTGCGCGTGTTCCCGCTCAATCACGCGTGGGCGCAGGACCGGACGGTGACGATCGATGGCCAGGACGTGACGCTGCAAGGTGTCGTGTCGGTGCTGAACGGCATTTACCATCCGCATGCGAGCAAGGAGCACGGCGAAAAGAACGGCGCCGGTCATCCGGCCGACGGCGTCACGCGCAAGACGCCGATGACCGACGCGGCGGGCAACACGTACACGAGCCCTTACGTTCCGCCGCCGATACCGGGCGGCTCGTCGGGCAAGGGGCTGCTCGGCGGCCTGACCGGCCAGCCGTCGCCGGCCGTGCTCGAAGCGGTCGGTGGCCCGCCGCAGCCGCAGCAGGATACGAGTCACGCGAGCATGCCCGACGAAACGCTGCCGGTGATCGTCGCGGACCAGCGCACCAACTCGGTCGTGATTCGCGACACTGGCGAGCGGATGGCGCAATACGACAAGCTGATCGAGCGCCTCGACGTGAAGCCGCAACTGATCGAAATCGAGGCGCACATCATCGAGATCGACGACGACGCGCTACAGCAGCTCGGCATCGACTGGACCCTGCATAACAGCCATCTCGACGTGCAGACCGGCAACGGGCAACTGCCGCAAAGCACGTACAACGGCGGCACGATCACGCAGAACTTCGGCCAGACGTCGCTGCCGGGCAATGTGCTCGCGGCCGCGTCGCCGGCGGGCGCGTCGGTCGCGGCGGTGCTCGGCGACGCGGGCCGCTATCTGATGGCGCGCATCTCGGCGTTGCAGCAGAGCAATGCGGCAAAGGTCGACGCGAGTCCGAAGGTCGTGACGCTGAACAACATCGAAGCGGTGATGGACAACAAGACGCAGTTCTTCGTGCCGGTGTCGGGTTATACGGCGGGCGATCTGTACAGCGTGTCGACCGGCATTTCGCTGCGCGTGCTGCCGATGGTCGTCGACGAGAATGGACAGACGCATATCAAACTCGATGTCGCGATTCAGGACGGCGAGCTGACGTCGCAGACGGTCGGCAACCTGCCGGTGATCCAGCGCAGCAATATCAGCACACAGGCGTTTATCGACGAAGGGCAGGCGCTGCTGATCGCCGGCTATCGCGCGGATAGCGATTCGAACGGCGTGACCGGCGTGCCGGGGCTGTCGAAAATCCCGGTGATCGGTGCGCTGTTCAGAACCGATAGCCATTCGAAGAGCCACATGGAGCGGTTGTTCCTGCTGTCTCCGCGCGTTATTTCACCGTAAGCGCGAACAGGAGTCGACCTTGGAACTCGAGCCACGCCTGTCGGACGGCGAAACGCGGCGCACGCGCGCGCTGCTCGGCGGCCTGCCGTGCGGCGTCGTCGCGCTCGGCGCCGCCGGGGAAGTGCTCGACGCGAGCGCGCGTGCGATCGCGATGCTGCAAATGCCGCTGCCGGCCGGCATCGATTTCGCCGACGCGATCAGCGAACACTTCGCGATGACCGAGGTGTTGCGCCCGGCCGACCTCGCGCGCGGCATCGACGTGCGCGTCGACGAGACCACGCTGTGGTTGCAGGCCGGCGCTGTCGAGGCGCCGGGCGTGGGCGGCACGGTGGTGACCGTGAACGATGTGACGCCGTTCGCGCGCGCGGTCGACGAACGCGCGATGTCGCTGCGTTTCCTGCTGCACGATCTGCGCTCGCCGCTCAATTCGATCAGCGCGCTGACGCAACTCGATGCGACCGATTCCGACGCGTTCGAGCGCTGCGGCGGCATGCAACAGATCACACAGCTTGCGCACTATGTGCTGTCGCTCGGCGAGCAGTTTATTTTCACGTCGGTGGCCGAACATCTGCATGCGCGCGACTTCAAGCGTTTCGATCTGCGCGCGACGGTGCGCCAGATCATCCTGCAGCTCGAAGTCACCGCGCTTTACTGCGGCGTGGCGCTGCAGTTGTGGCTGTCGGACAGTGCGCCGGTCTGGGTGAGCGGCATGCGCAACTTCGTCGCGCGCGCGATCCAGAACGTGATCGACAACGCGGTGCGCGCGTCGACCCGCGGCGAGGCGGTGACGGTTTCGCTGCGCTTCGAAGGCGGTTTCGTCGAAGTGCTGGTCAGCGATCGCGCGGGCGGGCTGCCGGGGCTGGTCGAGGGCGCGCGTCTGACCAGTTTCGAAAAGCTCGGCAGGAAAACGGCGACCGGTTTCGGCCTCGGCCTGAAGCTCGCGGTACAGATCGTCGAGCTGCATGGCGGGTCGCTGTATGCCGAATTGAACGGCTCCGGCGGTACGCTGTTCGTGTTGCGGCTGCCGTGTCTGAATCCGGGCGCGGCGAAAAGCGCGCCCGCATCGCTGGTCGATGCGGATCGTGCGCTGCATGCGGCGCGCCGTAGCTGATGCGGCGCACGCTGCGCTTACTTTGATCGAGGTTCGACGATGAAATTGATGGCAGGCAGACCGATGCGCATTCTGCTCGTCGAGGACGACATCGCTCACCATATGCTGCTCAACGCGTGGTTGAGGGCCGAGGGCTATCACGTCGACGGGTTTCAGAACGGACTCGAAGCGCAACAGTATCTGGCCGACCAGTGGGCCGATCTGGCGATTCTCGACTGGGATGTGCCGGGCGTGTCGGGCGAGCGCCTGCTGCACAAGATTCGCGGCCGCTCGCAGTCATCGATGGCGGTGATTTTCCAGACCGTGCATTCGGACGAATCGGACATCGTGCGGATTCTTGACGCGGGTGCGGACGATTATCTGGTGAAGCCATTCGACCGGCAGGTGCTGCTCGCGCGGGTGCGTGCGCTGCTGCGCCGCGCGACGCCCACCAGCGTGCAGGGACGCAAGATGATGCTCGAGGGCTGTGTGCTCGACCAGCAGGCCCGCTCGCTCGTGAGCGGCGACCATGCGCTCGCGCTCGGCACGAAAGAATTCGACATTCTGTGGCATCTCGCGCGGCATCAGGGCGCCGTCGTGCTGCGCCAGGATCTGATGAGCGTGGTCTGGGGCTGGGACGCGGCGGTGCAGAGCCGGTCGGTCGATATGTACGTGAGCCGGCTGCGCGCGAAGCTGAAGGCTGCGGATATCGGCTGGAACGTACAGTCGGTCTATGCGACCGGCTACCGGTTGACGCTGAAACCCGATACCGACGCCGATGGGAAACCGGACGATAACCGGGCCGCGGCGGATAACGGGTCCGCTTCCCTGTCATGAACGCGATGCCTGTGCGCAAACTCATCTGCCGCGCCGTGGGCGCGGCCGTGTTGGTTGCCGCGGCGCATGCGCACGCCGCGAATGTCGACTGGAGCGGCGGCCGCTACGTGTATGCGACGAACGGCAGCAGCGTGGCCGACGCGCTCAGCGTGTTCGCCGCGGGTCAGCATCTGCCGCTGCGCATCAGCGGGGCCGTCGCGGGCGTCGTCAGCGGGCGCTTCGCGATGCCGCCGCAACAGTTTCTCGATACGTTGTGCAACACGTACGGGCTCGTCTGGTACTACGACGGCGCGGTGTTGCAAGTATCGACGGCCGGTGAGCAGCAGCGCATCGCGATCAGGCCGAATTTCATCACGCCGGACGCGCTGCTCGCGGCGCTCGATCGGGCGCGCGTCACAGACACGCATTTTCCGCCCGAGGTCGACCGTACCGCACGCGTGTTGCGCGTGCACGGCCCGGCTTCGTATGTCGAACACGTTCGCGACGCCGCGCAGCGTTTCGAGGGCGACGCACGCGCGCGCACACGCACGACAGTGCGCGTGATCCGGTTAGCGATTGCCACCGCGGCGGACCAGACCCGCGCCTTCGACGGCCGCACGCTGACCGTGCCCGGCGCGGCGACGCTGCTGCGCCGGCGCTTCGAGCGTCGTGCGGGCAACTCGCCCGACGCGGCTGCGCCGGGCGCCGACGCGCCGGGTGCCGATGCGCCGGGCGCCGACGCGCAGCCGGACCCGATCGTCGAATTCGATGCGCCGCTGCCGGTGATCGAAGCCGACGCGGTGACCAACTCGATCCTGATACGCGACAAGCCGGAGCGCATCGACGGCGACGGCATGCTCGCTGCCGATCTCGATGTGCGGCCCGCTGTGGTGTCCGTGCAGACATGGGTTGTCGATATCGATCCGCGCGCGCTGGCCGGCCTGCAGCCGATGCTGCCGGCGCAAATGACGGCAGCCGATGCCGCCGCGCAGCCGGTATTCGCAACCGTTGCGGGCGGTGGCCACGCATTGCTTGCGCAGCTCGACGCGCTCGAAGCGGCGCGGCATGCGCGGCTCGAAATCGCGCGCACGGCATTGACGCTCGACCGTTCGGCCGCGGTGATCGACCGGCACGAGGCGCGCGTTGCGCAGCGCGTGGGTGACGGCTCGGGTCACGCGGCGGACGAAGCCGGCTATACAAACGATGCGAACAACGCGAACGATATGAGCGATACCGCGCCCGATCTGTGGATGTCGGTCCAGCCGGCGGTGAGCGGGGCCGCGCCGGCCGCGCCGATCGGCTTGCGCATCGAACTGGGGCGCGGCGAAGGCGCACGGCAACATCGCGTTGTCGAGACGAGCGTCGCGCCCGGCGACTGTCTCGCGATCGCGGCGCCGCTGTCGGACGATCCGCAAGCGCCACGGCGTCTCGTGCTGCTGATCCCGCGTATCGCGGGTTGATCGCCCGCCGGGTTCGGGTCGACTGCAACCGCTTGTGGCCGCTTGTAGCCGATCACGGCCGGTCAGCGCGCGCTGCGCTACGCGCGCAGCCACATATAGTTGCCCGATGCGATGCCTTCGAACATCTCGTCGGCGGATTCGAGGATATTGTTCTGCCAGTAGCGCCCATGCTCCGCATAGTGTGCGAAGACATCCGCGAGATACTCGCCGGTAATCTCCGGGCCCATCGGCACGTGCACCAGAAGCACGACGCTGCCGGTGTCGGAATCGAGACACAACTGCGCCTGATCCTGCGCGTAGATCAGCAGGTTGGCTTCCAGCATCATGCGGAAGATGACGAGCGTGCGTCCGGCGGTCACCGCGCCATAGTGAAAGCAGACGTAAATCGAACCGGGGTCGGTCTCGTAGTGATCGAGCCGCACGTCGAAGCCTTCGATCTCGAGCGTCTGGGTCTCGACCACATGCTCGGCGTCGGGCAGGCCGACGGCGGTACAGACTTCGTGAATCAGTTCGACGTAACGTTCCCGGCTCATGGTGTGGGTGGCGGCAGGCGGCTAGTGGATCGAAGAAAGCGCGAGGCACGGAGCGAGGAACAACCGTTCCCGTTTCCGTGCCCGCGGTGGTGGAGCAACGGCGTGGTTGCGACGCTTACTGGCCCTTCGCGGCATCGGCGATATTCTTCGTGCCGTTGTTGCCGACCGAGGCGACCGCCGAGGTCTCCTGCTGCTCCATGTTGATCTGCATGCTGGCCATCGTCATCGCGTTGTTCTGGTCGGCCATCTGCTGCATCTGACCGATCATCGACGAATTCAGACTGCCGGCGTCCTGGACGCCCGAACTGGTGATAGAGGACATGTTGCTCTCCTGTGGTGAAGTTGCGGTTGAAAGTACGGCTACTGAAAGAGTCGAAAGTCACTGCCGGTTAAAAAAGGTTGAAATTCAAGCGGCTGATGTTCAACCAGGGTACTGCACCTGCTCATTTGCACATCCGCACCCCTGCACGCGCAACAGCGGCGCGGCGGCGCATCAGTACGCGGTATTGCGCGCGCTGCGCCGCTCGCTGAGCGTCAGCACGATGCGCCGCGCGGCGATCATGCCGCGGTACAGCTTCTGCAGCTCGATACGCGCGGTGTCGTCGGCGGCGGACTGCGTCGCCGCGCTGATGCGCTGCGCCGTTTCGTCGAACGCCGCCGCGATGCGCGCGACGCGCTGATGGCTGTCCGGCGCGGCCAGTGTCGCGTCGAGCGTGTTCAAGTCCTGGGCGATGGGTAGCAATGCGTCGTACATGTCGGTTCCTGGGTTCGGTTGCCTGGGGTTCAGTTGTTGGTTCAGTGGTTGGCTCAGTCGTTACCTGAGTGGTTACCTGAGTCGCTGCCTGCGCTGTCGAAAAGGTGTTTGGTGCCGTCGGGCGTCTCGATGTAGCGCAGTCCGCCGGTCGCAACCACCTCGGTGTATTCGATGTCCGGTATCGGCGAGCGCGCTTCCTTCACGTCCACGTCGACGCGCCGGATGTTGCTGTCCAGGTCCGCGCGCACACCGGCTACGCGTTCGCGGAAGCTCGACATCGACTTCACTTTGCCGCTGATCCGGAACACGCCTTTGCCCGCATAACTGACCTGTGCGCCGGTGCCGGCAAGCGACTGCTGGATGTCGTCGACGTCCTGTTGCGCGACGTCGTAAGCCTTCAGCACCTTGCCGCGCGCGAGGTCGTCCATGATGCGGCGCGCCTTCACGCTATCGTCCGTGCCGGACACAATGCCCGTAACCTCGACGTTGCCGTCGCGCGCCGTCGCGTTGAGATCGGCGAGCCCGGCGCGATGCAGCGCTTCGGTTACCTGCTTCGACAGCGCATCGGCGTCGACTTTCACATACGCGGCCTCGCTCGGTTGCGTGCCGGCGAGCATGATCCCGGCTGTCGTCAGCCCGCCGATCGCGGCGGTGCAGGCGATCGCGACCGCCGCGGCGCGCCAGCCCAGCGTACGCGGTGCCGCTGAGGCGAGATCATCCGCAGGCGTGCCGCCGTCGACGTTGACCTTGACGTTGCCATCGCCGTCCGCGTTGCCGTGCGCATCCGCACCATGAGGCGTTGCCGGCTCAGCCGTTTTCCACAGCCCGGCGAGCAGATCGAGATCGCGCGGCCAGGCCGTGTCGTCGGGGCCGACGCAAAGCACGACGTCGCCGAACGGCACCGCGATGAAGTCGGCGACCAGCACCTCGTCGCCGTTGTGCGAATGCACGCGCGCCACACCGTCGCCGCCGACTGTCAGCGTCACTTCGTCTTCCCGCCAGTCGCCGATGCAGATATCCGCATCGTCGGCCGCGCTGACCCGGTAGGAACCCTGCGTCAAGCGGATCTGGGCGCCTGCATGAGCGCCGGTCAGTACTCGCAGTGATTTCATGCTGGTGGTTCCCATAGGTCCGACGTTGTGCGATGGCTGCCTGGTTGATCGTGCCTGACGGCGCCGGGTCGTGCCCGGCCGCGTGATTCAGGCCTCCTGCGAAGCTTCATCAGTTGACGTCAGTCTAGGTGCCGGTTCCGCTACCCGGCGGGGCGACGCGAACTTCCTGAGAATTTCGCGAAGCATCCGAACTGCTGTTCGCAGAGGAAGCCGATGTATTTCGGGTTGCGTCCAGCAGGTACTGTTTGACCATCGCCAGAGACTGTTCGTCATCCGAATACTCGATTGCGAAGCGTTGCCGCGCGAGCGTCATGTCCAGCGACTGACCGATGATGCAGGCCGCGGCCGCTTTCGCCGGCGCACCCGCGGCGCCCGCGCCACCCGCTTCAGCCCGGTGCGCGATCGTGCGCTGCGCGTTCAGCCGCTCGGGGTCGCGTTTCAACGTCATCCGCGAAGACATGTTGAGCACGAGCAGCGGCGCCAGCAGCGGGCCGAGCTCCATCTGCGACGTGAGGCCGACCACCGCCTTCGTGTACGCGGTGGCCAGCACGTGCGGCAGGTCCGGCGCGGCGCCGTGCCGCTCGGCGATCGACCGCAGCCCGGTGGGCAGCGCCGGCACTGCCGGGATCCTGCCGACCTTCAGCGCGAATTTCGGCGGCTTCTCACGGCGCTCGCGCGGCTGTCCGTCGCGTTGTGAGGGTCCTTGCTGCTGCTGTTGCTGTTGTTGCTGCGGCTGTTGTTGTTGCTGTTGCTGCCGCGACTGGCCTTGTCCGCGTCCTTGACCCTGGTTCTGATCCTGATCGCGCCGCTGATGCTCGTGCTCGTGACCGTGCTGGTCGCGGCTGTGCTCGTGTTTCTCGTCGCGCTTCTGATTGTCCTCGCGCGCGTGCCTGTCCTCGCGCGGATCGCGCGCGACGCCGTCCTTGCCGCGTCCTTTGGCGGACTGCCCCGGCCGCGGCCGCTGGCCGAGCTGGCGCACGAGCTTTTGCGCGCTGGCCGACGGCGGTTTGTGATGCGACGTCGCGAAGCGCTTGTTGCGGTAGAACGCGGCGACTTGCGCCTTGTTGTGCTGGATCTTCGCGCGCAGTTTCGTACGCTGCATGGTCATGCGCGACGTGTGCGCCTGTCCTGTGAGCGCCTGCGACGCGTGTTCGTCGCCGGTATGCGCGTCGTGCGCCGCCTGTTCGGCGTGGTGGTGGTCGCCGCCGTGGATGCGCGTGCTCATGACGGCACCGCGAGCGTGACGATCTCATTGGCGAAGCGCAGGATCGCGGCGGCGCCCCACGCGCCCATCACGAGCACGGTGGCGACCACCGCGACCAGCTTCACCGCATACGAGATGCTTTGATCCTGCATCGACGTGATCGCCTGCACGAACGAGATACCGAGTCCGGACAGCGCGGCCACGACGACCACGGGCATCGATACCGACAGGCATAGCAGCAGTCCTTCGGTGGTGAGGCGAATCAGGGTTTCGGTTTCCATGGCGCGGCCGTTTAACGATAGGTCATGACAAGGCCGTGAACCAACGTCGACCACCCGTTCATCACGACAAATAACAGCAGCTTGAAAGGAATCGCGACGTTGGTCGGCTGGACCTGGTTCAGGCCCATGGCCATCAGCACGTTCGCGATCACGAGATCGACGACGACGAAGGCGATGTACAGCAGGAAGCCGATCTTGAATGCGTCGGCCATTTCGGTCAGCGTGAAGGCCGGGGCAAGCACGATCAGGTCGTCGTCGTGGACTTTCGCGGCCATGTCCTTCGGCCAGATCGCCGCAGCCGAGCGTACGAAGAAGCGTTTTTCCCGCTCGTGCGCATGCTTTTTCAGGAACGCGCGAAACGGCTCCTTGCCGGCGTCGAACACGTCGAGCACGACCGCCGACGCGTCGGCGCCGGGCGCGCGATGCATGCTCTGCATGTTCTGCATCGCCTGCATGCCGATCGGCGCCATCACGTACGCGGTGACGAGCACCGCGATGCCGTTCAGCACCATGTTCGGCGGCACCTGCTGGACGCCGAGCGCATTGCGCAACAGCCCGAGCACGACGACGATCTTCGCGTACGACGTCGCGACCATCGCGATAAACGGAATCAGGCTGATCGCGACGACGGCGATCAGCAGTCCGGTGAGGTCGCTAAACTGAACCATGGCTTTGGGACAGCTGAACGAGGCGTACGCCGAGATGGTCGCCGACCGTGACGAGTTCGCCGAAGCCGATCGTCTGGCCATACGTGACGAGCCGGATGCGGGCATCGGGAAGCGCGGTCGGCAGTTCGAGCACGTAGCCCGCGCGCAGCGCGGACAACTGCGCGACCGGCAGCGACACCGTGTCGATTTCGAGCTTGAGCGGCAGGTCGAGCTGGCTGATGTCGACCGGCATGTCGGCCGTGTCGGAAAGCGGGGCGCTGAACTGCGTGTCATGGGTCATGGTCGGATCCTCGATCAAGGTTAGGGATTGCTTCGAGACGTCGGCGCGCACGCGCAGCTGGCGGGTGCCGTAGCGGCCCCAGACCAGCTGCATCGGCACCGACGGCGTGTCGTTTTGCAGCAGTGCGCGCAGTGCCGGCGGCAGCGCACGGAGGATGATGTCGCCCGGCCGCAGCGAATCGAGCGTGGTGACGCTGATCGCCTTCTCGCCGATCAGCAGCCGGCCGGGCACCGCGATCTCGCTGACGTGCGTCGCGAACGGCATGCATTGCTGCGCGACCAGTTGTTCGAGCACGTCGAGCCAGCCGTCGTCGATGTGTTCGAGCACCGCGTCGATACGCTGTACGCCGAGCCGGAACGCGAGCGCGCAGCACTCGGTGCGGGCGCGAGCGGAGGTTGCGCGCCCGAGCGACACGACTTCGACGCCGTCGATGCCGAGGGTCGCGAAGGCGCGCGTCAGCGGTTCGAGCAGGATCGCGCAGAGCGCGGAGCGCAGGCCCGCGTGAGCGGGGCCCGCCGCGCCGGCGACACTTTCGAGGCTCGCGTGCTGCGCGAGATCGATGCGCAGCGACGCGCTGTGAACGCCCCAGCGCAGTTGCACGATCGCCGCGCGCGCCGGGTCGAGCGCATCGCGGCTGCCGACGCTCCAGCCCGCGATGCCGAGCGTATGCGCGAGCAGCGCGGCGAGCCGTTCGTCGGTGGCGAGCCGGTGTTGACGCGCGGTTGCCGCGGCGAGCGCGGGCAGCCGGGCGGGATCGAGCGAAACGGGCAGCGCAAGCGGCGGCGCCGGCATCGGTTCGGGTACGGCGGCGTGGTGGTCGGGTTGCATGGGCTCGTGGTTCATGTCGTGTTACGTCACGATGATGTCGATGCTGTACGGGCCGTCGGAGCGGGACTGCATCAGCTCGTCGAGGCGATCGCGCAGCGACGCTTCATGTTGCGAGATTAGGTATCTTGAATGATCGCAGCTCAGATCGAAGCGAAGGCTGAGGGCGAAATGCGAAAGCGTCAGACTCAGCTTGCAGCCGGGCAGCAACGCGGGGTCGATCGCGATCGTGATGTGCCAGTGGCCGCGCGCGAGCACGGCGGGATTCGCGCAGAAACCGGCGACGCGCGACACGATGAAATCGACCACGCGAGCCGGCGCGGGCGGGTCTTCGGTTGCGTCGTGCGCGGCGCTGGACGACTCGGCACGCGGGCCGGCCGCGCGCGGGCCCGACACCGGGTGCAGCCGCGCGTCGACGTGCATTTGCGGCGTCGCGCCGCCGTCTCGCGTGTCCGCAACGGCGCGATGGGGCGTGCCGGAGTCTTCGCTACCCGATTCGCCGGATGCGTCGCCATCGTCGTCGCTTGCGCCGTCGTCGGGGGTGTGTTGCTGGTCCGACTCGACGCGCTCGGCAAAGAGCGGCACGTCGGGCCGCATGTCGGTCAACGCATCGGCTTGCGCGAAAGTATCCGGCGCGGCGTCGGGCTCGTGCGCGCTCGCGCTTTCTTCAGCGGCGAGGCGGTCGCGATGCGCCTGGAACAGCGCGGCCTGCCGTCGCAACTGCGGCGACGCTAGCGGGCGCGTGTCGTGAGCGTGCGCAGCGGGTGCTTCGACGATGCGCGCGCGATGAACGGAAGACGGATGCATGGCTGTGCTCCTTGCGCTTACATCGTGAGCCGGCCGACCGGCTGCAGATCGATATGCGCGCCCAGTTCCTGGTACGAGTAGACCGGCAGCCACGCGATGCGCGACTCGATCATCCGTTTCAGGTAGCGGCGAATATCCATCGACGAGACAAGCGCGATCGGTTGCTGCGGCTCGTCGCCGACCAGCGCGGCGATCTTGCCGACCAGATGACCGATTTCATCCGGCGGCAGCGCGAGAAAATTGCCGGTCGGCGTCTGCTTGATCGACTGCCGGATATGCTGTTCGACCTGCACGTCGACGAGCACCACCGGCAGGTCGCGTGGCCCGCCGGTGGCGCGAAACGCGATCAGCCGGCCGAGGTCGATGCGGATGTACTCGGTCAGCATCAGCATGTCCTTTTCCTTCGGCCCCCAGACAATCAGGCTCTCGGTGATGCTGCGGATATTGCGGATCGGCACGTTTTCCTCGAGCAGACGTCGCAGCACGTCGGCCATCCGCTGCAGCGGCAGCGCTTTCTGCACTTCCGCGACGAGCCCCGGATAGTCTTCGCCGAGCTGGTCGAGAATCCATTGCGCTTCCTGGATGCCGAGGAACAGATGCGCGTGG
>NZ_BAAILL010000036.1:574693-707196 GCF_054589215.1 Paraburkholderia sp. 2C | reverse complement strand
TCGGCTGTGCGGATGTGTCGGCGCTCGCGGCGCTCGCGGCGCTCGCCGCCTGCGCGGCGTCGGCGAGCGTCGAGCGCCCGTGCGGCACGTCGTAGATCAGCACCTCGTAGGTGTCGGCGGGCAGCGTGTCGTCGGTCCACATCATGATGCCGGGGAACGGCAGTCCGACTTCGGCCTGCAATGCCGAGCGCTGCTTGTCGAACGCGCCGTCGAGCGCGTCGGCCGCGAGACGCTGGCTGACGTCCGGCGCGAGACGCACGCCGAGCGGGCAGGTGAACTGCGGCGGCTGCGGCAGGATCGACGGCGCGTCGCCTTTCGCGCCCGCGCGTTGCAGTGCGCCGACCGGCTTGCCGCCGCCGGCGGGGCGGCGTTGCTGCTTCTGCATCCGGTAGCCGACGAACGCCAGCAGCCCCGCGAGCAGCACGAACAGCGGCGCCGGGAAGCCGGGCACCGCGGCGAAGCCGAGCAGCAGCAGCGCGGAAAAGTACAGCGCACGCGCATTGCCGCTGAACTGGCGGGTGATTTCCTCGCCGAGCGAGCGGCTCGGTTCGCCGCCGCTGTCGTCGGCCACGCGCGTGATCATCACGCCGGCCGCGACGGAAATCAGCAGCGACGGAATCTGCGACACCATCGCGTCGCCGACCGACAGCACCGAAAAGCGGTTCGCCGCCTCGCCGGCCGACATCCCGTGATACGCGACGCCCACCGCGATGCCGGCGACGATGTTGATCATCGTGATCATCAGGCCGGCGATCGCATCGCCTTTCACAAACTTCATTGCGCCGTCCATGCCGCCGTGCAGCTGGCTTTCGACCGCGAGCCGCGCGCGTTTCTTGCGCGCCTCGTCGGCGGTCAGGATATTCGCGCGCAGATCGGCGTCGATGCTCATCTGCTTGCCGGGCAACGCATCGAGCGTGAAACGCGCGCCGACTTCGGCGACCCGCTCGGAGCCTTTCGCGATCACGATGAACTGCACCACCGAGATAATCACGAACACGACCAGGCCGACGACCAGATTGCCGCCCACCACGAGTTCGCCGAAGCTCTCGATGATGTTGCCGGCATCGGCGTGCAGCAGGATCGATTTGGTCGACGCGATGTTCAGCGACAGCCGGTAAAGCGTCGTGAACAGCAGCACCGACGGAAACGCCGACAGCGTCGCGATATTGCCGACATACATCGTGACCATCAGCAGCGTGACGCTGATCGTGATGTTGATCGCGAGCAGGCCGTCGATGATGGCCGGCGGCAACGGCAGGATCATCAGCGAGACGATCGCGATCAGCAGCACCGCGATACCGGCTTCGCCGAAGCCCGGGAGCTTCAGGTTGTTGAACATGACGTCTACTCCGTTCTGGCAGGTTGAATCGCAAGACCGTCGACCCAGCGGAGAATCGCCGCGACGACTTCGAACAGTTCCTCGGGAACCGGCTGGTTTTCGGGCACCTTGTACAGCATCCGCGCGACCGGCGGATTCGCGACGATCGGCACGCCGGCTTCGGTCGCATAGCGGCGCAGCAGCAGCGCCTGTTCGTCGGTGCCTTTCGCGAGCACGACGGGCAGCGGAAACTCGACCGGGTCGTAGCGCAGCGCGACCGCGTAGTGAACCGGGTTCACCACCACGACGTTCGCGTTCGCGACGCCGCGTTTCGGACCTTCCTGCGACAGTTGCTTCGCAAGACGCTTGCGCTCGCCCTTCATTTCGGGGTTGCCGTCGTTCTCTTTGTGTTCGCGCTTGAGTTCGTCCTTCGACATGCGGTTCTTGCGGATGAAGAGCCACTTCTGCAACTGGAAGTCGAATACGCCGATCGCGACGAACACGCCGAGCGCGACCGCGAGGATGCGCATCAGGACCGACCACAACACGTGGATCAACTGCGGAATCGACTGGTTCAGCGCGCTCGCGACAACCGGCATCGCCGATTCGATCGTCTGCCACATCACCGCGACGATGATCGCCGCCTTCACGGTCATCTTCATCAGGTCGATCGCGGAATTCATCGAGAAGATCTTCGTGATGCCGGAGCCGGGGCTGACCGACGTGAATTTCGGCATCACGGACTCGAACGACATCTGCAGGCCGGTCTGCGGCGCAAGCGCGAGGAACGCGGCGCCCATCGCGATCGCCGCGACGCCGCATAGCAGCGCGGCCGCATGCATGCCGATGTCGGCGGCGGCGACGGCGAGTTCGTGCAGCGACCGGTCGCTCGCGCAGAAATCGAGTGCGTCCTTCACGACCGCGCGCAGCGTGTCCGCCAGATAGTGTTCGCCGGACTGCAGCGTCAGGTAGATCGCGCCGAGACACGCGACCTCGACGAGGTCGGTGCTTTTCGCCACCTGACCTTGTTCGCGCGCCTTTCGGAGCTTCTGGTCGGAAGGCTGTTCGGTCTTTTCGTCGCTCATATGCGTTGCTTCCCCGCGCGTCGTCGTGCGTTTCCGTTTGCGTTGTTTCCCGCGTTGCTTCCTGCGGCGCTTGCCGTCTGCCGGATGGATCGGCACCGCAATCGCCGCCAGGACACGGACGCAAAAGTAGCCGCGGCCCGGCGCGAGCCCGGCGTCCGATGCGAAATTTGGGCGGGGGTCGCGAAGCATGACCGGCACCGTTGCGGCACGGGCGCCGCGCCGCGTGCGGGCTTCGCATAACAGTGAGATTTTTCGCGCACCCATCGTGGCGCACGTTATGGATTGCGTAACTTTCGCTCGACAACAGGAGCGCACGATTGGCCTGGCGCGTGATATCGAATCTGATTTTCCTGGGAGAAAGGGATGAACGTTCAGAAGGAGCGGCTGCGGTGTCCGGCGGAAGCGGTCGGCGCGGTGGTCGAACTGGTGAGAGCCGCTTTTGCCGCCGGCAATACGCCGCCGGCAGTCGATACCGACGACCTCGAGCAGGCGATCGACGCATTGCACCTGATGCGCCCGACCTGCGCGGAGTTCGCGTTCTTCGACGGCTGGCTGCTGATGTGGCGCGAAGACTGGGAGGCAGCGGAAGCGCTGTTCCGCGATCTGGTCGCGCGCTCGGTCTGCCTGCCGGCCAGCAAGGGCATGCTGTTGCAATGCATGAAGGAACGCGACGTGTTCGGCTGGCAGGACGAAGCACGCCGGCTCGCCGACGAACACGCGGGCGACGATGTCGGCCGGCTGGCGAAGACGTTTCTTGCACGCGACGACTTGCGGCATGCGGTGGCCGCGGCGCGTCGCACCGGGCGCTTTGTCGCGCCGGAATCCGCGCTCGCACTCGAAAACGCGGACAGCAACCAGGACGCCGGCACGCTCGCGGCGTCGTCACAGACGGCCTGCGATCTGCTGGCCACGATGCAGTACATGCGTATTTGAGCCTGTCGCGATTCCATGGAGAACGGACATGAACCCCAACCTTGCCTCGCAGTTCGAATATCAGATTCAGCGCGTCACGGAGATCGGCCACGACTCTAACGCCGCGCCGCAGGAACTCGTCGACCGGTTCCAGATGCTGCTCGCGCAGGCCGAGCCCGGCGTGCATCAGACGGGCAACGCGCAGCACGGCAACAACATCGTGACCAAGGCGATCGAGGAGCAGGCCGACTACTACCGGCAGGTGCCCAACGACGTGATGTACATGATGCATCACATGAGCGCGCTGTCGATGGAGCGCCTCGCGGCCGCCGACATGACGATCCAGCTCGAGATTGCCAGCCTGAACGCGGACCTGCAGGTGAAGATGGCCACCGTGCAGTCGTCGAAGGACGCGGTCCAGACCCTGATGAAGAACCAGTGATATGAATACCACCGCTCAATCCACAAGGCTCCGGCGCGCATGGCCGCGCTGGCGCCGGCTCGCGCCGTGCATCGTGCTCGCGCTGTCGCTCACCGCGTGCCAGAAGGAGCTGTACGGACAGCTCAGCGAGCACGATTGCAACCAGATCGTCGCCGCGCTGATCGAGTACGGCGTCGATGCGCAGAAGACCACGCCGGATGGCGGCAAGACCTGGTCGGTTAGCGTCGACGAGAAGCAGCTCGTGCGTTCGATGGAAATCCTGCGCGCGCGCGGCATCCCGGGCAAGAAGTACGACGACCTCGGGTCGCTGTTCAAGAAGGACGGTCTCGTGTCGACGCCGACCGAGGAGCGCGTGCGCTTCATTTACGGCCTGTCGCAGGAACTCGACGATACGTTGTCGAAGATCGACGGCGTGGTGGTCGCGCGCGTGCAGATCGTGCTGCCGAACAACGACCCGCTCGCGCAGTCGGCCAAGCCTTCGTCGGCTTCCGTGTTTATCAAGTATCGGGCCGATGCGAGCCTCGAGACGCTGACGCCCGCGATCAAGAACCTCGTCGTGCACAGCATCGAAGGGCTGACCTACGACCAGGTCAGCGTCACGTCGGTGCCGGCCGATCCGCTCAGCGTGCGGCCGCCGCAGAGTCAGCGCGACGGTTCGCTGATCTATGCGGGCGGCGCGTTCGGCGTGTTTCTGCTCGCGCTCGCCGCGGCGTTCGCGCTGTGGCGCGGCACCGCGCAGAAGCTCGGCGGCGGTGCGCTAACGGGGCTGCTGGCGCGGCGCCGCGGCGGCGCGCGTGTACCGAAAGTGCCGGCCTGATACGGCGCTGACGACGGTTTCGCGAGGGGTATCCGATGAACGACTACGAGCATGGCGGCGGCGATGGCGACGGGCTTGGGCGCGGTGAAACCGGCGCGGCCGGCGGCGCTGACGCCGTGGCCGCGCAAGACGTCGCGGCGCGGCTGATCGGATATCGGCGGCACCGGCACTCGCTGTTCGACTGGATGCACCCGCTGCGGCGTGCTCGCGTGCCGTTCGCGGATCGGGTGCAGGGATCGGACGGGCCGCATGCCGCGGCGCTAGCCGATGCGTTTCTCGATGACTCGGGCGTGCCGGCGCCGTCGTGGCAAACCTTCAGCGCGCCGGGCGTCGAGCTGATCCAGATGCCGATGCGGATATGCGTCGCCGCGTTCCGCTTGCGCGCGCTGTTCGAGCACACGGACGAAATCCGCTCGTGGATCGACCGGCCGCGCCGCGCGCAATTGAACGACTGGGTCGGGCCGCAAGGCACGCGCCTGCTGCTCTCGCGGCCGCGCGACCTCGGCGGCGGCAACGCGGCGAGCCCGGCGCATGCGGTGCCGCTTGGCCCGGCAGCGGCGGATGCGTTGGCGTGGCGCGGCTTGCGTCTGTTCGCGCGTGAATGCGGCTGGCCTGCGGCTGGTCCGCTTGCGATCGCGCAATTCGCGTTGCCCGAAGAAATGCGCGAGGAAGCACGGGGCAGCGCAGCGGGCGCGACGCCCGCCGCCGCGTTTGCCGTCGATGAATGGAATCCGAGTCTCTCGATTGTTTCGCAATTGCCCGATCTCTTTCCGGAGTGGCCATGACGGTCTGGTTACGCAATCCGCAGGTCGAAGGGCCCGCTGCCGGGCACGGCGTCGGCCTCGCGGACGATGTGTTGCGCGGCGCGCAGTTCGCGGCCGTGGTCGATCTCGATGCCGCGTGCCGCGAGATCAACGAGCGCTGCGAGGCGGCGCTAGACGCGGCGCGTGCCGATGCGCTGGCGTTGGTCGAAGACGCGCGCGCACAAGCGCAGGCACTCGTCGCGCAAGCGCAGGACGATTTTGCGGCGGCGTCGCGGCGCGGCTACGACGACGGCCTGCGCAACGCGCTCGCGGATTGGCACACGCGCTGCACCGTCGCGGCGGCCGATGCGCAGTCGCTCGGCCGCCGGCAGCGCGAGCGTCTTGCCGAACTGGTCGCGCTCGCGGTCGAGCAGATCGTCGCGTCGACCGAGCCGGCCGTGCTGTTCGCGCGCGCCGCTGCGAGCGTCGAGCGCATCGTCGCGGACGGCAGCCCGGTGCGCGTGCGCGTGCATCCGGACGACCTCGCGGCCGCACGCACGGCGTTCGACGAAGCCGCGCACGGCTGGCGCGGCGCGGGTCGCGCGGTACGGTTGCAGGTGCATGCCGATACGGCGCTCGAGGCGGGCGCGTGTGTCTGCGAATCGGATCTCGGCGCCGTTGATGCGAGCCTCGCGCTGCAACTGGCGGCGATCCGCGATGCGCTGTCGCGCGCGGTCGGCAGCGTAGCCGATGAGCATGCCTGCGCGCAGGAGCCGGCAGAAGAGCACGAGCACGAGCAAGGGCCTGAGCCGGAAGAAGAGCATGGGCAAGAGCCGGCCGAGTGCCTGGCCGCGGACGTACAGGAAATCTGATCATGCTCACGGAAACAACCGCACCGCCCGCTTTCACCCATCTTGCCGACGCAATCGAACGCGAATTGCGCGGGCGGCCGCAGCCGGCCGCTTGCGGCAAGGTCCAGGAGGTGATCGGCACACTCCTGCGCGTGTCCGGTCTCGACGTGACGCTCGGCGAACTCTGCGAACTGCGCTCGCCGCAGGGCGAACTGCTGCAATCCGCGGAGGTGGTCGGCTTTTCGCGCGACATCGCGTTGCTGTCGCCGTTCGGGCGGCTCGGCAATGTGTCGCGCGACACCCGCGTGTTCGGGCTGAAACGCCCGCTTGCGCTGCGTATCGGCGACAAGCTGCTTGGCCGCGTGATCGACAGCCTCGGCCAGCCGATCGACGGCAAGGGCGAACTCGAATGCGACGAGTTTCAGCCGATCATCGCCGATCCGCCGAATCCGATGAGCCGCCCGGTGCTCGACCAGCCGATGCCGACCGGCGTGCGCGTGGTGGACGGCATGATGACGCTCGCCGAAGGCCAGCGCATGGGTATCTTCGCGCCCGCCGGCGTCGGCAAGAGCACGCTGATGGGCATGTTCGCGCGCGGCGCGCAATGCGATATCAACGTGATCGCGCTGATCGGCGAGCGCGGCCGCGAAGTGCGCGAATTCGTCGAGCACATTCTCGGGCCGGAAGGGATGGCGCGGTCGGTCGTGGTGTGCGCGACCTCGGATCGCTCGTCGATCGAACGCGCGAAAGCCGCTTATGCGGCGACCGCGGTGGCCGAATACTTTCGCGACCGCGGCTTGCGCGTGCTGCTGATGATGGACTCGCTGACGCGTTTTGCGCGCGCGCAGCGCGAGATCGGCCTCGCGATGGGCGAGCCGCCGACGCGGCGCGGTTTTCCGCCATCGATTTTCGCCGAGCTGCCGCGGCTGCTCGAACGCACGGGCCGCGCCGAACGCGGGTCGATTACCGCGCTGTATACGGTGCTCGCCGAAGACGAGTCGGGCGGTGACCCGATCGCCGAGGAAGTACGCGGCATTCTCGACGGCCACATGATTCTGTCCCGCGAGATCGCTGCGCAAAACCGCTATCCGGCCATCGACGTGCTCGGCAGTCTGTCGCGCGTGATGACGCAGGTGGTCGGACGCGAGCACGTCGCCGCAGCCGGCCACGTGCGCCGGTTGATGGCCAAGCACAAGGAAGTCGAGCTGCTGTTGCAGGTCGGCGAATACCAGAGCGGCACCGATCCGCTTGCCGACGAGGCGATTCGCAAGATCGACGCGATTCGCGCGTTTCTCGGGCAGGAAACCGATCGCCTCGTCGATGTCGGCGAAACGCTTGCGGCGTTGCGCGAGCTCGTGCAGTCCTGAGCGCGGAGCGGGCGATGAAAGATCGGCGTGTGACTGGGCTCGAACAGGTGCTGGTGCGCCGTCGCAAGGCGGAGCGCAAGCTCAATGCGGCGCTCGCCGCGCAGCGTGCCGCACATCGTGCGCAGCGTGCCGTCGTCGACGAGCGGCGCGGCGCGGCCGATGTGCAGGCCGCGGAACTCGCGCAGCAGGACGGCAAGATCGACGCGATGTTCGGCAGCAGTACGTTTCGCGCCGATGCGTTGCTGATGCTGCGCGAGTTTCGCGCGGTCGCGGCCGAGCGGCACGCGGCGGCGCAGGCGCAGGTCGCGCAGGAAGAGGCCGCGCTCGCCGCGAAGCAGGCGGAGGTCGACAAGACGTCGACGCAGATCGTACGCAACCGCGCGCGCATCGATATCTACGGCAAACGGCGCGATGCGCTGGTGAAGGCGATCGAAGCGGCGATCGAGGATGCGCAGGACGAGGAAGCATCGGAAAGCCGTCGTCCCGGCGCGCGCATGGTGTGACAACGCCGTGCGCGCATTGAAGCAAAACGAAACAGAACACAATCGGGGTGAAGCGAAATGAGCGGGGTCTCGCTGGAAGCGATCCGTTCCGGTCACGAGGTGATCCGGTATCTGATGGTGCTCGCGCTGTGCAGCGAGCGGCTGCTGGTGCTGATGATGATTTTTCCGCCCACCGCGGAAGGCGTGTTGCAGGGACGCGTGCGAACCGCGCTCGCGATGCTGTGGAGCAGCTTCGTCGCGTACGGGCAGCGCGGCATGATCGAGCAGGGCGACCCGACGATGCTGGTCGCGATCGGTCTGAAAGAGGCGCTGATCGGCGTGGCGCTCGGCTTTATCGCGTCGACGGTGTTCTGGGCGGCCGAAAGCGTCGGCACGTACGTCGACGACCTGACCGGTTTCAACCAGGTGCAGATGTCGAACCCGAGCCAGGGGCAACAGACGTCGCTGACGTCGACGCTGCTGAGCCAGTTCGCGATCGCGGCGTTCTGGCTGCTCGGCGGCATGACGTTCCTGCTCGGCGCGGTCTACGAATCGTACCGCTGGTGGCCGCTCGCGAACCTGATGCCGGCCGGCGGGCAGATTCTCGAATCATTCGTGTTGCAGAAGACCGACTCGCTGATGGAGACCGTCGCGAAGCTCGCCACGCCGATGATGCTGTTGCTCCTGCTGATCGACATTGGCTTCGGCTTCACGGGCAAGGTGTCGCAGAAGCTCGATCTGCATTCGATGTCGCAGCCGGTGAAAGGCGCGCTGACGATTCTGATGCTCGCGCTGATGGCCGGCGTGTTCATCGACCAGGTGCACGACCAGTTGTCACTCGGCGGTGTCGTCGCCGAGGCGCGCGCGCTGGCGAACGGCCGCTAACGTGCGCGCTGTGCGAATTATCACTATTCGGGCGCAGTGCCCGGAGGACGACCATGTGTGACATCAACGAGGGCCGCGAGATCGTCGCCGGCATGATTGGCGTGCTGTGGGCCGGCGTGCGGCTCGACACGCTGTCGGATCTGCAGGATCTGCTCGACGCGATCGCGGTATTGGACCCGGCCGCCACCGAGCCGCGCGTGGCGATCGCGTGGTGGCACGTGCGCGCGCGCACGTGGGGCGAAGCGCTGCACGAGCTGCGGCGGGTCGAGCGGGACGGCGCGCTATCGGCGCTCGGCATGGCGTTGACCGCGCTTGCGCTGTATGCGCTCGGCGATCCCTCATGGCGCACTTATGCGTACGCGGCGGCCTATCAGTCCGACGACGCGATGGCGACGCGCACCGCGCTGGCGCTGCTGTCGGCGCCCGAGATCGAACCGCGTGACCAGCGTCAGCATGCGCCGTGCTCGGGCCGATGACACGTTCGCACGACGTACGTTTGATTCGCGTCGTTTCGCGGGCGAGCGGCCGCATACGGGGAGACTGAACGCCATGCGACGGACTGCGTGCGAAGCGCGGATGCGCTGCGATGCTCGCGAGGTCCGACGGTGAGCGCCGTCATAGGGAATTTCCATTGCAGGATTTCAAGCAGGCGAGGATATCGTGACTTACACAAGATGCAGGGATGACGTTGCCGGCGGCCTGACCAAGGTGCTGTGGGTCGCATCGCAGATCGACGAGGCATCGGACTTCGAAGATCTGCTCGATGCGATCCGTGTGCTGCGGCCGCGCTGGAAGGGCGCGGGCACGGTCGTCGCGTGGCGCCATGTGCGCCGCCAGGCGTGGATGGACGCGTTGCGCGTGCTCGAGGACGACGACCTCGAAGCGAAACGCTCGGCGTTGCATGCGGCGCTGATGGCCGTGTGTCTGTTCGGCCTCGAGGACCCGCTGTGGCACAGCTATGCGCGCACGGCGGCCGAGCAACGCGAGAACGTCGAAGCGGCGAAGATCGGCAACCGGCTGCTTGAACGGGCGGCGAAGGCCGGCGGGCGCGACGCGTCCGCGGAGCCCGCGCCTGCCGCGGCCGCGCCGTCGCATGACGCGAGCAGTTTTGCAGCATCGGCGATGTGGGTCCGCGCGTGAGATGCGGTTGCGGCCATTCGCGTTTTAACTGGAATTTTCGTGCAGCCTGAGTGCCGCGCATGCGTCCGATCCTAGACTGGTTTTTGCAACTGACGTCAATGGTTCAGACAACTTAACTTCACTTCATATCACGGGAACATCATCATGTCGTCTACGAATTCGGTCCAATACAGTACCAATCCGGTCGATTATCTGAACCGGACGCCGGAAGGCCCGTCGAAGGGTGGCGGCGATCACGATCTGGTGCAGCAGCTCGTGCAGATGCTTGGCGAAGCGCTGTCGAAGCTGGAGGGTGAGAACGGCGGTGGCGGCGAGTCGGGCGCAGGCAGTGCGCCGCCGCCGTATAGCGCCACGCCGCCCGCGGGTAGCGCGCCGCCGCCGTATAGCGCCACGCCGCCCACGGGTAGCGCGCCGCCGCCGTACAGCAGCACGCCGTCCACGGGCAGTGCACCGGCTACGGGCAGCGCGCCCGCGTCGTCCACGTCGCCGTCAACGGGACAGATGACCGCGCAAAGCGCATCGGGCACGCTGGGCGCGTACATGGACGCGAACGGCAAGGGTTCGCTGACGATGGACGACCTGTACAAGCTGTCGCAGAACACCGACGGCAATACGCCGCCGGCGGTGTCGCAGGCAGCGAACTACATGATGCAGAACCCGGGCGTGTTCAACCAGATCGAGACGCACGATGTGGGCGGCGCGGACGGCAAGTCGGGCGCGAGCAACTTCCAGTGGGCCGCGCAAGGTGGGCTCGGCGCAGCGGGCAATACGCCCGGCACGCCGTCCACGGGCAGCGCGACGCCGTCGTCCGGCAGCACGCCGGCTGCCGGACAGATGAATGCGCAAAGCGCGTCGGGCACGCTCAACGCGTATATGGACGCGAACGGCAAGGGTTCGCTGACGATGGACGACCTGTACAAGCTGTCGCAGAACACCGACGGCAATACGCCGCCGGCGGTGTCGCAGGCAGCGAATTACATGATGCAGAACCCGAGCCAGTTCGAAAAGATCGAGACGCACGATGTCGGTGGCGCGGATGCCAAATCGGGTGGCGCCAACCTCCAGTGGGCCGCGCAAGGCGGCCTGAACGCGAACGGTCTCGCGTAAGCGACGCGGCTTCGCCGTTACGGCGAAGCCCGTCGACCGCCGATGCCGTGAGCAACGACGCCACGTGCGGGGCCATGCTGAAGGCGAAAGCCGACGCATTGCTTCGCACGTGGCGTTTTTACGCGCGACGGCACGCGGGTTCGCGATGCCGTCGCAAGCGGGCTCATGGCCCGACTCATGGCCCGACTCAAGGCCCGACTCAAGGCCGGATGCGTGCGCGCCAATCTTCGCGCAGCGGGCTCCATTCGATCAGCGCGACGAATCCGTCGGCTGCCGCGATCACAATCCAGAGACGGTATTCGTGCACGACCTGTCCCGGCTCGTAAGCATGCGGTTCCCGCCATGCGGCCGCACGCCGGACGAACACGGACTGGCCGCGCAGCGGCGCGATGCATTCGTAGAGACCGCACGCGCGCACGGTGCGCATCACGTTCTCGACCGGCTGCGTGAAATCGAGTGTGCGTGCGGCGTCGGCGATGCGCGGCCAGTAGCTGCCTTGTTCCTGCGGGCGGGCTTCGTGCCACAGGCCCTCGAAATTGGCTGCCACGCGCGCCGCGAGTTGTCGCGCGGCGATCTGCAATTTCAGTTGCAGCGTCTCATGCCATTCGTCCGCGTCGAGCGCAAACGGCTCTTCCGCGAGTACCTCGCCGGTATCGAATTCCGGCGCGATCCGGTGACAGCTCACGCCCCACGCGCGGCGATCTTCGAGAATCGCCTGGATCGGCGGATACGGCCCGCGCCCAACCGGCAGCGGCGCCGGATGAAAGTTGATCGCATAGCGCAGCTGCGCGTGCCAGTCCGGAATGCGCCACATATAGCCCGCGACGACCAGCACGTCGCATTGCCGCTCCGCGAGCGCGCGCAGATCCGCTTCAGTGATTCGTGACAGCTGCACGGGAATGCGCGCACGCTGTGCGCGGCCGACCAGCTCGCTGTTGAAGTCGGTGCGGTTGTCGACCGGAACCGTGTAAAGCGCGACCGGGTCCCAGCCCGCGTCGACGAATGCGTCGAAGACGACGCGCCACCGGTCGAAACCGGCGAAAGCGAAACGCATGATGGATGTCCTCCGTGCTGCCGGCCTGTGCCGGGTTGCCGGCGTTCGAACGACGCGATGTCGCGAACGCCGCGCGCGCCTTGCGCCATCGGCGATGGCAGGCCGCGTCGCAAGACTACGGAGACTGGCGGCGGGTGCGCCGGCGACGCCGGAAGTTTTGTCGGCAACCGCGAATGCGTGGGCATCGCGAGCGCGCGGCGTGAGGCTTGAGCGGAAGCGCTGGTTCGTTATACGGATCGTCGTTTCAACCGGTGTGCTGACGCACGAACAAACTGACGTGTTGACGCGCGGGTTATCGCACGCGGCCACGCGCGTTCGTCATTCGCGTTTCGCGTACGGTTTTCGCATCGATCAGGGTCGCGATGGAGCGCTTCGATAGATTCACGTCATGAGCCGGGAAGCACGCGCTTTCCGTTTGGCGTCCCCACCGCGGACGCATCGTTGATCGACTGGGAGAAGCACAGATGAGCTTGATCGGAAGCATATTCAAGGACGTTGGCGACGCGTGCAAGGACGTTGTCGGCGGAGCCGCGCACGTCGTGGAAGGCGTCGCGCATGTCGCCAAAGGCGCGATCGATCTGAACCCGAAGGAAATGGCGGGCGGCGTCGGCGGCATGGTCAAAGGCGCCTTCAAGGCGGGCGAGGGCGCGGAAGCGCTGACCCCCGAGGGGCTCGCCGCGACGACCATCATGGAGAGCGGCGTCGCGGCGGTGGACGCGATCATGCCGGGCGACGAGAAGAACGACGCCGGCGACGGCGACGACTCGACCTCCGCCTGAGCCACACAGCGAGTCAATCATGCAAACGCTTCCCACCATCAATAGCGAGGCTGCGAGCCTCGCGCGATCGATTGTCGACTGCATCAAGACATCGCGGCTCGACGACGCCGACGCGCTGCTCGAACACATGCATACGGAATATCCGGAAACACGGGAGATTCTGGCGTTTCCGGTCATGATCGCGATCCAGCGCGGCCGGCCGCACGACGCATGGCAAATGGTCAACGGCCTGCCGGACGAGCGCTGCCCCGAGCTCAAGGCGCTCTGTCTGCGTGTGCTCGGCGATCCGACGTGGCACAGCTTCGCGGTCGCGCACGAGGACAGCGCGGACCCGTATATCCAACGCACCATGCGGCAATTGCTGAGCCGCCCGGTCGAGCACGCGGACGATGTATTCGCCGCATGACGTCACGCCGCGCGGCGTGTATCACCGCGCGGCCACAGGCCGTTGCTGCGCGATGCGTGCCGCTGCCCGCGTGATCCGTTGCCTTTCCGCCGTCATACGTTTTTCTTATGCGGCGGATTTATTTTTCTGCCTCGACTCCACCGGGGCCGCGCCTGGACAATCGCGCCGATGCTGCGAATAAGTTGTGCCCGATCGCCGGCATGCGATCCGTCGCGCCGCAGCCGTGAAGGGAGACTCGATGCAATGAAAGTGAGGCAATGGAAGTGAATTCGAATACGGACCAAAAACAGACGGCCGCCGCTCTCGAAGGCGACGCGCCGCAAACCACGGGGGCGGACGACGGCCGCTGGCAGTTCTGGGTCGATCGCGGCGGCACGTTCACCGACATCGTCGCGCGCCGGCCCGACGGCGAACTCATGACGCACAAGTTGCTCTCGGAGAATCCGGAGCGCTACCAGGACGCGGTCGTACAGGGCATGCGCGACCTGCTCGGGCTCGCGGCCGACGATGCGCTGCCGCAGCACCGGATCGAAGTCGTGAAGATGGGCACGACGGTGGCGACCAATGCGCTGCTCGAGCGCAAGGGCGCACGCACGCTGCTCGCGATTACGCGCGGCTTTGCGGATCAGCTGCGCATCGGTTACCAGGAGCGTCCCGATATTTTCGCGCGGCATATCGAACTGCCTTCGCAGATGTACGAGCGTGTGGTCGAGATCGACGAGCGCATCGGCGCGCGCGGCGAAGTGCTCAAGCCGCTCGACGAAACGGCGACGCGCGCCGCATTGAAGGATGCGCGCGCAAGCGGCATCACGTCGATTGCGATTGTGCTGATGCACGGCTACCGTTTTTCGCAGCACGAATCGCGGGTTGCCGCGATCGCGCGCGAAACGGGCTTCCGGCAGATTTCGCTGAGTCACGAGGTGAGCCCGCTGATGAAGCTCGTGGGCCGCGGCGATACGACGGTGGTCGATGCGTATCTGTCGCCGGTGCTCGAAGACTACGTCGAGCGCGTGTCGCGCCATACCGGTTCGGTACGGCTGATGTTCATGCAATCGAGCGGCGGACTCGCCGAAGCGCAACACTTCCGCGGCAAGGATGCGATTCTGTCCGGCCCGGCCGGCGGCATCGTCGGCGCGGTGAAGACCTGCGAGGCGGTCGGCGAGCATAAGGTGATCGGTTTCGACATGGGCGGCACGTCGACCGACGTCGCGCACTACGACGGCGCGTACGAACGCGTGTTCGAGACCCAGGTGGCCGGCGTGCGCGTGCGCGCGCCGATGATGGACATTCATACGGTCGCCGCCGGCGGCGGCTCGATCTGCAGCTTCGAGAACGGCCGCTTCAAGGTGGGACCGGAATCGGCGGGCGCCTACCCGGGGCCGGCCTGCTATCGCAACGGCGGCCCGCTGACCGTGACCGACTGCAACGTGATGCTGGGGCGCGTGCAGCCCGATCATTTTCCGCATGTGTTCGGACCGAATGGCGATCTGCCGCTCGACGCCGACACAGTGCGCCATAAGTTCACGATGCTCGGGCAGAAGGTGCGCCGCGAAACCGGCCGCGTGATGAGCGCCGAGGCTGTGGCCGAAGGCTTCCTCGCGGTGGCGGTCGACAATATGGCGCAGGCGATCAAGACGATTTCGGTCGAGCGCGGGCACGATGTGTCCGATTACGCGCTGTGCGCGTTCGGCGGGGCGGGCGGCCAGCATGCGTGCGCGGTGGCCGAGGCGCTCGGCATGCGGCGCATCGTGCTGCATCCGTTCGCCGGCGTGCTGTCGGCATTCGGCATGGGGCTCGCCGATCTGCGCGTGCTGCGCGAACGCGCGATCGAAGCGGCGCTGGATGCGAACACGGTCGACGCGCTGCTGGCGGAGTATGACGAACTCGAGGGCGGTGCGATCGGCGAGCTGATCGCACAACGCATCGACCGCGAACGGATCGCCGCGACGCGCGCGGCGCGGCTCAAGTATCTGAACACCGATTCGACGCTCGAAGTGCCGTTCGCCGACGCGGCTGAAATGAAGCACGCATTCGAGACGCTGCACAAGAAGCGCTTTGGCTTCGTGATGCCGGACAAGCAACTCGTCGTCGAATCGATCGTCGTCGAAGCGGTCGGCGCGGCTGGCTCGGCGCCGCTTCGCGGTGTGGCCGGCGACGGCGCGGCAAAGCGCGGCGCTGCGCTCACGGAGGTTGCGGCGGATAGCGCTCGCGTGCGGATGTTTATCGCGGGCCATGAACAGCAGGTGGCGCTCCACGTGCGCAAGCATCTCGCCGTGGGCACGCGGCTCGACGGCCCGGCGCTGATCGCCGAGGACATTTCGACGATCATCCTGCAACCGTCGTGGCACGCGACCGTGCTCGGCGACGGCACGCTGCTGCTCGAACAGGATGCCGGCGCGGCCGCGCAAACCGGACAGCCGGCGGCGCACGCGATCACCACCGAGCGGCACCCGGTGCACCTGGAGATCTTCAACAATATCTTCATGTCGATCGCGCAGCAGATGGGCGTGGCGCTCGAAAAGACGTCGTATTCGGTCAACATGAAGGAACGGCTCGACTTTTCCTGCGCGATCTTCGACCGCGCGGGCGGGCTGATCGCGAATGCGCCGCATATTCCGGTCCATCTCGGCTCGATGAGCGACAGCGTGCTGAGCGTGATCCAGCAGCACGGCGCGACGATGCGGCAAGGCGACGTGTACATGCTGAACGTGCCGTACAACGGCGGCACGCACCTGCCGGACATCACGGTCGTGATGCCGGTGTATGGCGGCGAGCGCGGCGAACTGCTGTTCTATGTGGCCGCGCGCGGGCATCACGGCGACGTCGGCGGCATCACGCCCGGCTCGATGCCGCCGAACAGCACGACGATCGAAGAGGAAGGCGTGCTGCTCGACAACGTGAAGATCGTCGAGGCCGACCGCTTCCTCGAAGCGCCGGTGCGCGCGCTGTTCTCGGCGGGACCGTATCCGAGCCGCAACGTCGACCAGAACATCGCGGACCTCACCGCGCAGATCGCCGCGTGCGAATGCGGCGCGTCGGAACTGCTGCGCGCGGTCGATCGCTACAGCGCGCCGGTCGTGCTCGCGTATATGGGCCACGTGCAGGACAACGCGGAAAGCGCGGTGCGCAACGCGATCGCCACGCTCAGCGACGGCGAGTTCGCATATGAGATGGACGATGGCGCGGTGATCAGCGTGAAAGTGTCGATCGATCACGCGAAGCGGCAGGCGCGCGTCGACTTCACCGGCACGAGCGCGCAACGGCCGAGCAACTTCAATGCGCCGCGCTCCGTCTGCAAGGCCGCGGTGCTGTACGTGTTCCGCACGCTGCTGGCCGACGGCATTCCGATGAACGAGGGCGTGTTGCGTCCGATCGATATCGTGATTCCGCACGGCTCGATGCTGAACCCGGTGTATCCGGCCGCGGTGGTCGCGGGCAACGTCGAGGTGTCGCAATCGGTCACCGATGCGCTGTACGGTGCGCTGGGCGTGATGGCGGGCTCGCAGGGCACGATGAACAACTTCACGTTCGGCGACGACTCGCAACAGTACTACGAGACGATTGCCGGCGGCTCCGGTGCGGGGCAAGACCATCCGGGCACGTCCGCGGTGCAGACGCATATGACGAACTCGCGGATGACCGACCCGGAAGTGATCGAATGGCGTTTCCCGGTGATCGTCGAGCAGCATGCGATCCGGCTGGGCAGCGGCGGCGCGGGCCGCCAACCCGGCGGCGACGGCGCGGTGCGGCGCATCCGCTTTGCGCGCGCGATGACCGCGAATATTCTGGCGAACCGCCGTCGTGTGCCACCATTCGGCCTCGCGGGCGGCGAGAACGGGCGCGTCGGCCGTAACTGGATCGAGCGCGCCGGCGGCGACATCGAACGCTTCGACGCGACGCATACGACGACCGTGCAGCCCGGCGACGTATTCGTGATCGAGACGCCTGGCGGTGGCGGCTATGGCCGCGCCGCGTAAGCAACCGGCGCGCCGCTGAGCGCGCGCCGTGCCGGCCGTCCCGCCGCCGCAATTCGACGGCGGCGGGACGGATTTCAAACCGCTGCCTGGAGGGAGCCGTTGATGCAATCCACCGTGAATCTTTACCCCTTGCTCGGCGTGGCCGTGATCGTCGCCGGGTTCCTGTTGCGCTTCAATCCGATGTTGATCGTGACGGCCGCGGCGCTTGTCGCGGGCGTCGCCGCGCATTTCCCGGTTGAACAGATGCTGGCGGCGATCGGCACTGGATTCATCAAGACGCGCGTGATCCCGCTGATCATCCTGCTGCCGCTCGCGGTGATCGGCCTGCTCGAACGTCACGGGCTGCGCGAGCGCGCGCAGATATGGATAGCGGGCATTCGCGCGGCGACGCCGGGGCGTTTGCTCGTCGTCTATCTGTTTATCCGCGAGACGACCGCTGCGCTTGGTTTGACCGGGCTCGGCGGCCACGCGCAGATGGTCCGTCCGCTCGTGTCGCCGATGGTGGAAGGCGCGGCCGAGGCACGTTTCGGCAAGCTGACCGACGCCGTGCGTTACCGCTTGCGCGCGTTCGCGGCGGCGACTGACAACGTGGGGCTGTTCTTTGGCGAGGACATTTTCGTTGCGTTCGGCGCGATCGTGCTGATGGTGACCTTCCTCAAGGAAGCGGGCATCGCGGTCGAACCGATGCGCGTGGCGATATGGGGCATGCCCACCGCGCTGGCCGCTTTCCTGATTCACGGCGCGCGGCTTTACACGCTGGATCGCTGGCTCGCGCACCGCGGCTCGGCGGATCGGGCCACGCCCGACGCGAACGACTCCGCAGCGGGCGTACCGGCTCATGGAGAAAACGCATGATCGTCTCGCTCAACTACTTCTTCTGGCTGCTCGGCATCGTGCTGTTCGTGATCGGCGGCATTATCATCAGCGACCGCTCGCATCCGAAGCGCCTGTTCGCCGGCGGCTTCTGGATTCTCTACGGCATCATCTTTCTGGTGGGCGACCGGCTGCCCGCATCGGTGGTCGGCGCGCTCGTCATCGTGATGGCGCTGGTGGCCGGGTTCGGTGGCGTGACCGGCGCGAAGCCGCGCCTGCGTTCGGAAGAAGAGCGCCGGGCCAGCGCATTGCGGCTCGGCAACACGCTATTCCTGCCGGCGCTCACCATTCCACTCGTGACCGTGGTCGGGACGCTGCTGTCGTCGCGGCTCGTGTTCGGCGGGGTCGCGCTGCTCGATCCGAAAAACGTGACGCTCGTTGCGTTCGGCATCGGCTGCATCCTGGCGCTGGCGCTCGCGTGCCGGCTGACCCGCGATTCGGTCGGTCAGTCGGTGAAGGAGGCGCGGCGTCTGGTCGATGCGCTGTCATGGGCCGTCGTGTTGCCGCAGATGCTCGGCATGCTGGGGCTCGTGTTCGCCGATGCGGGTGTCGGCAAAGCTGTCGCTCACATTACAACGTCTTACATCGACCTCGATTATCGCTTTGTCGCGGTCGTGGTCTATTGCGTCGGCATGGCGCTGTTTACCGTGATCATGGGCAATGGCTTTGCCGCGTTTCCCGTGATGACGGGCGGCGTCGGCGTGCCGATCCTGATCAACGTCTTTCACGGCAACCCGGCGCCGATGGTCGCGATCGGTATGTTTTCCGGTTACTGCGGAACGCTACTCACGCCGATGGCGGCCAACTACAACATGGTGCCGGCCGCGCTGCTCGAACTGCCGGACAAATACGGCGTAATACGCGCGCAGGTCCCCACGGCGATCACCCTCTTGATCGTAAATATTGTTCTGTTGAATATGCTGATGTTCCTGTAGGAAGAGCGCGCCGCGCTTAAATTGGCAGGACGAGGCCGGGTTTGCCGACGCAAACCCGGCCTTTGTGCGTTGAGTCGTTGGGGGAGAACATGAATCTAAAGTTTCTGGAGACCTTTATCTGGGTGGCGAAATTGCGCAGCTTCAGTCTCGCCGCCGATAAGCTGCATTCCACGCAGGCCGCGATTTCTAGCCGCATTTCGGTGCTCGAGCAGGATCTCGGCACGCGGCTCTTCAGCCGCGAGCCGAAGGGCGTGACGCTGACGCGCGAGGGAGAACGCGTGCTGCAGCACGCGGAGCAGGTCAGCATTTCGATGAGCCGGTTGCGTGCGTCGCTGCAGGACGAAAAGCTCGCATTCGGCACGTTCCGCATCGGTGCGATGGACAGCGCGATTCACTCGTGGTTTGTCGATTTCGTTGCCGACGTGGTCCAGCACTATCCGAACCTCGATATCGAGGTGACCTCGGAAACGGCGCTTCATCTGAACGAGCAGTTGCGCCGCGGCATGCTCGACATGGTGATCCAGACCGACATGCTGCGCGACGAAACGATCCGCAGCATGGAGGTGCTGCATCTGTCGGTGGGCTGGCTCGTGGCAGCCAATTCGGCGATCGCGGCACAGCCGATGGACGGCGACCCCGCCGCCCGATTGCGCCGTCTCGGCAACGAGCGCCTCATTACCTATTCGCGGCATTCGCGCCCGCACCAGGACCTGTTGCGGCTGATGCAGTCCAACGGCATCAGCGAGACGCGCGTGAGCTGCGTCAATTCGGTGGCCGCGATGATCAAGCTGACCCAGGCCGGGTTCGGCGTCGCCGCGATGCCGCCCGTACTGGTGCCGGATCTGCTGCAAAGTGGGGCATTGCTCGAACTGGAGGGCCTCGAGAGGCCTCCGCCGTTGCCGTTCGTGATCGCGTGGCGCTCCGGAACGGACAGTACGGAGCGGCTCGTCGAGATTGCGATCGAAACGATTCGCCGCTACGCGTCGAGACTCGGCGAGGGGGCGGCGCACGTGGTCGTGTGAGTTCGTGCGGCGGCGATTGCCCCGCGATATGTATTTTGTTTGTATATCGAATTTAAATTTCTTGTTCGACCAATGAGCGGGATTGCATAAAAATTTGCCCTGCTCGGGGAAAGACGATAAGGCCGGCAGCGAACCGGACCTGCGTGTGCCCGCGTGCATGCCGCTATGCGGCAGGAGGCAACGGCGTGCCGCCAGAGCACGAAGTTGCAGGGGCAATGGTCAAAAACAAGGAATACGATGAAACAGTACGTATGCGGGGCAGCGCTTGCCGTTCTCGGTTGTAGCAGCGCGTATGCGCAGTCGAGCGTCACTTTATACGGCCTGATCGATGAGGCTGTGCGGTTCCAGACTTCCAATACGGGCAACGTGGTATCGGTCAACGAAGGCGCGATCAACGGCAATCGCTTCGGCCTGAAGGGAAGCGAGGATCTCGGCGCCGGCATGCACGCGATCTTCAATCTCGAATCGGGCTTTAACATCGCGAACGGCAAGAGCGATCAGCAGCAGCAGCTGTTCGGGCGCTTCGCGTGGGTCGGCCTGCAACAGGATACCTACGGCACGCTGAAGCTCGGCCGGCAGTATGGCGGCATCTACAACTTCTATGCGTTCAACTTCGACCCGATCGGCGGCGGCAATATCAATGCGACCGACTGGTCGCTGTTTCTGACGGGCATCCGCTTCGACAATACGGCTGAGTACGACAACCGGATCGGCCCGGTTACCGTGCAGCTCCAGCATTCGTTCGGCGGTCAGCCGGGCAGCGCGAGCACCGGCAGCACGAATACCGCGTACCTGATCTACAACTTCACCGGCGGCAAGGCCGGTATTGCGGGCGCCGAATCCAAGGACGCGAGCGGGCACAAGCTGCTGGTCGGGTCGCTGGGCGGCACCTACGCATACGGACTGTTCAACTTCTATCTGTACGGAATCGATGCGCGACGCGATGCCGGCTTCGCGGTCGCGGCGACCAATAGCGGCGGCCCGCTCGCGAACACCAGCATCGTCAGCAACGCGACGGTCGCGGGCGGCGGCGTGCAGACGGCAGCGCGCACGGATCTGTTCGTACGTGCGGGTTTCGCGTGGCAGCCGGCCGCGCAATGGCGTTTCACCGTGTCGTACGCGTACGATCATGCGAACAATGTCTCACCGGGCAGCAACGGCACGATTCAAACCGTCTATGGCATTGCCGACTATGTGCTGAGCAAGCGCACGGACGTCTATCTCGAGGTGGACCGCAGCCATCTGGCAGGTGCATCGGTCAACGACCCGAACGGGCCGTTGACCTTCGCGGGCGACAAGAATAATGTCGGCGTGAGCCTGAGCCTGCGCACGCTGTTCTGATCGCGCGAGCTTCGCGCTCGATGCGAGGCCGGAGGCGCGTGCCGGCCCGCCTCTCGCAGTTCTGACGACACGCACTTCCGTGCGAACGCCCGTCCCCGGTGCTTCTGTGCACCGGCGACGGGCGATGTGCGTTTGCGCATAGCACGGAGATGTTGCACGCATACGTGTTCGTCGCCCGCGTTCGCCGCCGCGTTCGCGTCCTGTAGCTTTTCTTCGTCCCCCGCTGTTCATCGGTCTTCTGAAAATACGAAGCTTAGGTCATCGATGCAGTTTTACTGCACGACGTAGTTATTCGCATGACTGAATGTTTCTTAAACCCATCGGCCGGCCGGAAACGATTCGTCCGGACGTCGGCCGTACCAGAGAAGAGGACCTACCATGACAGCGCCAATGGGTGCAACGAGCGATAGCAGCCGGACATACGATGTGCCGCTGGAGAGTTTGGCTTCGGAGTCGGGCAAGAAAGACGCGACCGTCACGTCGTCGAAGCAACCGAGCATCGATCCCAATATGCCGATCGCACTTTCGCGAGCGACGGCAAGCGCGAACGACCCCGCCACGAAGACTGGCACCGCCCCTTCCCGTCTGCGGGTCAGCCTGCCGGGGCAGTCGCGAACGACCTCGACCGCGGCGCCCCAGGCGGCGGCAGCGAGCCATGCGGAATTGCCGCCTGCTGTGTTCAGCGCGCAGGAGCGGCTCCGTGATGAATTGAAGAACGTCAGCCCCGGCGGCGTGCCGACTCCCGCCCAGCAGCAGGCGATGGGGAAATATCTCGACGAAGTGAGCGCGCATTTGCGCGAGCTTTCGAAAGCGCCGGCACAAGCGGTCACGCCGGGCGCCCGGCAGGCCATGGCCAACATGGCTGCCGCGCTCACCAGCAACGTGCTCGGCTTCTTTGTGCCGACGGTGATCTCCGCGTTTCTTCCCGAGCATCGTCAGTCGCTCGCGTATTCGGTGGCGCTGGCGCCGGCTTCGGTGGCGGGCACCGAACTCGCATCGGTCGCGCTGCGCAAGCTGGGCGGCGCGAACGCACAATTGCGGCTCGCGACGCAGAATTCCGCGAATGCGGGCACCTATAAGGCCATTCTCGGCGATGCCATCCTGGCGATCAGCAACCTCCTGATATATGGCGCCGTCGGCAGTGCGATCGATGCTTCGTCGAACGTGAATTCGCATGCGTGGGGGGCGCCGGTCCGTTCGCTTGCGTCAGGACTCGCGATGAGCGTGATCGGGCAGGGCGCGATTTCGCTGGGTGCGGCGCATACGCTCAAGCGCAATGGCGTCGACGAGGCGAAATATCTGCCTGAGACCACGCACAACCGCTCGATACCGAACGGCATCTATCTGACCGCGGAGCCCGCGCTGGCGGACCGCACGACGCGGCTGAACAAGACATACGAATTGACCTCGCGCGCATTGGGCGCGGTGCTCGGCGCCGCCGTGTACGGTTTGATACGCGAGGCCGGCGAGAAGGCGACGTCGAACCCGGAATCGCGCAATGCGTTGAACATTTTCGCGGGTATCAGCCTGTTCCTGCTGATCGGCAGCCTCGCGCGGACGGCCTTCACTTACGCGCTCAACGATCCCGCGAAGCACGCGAACAAGTTCGGTATCGCCGGAAGCGATGTGCTGTCGCAACAGATTCGAGGCTCGGCGATGAACGAGTTCGAAAATCTGCTCGATAAATCGGGGGTCGATATTCGCGACGGCAAGTGGGGCGCAGAGCCGGCGCGGCAATTCGAGCAGGCGGTGAACGTATTCAACGGCGCCGCATTCCGCGAAAAGGGCGACGCGTTGCAACAGATCGACGATCTGCGCGGCAGGCTGCTCGATGCGGCGTCAAAACTGGAACCGGGCGACACGGTGTCGACGGGTACGGTGAAGAAGATGGCGCAGGTCCTGAACAACGCGGCGGAGTCGCTGAGGATCGCAAAGGAAAGCGCGGAGAACGGCACGCCGATCCAGCCGGAACTCCAGGATGTGGGCAACCGGATACGCGACGTCCAGGCGCTGTTGCTGCAAAGCCAGTTCCAGCTCGGCGGCCCGGACCAGGTGTTCGAGCATGCGGCAACCGTGACGGAATTGAGCAAGACGCTGATGCCGACGTTTGCCGCGCTGCGTCAGGTCGACCGTCAGGGCCTTGCGCGCGCGTTCGTCGACAACGCTGTCGAATATGGCGCCGGACGCATGAGCGCGCAGCAGGCTGTCGCATCGCTGGGTGCGAAGGCGCATGGCCGCGTGCTGGTCCGGGATATTGCCGATCACATGGCTTCCCATCCGGCCTCGGATGACAAGGAGCAGTTGCTGGCGACAACCGGCCGCATGTTCAACGAAGCGTTCCGCGGCCAGCAGCCGGGTTTTGTCGGCGCGAAGCTGATGTTGCTCGGCAATATGCTCAGATTCGATGCATCGAAACTCCAGTCCGAGGACGCGGCCGATGAGGGTCGTTCGACCGTGCGCAATCTGTTTGATGGGTTCGCGAAGGTCGGAACGGAGGACACCCCGGAAAATGAGGCGGCACTGGCCCACGCGAAACGCAATTTCACCGCCGCATTCGAGGGCGGCCAGTTTTCGCTGAAGGCGCTGAAGCAGGAGTTGACGAGACTCAAGGACGCCGACGCGCTTCCCACCACAAGCAGCGGGCCCAGCGACATCGAAGCGCAGACCGGGCCGAGCGCCGCTGCACTTGCAAGACACAACTATCTGCGTGCACTGCCGGCGGCGTTCCACGAAGCGATCGAACAGGAGGCGCCGGTCGAGCGCGACCAGAGCATGGAAGGCGCCGCGGAAAACATGCTGCGCTCGATGTGGCGCGATCAGCAGGCGATGCCGGCGGTTCAGCGAGGGCTCACGGCCAGTGCGATGAGTCTCGCGATCGACGGGGAGCCGGTCAAGCTCGACCATATCGACCAGCACGACGCGCATTTCCATCCGACCAGCTATTCCGGCCGTGTCAATTCGCTCAAGCAGCTCGCCGCGTTCATGGATCGCAGCAACATCAAGTACACGAACCTCGCCGGTATTCCGTCGCAGGTCTACAAGCCGACCGCCGAGCGAAAGTACTACGCGAACTCGCAGCACGGCATCGACTACCGCGATCACGATATGCCGCTTGCGGCGCAATACGATAACCTGCCGGCCGAACTGAAAGAGCGTTTCGACCTGAGCATGACCGGCTTCGATATTACGAACGGCGCCAATATCGGGCAGGAAATGAAGAACCGGATGCGGATGAATCCGGGCGCGTACAAGGCGGTCGGCGAAGTCACGCTCAAGAAAGAGATCATCACGGGCAAGAATCCGCACAATCCGAGTATCAACAGCAAGGACACGCAGATGTTGTTCGATGCGTGCGCACAGCGCGGCCTGCCGTTGATCCTGCACTGCGACCGCGGCGTGCCCGGCGACAAGAACCGGTACGCGAACCAGGTGATCGCGGCCATCGAGGAATGGGTCGGGCGCATGGGATGGAAGGGCAACGACATTCTCGCAAAGAAAGGCGTGACGAACATCCCGCCGATCGTGCCGAAGATTGTCTGGGCGCATGGCGCGGGCATTTCGCGCTTTACGGCCGAAGGCGCCGACCACACCCGCAGCCTCGACGCGCTGTTGTCGAAGGAAAAGCTGAAGGATGTGCTGTCGCTCGATCTGTCATGGGACTTCATCGCTCATGACATTCTCGAGAACGTACACGATCAGCTCACGCGCGCGGGGCTCTCGGAACCGATCCGCTCCGGCATTCAGAACCTGCTGAAGCTCTACAAGACTTTCGCGGAAGAAGGGGGCCGTGCGGACAAGGCCGACGACCTCGGCGATCTGAACCTGGCCGCGGTGCATCGTCAGGCTGGAGAAAATGTCGCGCACACGTATTTCCAGGCGCTCGCCGACTTCAAGGACCGAGTCAAAGCGGAAATGGACAAACCCGCGGTGCGCGACGCATTCGTCAGGCTGGCGACGGCGCATGGCAATCAGGGGAACAACTGGCTGTATCTGTTCAACGCGCATCGCGACCGGTTGCTGTTCGGCACCGATGCGCTCGCAGTCGGCATCAAGGCGCATGGAGATGCCGCTTACGCGATGAATACGCGCGTACTGCGCCCGATGTACGACATCTTCGATACGCTGGGAGAGCACGATGCTCGGTTCAAGGGCATTACGGAGAAGGTGGCCACCGGGAACTACGAAGGTGTTTTCCATCATCCGGAGGTCGAGGAGCGGCGCAAGGCGTACGAGAACATGATCGCGACGGAGGAAGTCGCCGAGCATTCGACGAACGCGCGTCCGTCCGAGTTCATCACGGACGGGCTGCGGCGCCGGAACGTTGCAGAGGCTGACGAGTAAGCGGTAGCGGCTGTGGCAAGGGCGGCGAGCGCGTGTTGTGCGCGCTCGCCGTCTGTCGTTTGTGTGCCGGCAGCGCGCGAGGCCGTGCACTATTGCTTATGTTGTGCGGGCGTTTTCTGGTTGGTCCACGCGGTCACGATGACCAGCGGCAATACGAATCTTTTGGCCAGACCCAAGGCTCCGGCCCACGACCATGACGAAATCCATTTGTGCAACATCTGCGCGCTCCGTTCGCGACGCGGTCCCGATGACTGCGTCCGTATCCGGCCGTATCGACGCAAATCGGGCGAAAATTTAGGGGCTTGCACAAAAAACCCATCCAGCATGAGACCGCGGTGCGTATTTCGGACGAACGTGACCGGCCGTGTCTCCGAACTCCCCACGCTTTTTTTCTGCCGATAGAATCGGTGAGAATCAGAAAGGGGACGCGCATGGACCTGATCATCCGTAACGCGGTGTTGCCGCGCAGCGCAGCAGGTGGAGAATCGCCAGTCGATATTGGCATTGAAGACACGCGGATCGTCGCGGTCGAACCGCATCTTGCCGCTCACGCGCGCGACGAAATCAACGCGGACGGCTCGCTTGTTACGCCGCCGTTCGTCGACGCGCACTTTCATATGGACGCGACGTTGTCGTACGGGTTGCCGCGCGTCAACGCATCCGGCACGCTGCTCGAAGGCATTGCGTTATGGGGCGAACTGAAACCGCATCTGACGCAGGACGCGCTGGTCGAGCGCGCGCTGCAGTATTGCGACTGGGCGGTCGCGCGCGGCTTGTTGGCGATTCGCACGCATGTCGACGTGTGCGACGAGCGCTTGTTTGCTGTTCACGCACTGCTTGAAGTGCGGCGCCGTGTTGCGCACTACATGGACTTGCAACTGGTCGCTTTTCCGCAGGATGGCCTGCTGCGCAGCCCGCGCGCATTCGACAACCTGAAGCGTGCAATCGACCTCGGTGTCGACGTCGTCGGCGGCATTCCGCATTTCGAGCGGACGATGGCGGATGGCGCCGAATCGGTGCGCCTGCTCTGCGAGTTCGCCGCGCAGAAAGGGCTTCGCGTCGATATGCATTGCGACGAATCAGATGACCCGCTGTCGCGCCATATCGAAACGCTCGCTGCGCACACGCACCGTCTGGGTTTGCACGGCCGGGTGACGGGTTCGCATCTGACGTCGATGCATTCGATGGACAACTACTACGTCAGCAAGCTTTTGCCGTTGATGCGCGAATCGGGTGTCGCGGCGATTGCGAATCCGCTGATCAACATTACGCTACAGGGACGCTCCGATACCTACCCGAAGCGGCGTGGCATGACACGCGTGCCGGAGATGCTGGCGGCGGGGATCAACGTCGCGTTCGGCCACGACTGCGTGATGGACCCGTGGTACAGCCTCGGCTCCGGCGACATGCTGGAAGTCGCGCAGATGGGGCTGCACGTCGCGCAAATGACGGGTACCGATGCGATGCGCGCGTGCTTCGACGCAGTCACTTTCAGCGCGGCGCGCATTCTCGGTCTCGATGGCTACGGCATCGCGCCGGGCTGCGCGGCCAATTGTGTGGTGCTCGATGCTCGCGATGAAGTGGAAGCGATTCGTCTGCGCGCGGCGCGTCTTGCCGTGGTGAGCCGCGGCAAGGTGGTCAGCCGGTCACCGGCCGCGCGCGCGGCATTGGCGCTCGACGGCCGTCCGAGGGAGGTCGATTTCAAACTGCATCGAGCATGAAAAAACCGGGGCATTGCAAAGCTTGCAATGCCCCGGTTATCTGGCACATCAGCACGCAATGCGTGCGTCGCGCTCAATATGCCGCTCGATGCGCCGCAGTCTGCGTCATCCCGTTATCTCGCAGCCAGGCGTTCCGCGGCACGGCCGGGCTTCAGGCCCAGTTCGACGATCGCCTGGATCATCTTCAACCGGTCGAGTCTGTCGCAGCCATCCAAGCTCCCGACGCCGGACAACCGGCGGCCGGACAGCTTACGCGGCGCAAAAGCGGACATCTGAACTTAGCCATTACATCCGTTGTCATGGCCAGATTGAAATGTCCGGGTGCTGGCTAAATAGAAATGTCCGGTTTTGAAGCCGTTTTTGCCTTGGTTCTGTTTATGGTTTTGGGGTGGGGCGGCGCAGCCGCCCCCCGTCCCCTCATTTCTTTTTCACTGACTTCGAGAATGGCCTGGTTCAGATCGGCAACCTTGATCGCACGCTGCTTCTTCAGCCCGACGAGCGCCTTCTTCGCACGGACCGCTTCACCGATATGGGTCCGGGAAGGGGAGCCCGCCGCGCGCCGGTCATCACGTATCGCCTGAACCTGCCGCGCCACTTCCAGCGCGCTCGCGAGCCGCTTGTTGTCGATTTCCGCGCCCTGGTCGAGCTTCGTGATGCGGTCATATTCGGTGTGCGGCAACACCATGCCGTCGGCCTGCACCTCGATCACACCATCGGGATACTCGACCACCTCCACGTACTCATGGATCAGGCGGCGATTGGCCGCGGTGTCCTCGAGCAGGTACATCACGCGGTCGTACTGCACCGTGAGTGAATTCGTCACCTTGCGCGGCACGCGATAGGCCAGGATCTGCCGCAGGTCCTCCTCATCGTGCAGTGGCCGGTGCGTGTTGTAATCGCTCGCCGGCGGCTTCGCAAAACGCCGGTTGAAGTCCGCGATGAAGGAGGGCGCATACGCATTGGCGGCTTCCCGCGTGCTGATGCCGCGCAGCCGAAGCTCCTTCACGAGCCGGTCCTGCAGCGTACCGTTGGCGCGCTCGACGCGCCCCTTCGCCTGGCTCGAGTTCGCACAGAACGTCTCGATGTTGAGTTCGTACAGGGCGCGCCCGAACTGCGTGACACCTTTGCCCGCGGTGGCGGACCGGTTCTTCACGTAGAACACGCTCGCCTTGTCGCTGTAGAACGCCACCGGCTTGCCGTGCGCGCACAGATACTTCGCCAGCGCCTCGAAATAGCTGAAGGTCGACTTGGTGGCCGTGAAGTGCAGCGCCATCAGCCGGCTGGTCGCGTCGTCAACGAACACCAGCAGCGTGCACGCCGGCGCCCGCTCCTCGAACCAGCGATGGTCGCTGCCATCGATCTGGATCAGCTCGCCATAGCACGCGCGGCGGTTGCGCGGCTGGTACACCTTCGGCGGACGCTGCGCGCGCGGCACCCAGAGCCCGGCATCGTACATCCATTGCCGCAACGTCTCCTTGGCCAGCAGGATGCCGTGACACTCGTACAACTTCTCGCGCGCCAGGGTCGGCCCAAAATCGGCGTAGCGCTCGCGGACGATGGCGATCACGCGGGCCCGCACGTTCACCGGCAGTTGCCGGTTGCTCGGCCTGCCACGTTTGGCCGAAATCAGACCGGCGGCCCCCGACGCCTCAAAGCGGCGTCTCAGACGCGAAACCTGCCGCTCGCTCAGTCCCAGCTGAGCGGCAGCACGCACGCCGCTCAGCCGTCCTTCGACAACCGCCTCGATGATCTTGACCCGCTGCAGTTCGTTCATGCTGATCGTCACCAGTCCGGGTTCGTTCATCACAGGCTCCATCGTGTGCGCGCCACAGCATGCGCCTCGCGGAGCCCCGAACCGGACATTTCTAACTGGCCCAAACCGGACATTACTAAATGGCCGTTACATCCGTTTTGTCGATAATTTATAGAAAGTCGAACTCACTAACGCACCAATTCACGCGGTTGCCAGACGCGAAAAAAGGCGATTCGCGGCGTTAGTGAGCAGGCGAAAACCCGCCGCAAAGACCTCTTTCGAGCCTTTCAATTCGGCTTCTTTAGCAACCATTATCTGCATCACTTCCCCAAGAGAGACGTTCGCTTCTTTAGCAAGCAACGCAGCGGTTCGGTAATCGGGAATATGGCTACCACGCACATATCGATTCAACGTCATTTTCGACATTCCAAGGTGTGCGGCCGTCGCGCTGACGGAGCGGCCTTGCAGTGCCTTAGCTATCAACTCGTCATAGTTCATATAAATCTCCGATTGACGTAACAAATGTGTTACGCGCATCATTCGTAACAGATGTGTTACGCGTAACTTTTCTGTTACGAAGTCTACCAGCGCGGCGGAAAAGGTAAACCCCGCGCGTCGAGTACGACCCATTAAACGGGGAGGTGCTGTGAAAGGTTCTTTGGTGGTGGTAACACTGACGTGTCGTGAGATCGCTGACGTAGCCACGTTGCGACTTCGCTATGAGGCGGTACGGGCGTTGTTGACCGTTAATGGTGTTGAGCCTGTCGCGCTGGTCGAGCAAGGCAAGGTGTCCTCCTGGCTACACGTTCTTTGCGGCGGCCGCATTGCCTGGCGTGAAGTTCGTGATGCCTGGTGTTCGGTCGAAATGGGCAACGTAGCAGCACGCCGCGTGAAAAAGGCTACGGCGGTGCTACCGTTGTTGACAGCATGCGATCTGCTAACGCGTCACTCTTCGTCGTAGTCGTCGTCTTCATACACACCAAGGATGCCCATACGGTTCTCGAAATTTTCGAAAGAGGTTGGAACGTCGTTTTGGCTCCAGACTTCTCCGAAAAATGCGCCTTGGTCGTTGCAAATGACGATTGCTACCGGGTTTTCATGCTTATCGAGTTCAGTTGAATAGAACTTCCACGCGTCTTTTGCGTTATTGGGTCCCTCATCGAAGTCTTTGATGACAGTTCCAATAGCGATTGATGAAATGGTCGGGCGTGTCATTGTTGTTTCTCGGTTGTTGTTGGTGCCCATAAATATAACTCTTCACAGTTTCGGCTCATCGAAAGTCAATAACGGGGGTTAGCTGTGCCTGCATATCGAGTTCACGTCTATACGCAGCACGCGCATTCGCGCGTTGCTACTGTCGAAGTCCGCGCAAGAGACAGCGAAAAAGCGCGCGACAAGGCTCGCGCCGAACTGTACCGGCAGGGTCGCCAACCCAATTTTCTTACGCTGGTGCCGGTCGAAGTCGGCGCGCCGGTCAACCCTTTCCGAACCTGACTGCATGGCAAAGTGCACAGACGACGTGCGGACACCGGATCTGTTTTACGGTCGGGTGTCGCCGGTGCGCTCGATGCCGCTCGAAGTGCGTCGACGCGATGTAAGTGCGCTGTCGATGGAAGTCGCAGCGGAGTTGTGCGCCTGGTGCGGTGTTGACCGTGCGGGCGGTTGTGGTGCGTGTAGTGATGTTGCCGTAACGACGCGTTAAGCGTCTCCGGTCGTGGCCAGTCTGCGACCCATTTGCCCGACAAGGGCTTACCTAGTGTGAATAGCACTACTAATCGAAAGGTGAATGTATGAACAAGCAGAAATTGACGATTCTCGATGTGACGCACCGGTCAGGCATTTCGAAGAAGACCGGCAACCCGTGGGCTATTCACGAGGCGCAGTGCATCCTCGAACAGGAGAACAGCGAAGGGAAATCGATCCTCGTTGGCACGATCAACCTGCCCGAAGTGCTCAAGGAATCGACTCCGGGTGACTACCTCGCGGAGTTTTCGCTGTTCCGGTCGAGCGAGGGCAAGCTCGAACCGCGTGTGGTGTCGTTGCAGCCGTTCGGTATGCCGGGAGCGAAGGGCAAGCCGGGGGCGGGTGTTGCTGCGGGCGCTGGAGCCTGACATGTCGCTGATGCGCTCGTTGCGGCTCGGTTTGTCCGCGTGGCTCTGGATGCGCGACGAGGGTGTGCGCGAGCGCTTCGGCCTTTCGATTGAAGTTCTGCTTGCCTGTCACATCGATGCGATGGGCGGGCTGGCCGGGGAGTGGTGATGCAAAGCCTTCCATTTGATGCGGTAGACCGCGTTGCGCTGCAGCTCGCGCTGCTCAATGCCCAGGTGGGTATCTACCTCTGCTGCAAGGGGTTGAATTACGCGGCTCGCACGGTGTTTCGTCGCGATCCGCCAAAGAAGTCGACGCAACGCGCTAACGGCCCGGGCGCTTCGCGTCCAAACGGTACGGGCCAATAGGAGTAGCTGTAATGAAGAAGCTGTTCGAGAAGGGTGCTCTTGTTCTGGCGGCTGTTGCCGCTCCGGTGGCTGCGTTCGCGCAGAGCTCGGGCACGACAACCCCGGCAATCGACGATACGAGCATCGTGGCGTCGATTTCGAGCACGTCGACGACGGTGCAGGACGTTGGCATTGCCGTCCTCGGCGTGGTGGTCGTGGTGTTCGCGTTCCGTCTGATCAAGGGTTTCATCGGTCGCTGACGGCGGGCTGTGTGAAGTGCGGGGCGTTTGGCGGGAGCTGAGCGCCCCGTTTTTTCATCCGGGGTGCGTGATGGCGTCAGCGGTTGAGGGAAGACAGTATGCGGTCGTTTGCTATCTGCAGCCGGATGTTCCGGCGAGCGATCCGGCGCTGTTCGTGGGTAGTACACCGGCTGAGTGCGGATTGAACGCGGTGGGCGAGACCTTGTACGCCTACATGGAGCCGGTGCAGTCAGGGTCCGACAGCCCGATTCCGGGCGGCGAGGTCGTCGGCATGGAGGTGGGCGGGGCCATGCTGCTGGTAATGGCATCGGCGTGGGCAATCCGGAGCGTGCGGCGCTTCATCGATAGTGAGGTTTCCGAATAATGGCCTGGTATCTGTTCTGCGCGGCCTCGGTGGTCGCGACGTTCTGGGCGGTTGGCCTGATTCTTTTTCTGTGAGGCGATATGCGTCGCGTTCGTCTGCTGCTCGCGTTGGTGCTGTTTGCGGTTTGCTTATACGCGCACGCTGCTACGGCACTGATTTTTGACAGCGCTGGCAACATCGTTGGTTCGTACGTGCCTGGCGTGGCCGGTTCGTTTGAACGCGCCCAGGCACAGCTAGGCGGAGTAATTGCGGCTAAAGAGGCGCAACGTGGCGTCGTGCCTACATCGGCGCAGGCGCAGGCAACGGCGGAAGGGGTAAATAGCGCGACTGGCCTCAGTTCGTCGGTCGCGGGCAATATTGTGGGCGGCATTGTGAGTACCGCGTGCTTTGGCGCGGCAGGTTTGCCGACAGGGGGCGTCGGTGCGCTTTTTGCGGTCGCCGGATGTATCACAGTGGGTACGGTTGTCGGAACGTTTGTACAGCTGGGCGTGAACGGTCTTGCCAACTGGCTCTTTTCTCCGAAGCCGTCGTCAACGGTGGGCGTAGCAAACCAACCATCAGGTGCACTTGTGCAGGGGCAGAGTTTCTGGAGCGGCGCAGGTAGCTGCGATGGTGGTACGCCGGAGGCCGCCGCGCAGGCGTGTATGCAGTGGAATGCGTCGGCCAACGCGACGAGCTGGGCGCAGTCGGGTTGGAAAGATGAACGGCTGACTGGCCCTTGCACGATAGTCAATACCGGCACGGCGTCTTGTCCTTTCGCTATTGACGAGACGGACGGCAGTGTTGCGCTTACGGGCACGCTGCCGGTCAGTCTTTCGTCGTCGACGTGGTCTCTTCCTTCGTGTGCCAGCGGGCTTTTCTACAGCGGTGCATGCCAGGTGTACATACCGCCAACGCCGCAGCAGGAACCGATTGGCGATGCGGTCAACTCGATTCCGCAGTCGGACCTTGCCTTGCCGCTTGATCCTGCATTGACGGCAGCGCTTGCGGATTCGCTGTGGCAGCAGGCAAGCGAGCAAAGTGGCTATACAGGGGTGCCGTACGACCCGTCGAATCCGATCACGGCGGATGACGTGACGGCCTGGAATGCTGCGAATCCGAGCTGGGTGCCTACGGTGGGCGATGCGGTGGACGCGAACACGGGCGACGGCTCAATGGCGGTGCCGTATTCGGGCATGCCGTTTCCAAGTGGCGGGACCGGCACAGGTACAGGAACGGGTACTGGAAGCGGCACTGGCACTGGTACGGGAACAGGCTCGGGCACTGGCACCGGATCAGGTACGGGCTCGGGTACTGGAACGGGTACCGGCACGGGATCAGGGACGGGAACAGGCACCGGCAGCGGTACTGGCACTGGAACGGGGACCGGTACAGGTACAGGTACAGGTACTGGAACCGGTACTGGCAGCGGTGATGGTGGCGGCGGTTAATCGTCGTCCGATACCGCAGACCTGTGCGAGCTTGACCCTTCTGCGTCGGCATGTGCACTGCTCGGCACCGCTACGGCCGATACGTTGCCGTCCAGTTCGGTTTCCGTGTCGCTGACGCCGTGGGATATCGGACCTTCTACCGGCACCTGTCCGGGTCCGGTTGTCATTCCTGTTTTCGGTTACGAACTCTCGTTTTCGTGGACGCCCATGTGTACGTTCGCGGCGGATGTGCGGCCAATCGTGCTTGCCGTGTGCGGCATCGCTGCGGCTTTCATCGTCGCAATGGGGATCTGATATGACCTGGGCAACGTGGTTTGTGTCGGTGGCGGCACCGTTCGTCATCCAGGCGCTTATCGGGATCGGCGTGGGCGTGATGACGGTGACCGGCGTGGACCTTGCGGTCAATCAGGCCATGCAGTGGGTCACAACGGCTGTGGGCGGCCTGTCATCGGACGTGGTGAACATCGTCGCGATCGGCGGCTTCTGGACGGGCTTCGGCTATATCGGCGGCGCGTTCGCTGCGCGTGTGGCCATGGCCGGGGCATCGTCCATGAAGAAGTTCTTCATTCGCTAGGAGGCGACCGTGGCTATTACGCTGGTGACGGGGGTGCCGGGTAGCGGCAAGACGCTGTGGGCCGTGTGGAACCTGCAACGTGAACTGAAATCGGGGCGGCGGCTGCTCGTCAACGGTATTCGCGATCTTGCGCTTGATCACGAGCTGGTGAGCGATGACGACGTGAGGCGCTGGCATGAAGTGGTGCAGCCGAACGACATTCTCGTCGTCGACGAAGTGCAACGTATCTGGCCGCCCGTGCCGCAGGGCTCAAAGGCAAGCGTCGATATCGAGAAGCTGCATGTGCATCGTCACTTCGGCGTGGATATCGTGGTCATTACGCAGCATCCGAACCGGATGAACAAGACGGTGCGCGATCTTGTCGGGCGTCATGTGCACGTGCGTCGGCTGCTCGGCCTGAACCGGGCCATGATTTACGAGTGGGACTCGGTTCATAACCCAAGCGCGGGTTTTCGTGATGCGGTCAAAAGCATGTGGGCGTATCCGAAAAAGGCTTTCGCTCTCTATACCAGTGCGGAACTGCACACGAAGCCGAAAGGCGTCGTGCCCAAGGCGCTGTTCTTCGGGCCGCTTGCGCTGGTCGCGGCGGTAATCTTCGGGTGGCGCGCATTCCACCACCTCAAGCCGGGCGCACATGAATCCGCCGCGGCTAAGGCTTCTGCTACACCGGCTGCTGTGGGTGCGTCTGCACCGCGGGGCTCACCGTCGCACTCGTGGCATATCGTCGGGCGTTTCGTCATCGATGGACGCGCCGGTATCGTCATTGCTGACTCGTCAGGGGTGCTGCGCGCTGTCGAAGGGAAAGGCTTTACGGGTGACGGTGTGTGGCTGGAGGGCGCGGTGGATGGCGAACGCGTGGGTTACTGGACTGGTGCATCGGGTGCGGCGGTAGCGGCGTCTCCTGTGCCTTCGATGGGGCTGCCGAAATGAAACTGGCTGCGATTGTGCTGCTGTTTGTGTGCCTGACGGTGCAGGCTGGCGAGCCCGTGTTACCGCCGTTTCCTGCGATTGCGTCCGGTGTTGTCTCGAGTGCGTCGCCGGCGCCCGCGTTAGGGCCTCTGCCTGCGTCGGCTGGCAGGCACGGTGCGTTTGATCTGCGGTTCGCGAACGTAGGGCAGGTCGTCGACCTTGTCTATGCCGATGCGCTGCATGTGCCGCATGTCATTTCGAATGACGTGCTCGAAGACACGCGGGTGGTGTCGTTCCAGTTCGATTCGGGCAAGGGCGATCTGCGGGCCTTCATGCTGACGTTTCTGGATTCGCTCGGCTTCAAGGTCGAGACACGCGACGGTGTGGATTTCGTGGGCAAGAAGGGCGCGGATCAGGTCAAGCCCGACGTGCTGGAGCCTTTCGTGTACCGGCCTAAGTACCGCTCGGCCGCGTATCTGGCGAAGCTGGTGCAGCCATTGTTCTCGCATGTGTCGGTCGGCTCGGACGCGGTGTCCTCGTTGGGCGCTGCGGGGGGCATTGCCGCAACTCCTGCGAGTACGCCCGGTACGGGTGCTATGGGCGTGGCTACGGGCGCACTGACGGGCGTGAAGGGGGCTTCGTTACCTGAGCCTTTCATGTCGGGTTCGTCGCCCGTGTCGTCGGCTGCGGTCGGTGCCGATGACGAGCTGGTGGTGTTCGGCAAACACTCGGATATCGCGAACGTGCGAAAAGTCGTTGAGGCGCTCGATACCGCGCCCGGTCAGGTTATCGTGCGCGGTTGGGTGTACGAAGTCTCGCTGACGGATGGGACCAATAGCGCATGGTCGCTGGCTGCGCATGTGCTCGATGGCCAGCTCGGTATCAGCGCGGGTTCGGTGGGTGCCGATCCCAATGCGTTTTCGTTCAGCGCACATTATCTGAATGCGGCAATTTCGGCGCTGTCGTCGGACTCGCGTTTCCGTGAAGTGAGCGATCCGCATGTGCGTGTGGCGTCGGGGCAGAAAGTCAGCCTGAACGTTGGATCTGAGGTGCCGACCATTGGCAGCGTGAGCTATCAGGGCGCAGCGGGCACGGCGGTGCAATCGGTGGATTACCAGAACGCAGGCGTGCTGTTCTCGGTGCAACCAACCGTGATGAACGATTCGATTGACGTGTCGATTGACGAAGAGATATCGAGCTTCGTTGCGACCACAACGGGTGTGAACAGCTCGCCGACGAAGAACACGCGTTCGTTGAATACAAGCGTATCGATGAAAGATGGCGAGGTCGTCGTCCTCGGCGGGCTGGTGCAGGACTCCGACTCGTCTGCGACTGAGCATCAAAGCTGGTTGCCGCATTTCCTCGATGGCAAGTCGAGTTCAAAGGGGCGCACTGAGGTTCTGCTGGTTTTGCAGGTCGAGAGAATCTGACTTGTGCTTGTAATGCGCGAGTCTCGGGGTTCGTTGATCTAGCGTTTGAGTATGTATGTGAACGCGGCGTATAGGAGGACGCCTATGGCGGTCCATGCGAGCGCGATAATGAGCCGAGAGGTACCGCGCTTATTTAGATGTGCCAGCGCGGGGTGAATGTAGTTCTGCCGGTCTGACCGGTTCGCACCGGCGCGTCGTCGCTGTTCGTCTCTGTACCAGTCGCGTTCATCCAGGCTCATGTCGGTTCCCGTAATTTTTGCGCGAGCGATTTTAACAACGCCAATAGGCGTTTGAGCGCGAAGGGCAATCTTTATGCTGCTCGCATGCGGGTATGCGGCGTCGACTATAGCCGGGCGGTTTCTAGAATGCCTTTCAGTAGATGACCGTCATAGTCCATGACGCGAGCGACCAGACTGCGCATGGTGCGGCAGACGAATTGACGGCCATCGGGGCGCGTCCATATGAAGTGCTGGCCCTTACGGATGAGGGCACGCAACGGGAGGCGTAGGCGTAGCTGTCGCCACGGCATGAACGGCACAGCGGGCAGGCGTGAGGCGCGTTTGGCGCGTGCGAACCACAGCGGGGCGCTGGCGATGCCGCCAGTAAGAAGGAGTTGCAGTTGCGTCATGGTCGATGACTCCAGGTGTTGATGCTGCCGGGCTGCAAGATTCGGAGCCCAACGTTTGATGTTTTTGCCGCACAGCAGGCGGGATTGCTTGCCGCCAGTCCGCTGAGTTCTTCGCCCGTTGCCGCGATAGAGCGCGAGCGGCTGCGGGTCAAGGGGGAGGGTTTGTAAAAGTCGTGCGGTTCGACTTTTACGGATACCCCCTTGAAAGCGCGCAGCGCTGGCCCGCGGACGGTCGTGATCTAGCGTGCCAGGCAATAGCGAAGGACTTAGCGGACTGGCGGCAGGGCGTCAGGCGTGTGGGGCGGCAAAAACGCCGCGCGGCGAGCGCCCCTAGCGTGTAGCGCTCCGTATGGGATGTTGATAGCGGCTGCGGACCGGATGCGGGCGCGTGGTGCCGCTGCGGGAACGTAGTGAGGGTTGGTAGTGGGGCGCGGGCGCGCGAGCCTCCCGCGAGCCGGAGGCCGCAGAGGCGGCGCGCGCAGCGCGCCTAAACTTGAATCAGGGACACTTAACGGAAAGAGATACGCAGACAGGACAGCAAACGCTGGTACAGCAAGGATCACGAAGTAGCGCAGCAAAGAAAAAAAGCCCTGACCGCGCGAACGATCAGGGCTTCCATGGACGAGCATTACAAGGACAAGTTGCAATGCACGAAGAGATTATAGGCGACTTCTCGCCGTTCAGACGTGAGTGGGTGATTCGTGGTCGCAATTTTGGCGATGGTCAAGTTGAGATCACGGCAACGCGCTTTGACAGGTACATCGGCGCGCAACGTCTCAACACGTTGCCGAAAGCCAAGCGGGGAGAATCTGAGAACTCCGAAGAAAATTTGATGGACGCGGCGAAGCGAGCGAAGCAGCAGGTTCGCTTACGTTGCAAGGCTATTGGTGCGGATCGCATGATCACGCTGACGTACCGAGAGAACATGCAAGATAAAGCACGCTTGAAGCGCGATTTCGACGCTCTACGGCGTCGCCTCGGGAAGCTCGGTGGTTTCGAGTATGTGGCCGTCGCGGAGCGTCAGAAACGCGGCGCCTGGCATCTGCATGTGGCCGTGAAGGGTCGGCAAAACTATCGTGTTCTTCGCTCGATCTGGCAAAGCATTGTGGGTGTCGACAATGGCAACATTCATGTTCGCAATCCGTTCAAGGAGCGTGGACTGCGGCACAAGCTCGCTGCGTACCTCGCGAAATACATCACGAAAGGCTTCGCCGATCACGCGATGAACGAAAAGCGCTACTGGACAAGCCGGGGCGTCGTCGTGCCGGAGAATTTTTCCATCGAGCATATTCTCGCCGACGATCCAGTTCAGGCGCTCAAGATTGCATTTGATGCCGCGCGTCGCGTGGGTGCGCCACTCGACCGCTGTCAAACGTTCTGGAGGCAGGAGTTAGGGTGTTTTTGGTTGGCTACGCGTGAATCAATGGTAGCGACGTAACGTACTTTACCCGGAATACGTAGCTGGGCTTGATACTCGGAAAGCCTTGCGGTGGCGCGGCGAAGCGAAATGTCAACCCGCGCAAGCTAAATTTTTCGATTTGTCAAGTTAAAAATATCCACTATACTCTGTGCCAGAAATAAGGGGCGGCACAAGATATTGTGCTGTGGGAGATCAGGTCGTTTGGAGGGGTAGTACAGGAAGGATGCGAACCGGGAGGCACATGTTGGCGCATGTGCCCCCCGCGAGCGGTGTCGGTTAGCGCTGTTCCGCTGCCGCGCTCGGTGCTTAACGCAGGGGGATTGTAGTCGCCCTAGTCACCTGGTGCAAGGAACAAATACAGCGCGTCTTTAAAAGAAGGAGCTTGATTTGCGCTAGTCGTGGTGACTGGTTGGCGCATGGTGTTTCTGCCATGCAGACGATTGCAACTCTTTTAGGAATTTTTGAGATGACTTGGTTCATTGTCCGCGTTGAATTGCTCCACAAGCCGCTTACAGCGACGGCTGAGGACTACTCGCAGCTGCACGCACGCATGAGCCGTGCGGGGTATCAGACCACGGTGATGGGGTCCGCCGGCCAACGGTTTGTATTGCCTCCTGCCGAGTATTTTCGGATTGGTGTTGGTACGGTTGCGGACGCAAGGCAGGATGTTGTGCGCGCCGTTTCCACGGGCCTTCGGCCGGGACTTAGTTTCCGCGTGTTTGTCGCCGAAACGAGCGCCTGGGCTGCGCATAACCTCGCGGCGGCTTAACGATCGGCTCACGCCGTTCCTGGAAGCTTGATGGATCGTACGCCGGCGGTTGCCGGCGTCGTCTACGAGCAGCATGGATTTCGGTTATTTGGATACCTAATGGTTTGGTGAGTCACCGGAAATCCTTGTCTTCGGTTGTCTAATATAACTGGAGTATCAGACGTATATGGAACCGCTAATGACGGATTGCCCGCCGGATATCGTTTCGATGCCCGGGGGGAGTGCTATTAGTTTTGGTCTTGAAGTTCCGACGCTAAAATCACTTTATATTGAGATGTTTTTTGGCGACACATTGCTTGGCAGTGGAACGGCGTTCCTTGCTGCAAATGATCGTGAGTCGAATTGCGCATTGATAACAAATAGGCACAACGTTACGGGTAGAAATCAGGAAACGGGTGAATGTCTGAGTAAGACCGGTGGAATTCCAGATAGCATTGTTATTTATTTTCACAGGAATCCGCTTGAGGCGGGGCAATGGAAGAAGATCAAGCTCCCACTTTACCGAGATGATGGAACGCCTTGGTGGATCGAGCATCCCCGTCTGGGAGCTGCGGCGGATGTTGTGGCGCTCAACTTACGTTGGGGCAGCGATGTACATAAGCTTCCGTATTACATGAAGCTCGATCTCGATCGCAAGGGTTTGTACACTTCTCCTGCGGAAATTGTGAGCGTGATTGGGTTCCCTTTTGGTCTTTCCTCTGCCGGCAAGTTTCCTATTTGGTCGACGGGTTTTGTCGCACAAGAATTAAGTTTGGTTACGCCCGAAAACCCGGTTTTTCTGATCGACTGCCGTTCTCGAAGAGGACAGTCTGGATCTGCGGTAGTTTCATATCGCGCGGGCTCCTATCGTCATGTACGTGATGGGAGAGTCGTTTCCACGATTTCCCCAGATCCGGTTTGGGAGTTTCTGGGAATCTATTCCGGTAGAGTGAATCCAGAGTCTGACTTGGGGCGCGTATGGCATGTAAGCGCGGTTGAGGAAGTTCTCAACGCAGCGGCCGCCGTTGCGACGGCGAAAAACCTTGTCGAACCCGCAGTTGTCGGGGTCGATGTGCCAGCGGATTAAACGTTCTGACGCGCGTGCGCGGGTTCAGACTCGCGGCGCGATGTTTGCGCCGTCGCGGGGACGGCTCGTATGGCATCGGCCGATCATAGTCGGTGTGTTTTGAGCCAATCGCGTAGCGCGTCATTCATGCGAGTTTGCCAACCTTCGCCGCTGCTCCTGAATCGTTCAATGATTTCGGGGTCGTAGCGGATGGTGACGGCAACTTTCGGGTGTTCGAGTTTGGGGCGGCCGGCGCGTCGCTTCATCTGCGAGAACTGTTCATCGCTTGGCTCGAACGTATCTGGGTCGGCGGCAATGCCGCGGGCGATTGCGGCTTCCTCTTCAGGCGTGTTACGAATTAGCCTGGGTTGCTTTTTCATAGCGATCAATCTCCCGGTTGTTGGCCTTGCGCAAGCTGATGACCCGAAACGTTTCGCCGCGCTGCGTGAACACGACGCAGTAGAGGCGGGCACCGATCACGGCATAACCAATCTCGCGCAGCTCTCCGTAGTCTTTCCGGTCGTCGGGTGCGCACCATACGGATGACCAGTCGATAGCTTCAGCGACGCTGAGGGAGATACCGTGCTTCCACTCGTTAACTACGTTCTTGCCCTTATCGAAGGTCGTTTTCATCGGTTATTGTAGTTACGGAAACTTGCGAGCGCAACAGATTTTTGTGACTACGTTATTTGCCGTGTCCGGCGTACTCGGGATCGATGCGAATAGGCGGCGTAGCGTCGTCCGGTTGTGCGTTGATCGTCAGTGGGCTCGCGTAAGCCGCTTCGTTCGCTGGTGGCGTCAAAAGCCGCGATGGAATGTCGTCTTGCCGCCTGGCTTCACGCTCGATGGCGGTGAATCCCATCTGGTCGCGCATCAGTTCGTACTCGAGCGCCTGCAAGCGCAACACGGCGACCGCCCAGGGCGGAATGACGGCCTTGCCATTCATCCAGTCCTTGACCGTGCGTTCGTGACGCCCCAGCGTGCGGCAAAGATGGCGCATCGGCAGGCTGCGGGCGTAGTGCAGAAATTCATTGGGCGACGCGGCGTTGCTGCGCGTCAGGATCTTCGGTTTGCGTTTTGTCATGCTGGTCTCGCTGAGGGTGTGCAGTCTGAGGCGGTGACAAAAAAGCCGCTCATCGGAGCGGCTGTTTCGTTGCGAAACGCGAAGTGAGTTCGTATCTTTCATATAAATTACAACCTCGATTTTTGGTTGATAATTTATATTATGTCAAATACTTTGTTGAGGCCGTACGCGTTCGCGAAACAGTGTCCGTCGGCTTGGTGTGTGGACACAAAATTCTACTAGTTCGATCCTTCCGCCGATTGGCGGTATCCGCCGCCTAACGCTTTATTTAGCGCGATATCCGCGCTCACTTTCTGCCCTTCGAGTTTCAGTAGCGCGATTTTTTCGAGGATCACGGGCGATTTCGCCTCCTCCGCATCCGCCTGGCTAACCAGACCGTGTCCATAGCGAGCGACGACGCTCGCTAACGCGACCGACACCGCATCGACCTTTCGAGACTGCAGCAACCGCTCGCTCTCGATGTCTTGCAGCCTGCTGGCGGTCGTCGCGACATCGCGCACTGCCTCAAGCACGCGCTGGTTGTACTGGGCGATCAGCGCGTTGCTCGCGCTGCGTGCCGATCCCAGATTCGCATTCAGCCGGCCGCTGTCGAAAACCGGCAGATACAAGCCAGGTATCACGTTGATCTGCTGACTTGCGTGCGTGAACAGATCATTGAGATGCAGCGCATTCACACCGAAGAATGCCTTGATATCGAAGTTCGGATAGAAAGCCGCTTTCGCCGCGTCGACCCGATGGAGCGACGACTGCACATACCAATGCATGGCTTGCAGATCAGGTCGTCTCGCAAGCAGTCCGTACGCAAGCGTCGAAGGCAGCCTGGCCTGTGGCGTGGGCAGCGACGCGGGCGCGATATCGGGCAGCGAATCAGGGCCAGCGCCGACTAGAGCACGAAGCGATTCGCGTAACAACGTGATCTGCGTGCGTGCGGCGACGATCTCGCGCTCTGCGGCAAGCTGCTGTGCCCGAGCCAGTTCGCTAGCGGTTCGCGATTCCAGTCCCTGCCGCATCCGCGCGGCATGAGCCCGCTGTGCGACGGCCGCGACCTCCGACTGCTGCTCGAGCAGCGCGACCAGTTGACGGTTCGTCTGTATTTCGTAGTAGATTTGCGCGACATCGGCAGCCAGTTCCAGTTCTATCGCTGCGCTCTCTGCGACACGCGCGTTGTGCTCGCCGGCAGACGCTTCGATCAGCGCGCGCTGCTTGCCCCATAGATCGATATCGAGATCCGCGCCGAACCCTGCGAGACCCGCGGTATACCAAGGGCCATTCGCGCCGATCAGCGGCTGGTTTCCCGCAAACGGCCCGAGAAATCCGTTCGACGACAGATATTCGCGGTCAATCGCCGCAAGCGCGACAATCTGCACGCCGCTACCCGCCTTCACCAGGTCGACGTTCGAGCGGGCTTGCGCAACGCGCATCTGCGCGATGGCAATGGTCGGCGCCTCGATCAGCGCGCGTTCGATCAGTGCATCAAGCTGTGCGTCGCCATAGGTGGTCCACCAGCGCGCTTGTGGCCAGCCGTCGGCCGCGAGATGAATATCGTCGGCAAGCCGGATTTGTGTCGGCGCAATTTCCGCAAGCGGTGGGCTGTCGTGGTGCACGAGCGCGCATGCGGCAAGCCCGCACGGCACAGCAACCGCAAGCCATCGACGCAGCAGTAACGACAGCGTGCAACGATTCAGAATGCGCCTCATTGGCGTGGCCCCGATTCGGGAAACGAACCGGTGCGGCTTCCCGGCGGCGCAGCGGGAAGATCCGCGACACGCACCGCGAGCGTCTCGGCAGCGCTCAATATGCGCGTGCGCATCAAACGCACGGAAGCGGAATCGGCCTGTGCGCTGTCGGCTGCACACGCGGCAGCCAGACCAGCGAGGCTCGGTGCCGGGGATGCCTGAACCGGCCGCGCAGCGTTCGTCAGCCTGTCTGCGTAGGTATCGAGTAGCGTCGCCAGCGCCTGCTGTAGCCCGTCGCTTGCTGCTGCCGTTCGTGACGTCCGCTCGACCGTTTCGACCTCCGCTTCGAAGGCAATGGCCGCTGCGACAATCTCTCTGATCTGTGCAAGCAGTGCCTGCATCCGGATCGTGAAGTCCTCATGCTGCCCCTCGCCGATTTGCCAGGTCGGCTCGAGTGCGACGCGCGCCGCAATCGTTTCGCAATCGCCCAGTTCTGTCCATAAGGCCGCGAGCGCGGGTTCACGCACCTGCGGCCGAAGCGAAGCCGCGAGCCGGCGCAGCAACGTACCGACGCGCTGACGCAGCGCTTCCCCCTCGACCTCGGGCCATAGCGTCGCGTGAATGACTGCGGAAAGCACGACGCCCAGCATGATGCCGACCATGCGGTCGCGAATTTCAGTCAGATGGGTGGATGGTCCGAATTGCTCGAGCAACGCGAGCGAGAACGTAAACATCATTTGCACACCGGCATAGGCGATACGCTCGGAGCCGGCAGCAAGCCATGCGCCGAGCGCAATCACCGGCAGTACCATCATCAGCAGACCGACGATCCCATGGAGGTGCGGCACAATCCATACGACCATCGCCAGCGCGAGGATGCTGCCGGCCGCCGCGCCGCCGATGCGCAGCACCGCGCGCTGCCCTGTCGCACCGAGACTCGGCTGCGCGACGATCAGGCAGGTGAGCATGATCGTATGGATGCCCTGCCAGTCGGTTGCCAGATAAAAGACATAACCGAGCATCGCTGCGAGCAAGGTCTTCAGTGCAAACTGCGCGTACACCGGATTACTCGACGCATCCGGCAACAGCAGCCGTTGCCTTTCCGTCGTCGATTCGCCTGCCTCGGGTGTCGACGCGCGACCGGCGCAAGCGAGCAGCGCGCTGCGCATCTCCCGCAACGCGCCCGGCAACGCTTCACGCGATGCTCCGTCGGGCCCTGTCGCCGGCGCAAATGGTTCGCCGCGCTCGACAGCCTCGCCGAATGCACGACATGCGCTGCGCAGTCCGGCAACCACGCCGGCTCCCACGCCTTCGGCGGCTAGCGGCAAATAACCCGCAGCCGCGTATAGACGTGAAACAGTCGTTACCTCCGCGAGCATGGCAGTCTGATGCCGGCGATAGCGGGCCTCGCGCATCGTCGCAAAGCGCAGCAGCTTCTGCAACGCCAGCGTGCCTGTCTCCACATCGCGTGCACCCGGCCGCCGCGGCGCGGACACATGCTGCTCGAAATCGGCAAGTGCGTCGTCAACCGCCTTCAGCTGGCTTAGCATCGCGCCCTTGAGCTGGCGCGCGGGCTCAGCGGGCAGAAACAGCGTATTGATCACGAGCGTGAGCGCAATCGCATAGTTGATGGCGACCCAGACCCACAGCAGGCTGCGCACCACCCGTTCGGGCTGATCGGTCTGATCGACGAAGCTCTGTCCATAGATGACCACGATGCCGACGATGAAGAACACGACGCCAATCTTCATGACGCGCATCAAATACACGCAGGCGAAGAACATCAATCCGACGGCAACGATTCGCACCAGTGGATACGCGTAAGTGAATTTCAGCAGCACGATGGTCACGCCGATCGCAAGCGTCGATCCGACGAAGAACAGGATACCGATCAGACGCGTCACCACCACATTGGCCTGAGTCACATAGAACACGGCAATGAGCGACAGCGCGAGCAGCGGCACCTGCAAGGCCATCGAGGCCACGATCACAATGGCGCTCGACAGCAGGGTCCGCAGCATCACGTTCGCCCGGCCCGGGTAGACGCGCATTTCGCTGCGCAGAAAGCCGGCAAGCCGGAACCCGTCGCCAGTCTGCCGCGCGGCGCCTTTCAATGCTCCGCTCCGGGTGCGTTACCTTCGCCGTTGTCTTCGCGGTGCAACGTCACCACTGCCGACGCACCGATGCGGAACAGTCTCGCATCCGGATCCCGCACGGCGACCTTGACCGGAAACCGCTGCGATACGTGCACCCAATTGATCGTGCGCTCGACTTTCGGCAATCCTTGCAGCACGACGCCGCCATCGTCGGGCAATACGCCGTAGCTGATCGAGTCGACGACAGCGCTAAAGTGCCGGCCGGTGTTGCCCATCAGGTACACCGTCGCGCGCGTGTCGGGATGAACGCCCCGTAACTCCGTTTCCCTGAAATTGGCGACGACATACCAATGCCGTGTGTCGATCAGCGTGAAGATCGGGTGCAGCGCGGTCGCAAACTCGCCAACCGTCGTGCGTAGCGATGCGACGCGCCCGTCGAATGGTGCGCGAACTTCGGTGAACTCGAGATTGAGTTCGGCGATGGCGATCTGCGCGCTCACCTCGGCGCGTTGCGCGACGAGCGCATCCACGCCGCTCACCGCTGCCGACGCTTGCCGGGCTTGTAGTAACGCCGTGTTCAGTTCAGCAAGCGCCGAGCGCTGCGCGGTGCGCGCACGGTCGACTTCCTCGGCCGATGCATAGCCTTGACCGAGCAGCGGTTCGACGCGCGCTAGCGTGTCGCTCGTCTGTGCTTCGAGCGCGCGCGCTCGCCCGACGGCCGCCTTCGCCGACGCCGCGTTATATTGCTGCGCGTTGACCGAGCGCTGGGTCAGATCGATCTGGGCGTCAAGCGTCTTGAGGCGCGCACGCGCCTCGTCAAGGGCGTCCCGGTAAGGTCGTGGATCGATCCGCATCAACAGGTCCCCCCGCTTGACCGCCTGATTGTCTTTCACCGGCAGATCGACAATACGGCCGTTGACCTCCGGCACCACGTTGATCGTGTCGGCATAGACGTAGGCGTCGTCTGTGCTCGGAAACCGGTCGATGCGCAACAGCACGGTAACGAGCAGTACCACCGCAACCATCACGATGATCAGCGCGGGCACGCTGTGGCGACGCGGTTGATGGGTGGCTTCATTCATTGCGGTGCACGCGCCGTTAGCCTGGGAAAAAGATCAGCCAGATCGCCATGGCGATCGCCGCGCCCAGAGCGGGATAACTGATCGCGATAGGGGCGAGCCACCCTTGTTTGTCGCGCCTGACGAGCAACAGGTGCACGGCTGCCGTGGCGGCGATGCCGCCGGCAACGCAGAAGAGCCAATCGGGAAAGCCTGCGCCAAACACGGCAATGGACGGCGCGCTCGCGCACCCGCTGATTGCACAGAAGACGGGGGATGCGAGCAGCACAGGCCAGCGGCAGATGGAGCATCGATGCGAAATCGCAGCGGGCAATGAGTCAACCGATCTCAGCGAATCGTAGGTCATGAGCGTGGGGGCCGGGCATCGAGCGTGATGACATCGAGGCGTGACGTGTGCGCCGGCAGGCGTCACTTTTCGGAGGCTGTGACTGTAGCGGCTCGTGCGCATCGTCGACATCCCCCTGTCGGGGGAATGCGATGTCCGGGTGGGGGATGTCCGGCGCGCGAAGTCTCGGCGGCAAACCCCGGCGCCTCATCCCCCTGATATTCGGGACATGCGCCGTTTCGCGATCTTTGAACGCAATTCCGCGTAGCCCGGAGCGACCATCGGGTAGTCTTCGGGGAGCGCCCATTTGCTGCGATACTGCTCCGGCGACATCGAATGCCGACGTCGCAGATAGCGCTTCAACGTGCGCAGTCTGCGGCCATCTTCCAGACAAACGAGATAGTCCCAGCCAACCGACTCTTCGATCGGCACTGCCGGCCCTCGGCCTGCGTGGGCTACCGCCGACTCCAGACGGGCGAGCGCTGCATGCGTGGACGCGATCAATTGCGGAATCTCGGCGGTGGCCAGCGGGTTGTTGGAAACGAAGCTCGCAACAATCACTGCTGTCAGTTCCGTCAGGCTGACGTCGCTCATCATCATGGTCTCCCCTTTTCCTGGCGCGGCTTACCGGACGTCAATCGAACGAAGCAGCCTTATCAGTTTAGGCGTCGTCGAACGGGTTGCCATCCCCTCCGCGGGGGGATGGCGTGACAAACGGGGGCGGTCAACGGGCGTGCGGCACATTAGACGGACAACGCATCAACACAAACGTGGCGGCATTACCAATCCGTTACCAAACGATACCGGCTCTTTACCGAAGCGCGACGATCCCATCACGACCCGGGAAATTAGCGTATGTAACATAGGTCACCCGTTCACAATGACCGTCGGCACGCTGCCTTCGGTGTTGAATCCGCAAATGTGCAGGTGATGCGATGCTCGAAGAAGCGAGTCTGGTCCGTTCGATGCCCGCGCGTGAAAGTCAGGCGCTCTCGCGGCTGCGTACGTACCGCAACCTGAGCGGGATGTCGCTTCGGCGAATCCGGCGGTCGCTGGCACGGGCCTCGCACATGATCCTCGCGGCCCGACTCGATGACGCGCGTGCGTTGATCGATGCCATCGAACTGGCGTTCGACGATCTGCCGGAGGCGGACGTCGCCCCTTATCGTGTATCGGTCGACCTGCTTCGAGGGGCCAGTTTCGCGTTTCAGGGCAACGCGTTCGATGCGCTCTCCGCCGCGTTGTCCGCATCAGGCGGCACGGCGTCAGGTGCGGATCGGCAGCTTGCGTACACGCTCTACCGGTTCGCTTCGTGGCAGCTCGGGCAAGCCGATGCGTTCCTTTCGCCGATCCGGCCAAAATTCCCCTCCGACTTACGTAAAGGAAGCTCGATCACCGCGGCATTCGATCTGGCGATCGAGGCCGCCATGGAACTGGATCGATTGCATCTTGCGACCGCGAAGCGGCTGGCGCTCGACGTGCTGGACCTCGCGAAACCATCTGGACGTCGCGCGAACGGGCCGGGGGCGCTCGCGGCATGCGTGGCGTCCCAGGTGCTTTACGAGGAAGGAAACCTTGACGACGCCGACGCGCTGTTACGTCACTGGCTTCCGGTCGTGCGGATGCAGAGCGGCGGCGAATGCGCGTTGCGCGCGTATCCTCTTTTGGCGCGCATTGCCTTGTGCCGCTCGAATCCCGCCCTCGCCTTGCTGCTCGTGCAAGAGGCCGAGGCGCTGGGTGCGCGCCGCGGATGGCCAAAGCTCGTGGCGGCGAGTCTGACGGAGCGTGCATGGCTGCTGCTTCAGCAGAGGCGCACCGCCGAAGCGCGCCTCTGCGCCGAACGTCTCGATGCGCATGCGCGCCAGACAGGTTCAGGCGGCCATGGCTGCACGATCGCCCGGTACCGCGCATTGACCGCTGCGCGCATCTCGCTGGCGCAGCAGCCGACCAGCGAAGCGGTGGCGGTTCTCCGACTGCTTTATCATCAGGCGTTGGACAGAATGGATCAATACGACAGCTGCCGGTTAGCCGTCGAGCTGGCGGTGCAGCTCGCGGCTATCGGCGAGTTCGCGCTAGCCGCGGCGTTGTTCGTGCAAACGCTCAGCGTCGGCGCCGCCGCGGGACTCTATCAGTCGTTTGTGGGCGCCGATGGAGAATTGGGTTCGCTTTTGAAACGGGCTTACGAGCTGGCCGGCGAGCCTGATTCGCCGCAGCGCGCCCTGCTTCCGTATATCCGGAGTCTGCTCGCGCGCTGTGGCGCTCGCGCAATCCGGCCCTTGCCGACGACGGGCCCGTTGTCGGGCGTATTGAGCGCGCGTGAACGCGATGTCCTGAAGCTGATCTGCGGTGGCCTGTCAAACAAACGAATCGCGCTAGCGCTCGACATATCACCCGAGACCGTCAAGTCGCATCTCAAGCGCATCTACGCGAAACTGGCCGTGAGCACGCGTATCGAGGCGTTGACGCGCGCCGGCGCACTGGGACTGTTGTGAGGAAGCTTACAGGCATGACCGAGGCGGCGGGCAAGACGACATTCCGGATCGATCTGACGAACCTGTGCGTGTGGCGTACCACTGGCCACGGCGCGGTCGAACGCGTCAAGCTGGCGCGCAAGACCTTCGACGTCCTGCGCTACCTGGTGGAACACGGCGACCGGCTCGTCACGCACGAGGAACTGCTTGAAGCGGTATGGCCCGACACCGCTGTGCAGCAGGAGGTGCTCAAAAGCCATATCCTGGCCATTCGCAGTGCGCTCGCTCAGGGGAGCGACGGACGGCATTTCATCGAGACGCAGCGCGGACGCGGTTATCGGTTCGTCGGTTCATTCGACAGTGCGCCGCATTCGCCGCCTCCTTATGCCGCAGCGGAGAAAAGCGGCGCTTTCGTGGGCCGCGGTGAATCGCTGAGCTCGTTGCTGAACGCATTTCAGCAAGCGGTTTCAGGTAGGCCCAGGACTGTTTTCATCAGCGGCGAGCCCGGAATTGGCAAGACCGCGCTGATCCACCAGTTCCTCGAGCAGGCACAACGTCTCACGAAACCGCTGGTGGGCGAAGGGCATTGCATCGAAGGATTTGCAGGTATCGAGCCCTACTATCCGATCCTGGAAGCGCTCGGCGAACTGTGCAAGGGACCGGGTGGCGCCGGCATTGCCCGAACCCTGCTCGCACTCGCACCTGCCTGGGCCGTGCAGATGCCAGCGCAATTTCCGGCGGACCAGCGGGCCGCGATCCACCCTCAACTGCTCGAAGGCGCGCGCGGCCGGATGCTGCGGGAAGCGACGAACCTCGTCGAAACCCTCGCGGCCGTTCGGCCGCTTGTCCTCGTGCTCGAAGACCTCCAGTGGGCCGACTACGCGACGATCGATTTCCTGTCGGCAGTGTGCCGTCGCCGTTCGAACGCAAAGCTGATGCTGATCGGCACTTATCGCGCGGAAGAGGCAGGCCCGGCGCGCCATCCGCTGAAACGGATGGCCAGTGAACTCGCGGCCCGCCAACAATGCATCGAGCTGCGGCTCGGGCCGCTACCGGCTCCCGCCATCGCGGAGGTCTTGCAGGGCGGTCCGCAAGGCGAGCCGGCCAGTGCCCCTTTTGTACGCTTCCTTCACGACCGGTGCGGCGGTAACCCGCTCTTCATGCGGATCACGCTCGACCACCTCGTCGAACAAGGCATCGCCAGACACACGACGCACGGCTGGCAGCTCGTCGCGCCCCTTGACCGTGCCGCATCCGAACCCCCGCCTACGCTGGGACGGCTGATCGAATCGCGGCTCGATACGATGACCGACGATCAGCTGCGCGTGCTCGAGGCCGCGAGCGTGGCTGGCGATCGCTTCGACCCGGCGAGCGCCTCGGCCGCCGCGGGCATGGACACTCAGGCCTTCGAAGCGGTCTGCGAGCAACTGGTGCGCGACACCGGTGTCATACGCCACGACGAACTGCTGAGCCTGCCCGATCACGAGCAGACGCGCCTATATGCGTTCACGCATACGATTTATCGACAGGTCGTCTATCACCGCATCGCGCAGATGCGAAGCGCCCGCTTGCACCGTGCGATCGGCGAGCAACTCGAAGCGCTGTATCCGTCGGCACAGCGCAAGGACCTGGCAGTGCGTCTTGCGCAGCATTTCGCCTGTGCACGCGATTGGCCGCGCTCGCTCGACTATCTCCGTTCGGCGCTCACCGTCGCGAATACCCGATATGCGCGCTTCGATGCGCTGTCGATTGTCGATCGTGCGCTTGAAATGATTTCGCACCTTCCGGATAGCGAACGGATTCCGGCAAACCTCGAGTTTCTTGAGCGGCGTGCAGCCATTCAGGCCGCGTCGCACGATCCCCACGCATCGGCGACGTACCGTCAGCTTGCCGACCAGGCGAAGCTGCATGGCGACACCAATATGCAGATCAGAGCGCTGCTCGGCCTGACCTATGTGCTCAGCTGGCACGATCTGCACGACAGCCTGCGCAAGGTCGACGAGGTGCTCGCACTGTGCGACCGGCTGGACGACCCGCTCGACCGGGATCTCACGCGCGTCACCGCACACGTGCGCCGCATCTGGGTCGCAGGCTGGAGCGCGGACGACGCGCACCGCTGCGAGGCGGCGCTCGCCCGGCTGCGCGCGCACGCAGACCGGCGTACGACCGCGCAGGCCGAGGCCGCCTATAGCATGTTGTGCATGCTGTCGACGCGCTATCAGGAGGCGCACGATCTCCTTATCGATAGCTACCGGGTCCTGCGCGAGAACTCGGAAAAACTGATCGAGGTCGATCTTGTCCGGCTTGCGTGGATGCATGACGTCGGCGTGCCATGGGCGTTGTTCTCGCGTGGCGAGTTCGGCGCGGGGCTCGACGCATTGGATGCCAGCATCCTCGCGTTCGAAGAAAACGGCGAGCCGCTTGCCGTCCGGCCGCTGCGCGTCTATCGCGGCATGTTGCTCTTTCACGCGATGGACTTCGAAGGCGTGCTGCAGGCTTGCGAATCCGTCGCGTCGCCAGAAACAGGCGGCTCGGATGAAACGGTGCTCGAGCGCGATCGTGTCTTGCCCGTGGACATTCGAATTTCAATGGTCTTTTGCGGCCTCGCAGAAGCAGGTTTGGGCCATTGCGACGCCGCGCTGCGCTACCTGCGCCGCGCGGAGCAGGAGATGGAACGGCAACCGGTGCATCTCGACTGGTACTGGTGCCTTCCGCTGCGGTGGGGGCGCGTCCGCGCTTATCTCGCTGCTGGCGATTACGCTTGCGCGCGACGCGAGGCGGAACGCCTCGTCGAACTCGCCATGCGCACCGACGAGCTTACCTGGCAAGCACTGGCGTGGAACGCACTCACGCAGGCCGCTTTCGCCGCCGACGCCGCCTCGCGGGAGATCGACGGCTACCTGCTCAATGCGTTGGCGGCCTGCGCAAAGGCCTCGGTGCCGCTCGCCGAATGGCGTGTTCACGCGACGGCCGCCGCGGTGTTCGCGGCCACAGGCGATCATGCGCGCGCCACGGCTCATGCTGACTCGAGCACACTTGCGCGGCAGCGTATCGCACAGACCTTGCCGCAAGCTCACCGCTTGCGTGTGGTATTTGAAAGCCGCAGCGCCTCGACGGCGTTTGCCTGACCAGCCGATCTCCCCCAACTGCGCCTCGATCCCCCAACGGGGGGATATCCATGCGATCGCTCCACGCACATGCTCTCGTCCAGACTGACGCTATTGCGCCGGCACCTCACGGAATTCCCTCAACTCTCTCTCGCTTTGGAGACTCGCATGGGCAAGCAGGTTGCAGAAATCATCGTCGAGGTTCTCGAACAGGCGGGCGTAGCGCGCTGCTACGGCATCGTCGGCGACACGCTGAATCTGTTCGCGAGGAATCTGGAGCGCAGCTCCATTGAATGGGTCAGCGTCCGTCATGAAGAAGCCGGCGCCTTCGCAGCGGGTGCCGAAGCACAGTACACACATAACCTGACCGCCTGCGCAGGAAGTTGCGGACCGGGCAGCTTGCACTTCATCAATGGCTTGTACGAAGCCAACCGTAATCGCGCTCCTGTCGTTCTGATTGCAAGTCAGGTGCCGATGAATGAGATGGGCTTCGAGTACGTCCAGGAGGTTGACTTCCAGTCGGTCTTCAAGGGGTGCTCGGTATTCTGCGAAACCATCCTCACGCCCGATCAGGCAAGGAAGAAAACGGTGATGGCTTGCCAGGCCGCGTTGGCGAAGCGAGGCGTGGCGGTGCTGATCGTACCGGTCGATGTTTCGCATGGCGAAGTGACCGAAGACTACCCGTACCGGGTCCAGCATGTCCGCCCGACCATCCGGCCGAGCGACGCTGAAATCGCGCAGATCGCGAGCACACTGAATGCCGGCGAAAAGATCGCCATCTACGCGGGCTCCGGCTGCGAGAACGCGCTCGACGAAATTATCGCCGTGGCGGACCGCCTCAAGGCGCCGATCGCCCATACCTCTCGCGCAAAATGCTTTGTCGAGCCGAACAATCCGTACAACATCGGCATGACGGGCATCCTCGGAAACGAAGCCGGTTACAACGCTTTGCTCGAATGCGACACGCTGCTGTTGCTCGGCGCCGACTTCGCGTGGCGTCAGTTCTATCCTGATGCGGCCCAGATCATTCAGATCGATATCGACCCAACGCACCTCGGGCGGCGCCATCACATCGCCGTCGGCGCGGTCGGCGACATCCAACCGACACTGCAGGCGTTGCTGCCGCACCTGGACGCGAAAGACGACGCATCGTTCCAGCAGAAATGTGTCACGCGTTATACGGAGGCGATGACATCCGCACGGAAGCAACTCGCACCGGGACGCAACGACACGATTCCCGGTTCCTGGCTCGCATCGATCCTCAACGAGCACGCCGCCGATGACGCGCTCTTTTGTGGAGACGATGGAACGGCCGTGGTGTGGGCGCTTCGCGTGCTGGAGGCCAACGGCAAACGCCAGATCTTCGGCAGCCTTTTGCACGGGACCATGGCAACCGCCTTGCCGAGCGCATTGGGGCTGCAAAAGGCGTGTCCTGACCGTCAGGTTATCGCTATGTGCGGAGACGGCGGGCTTTCGATGCTGTTCGGTGAACTCCTAACCACGATCCAGGAAGACTTGCCGATCAAGATCGTCGTTTTCAACAACAGCAAGCTCGGCTTCGTGGAAATCGAGCAGAAATCCGAGGGCATGCTCGACACGTTTACACGCCTGAAAAATCCGGACTTCGGCAAGGTGGCTGCGGCAATCGGCCTGTGGGGAAAAACGGTTCGAAACGCCTCCGAGCTTCCAGCGGCCGTGCAGGAGTGGCTATCTCAGCCGGGCCCGGCGCTTCTTGACGTCGTTGTCAACCCGCTGGAACTGGTCAGGCCGCCGTTCTTCGAGGCGAAACCGGTGGTTGGCATGGCGCTGTACTCCGTTCGCGCGATCCTCGATGGACGCGGGGCGGACGTGCTCGAGATGGTACGTGAAAACTTCCTTTGACCGATGACTTGCACGAGTGCGAATGATGCGTTGTGGGGGGTGTGGGCGTTCCGTAGAACGACGTAATCGCCGCCCCACTCACATTAGACTATCGAGAACCCGATAATCAGGCAATGTTGTGTCGATTACCTTCCCTTCCCTCAACACGATGCGGTCAAACTGCTGTCTGGAAAGCAGTTCCGAGTAGTTTCTTGCACGGGTAATTATCAGATCGGCCTTCCTTCCCGCCGCTAGCGTCCCGAATCTATCTTCGATGCCCATGATGGCTGCTGGCGTCGCGGTTGCCGTCTTCAACCAATCGCCAAACGGGTGATCGAGGTGCAGGATTTTGACGGCCTGGGAGAACGTGTCCAGCATGTCATGATCGCCATATGCATGAAACGCGTCACGGCAGTTATCACCTGCCACGGCCACCTGCAGCCCTCGAGCTTTCATCTCGTGAACGAGCGTTACCCCTCTCCATTTCGGGGTGCGCCCCCTCGCTCTTGCCTGAAGGTACATATTGACGGTAGGCAGACATACGATCGAGATATTGGCCGCGAATAACGCGTCAAGGGTTTGATCGATGAAGTCCTGCGACTGCAGCGCTAACGAACAGCAATGACTGCAGGTAAGTCTCCTGGGGAAGCGTTCGCGCGTCGCTATACGAGCGACGTCTGCGAGCGTGCGACTGTCCTGATCCCCTGTTTCATCCACGTGCAGATCGACATCGAGGTCTCTCTCGGCGGCCACCCGGAGCAATCGGGTGACAGCCTCGTCCATGCTCTCCATCGTGAGCCCCGTAGAGGTGCGCGTGGCCTTCAATACGGAACCGATCGATCCTTTGACCTGTGCGATCCTGTCGGCGAATCTCGCGACATCAATCGATAAGAAGTCTTGCAGGGGGATAAGTGCGTTTGCCTGTAGCTCAATACGCCCCGCCCATTGGTCGCGCAGTTCGCAGAAAACCGGCAGTGTGATATCTGCCTGCGTTCCGTGACAGTCGAGGTTCGTGCGTATTGCAACGACGCCGTGTGCCAACGCGGTCAATAAGCCAAACTCCATGCGACGACGCACGTCGTCCGCAGTCCAGTGGGCAGCGCGGTCTTCCCTGTTTGCAACACTGGCGCCAGCAAAGTCGCCGGTTATATTGGCTGTTCTCGGCGCAATTTGCGCCTTATCCAGATGCGCGTGGCAATCTATCATGCCAGGCAAGACCATCGAACGATCGACATCCGGTCCTGTTTCCGGGCGCGCTGTCCCGGCGGGAGATATCGCAGCAATCATCCCGTCTTTAATGAAAATGTCCGCATTGACAAAATCGAGCTGAGGTGTGCGCACCTCGGTTTCTGCACCTTCAAACAGGCAGGCCGGGAGGTTTGCGTTTCTCAGTGTGTAGCTGGTTTGACGCGGAATCGATATGAAGGTCCGGGACATCATTCACGCTAGCTTGAGGCCTCGTTTGAGGGCAGACATGAGATTGTGTTCCGAACCAGCACACGCATGATCGCAGCGAAGTTTCCACTTCCTGGTGCGGCGGCGTGGATCGAACAATGCCTTGCCTACAGAACAGCGGGGAGGTGTCAGAAATTCCGTGTTCGGGGCGCAACGCGGGAGCCCATCGCCGCGTCGAATCGCCGGCTTTCCGCACGTCGCACCTGGAGTTCCGAACAGTGGCGCTAGCAGCAGTCAGTTCCGCTCCGCCTCGACACGCCGCAGCGCGTCCGGATCTTCACCCACCACCTTGATCGTCTTGCCGTTCGACGAGATGAGCACCTGCGGATCCCACGCGCCGTGCCCGCTCATCTCGCGATGCTGCTCGACCAGCAGCGCCCCCATATACTTGCCGCGCGACACCACGCTCAGCGCGTTGCCGTCGGCCACGAATCGTTGCGGACCGCCTGAGGTCGGCACGGCGTGAATGGCCGCCGTCGCATCCGACGCCGCAGTCAGAAAGTAAACGGTCGCGCCGTCCGGAGAAAAAATCGGATGATCGATGTCCGCCAGCACGCGCTCTGGCTTTTCCTTCCCCTCCGGCTTGCCGGTCACGAGCCGAACGGCCCTGTGATCTTTCAGATGGATGACCCAGAGGTCGCGTACGGCAGGACTATCGTGCGCCTCGTCGACGCCGCGTGTCAGCCTCGTGAAAGCGACGGCGTCGCCGGCTGGCGAGATCGCGGGCGCGTCGTCGGCGCCCGTTCCGGTCAGTGCTTCGGTGGCGCCGCCGGGCGCCGTATAGACAATGTTGCCTTCCTGCACCGACACGGCGCCGATCGGAGCGGCAGCCCGTGACGCATGGGGTGCAAAGGTGAAAAAGCAAACTGCAGCGATTGCCGGTAATGCCGGTCTCATGGGCGGTTTCCTCGCGGTTTCCTGAAAAAGCGGGCGATGGAGCAGCCAAACCGCCATCGCCGGATTGTCGATACCGCTTATATCGGCCACGCATCGAACGTCTTGAGGCCGATCGCCAATCGGGAAATCGTCAGGAACCTTCGGGAACCGCCACCCGCTTCGCTTACTTGACCGGAAACTCCTTATGCCCGCCGAACCCAAACCGCATCGCCGAAAGCATCCGTTCAGGAAATGCCTCCGCATCGCGTGACCGGAACCGCGTATAAAGCGCCGCCGACAACACCTGCGCCGGCACCGCCTCCTCGATCGCCGCTTCGATGGTCCAGCGCCCTTCTCCGCTGTCCGCGACCTCGGTCGAAAAATGCTGGAGCGTGTTGTCCTGCGCGAGCGCGCCTGCCGTCAGGTCGAGCAGCCATGACGATACGACGCTGCCGCGCCGCCACACTTCCGCGACGTCGGCGAGATCGATCTGATACCGCTGGTCTTCCGGCAACTCGTCCATGCTCTTGTGCTCGAGAATATGGAACCCTTCGGCATAGGCCTGCATCAGCCCGTACTCGATGCCGTTATGCACCATCTTCACGAAGTGCCCTGACCCGACCGGCCCCACGTGCATATAGCCGTTCTCCACGCGCTTGTCGCGGCCCTCGCGGTTCGGGGTGCCTGGTATATCGCCGCGTCCCGGCGCGAGCACCGACAGGATCGGGTCGATGCGCTGCACGACGTCGTTTTCACCGCCAATCATCATGCAGTAGCCGCGCTCGAGCCCCCAGATGCCGCCCGACGTGCCGACGTCCACGTAATGCAGGCCCTGCTCGCGCAACTGCGCGGCGCGGCGAATATCGTCCTTGTAGAACGTATTGCCGCCGTCGATGATGACGTCGTCCTTGCTCAGCAAGGTGCGCAGATCGCCCAGCGTATCCTCGGTAATCTTGCCGGCCGGCAGCATCAGCCAGACCACGCGCGGTGCCGACAGCTTCGCGACGAGATCGCCGAGGTCCTTCGCGCCGGTCGCGCCTTCCTTCGAAAGCGCTTCGGTGGCCTGAGGATTGTGGTCATAAACAACGCACTGATGCCCTCCGCGCATGAGCCGGCGGCCGATATTGCCGCCCATGCGTCCCAATCCCACGATTCCGATCTGCATGATGTGTCACTCCTTGCCGTTGGATTTCACTCGCTCGATCTGTTTCTTCGCTGCTTCGTAGACGCGCTCGGGCGTAAAACCGAACTTCGTTTTCAGGGCCTTCAAGGGGGCCGAGGCTCCGAAGGTATGCATCACGATTTGCGAGCCGAGGCGTCCGACGTAGCGGTCCCAGCCGAGCGTCGCGGCCTGCTCGACGGCGACGCGCGCATGCACGTCGGGCGGCAGCACCGACTCCTTATAGGCGAGATCCTGCTTTTCGAAAATGTCCCACGACGGCATCGACACGACACGCGCCGCGACGCCTTCGGCCTTCAGTTTCTCGTAAGCCTCGACGCACAGCGACACCTCGCTGCCGGTCGCCAGCAGCAGCACCTCGGGCTTCTTGCCGCCCTCGGTGTCGGCGAGCACATAGGCGCCGCGCCGTACACCCTCGGCCGATCCATATTTCTTGCGATCGAACGTCGGCAGCGGCTGGCGTGTCACGACGATGCAGGCCGGCTCGTGCGGATGCGTGAGCGCGACCCGCCAGGCTTCTCCGACTTCATTCGCATCGGCCGGCCGCAACGTCGTGAGCCCCGGTACGCCGCGCAGCGATGCGAGCTGCTCGATCGGCTGGTGCGTCGGACCGTCTTCGCCGACGCCGATCGAATCGTGCGTAAACACATAAACCACCGGTACTTCCATAATCGCCGACAGGCGAATCGGCGGTTTCATATAGTCGCTGAAAATCAGGAACGTCGACGCATAGGGGCGCAGGCCCGATAGCGCGAGACCATTCGCCACCGCGCCCATGCCATGCTCGCGTATGCCGAAGTGCAGGTTGCGGCCGCCATAGCTGCCGTGCTCGAAGCTGCCCGCGCCTTCGAACTTCAGATTCGTTTTTGTCGACGGCGAGAGATCCGCCGCGCCGCCGATCAACCATGGAATGCGCTGTGCAATCGCATTCAACACCTTGCCCGACGATTCGCGCGTCGCGATGCCTTTCGGATCGGCGTCGAAGGTCGGAATGGCGGCGTCCCAGTTATCGGGCAGCTTCGATTCGAGCATCAGCGTCAATTCCTTCGCGAGCTCAGGATACTGCTTGCCGTACGTGTCGAAACGCTTTTGCCACTCGCTATGTGCGCTCTTGCCGCGTGCGCCCATGCCCTTCGCGAGGTGCTCCATCACGCCATCGGGTACGAGGAATTGCGCGTCTTCGGGCCAGCCGTAGGTGCGCTTCGCGAGCTTCACTTCTTCCTCGCCGAGCGGCTCGCCATGCGCGCCCGAGGTGTCCTGCTTATGCGGCGCGCCCCAGCCGATAATGCTTTTCACGACGATCAGCGTCGGCCGGTCGGTTGTCGCTTTCGCCTTTTGCAGCGCGGATTCGAACGCGGCCGCGTCGTTCGCGTCGTCGACGTGCAGCGTGTTCCAGTTGTAGCCGCGAAAGCGCGCTTCGACGTCGTCGCTGTATGCGAGATCGGTATGCCCTTCGATGGTGACGCGGTTGCTGTCGTAAATCCAGATCAGGTTCGAGAGTTGCAGATGCCCCGCGAGCGATGCGGCTTCATGCGACACGCCTTCCATCATGTCGCCGTCGCCGCATAGCGCATAGACGCGGTAATCGAACAGCGGCGCATCGGACTGGTTGAAGTGCGCCTCTTTCCAGCGCGCGGCCATCGCCATGCCGACGCTATTGCCAAGCCCCTGGCCAAGCGGGCCCGTCGTCGTTTCGACGCCGGTCGTCATGCCATATTCCGGGTGGCCCGGCGTCTTGCTGTCGAGCTGCCGGAACTGCTTGATGTCGTCGAGCGACACCGCGGGCTTGCCGGTCGGCTTGCCTTGCGCATCGACTTCCTTGACGCCGTATAGATGCAGCAGCGAATACAGCAGCATCGAGGCGTGCCCGACCGACAGCACGAAGCGGTCGCGGTTCGGCCAGTTCGGCTCGTCCGGGTCATACCTGAGATGGTTCTGCCATAAATGAAACGCGACCGGGGCTAGCGCCATCGGTGTGCCGGGATGGCCCGAATTGGCCTTCTGGACGGCATCCATCGATAGCGTGCGGATGGTATCGATGGCGAGGCGATCGAGGTTCGGTGCTGAGGACATGAGCGACAACTCCCCTATCAAGAGTGTGCTGCGGCACACCAGATGCCGCAGCGGGCAACCAGGTCGATTGAGCAAGTGTAGTGCCTCCGAAGCGGCATTGCAGATTCGGTACTCTGCGTCAGTCCACACGGTCTGTTTCAGGCAATCGCGTGCCGCGCTCGCGGCCCCGACAAGCCGACCCTTCGCAAAGACACAGCGGGAAAACACCGCGCAGCGGCGGGAAAAATTACTCAGGTGAACGCGCGGTCAGCCGTGTTTGACGCGTCGCTCCGATACTTGCTGCTACCATTAGTCGATTGAATCTCGCATCGACGTCCGCATGTGTCGTGTGCCGGGCGCAAGCTGAACGTGTGCTGAAGGCCCGAATGCGGAGTGGAAAATAGGGACATCAACGGAAATGGAACGCGAATTCACCGAATCGACGCCCGCGACCCGTGCGCGAGCGGAACTATTGTGTTTCCTTGTCGCGGTTGCCGCGGCCTCGTATGCGCTCACGCAGGAATGGCGCGTCGACCATGTCGTGCAATGCTGCCGCCAGTGGCTTCGCAAGAACGACACGAAAATGCGCTGGCTCGAGCGCGTACGCATTGGTCAGCTCGCGCTGAAAATCGCGCGCGACGACCTTGAAAATGCGGGTATCGCGGTGCGGCTCTCGAGCGTGTCCGCGCTCTTCACCGACGAAATGGAACTCAACGAAGCGAGCACGATGGTGCAAAGAATGATGACGCTTTGTCACGAAGCGTGTCACGAGGCGCTTTAAATTTCAATCGTGTGATCGACCGGAAGCCACCAACAAAAGATGGCGCTTTAAGCATGTTCTGTGGCAAAGTGCGGCCATTTGCGTACGGAGAAGAAGATGGCCACGCTGGAAGCACTCCAGAGAAAGATTGAACGTTTGCGGGCACAGGCCGAAGCAGCCGCGGCTAAACAGAACTCGGCGGTGATCGAGCGCATTCGCGGCATCATGGAGAAGCACGGTTTGACCGTAGCGGACGTGGCCGCACATCTTGATGAAACGCGCGGTGCGAAGCGCGGCTCGCGGCACGGGTCCGCGGGCGGCGCGGTGCGTGCGGTCCCGCAAGGCAAAGGCAAGCTGCCGCCGAAGTACCGCGACCCGCAGACGGGCGCAACGTGGAGCGGCCATGCGCGCCCACCGGCATGGATCAGGAACGTCAAGGACCGCAGCCTGTATCTGATCTGATTTGACCGGCGTTAGACCGGCAGCCAATCACAAGCCTTCGGGGTAGGCCATGCACAAAGTTGCGCTTTTCGTCGTCGTTGCGTCCGTTGCTTTGAGCGGCTGCAATCGCCGCGCTGAAGAGGTGAAAGATTGCAGCGCGGGACAAGCGCGGCCCGCGATGGACGTCGGCCAGGCGATGTCCGTGCTGAAGGCTGCCGGTTACGAAGTCAGGCGCCCCGATGAAGCGCCCTCCCTCCCCACCTCCGCTACCGTCTCGACGAGCGCACAAATCGCGGCGCCTGCCCAACCGCAGACGCCCGAGCCAGCGCCCGCGCCGGTTCAGACACCCGCTCCCGTGCAAGCCGCGGCACCCGTGCATTCAACGGCGCCGCACCGGTTCTCGCTGCTGTGCAACGCGACCGTGCAAGGCCAACCCGCATCGCAAAGTCTCTCGGTCGATCTCGACGCCGATACGGTCAATGGCGTGCAAGCCGAAGTATCCGACACGGAAATCCGCTGGACGACGCAGTCGCGCGACCCGTCGGGCGCGGTATTCAACGGCGAGACACACACGCTCAATCGTTTGACCGGCGACTATCGTTTCTACGACGAAGCCGCAATCTATTCCGCTACCGCGCCGACATGGCAATGCGCACTCGCATCGAAGCGAGTCTTCTGAGGTTCGGTTGATGCATCGATTAATGCGTCGGTTGATGCTCGGTTGATGTTTCGTTGATCTTAGCGGTCCGCAACCGTCAACGCCGTATCGAGCGAGAACACGAACGTGCCGCCCTTCCCCTCGCGATCGACGAGCGCAATGGCACTGCCATGCAAGTGCAGAATCTGCTGAACGATCAACAGGCCCAGCCCGCCTATGCGCTGGGCGCCACCCACGTTGACCGGCCGCTGAAAGAGGCTATCGCGCAGCGCCGGCGGAATGCCCGGGCCCGTGTCGCTCACGGTGACGGCGACCCTGCCGTTTGAAGACTCGAGTTCGACTTCGATCATCCCGCCCTCCGGCGTATGCCGTATTGCGTTGTCGAGCAGATTCGTCATGACGCGTTCGATCATGCCGAGGTCCGCTGACACATCGGGCAGACGCGTCGATATCCGCGCGCGCAGACTGATGCGGCGCGCCTGCGCGGCGAGCTCGAACTTCTCGAATACGTCCTGCAACAGATCCGCCAGCGAAAACGCTTCCGGCGCCGGTTGAATCTGGCCATGCTCGAGCCGCGCGAGCTCGAAGAGCGATTGCGCGAGGCGCCCTACTTTCGCGCTTTGCAACAGCGCAATGCTCAGATAGCGCCGACGCTCGGGCTGGGCGAGCTGATCGAACTTCAACGACAGCGCTTCGAGATACCCATGCAACGAAGTGAGCGGCGTGCGCAGGTCGTGCGAAATGTTCGCGATCAGTTCGCGGCGCTCCTGGTCGCGGTACGTCAGCTCGCGCCATTGTTGCGCGATACGGTTCGACATCTGCTGGAACGTGCGTTCGAGTATCGCGATTTCGCCGCGCGCGCGGCCACGCGCGGACAACATGCCAAGTGAAGAAAGTTTCTCGGCCGCGCCGCGTTCATCGCCGGCATCGAAATCGCGTACCGCCTCCGTCAGGCGGCCAAGCGGCCGCGTAATCAGGCGAAACGCGATCAGGCCGGCGATCAGACCGGCCAACGCGACGAGCGTCATCGACCATAGCGTCGTGCGCAAAACGGCATTCGTCGCGATGCGCGCGGCCCACTCGTCGTGCGCTTCACCGAGCAGCACCACATAGATGTAGCCGGCCGTCGCACCGTTCGTCCCGGGCAATGCGGCGGCGCTAAACACCTTGCGGCCGCCGACGCTGCGCGGATCGTCGCCGAAAATCGGCAACGCCTCGCCGGCAAGAAAGCGCCGTATCGGCCGCACGTCGACGCGATCGCGCTTCACATGGCCCGGCGGCGCGTCGTCGCCGCGGATGGCGCCGTTCGCATCGAGCAGGTACACCTCGACGCTTGGGTTCACAGCCATCAACTGGCTAAAGAGCGAGCGCAGCATGTCGTCACGCGGGCCGCTCCGATCGATCAGCGGACCGTTCTGCGCGATATGCGACGCGAGATCGTGCGACACGCTTTGGATCACCTGCTGGTCGTGCAGATCGCTTGCGCGAATCTGCAGCCACGCCGACACCGCGCAGCATGCGAGCAGCAGTGCAGAAAATACCAGTGAGAGGCGCTGCGACAGATTCACGTTTATTCCTTTCTCGCGGGGCGTCGAGGTGCTCAGGCAGGCGCTCAGGCGCCGGTCGGGCCGCTTCACGTCTGTCCCGAGGCGGGATTGGCGTCGAACCGGTAACCGCGTCCCCAGACGGTTACGATGCGCACTGGCTCGGTTGGATCGGCTTCGATCTTCGCGCGCAGCCGGTTGATGTGTGTGTTGACCGTGTGCTCGTAGCCTTCGTGCGAGTAACCCCACACCGTATTCAGAAGATCCATGCGCGAGAAGACTTTTCCTGGGTGGCTCGCGAAGTGGTAAAGCAGATCGAATTCCCTTGGCGTCAGCTCGACGCGCCGTCCGTCGATACTGACATCGCGCGTCAAGGGATCGATTGACAGTCCGAACGACGTGCGAATGCCGGCCTGGACGCGCAAGTCCTTCGCCATCGCGTCGACGCGGCGCAGCAGCGCCTTGAGGCGCGCGATCAGTTCGAGCACCGAAAACGGTTTTGCAAGGTAATCGTCAGCACCGAGTTCGAGACCGATGATGCGGTGCACCTCGCTCGAACGCGCACTGATGATGATGATCGGCGTGTAGCTCGCCATCGCCCGCGCGCGCTTGCAGATCTCGAGGCCGTCGACGCCCGGCAGCATCAGATCGAGCACGAGCGCGTCCCAGCCGCCTTGCGTCAGCAGGCGCAGGCCGTCATCGCCGTTCGCGCAGTGCACGACCTCGTACTGCTCGTCGCGCAGATGCAGACCCAGCACGTTGGCAATATCGATATCGTCTTCGACGATCAGAACGCGCTTCGCTTGAGCCATGGGAATTTAACGAAAACAGTGGCGACCGGAGCACATTGTGCAGTCTTTCGGACGCGTCAGTTATCACGATAAATTTAACTTTCCGTGAGGACTTGGACACCGCGCAGCCGTTAGTCTGACTGCATGTTCGAAACGGCACGGCGTGCAGCACGGCGACGCCGGCCCGACCTGCCCGGAGGCAGCCATGCAATACCGTAGACGCGTTCTTATTGCGGGAACCACCGCGCTTGCGGCGCTCGCCGCGCTCACGCAGTGGCGCGCGCTGGCAGGCGTCCTGCCCGATGCGGCCAGCACCATGACCGCAGGATCGGACGAACACCTGACGAACGAACGCACTGCCGACGAACACTTCGACGTCACGCACACCGAAGCGCAATGGCGCGATCTCCTCACGCCCGCACAATTTGCGGTGCTGCGCGAAGCGGCGACCGAGCGCCCGTACTCGAGCCCGCTCAACGATGAACACCGGGTGGGCGTTTTTGCGTGCGCGGGCTGCGCCTTGCAACTCTTTTCGTCGCGTACGAAGTTCGAGAGCCACACCGGTTGGCCGAGCTTTTACGCGCCGCTCGATCACGCGGTGGCGACGCACACCGACCGTTCGTTTCACATGACGCGCACCGAAGTTCATTGCAGCCGGTGCGGCGGGCACCTCGGCCATGTGTTCGACGATGGACCGCAACCGACAGGTCTGCGCTATTGCATGAACGGGCTCGCAATGAATTTTCTATCGCATTCTGCCTGAGCGCGGAACGCCGTAGCCAAATTGGTATATACGCCTACGCGTCAAGACAATTTTGAATATTTTTCACAAGTATGTCAAAAATCGACGGTGTATTACCTATCCGGTGGAGCGCCTTTGTAAGGCGGGATTAGCGGTTACAAACGTCGCGCGACTCATCGCTGGCGGCGTGCAAGGTGTGGCAATGCGAACTGTAAGGAATACGTGAATTCGAGCAGTTCGCCAGAAGCCTCATCAGGAGAGCGCCCGATTCGGCGGTCCTTAGCACGGGCCCGCTGCAATCGGATGAGCTCCTGGTTAATATCGGCGACCGTACCTCTTGCGGTACGCCAGTCCAACTCAATGGAGAGATGTCAATGTCTGCAAAGAAGAACGCTGTTAGCTCCGCCCTGCTCGCAAGCGCAGTGGCCACCCTGCTCGCAACGGCCGCACACGCTGCGCCGCTCACCAAGGCGGAAGTCAGCGCGGCCACCGCCGCTCACAAGGAGAAGTGCTTTGGCGTCGCATTGAAAGGACAGAACGACTGCGCGGCCGGTCCCGGCACGACGTGCCAGGGTACGTCGACCATGGACTTCCAGGGCAACTCGTGGAAGTTCACCCCGGCGGGCACGTGCACGGACATCGTCACGCCGGCCGGCAACCATGGTTCGCTGACGCCGATCAAGTCCTAAACACCAGTGTCAAGCACGGGGACTGTGATGAGCGGATTGACCAGCACCACAACGATGCGCGCAGACATGCGTCCCCGTGGCTTGACGTCGGAGACTGCGGGATGGGTCGGCACGAGCTTCAAGCACGAACATCTCGCAGCAATTCTTGCCGACGGTGTCAACCATGGCTTTTTCGAGGTTCACGCGGAAAACTACATGGGCGCCGGTGGCCCGCCGCATCGCATGCTCGCCGCGATACGCGAGCGCTATCCGGTGTCGCTTCACGGCGTATGCATGTCGATCGGCGGCAGCGAGCCGCTGAACCAGCCGCACCTCGCGCGTTTTCGCGAGCTGGTCGATCGCTATGAGCCCGCGCTCGTGTCCGAGCATCTCGCCTGGTCCACGCATGGCGGTACCTTCTTCAACGATCTGCTGCCGCTGCCGTACACCGAAGACACGCTCGCGCGCGTATGCCGGCATATCGACGAAGTGCAGCAGGCGATCGCCCGGCCGATCCTGCTGGAAAACCCGTCCACCTACGTCGCCTTTCAATCGGCAACGATGAGCGAAACCGAATTCATCACGGCAATCGTGCGTCGCACCGGCTGCCGGCTGCTGCTCGACGTCAACAACGTATTCGTATCGGCGATCAATCACGGTTATGCCGCTTCGGCTTACCTCGATGCGTTCCCGCTCGATCATGTCGACGAGATCCATCTGGCGGGACACGCCGAACAAGTCGACGACGAAGGCGAGCGGCTGCTGATCGACAGTCACGACGGCCCGGTCGCCGATCCGGTCTGGGCACTCTATGAAAACGTCATCGAGCGCATCGGCCCGACGGCCACGCTTATCGAGTGGGACAGCAAGCTGCCCGCGTGGTCCGTGCTGAGAGCGCAGGCACTCGCGGCAAGGGATCTGATGGAACCGCATCGGATACCCGTTACGACGGACGTCTTCAATGAAATCTGAAGAAGGCCGCGATATGCGCGCAACCGACTTTGCAGCGGCATTCGCACGTGGCCTGACGAACCCGGACGTGCCGCCGCCGGAAGGCGTCGTGGGCGCACTGGCAACGGCCGCGAGAAGCGATGCAACCGGCGCAAAGGGCGCAGGTAAAAGCGCAATTAAAGGCGCAATTAAAAGCACAAGAAAAGGCGCCCAGAAGCGCTACAACGTCTATCGCAACAACGTGACGGTCAGCCTGATCGACGCGCTTGCGGCGATCTATCCGGCCGTGCAACGCATTACCGGCGCCGATTTTTTCAGGGCAATGGCGCGCTTTCACATGCGCGCGACGCCTCCGGTGTCGCCGCTGCTGTTCGAATACGGACGCGACTTTCCACGCTTTATCGAACAGTACGAGTACGCGAAAGGCATGCCGTGGCTCGCCGATGTCGCGCGTATCGAACGCGCGTGGCTCGACGCCTACCACGCGGCCGACCTGCCGGTTTTGCCGGTACAGATATTCGAAGGCATCGACCCCGCGCAATTAGGCGAACTGCGTTTCACGCCGCATCCGGCCGCGCGCGTCGTTCGCTCCGCGTATTCCGCGGTCTCGATCTTCGCGACGAACCGGCGCGACGGGCCCACCGAATTGCCTGAACCGCTCGATGCGGGCAAGCGCGAGGACGCGCTCGCGACGCGGCCCGAAGCGGACGTGATCGTGTCGCAGCTGCCCGACGGCGGCGCGGCGTTCCTGAACACGCTTATTGCAGGCGAATCGTTGGGCGTCGCGGTAGCCGCGGCTTTCGACGAAGCGCCCTCGTTCGACCTCCCGGCCAGTCTGAACGGGATGATCGTGTCCGGCGTATTTACCGCCATTCAACGTGGAGATTGAGGACAATGTCCGAACTGGAAAACGCGAAGCCCGCTTTTGCCGCTTGCGTGGCAACGAAGATCGGCCAGGCAAGCGGCCTCGTGCGGCAACTGGCGCAGCCCTGGCTCACCCAACTGGTGCTGCGCCTTGCGCTGTCCGTACCGTTCTGGCGGTCGGGCATTCTCAAGTGGCATGGATTTCTTCAGCTGAACGATACAGCGGTGGATCTCTTCACCGATGCGTTCCAGTTGCATCTGCCCGGCGGCCCCTACCCGTTTCCGGCGCCTGCGGTCTTTGCCTTTCTGTCGGCGTGTGGCGAGGTCGGTTTTCCCGTGCTGCTCGTGCTGGGTTTCGGCACCCGCTTTGCGGCGCTGGGCCTGTTCCTCATGACATGCATCATCGAGCTGACCATCCCCGACGGCTGGCCGATTCACATCACGTGGGCCGCGATGGCATTGGGGATTGCCGCATGGGGTCCGGGCCCGATCTCGATCGATTACCTGCTGTCGCGGGCGGTGAAGCGCGGTTGATCCGGCGGCGTCGCACGCGCGCGCCTTCATGCGTGAATGCTTGACCTGTTCGCGCGCGCATCGACGGCAACCTCAAGCATCAATGCCGATGCCGGTGATGAACATCGGGAAAATGCGCGTGCGAATGCGTGATCGGCGGATGCACGTGCCGATGCGTATGCGGTTCATCGCCCTCGTAGGGCGTGTCGTGCTCATGCCGATGATGCGCGTCGTGCACATGCCGATGCGTATGCTCCAGCCAGTCGTGCGTATGTTCGTGCTCGTGCCGCTCGCGCATGTGCAAGACGATACCGATCGTCATCAGCACCGCGGCGACCCAGAATGCGACATGCGGCCATTCGGGCCATAGCAGCAGCGACAACGCGACGCCGAACAGCGGCGCAACGGAAAAATACGCGCCGGTGCGCGCCGTGCCCAGATGGCGCAGCGCGACGACGAATAGCACGAGACTCACGCCGTAACCGACGAGCCCCGTCAACATCGCGGCGGCCACCGCCGCCGCCGGAGGCCACGACGCACCGGTCGCGAACGCGATTGCAAGGTTCACCGGGCCCGCGATGAGGCCTTTGACGCTCGCGATCGCCATCGCATCGTTGGTCGACACCTTGCGCGTCAGGTTGTTGTCGATCGCCCAACACAGGCATGCGCCGATAATCAGCAGCGCGCCGAGCGGCACGGCCGTATCGCCCGGCTGCCACGACAGCACGACGCCACCGGCGACAATCGCGACCATGCCGAGAAACACGGGGATATCGACGTTCTCGCGGAACACGACCCATGCGATCACGGCTGTCAATACGCCTTCAAGGTTAAGCAATAACGCGGTTGTGGCCGCGGGTGTGCTCCACAGCCCGAGCATCAGCAGCGCCGGCCCCGCGATACCGCCTGCCGCAATCGCGCCGAGGAACCAGGGCCATTCGGCACGACTAACCGGAGCGATCGAGCCAACGGAACCGGCCGAACCAGCCGTACTAGCCGTACTGGCCGAACCGGGCGGCTCGCGATGGCCGTCGCCGGCATGAGAAGGCTTGATCAGCCGTCGCACGACGCTCACAGCGAAGAGCCCGATCCCGCTGCCGAGATAAAACAGCCCCGCGACCATGAATGGCGACATCGCGCCAAGCAGCACCTTTGCAAGCGGCGTGGCGGCGCCGAATAGCACAGCGGCAGCAAGCGCAGTCGATATCGCGCCGAATCGTGGGTTCATTGACAATCTGCGAGGGCGCAGTGGCGTGCAAAGCGACAGTGTATCGGGCACCGCCCGACAGTTCGCCAACAACCTGCCTTTCGCAAGGGTGGAATGTCGACTCAGCCATCGCGCGCGATGCTCGTCGCTTCGTTATGCGGCGGCGCTTCTGCGCGCTGCGTGCTGTGAAGTGCGGCACAGCGCAACGCAAACTCGCGTGGCGTCATACCGTGATGTTCCTTGAACACGCGGCTGAAATGCGCGGCATTCAGGAAGCCGCACTGGTCGGCCACTTCGCGAATCATCAGGTGCGGGACATTGGCGAGCAGTTGCGCCGCATGCTCGATTCGCAGCGAGTACGCATAGCGCATCGCCGACAGGCCTTCGGCTTTCAGCGCGCGCGACAGGCAACTGGGCGACACGTTGACCGCCGCGGCCACGCTCGTCACATCGAGCGACGCATCGCCGATCCGCCGTGCGATTGCCTGCTTCGCCAGCCACGCGACCTTCGCGCCCGAGCGGCGCCCGAGCACCGGCTGACAAGGCGTCAGCAACACGTCCATCAGATCGAGGCACTGCATGCCCATGCGCGCGAGCAGCGGCTCGCTCGCGCGGCCGATCTGCGCGGTCAGAGCGAGCACGAAATCGCGCACCGCGGTGACATCGGCGGACATCGGCACCGCTTCGAAGGCCCGATGAAAGTGATGCACCCATCCGCGATCGTGCAGCAAGGGCTTCGGAATACGCACGATCGACAACTGCGTCGGCTCGCGAACCGATGCGACGAAATGAAACGAAGGATCGGCGACCACGATCTCGCCAGGGCCGACCCGCAGCGCCTGCCCATTTTGCTCGATCAGCATGCTGCCGGACCGGACGACCTTCAGCCGGATTTCCTGGTTCGGCCACTGGCCGGCCGCGCGCGAGATCGGCGAAAGGGTCTGGCCGGCGATCTCGAGCCGGCCGATCAGCATGTTCCCCGCCTGCCCGTACGCGGCGCTCGACGGGCCGAAGTACGACGCATCGAAGCGGCACGACAAGCCGATCTTCGACATCGCGTCGATCCATCCATGACGATCGACAGGCGTGCCGCACCATGTATGCGGCCGGGCCAGTACGTCCACTGAGCAGCCCTCCTTGTTCACGGAGCCGACGCGTGCCGCCGCGCCACGTTTTGACGGGTGCGGTACTCTTTTTGGGTAGTACAGACAATGACGGATATCGTATGCATGTAGCAATCCTCATCTACCGGTGAAAATGGCCGGCCATTTTTGTCTTGAAAGAATCTGCTCATGGTAGATACCCGCACGGGTACTGAACAGCCTGCAGAATGGGATGCATCCGTCCAGATATGGAATGGTCGTTCTACCTGTCGGCCCGTAACCCGCCCCGCTCGATCAGTCCGCTCAGCACGAGAGGTGGATCGCGCGTGGCAAGATAGACGCATCGATACCTTCGGGGCGATCCGATGCAGACGAACCTTATGGCCTTCCTTGCCCCAGGACGTCCCGCCCTGCGGATAGACGGCGCGCAGCACACCTTCGGCAATGCGGCGATTGCGTTGCAATGGACCATCGGCGACGGGCGCCTTCACGGATTCGCGCTCGCCGATCGCGTCCACGCCCGCATGTCAGGCATTACCGAGCCCTTCACATTGCGCTTCGCGGATGGCCGCGCACTGCGGCTCGCCGACCTGATACCGGTGGCGCCGCTGCGCACCGAGCCGCTTGCCGCCGATCCCGCCGCTTCGCGCATCGCCAGCGGCATCGCAGGTGTCCGCGTCGCCGTCATGCTGCGGGACGCAAGCGGCCGTCTGCGCATTGAATGGAGCGTCGAGCAACGCGATGGCTCGCCCTATTTGCGGATGCATCTGGCCATTACCGCGGCGGCCGAACCGCTGCGTGTGAGTGCCGTTTCGCTGCTCGAAACAGAAACGCCCGGCGCGCGCACGACCGGCACCATCGACGGCTTGCCCGTTAGCGTCGATCACGTTTATCTCGGTTGCGAAGATCCGCTTTCGCAAAGTGACCTGACCGGCGAGACGGCTGGCCTGCGTTTCACCATGAAGCGAACCCTGCCGATCGAGCCAGGCAAGACCGTTGTCTATTCGACGGTTGCCGGCGTCGCGCGCGACGGTCAGTTGCGGCGCGATTTCGCCAGCTATCTCGAACGCGAGCGTGCGCATCCGTCGCGCGCCTTTCTGCACTACAACTCGTGGTTCGATATCGGTTACCTCACGCGCTATACACAAGCGCAGGCGCTCGAACGCATCGCCGCGATCGGGCGCGCGCTGCACGACGAGCGCGGCGTGACGATCGATGGCTTCGTGTTCGACGACGGCTGGGACGATTACAGCGGCAACTGGTCGTTCAGCGACGCATTTCCGCACGGCTTCGAGCCGCTGTGCAAAGCGGCCGCGCGCTATGGCGCGGCGCCGGGTGCCTGGTTGTCGCCGTGGGGCGGTTACGGTCCGCCGCGTGATGAACGCGTCGCGCGCGGCGCCGCGGCCGGACTCGAAACGGTGGGCAACGGTTTCGCGCTATCCGGCGCGCACTACTATCGCCGCTTTCATCAGGTGACGATGGATCTGCTGCGCCGGCATGGCATCCGTCATTTCAAGTTCGACGGCACCGGCAATGCGAATAGCGTTTTTCCCGGCAGCCGTTTCGACAGCGACTGGGACGCCGCGATTGCGCTGATTGCCGATATTCGCCGCGAAGCGCCAGACGCTTTTATCAACCTGTCGACGGGCACGCTGCCGTCGCCGTTCTGGCTGCGCCATGCCGATACGATCTGGCGCGGCGGCCAGGACTTCGGTTTTGCCGGTATCGGCAGCGACCGCGAGCAATCGATCACCTATCGCGATACGCAGATCTATCGGAACGTCGTGCTTCAGAGTCCGCTCTTTCCGCTGAATTCGCTGATGCTGCACGGCATGATCTGCGCGCGGGAGAATACGCGGCTCAATTCGAGCGAAGGCGCGGACTTCGCGCACGACGCGCATGCGTTTTTCGGCAGCGGCACGCAATTGCAGGAGCTCTACGTCACACCATCGCTGATCGGCGATCGCGCGTGGGACACGCTTGCCGACGCGGCGAAATGGGCGCGCGGCGCGGCCGGCGTGCTGCGCGACAATCATTGGATCGGCGGTGCGCCAGACGAGCTCGACGTCTACGGCTGGGCCGCGTGGACACCGTCGAAGGCGATCGTCACGCTACGCAATCCCGATAGCCGCACGCGCCAAACCGTGCTCGATTTACGTGCGCAACTGCAATTGCCCGCCGATGCACAGGCGCGCTTCGAAGCGCATACGCGATGGTCCGAAGTTGGCCGCCCAAACGTCATCGCGCAGCTCGATGCGGACACGAGGCAAACCATCGACCTTGCGCCCTTCGAAGTGCTTACGCTGGAACTCGATCCGATCGGTCCCGCCATCGAGCCGGGCTAGCGCCCATGCCAACCGATCAGTCAAGCGTGCGCCTCAGTTCGATGGGGGGCGCGGCGGTCTGATGCAGATCGAAGATCGTCACGACGTTTTCGCCGCGTTTTAACCACGGCGCCGGACAAAACAGCCTCGTTTGCGGACCGATATGCCAATAGCGGCCGAGATTGTGGCCGTTGACCCACACCACGCCTTTGGTCCAACCGCTCATGTCGAGGTACGTGTCGCCGGGCGAGTCCAGCTCGAAGCCCGCGCGAAAAAACAGACCGCTTCTACCCGGATTCGAGCAGACGCCGCGCAGATTCGCGATATAGGCGTCGTCCATCGGCAGCAGGAACATCTCCCAGCCCGTGAGCGTGTGTCGCGCACCGGCCGCATCGCGCAGTACGGCGTCGCCGATCAGGCCTTTGCGGTCCAGCATCGCGTCGCCGGCGCCGTAATTGATGCGCCCCATGCCCTCCACGAGGATGTCGAGTACCGCCTCGACTTCGTCGGCTTGGCGACCGTTCACCCGCGATTGCGCGTGTTTCGACAAAAGCGGCAGCGGCACGCCGCCATGCACGACGTTCAACGGCAGCGCTTGTGCCGCGGGCATGCGGGCTCGCGACACGGCGCCCACATAGCGCTCGTCGACATACACGGTTGCATAGTCGCGAACGCAACCGGTCTCGAGCGCAATCGCATGCATATGGGCCATTTCCGCATGGCGCATCGTATGACGATACAACGCAAAGCCGAATGCCTGTCCGGCCTGTTCGAATGTTTGCGGGCGAGCGTCGGTCCGATGCCGATGCGTAGCCGCTTTTTCTATCTCACGTTCAACCCTTTGTACGTTCGGCAAGTTGTCCCAAAGAGACGCGAATAAATCGGGCTGCAACGCATCGCGCCCACGGCGTTCAATGGTTGGAAGCGCGGGCGGGATGTCCGGCAACGCTTCGTTCAGGTAGCGCGCGACGATGTTCCGGTAGGCAACGAACTTCGGCGTCGCGACGCCCTGCTCGCTGATCGGCGCCGCGTAGTCGTAGCTCGTGATATCGGGCTGATACTCGCCGCTCGCGGGGTCGAGATTCGCCCCCGCATAAAAGCCGAAGCTCGTGCCGCCATGCGCGACGTACAGGTTGAACGACAGGCCGCGCCGCATCAACGTGTCGAGCGTGCCGGACAGATCGACGGCCGTGCCTTGCAGCGCCGCGTCGCCCCAATGCGTGAGCCAGCCCGGATACACCTCGCCGGCCATCACGGGCACGCCTGGAAATTCGCGCCGCGCGGCATCGATCTGCGCCGCGTCGCCGTTGCTGAGCGCGATCGCGCCACCGCCGACCGTCGTGCGGTTCTGCCGCAGTTGCGCAAGACCATCTTCGGTATAAAACGGCCCCGCGATACCGCAGCCGACCCACAGTGCGCGAATTTCGTCGAGATAGGCGGAGTTGCTCCCGTACGAGCCGAACTCGTTTTCGATCTGAATCATCAGAATCGGGCCGCCGGCCGCGATCATCAGCGGTGCGATGCGCGCCGCGAGCGCGCGGATGTAGCGGGCCACGGCGGCCATATAGCGCGGCTCGCTCGCCGAATCGGTGCGCAGGCGCATATCGGGCCCGCTCAGCAGCGAGGACGGCAAGCCGCCCAGATCCCATTCAGCGCAGACATAAGGCCCCGGCCGCAGCAGCACCCACATGCTTTCCGCCTGGCACGCACGGATAAACGCCGCGATGTCGCGATTGCCGCTTTCGAAGTCGAACCCGCCGTCGCTCGTCTCGTGGTAATTCCACATCACGTAGAGCGCAACCGTATTCATGCCCAGCGCTTTCGCCATCCGGATGCGATGCAACCAGTATTCGGCTGGCATGCGCGCGGGATGCATCTCCGCGCTGCGAATCTGCAGCGGCGCGCCGTCGAGCAGGAAATGCTCACCATCGATCGAAAATGAAAAATTCCGCATACGGCCCACCCGTTGAGGTTTGCTTCATTGTCGAACTCACACGAATTCGCGCTGCTGTGCTTGCCTGCGCGTGCCCGCGCGCTGGTCCGCGGCCCGCGTTCGGACGGCTCGCCGGGCTGGATCGGAATAAGCAAGCGTACTCCAGTGTTTTTTGGAAACACGCGATCCACTCGCGCACGGCACACGCAAACGACTACTCGAACGCGTACGCCATTCAATCCCGGAGGAGCACACGCCATGTCGGAACTCATTCATCGAACGGTCAACGCGAACGGCATCAACATCCACGTGGTTGAACAGGGCGACGGGCCGGCCGTGCTGCTCTGCCACGGCTTTCCCGAGAGCTGGTACTCGTGGCGTCATCAGATTCCGGTGCTTGCCGAAGAGGGCTTTCGCGCGATCGCCGTCGATATGCGCGGCTACGGGCGCACCGATCGCCCGCACGAGATCGAGCAATACACGATGCTGCACCTGGTCGGCGATGTGATCGGCGTGCTCGATGCGCTCGATGTCGGCAAGGCGGTGATCGTCGGACACGATTGGGGCGCGCCGGTTGCGTGGCATACGGCGCTGCTGCGTCCGGACCGCGTCTCCGGTGTCGTGGCACTGAGTGTGCCGTTCAGGCCACGCGCCAAGGTTCATCCGTCGACGCGGTTTCCGCGCACCGACGACGAGATGTTCTACCAGCTCTATTTTCAGCAGCCGGGCGTCGCTGAAGCCGATCTCGAGCGCGACGTGCGCCGTTTCATGCGCAACGTGCTCTACACGTTGAGCGGCGACCGGCAGATGACACCGGACGACGACGATGCGCGCCGCTTCGGCATGGTGCCGCGCAACCGCGGCCTCGCGGCCGCGCTGCCCGACGCGCCGCTGCTGCCCGCGTGGCTCACCGACGAAGACATCGACTACTACGCCGAGCAGTTCGCGCATACCGGCTTTCGCGGCGGGTTGAACTGGTACAGGAACATCGACCGCAATCAGGAGTTGCTCGCGCCGTTCGACGGTCTGCAGATCACGGTGCCGGCCCTTTACATCGCCGGCGAGCGCGATCTCGTGATGCACTTCGACGGCATGAGCGAGGTGCTCGCGACGCTTGCGCAACGTGTGCCGCTGTTGCGCCGCTCGCTGATTCTGTCCGGTTGTGGCCATTGGACGCAGCAGGAGCGGCCGCGCGAAGTGAACGCAGCCCTGATCGAATTTCTCGACGAACTTGGCTAGGGAAGCGACCCGCTCGCGTCTTGTACCGATCGCCGTGTGCGGAAGCTTCGAGCGTCGGCTCCCGTGCCCTTCTCTCTTGCGACGCCCGGAACAAGGAGGTTTGCGATGTCGATGGTGACCGTCAAAGGAATCGAAGGCGTCTTCACGCCCGAGCAGAAACGTCAGCTGATCAGGAAACTGACCGATGTGATGGTGGAGTTCGAAGGGGAAAAACCGCGCTCCGTCACAGTGATTATTGAAGACGTGAAGCCGGAAGACGTGAAGCGGGAGGACGCGAAGCAGGAGGCCGTGAAACAGGGCGCCGCCGCGATAACCGATGCGATCGGCGCCACATGGTGCGCTTAAATGATCAGCCGAGAGATCTTCGAGCCTTCGAGCGACACGCCGGCCATCAGGCCGGCATTCGTCATGACGATCGCCTCGACCGGGCTCGTGGCCGTGGATGTGTCGATGTTGCCGTTCGCGCCGATTTTCACGAGCGCGACGGTTGCATCGACGCCGGCGGCCCAGCCCTGGCTGCCCACGAAACCGTCGAGCGCGTTCTTCGTCATGAAGAGCAGGATCACCGCTTTCGACTGCGCGCCAATCTGCAGCCCGAACGAAGCGGCTGCAATGCTGTAGTAACCGGTTGTTTGCGTGCCGACGCGCAACGCGCCCTGCCCGTACTGGCCGCCGAACCAGAAGCCGGCCGAAATCACACGCGGAAACACAAGCATTCCGACCGCCTGCGCGACGAGCTCGCGTGAGCCTTTCACGGTTTCGTAGAGGCGCGTCATGGTCGCGTCGGCATCGGCGTCGATGGTGCGGCGGCGGCCGGCATTGGCCTCGGGCGACGCATCCGACGATGGCGGCGTGGTCGTGCACGCGGCGAGCGCAAGCGCGCCCGACGCGGCAAGCACAGGGGTAACGGCGATAAATCGACGACGTTGCATGCGCGCTTTCCTCCTTCAGACACGGTTCACGAAGTCCGCGAGTTCTGCTGATTTTTGATGAGCCGCGTCGCCCTCGTGTTAGATGACCGCTGCGTGGCACGCAGGGTTCAAATTACCGTGCACGTTACTTGAAGGGTGTCGTCGAAAGCAAGCCTTGCCGCGCTTCGGGCTGTTGTAATCCGTCAACGCCGGCGCACGCGCGGTGCGTCAGTGGCGCATCAGTCGTCCCACTTCGGCGCAAACGGCGGCGACACATAACGCTGGTCTTTCGGCAGCGCCGCGATCGCGCGACGGTCTTCGTCGTCGAGGCGCACTTTCAGCGCGCCCAGATTCGACTGTTGGCTCTCCACGCGCTTCGCCTTCGGAATCGCGATCACGCCGTCCTGATCGAGCAGCCAGGCGAGCGCAATTTGCGCGGCCGTCGCCTGATGCTTTTCGCCGATGCGGGCCGGCACCGGGTCGCTCGCCGCGCGGCCCTGCGCGAGCGGCGCGTAGGCAACGAGCGGAATCTGTTTCGGCCGCAGGTAGTCCAGCAGGCGCGCCTGCGACAGAAACGGGTGATATTCGACCTGCACGCAGGCAAGCGGCGCGCGCACGTCGTCGAGTGCGGTCTTCAGCATCGGCATCGTGAAGTTGCAGACGCCGATCGCGCGCGTGCGCCCTTCTTCCTTCAGCGCCAGCAGGGTTTCGAGCACGGCCGGCAGATTCATGTCGCGCGACGGCCAGTGCACCATAAACAGGTCGACGTAGTCGAGCCGCAGGCGCTGCAGGCTCGTCTCGAGCGAGCGGCGCAGCGCATCCGGCTGCAGGCTGTCGTGCCACGCCTTGGTCGTGATGTGCAGGTTCGTGCGTTCGAGGCCCGCGCTCGCCAGTGCCGCGCCCACGGCGTCTTCGTTTTCGTACATCGTCGCCGTGTCGATATGGCGGTAGCCGAGCGCCAGCGCGCTTTCGACGACGGGCTGACAGTCTGCGCCCGGCATCCGGAACGTGCCGAAGCCTAAGCGCGGCATGTGGATGCCCTGGGTTTCAATCGTGTCGATCGGTTCCATCGTGGTCCCTTTATGACGAGGTCGTGTGTTCGGATCGCGGCCCGGCCCCGCCTTTCGCTTCGCTGCGTCTTCGCATGCGAGCACATGACTGCGGGGCCGGACCGCGGCTTGCGCCACTGTCGCACTTCGACACCATTGAATAAAGTACGTACGGTTCAAATGAGCGATGATTAAAATCACGAATTCGCTCACACATGACAAACCGCATATGGGACTCGATGGAAAACTGCTGTCGGGGGTGACCGTGCTGGCCGCGGTCGCGGAGACCGGCAGCTTCGTACGCGCGGCCGATTCGCTCGGACTGTCGCCTTCCGGCGTGAGCCGCGCCATTTCGCGGCTCGAGAAGCGCATCGGCGTGCGCGTGCTCGACCGCACGACGCGCTCGCAGACCTTGACCGACGAGGGCCGGCGCCTTTACGAAGCGGCCGGTCCGCATCTGATCGGGATCGAGGAAGCGGCGATCGCCGCGTCGGGCGCCGCAAACGCGGTGCGCGGCAAACTGCGCGTCAATATCGATCCGTTCTTTTCGCGCACGGTGCTTGCCGCGCGGCTGCCCGAGCTGCTGCGCCGCTATCCGGAGCTGTCGCTCGAATTGATCATGCGCGATGCGGTCGGCGATCTCGTCGCGGACGGCTTCGACCTCGCGGTCCGCTTCGGGCCGCCGCCCGAGGGCACGCTCGTTGCGCGCAAGCTGCTCGACACGCGCGTGCTGACCGTCGCGGCGCCGCGCTATCTGGCCGAGCGCGGCGTGCCGCAGCGTCCTGAAGACGTGGCGCAGCACGAGCGGATTCTGTTTTACAACCCCGTCACCTCGAAGCCGTTCGAATGGGTGTTCTTCCGTAACCGGCAAACTGTTGAAATACCGGCAAGCGGCAGGCTGCTGGTTTCCGATGTGGATACGATGCTAGGCAGTTGCACGGCCGGCGCGGGCATCGCGCAAATCATGGACCTCGGTGTCGAACATCTGATGTCGGCGGGGGCGCTCAAGGAAATTTTGGGCGACTGGCAGGACGAGCGTTTTCCGCTGTATGCGCTCTATCCTTCGCGTCGGCATCAGGCGGCGAAGGTCAGCGCGTTTATCGAGTTTTGTCTGGAGATGCTGGCGCCGGCGCTGGTAGCGCGAGGCCGCAAAGGGGCTGCGTCAAGGCAGGCGGGAGGACGCAAACGCTGATCATTGCGTTTGCAACGACTAGACGGAAGCGGTTTCCTTCTTTTGCGCAGCCTGCTTCTCCGCTCGCAGGTCTTCTGCAACGCCCGCACGAATTTCCGCTGCGACGAACGGCGCCTGCGCCACACGCAGCTCCTGCTCGGTCCGCAGTTCCTGCTCCGCCCGTGCGGCAACCCGCTGCTGCGCTTCATCGACGTGCGTATCGCCGCCCGTATATAAGGTCGACAGCACTTCCGGCGAGGTGTGATATTGCAGCGCAAGCCACGCAAGGCCCGGCGCGACCTCTCGCCAGAAGCAGACGAACACGAAAAGCACGGCCAGGATGGTGAACGCAACGATATACATGGCGATATCCGAACCACCGGAATGGTGCAAAACGGGGGTAGCGTTTGCGACATGGTGTCGCGCGGCGCTCATTCCGTTTAACGCTTGACCGTGGGGGATATTCCGCGTGCCTCGTTCATACCTGAGATGCCGGCGAAGCACGCGTGCCAGTGTTCGCGATACGCGAAGTGGCGTTCGCGAGATCGCTGCGATGAGTTCGCGCTTCCGGGCGTCTGCCGGCAGACATGTTCATTGTCCGGAGTGTCAGCGAAGCGCGCGAAGAAAGCTCCGACGCGTGCCTGCCCTCTTTGCCTTTTGCGTTAGTCGATCAGCTTGCGCTGTTTCAGCCAGTCGAGCACAAGCGATGCGATGTCGTCGCCGGTATCGTCGACCATCGACGTGTGGCTGCTGCCCTTGATGCGGCGCGCGGGCAGATCGATCGATTGTTCTTGTACGATGACATATATAGGCGAGCCATCCGTCATTGGCTTGCAGACGGCGCAAATCACCTCCATACGCGCCAATCCGCGCGCTAGACACGGGTTAACCCGCTGATTTCCTTTCCGCGATTTCCACACGATAATAGCGCTCGTTGTACGATGACTTATCACCAAACACGAAAACACGGGAGACATGAGTGGACATCGATCAAGCCAGACGCTCGCAAACCGACACGCCGTCGGGTCACTCATCCGGAACGCCTGTCGCCGTCGCCGGATCGAAGCGCGCGGCGGCCGTCGGCACAGCCGCCGGCAGTGAGCGGCGCACGCGCGTGCGCTGGTTCATCCTCTTCATGCTGTTCTTCATCACGACGATCAACTATGCGGACCGCGCGAGCCTGTCGATCGCCGGCAACGCGATGCAGCATGCGCTCGGTCTTACGCCGGTCGCGATGGGCTATATCTTCTCCGCCTTCGCGTGGGCCTACGTGATCGGCCAGTTGCCGGGCGGGCGTCTGCTCGACCGGTTCGGCACCAAGCGCGTCTACGCCTTCAGCCTGCTCGCGTGGTCGGTCTTCACGCTGTCGCAGGGGCTCGTTGCGGGCCTGGCCGCCGCATCGGCCGTTACCGTGATGTTCGCCCTGCGCTTCGCCATGGGGCTGGCGGAAGCGCCGGCGTTTCCGGGCAACAGCCGCCTGACGTCGTCGTGGTTTCCGCGTGCGGAACGCGGCACGGCCGCGGCGATCTTCAACGCCGCGCAGTATTTCGCGGCCGTGCTGTTCACGCCGATCATGGGCTGGATCGTTCACAAATTCGGCTGGCCGTATGTGTTTATCGCGATGGGCGTGCTCGGCGTCCTGATGACCGGCGTGTGGCTCAAGTCGGTGTATGCGCCGAAGGATCATCCGCGCGTGAATCGCGCCGAACTCGACTATATCGAAGCGGGCGGCGCGCTCGTCGACCTCGAAACGCGCGAAACGCAGGGCTCGACGGGCAGTGCCGCACACGCGAACGCGCCCGTCGAAGTGCCGATGGGCGCATCGATTCGCGAGATGCTCGCCAGCCGCATGCTGCTCGGCATCTTTATCGCGCAGTACTGCATCAACGCCCTTACCTACTTCTTCCTCACGTGGTTCCCGATCTATCTGGTCCAGCAACGCCATATGTCGATCTTGAAGGCGGGTTTCGTCGCCTCGATTCCGGCCGTGTGCGGTTTCCTCGGCGGCGTGCTCGGCGGCGTGATTTCCGATGCGCTGCTCAAGCGCGGCCATAGCGCGAGCTTTGCGCGCAAGACGCCGATCGTGCTCGGCATGCTGCTGTCCACCTGCATGATCGCGTGCAACTACGTCGATTCGGCGTTTCTCGTCGTCGCGATCATGGCGGCCGCGTTTTTCGGCAAGGGCATCGGCGCGCTCGGCTGGGCGGTCGTGTCGGACACCGCGCCGGTCGAAGCAGGCGGCGTGTGCGCCTCGCTTTTCAATGCGTTCGGCAACGTGGCCGGCATTACGACGCCGATCGTGATCGGCTATCTGGTGCAAGGCTCGGGCTCGTTCAATTCGGCGCTCGTGTTTATCGGCGCGAATGCGGTGGTCGCGGTGCTTTGCTATCTGTTCGTGGTCGGCGATATCAAACGGATGGTGTTGACGCGTTCGGTAGCCGCACGCTGACCGGCGTGGCGCGGTGCGGGGTGCTCAATCATAAACAAATGAACAAGGACATAAGGAAGCGATGACTATGAAAAAGCTGTTGATGGTGCTCACGGCTGGAATGACGGCAGGACTTGCCGCGGGGTTTGCATGCTCGGGCGCATGGGCGAACACCGCCGACGAAACCGCGGTCAACGATGCGATGAACCACCTGTCCGCCGCGATGATCGCCGGCAACGCACAGCAGATGAAGGCGCTGACGGCCGATACGCTGACCTACGGTCATTCGAGCGGCAAGGTGCAGAACCAGGCCGAGTTTATCGATACGATCGCCAGCGGGCAGACGCGCTACAAGCGCATCGATCTGACGAAGACCGTGACGACGGTGACCGGCAACGACGCCGTGATTCGCGATCATTTCAACGGCACGACGGATTCGGGCGGCAAGTTCGCCGAGGTCGACTTCGATGTGCTGACGGTGTGGCAGAAGCAAAGCGATGGCGCGTGGAAGCTGCTGGCACGCCAGGGGTACAAGCACTGACAAGCCGGAGCTTCAGAAGAAAAAAGGCGCGCGCCGCACATGCGGAACGCGCGCCAGTCGGAGACAACCAGAAAACGCCAGTAAAAACGTTTAGTTCGCCAGAACTCAGCGCACCAGCGCCGGCCGCTTGTTGTCGAATTTCCAGTTCGGAATCAGATACTGCATCGCGATTGCATCGTCGCGCGCGCCGAGTCCGTGCTTCAGATACAACTGATGCGCTTCCTCAAGACGCTCGCGATCCACTTCGATACCGAGCCCCGGCTTCTTCGGCAGCTCAATCTCCCCGCCTTTGATCAGCAGCGGCTCGCGTGTGAGACGCTGCCCGTCCTGCCAGATCCAGTGCGTGTCGATCGCCGTGATGCGCCCCGGCGCCGCCGCCGCGACCTGCGTGAACATCGCCAGCGAAATATCGAAGTGGTTGTTCGAATGCGAACCCCACGTGAGGTCCCAGTCCGCGCAGGTCTGCGCGACGCGCACCGAGCCGCGCATGGTCCAGAAGTGCGGATCGGCAAGCGGAATGTCGACGGCATTCAGACGCAGCGCATGCGTGAACTGGCGCCAGTCGGTCGCGATCATGTTCGTCGCGGTCGGCAGGTTCGTGGCGCGGCGGAATTCGGCCATGACTTCGCGGCCCGAGAAGCCATTTTCGGCGCCGCACGGGTCTTCCGCGTAAGCGAGCACGTCGTGCTGGTCGCGGCACAGGCGGATCGCTTCGGCAAGCGACCACGCGCCGTTCGGATCGAGCGTGATGCGCGCTTGCGGAAAACGTTCGGCAAGCGCGGTGACCGCTTCGATTTCCGCGTCGCCCTGCAGCACGCCGCCTTTCAGCTTGAAATCGTTGAAACCGTAGCGCTCGTGCGCGGCTTCGGCGAGTCGCACGATCGCGTCAGGTGTCAGCGCCTCGCTACGGCGCACCGCTTCCCATGCGTCGCGCGGGTCGGTTTCGCGCAGATATGGCAAATCGGTTTTACCCGGATCCGCGATATAGAACAGATAGCCGAGCACCGGAATCGACCGGCGCTGGATGCCTTCACCGAGCAAGGCGGCCAGCGGCACGCCAAGGAATTGCCCGAGCAGATCGAGCAGCGCCGCTTCGATCGCAGTCACCGCATGCACGCCGACGCGTAAATCGAAGGTTTGCAGGCCGCGGCCGCCGTCGTCGACGCTCGAAAGTTGCGCGCGCATCGATTCGAGCACCGTGCTGTAGGCGCCGAGCGGCTGGCCCACGACGAGCGCGCGCGACTGCTCGAGCGCCGCGCGGATCTTTTCACCGCCGGGCACTTCGCCGACGCCGGTGCGGCCGGCGCTGTCCTTGATCAGCACGACATTGCGCGTGAAGAACGGACCATGGGCGCCGCTCAGGTTGAGCAGCATGCTGTCGTAACCGGCGACCGGCACGACGGTCAGTTCGGTCACGACAGGCGTATCGGCAGTGTGGGAGGGTTGGGACGGCAGATTCATGGCAATGACCTATCGCTGTACTTATTGCGCGCCGACCTTCCTGATCAACGTATCGAGCATCCCGAACTCGGCATCCGTGAGATCGGTGAGCGGTGCGCGCACCGGGCCCGCATCGCGGCCGACGAGCTTCGCGCCCGCCTTCACGATGCTGACCGCGTAGCCCGCGCGGCGGTTGCGGATTTCGAGGTACGGCAGGAAGAACGTATCGAGCAGTTGGCCGATCGTCGCGTGATCGTCGACGGCGAGCGCGCGGTAGAACTGCATCGCGGTCTTCGGAATGAAGTTGAACACCGCCGACGAATAAACGGGCACGCCCAGCGCCTTGTACGCGGCCGCATACACTTCCGCGGTCGGCAGGCCGCCCAGATACGAGAAGCGGTCGCCCAGCTTGCGGCGAATCTGCACCATCAATTCGATGTCACCCACCCCGTCCTTGAAGCCGATCAGGTTCGGGCAGCGGTCCGCGAGACGCGCGAGCGCATCGGCGCCGAGCTTCGAATTCGCGCGATTATAGACAATCACGCCGATATCGACGGCCTTGCAGACCTGCTCGACGTGCGCCGCGATACCGTCCTGGCTCGCTTCGGTCAGGTAATGCGGCATCAGCAGCACGCCCTTCGCGCCGACACGCTGCGCTTCCTTCGCATACGCAATCGCAGTGCGCGTCGGGCCGCCCGCGCCGGCGAGAATCGGCACTTTGCCCGCGCAGGTTTCGACCGCCGTGCGCACCACGTCCGTGTATTCGCTGGGCGTCAACGAAAAGAACTCGCCGGTGCCGCCCGCCGCGAACAGCGCCGTGGCGCCGTACGGCGCGAGCCATTCGAGGCGCGCCGCGTAGGTCTGCGCGTTGAAGTTGCCGTCGCGGTCGAAGTCGGTGACGGGGAACGACAGCAGGCCTTCGGAGACGATCTGTTTCAGTTCTTGCGGTGCGGTCATGATGGAGATGTCCTGTGCGCGCGCAGCGAAATGCGCTCGACGAAATTTGAATGGATGACGGACAAGGCGGCGCGCGTCCGCGTTCTTGTTATATGTCATCGTACAACTTACGCCGAAACGAATCAAGAGGACAAAACGCGTGCGAACCTCATCGGGCGATGGGCTCAAGCCGATGGGCTCAAGCCGATGGGCTCAAGCCGATGGGATCAGCTGATGGGCTCAGGCCGTTTGCGCCGTCTTGCCGGCGTCCGCGCCCGCCCCCGCTTCCTGCGCGCGGCGCAGCCGTTCGCGGCTGTTCGACAGATGCATGCGCATCGCCGCGCGCGCCGACTCCGGGTCGCGCCGCGCGATCGCATCGTAGATGTCTTCGTGCTCGCGGTTGACGCGGTCGAGATAGGTCTCGGGGTCGTTATGCGCGAGCGCGGCCGAATTCACACGCGTGCGCGGAATGATCGTGTTGCCGAGCTGGCTCAGGATGCTGTGGAAATAGCGGTTGCCGGTCGCCTTCGCAAGCTCGAGGTGGAACGCGACATCGGCGGCAACGGCATTGCCGGTGCGCGCTGCGACGTGCTGCTGGAACTCGTCGAGCGCGCGGCGCATTTCCTTGAGGTTGTCGTCGCTACGGCGCAGCGCGGCGAGCCCCGCCGCCTCCGCTTCGAGGCTGATGCGCAGTTCCAGAATGGCCATCACGTCGCGCACCGTCAGCTCGCTCGGCACACCGCCGAGAAAGCTCTCCTGTTCCTGCGGCTCGAGCACGAAGGTGCCGATGCCGTGGCGCGTCTGCACGAGTCGCGCGGCCTGCAGGCGCGAGATCGCTTCGCGCACCACGGTGCGGCTCACGCCGAGCTGATTCATGATCTCGGACTCGGTCGGCATCTTGTCGCCGGGGCGCAGCGCGCCGCCGCGGATACGCTCGGACAGCTCGGCGACGACCTCTTCGGTCAGATTGCGGGCGCGGCGCAGCGGACGCGCTTCAGGAGCTTGAGGCATGGCGGGAGCCAGAGTGGCGAGCGGTAACGGAGCCCTCATTATAGTGGCGGAAACAGCCTTGTACGATGACCTCGGACGACGAGGGCGGCGGATCCGCGGGCTCGGCGGGCTACACTGCGGACGCCCCCGCGCGGTTCGCCGCCACCAGTGTAAGGCCTTGCCTTCTCAGCCCGATGCCGGTCTCCCAGGGTTCTCCCGGATAGGTTCGCGCGTCGCAGCCCCGCACACTGATGTACGACAACATATAACAGGTGACTGGCCCATAGCGCGCACGTCAGCCGTCTGCTCGCTGTTTTGCAGAACGGGCATGAGACGCGCGCGTTCCCGTGTCACCTCGTTTCCGGAGATTCGCTTTGCCCCTCGCCTCCCCTTCATCCGATCCCGCGACACTCGCGCGCGCCGTCAGCAAGGCAAAACGGCATCTGTTCCCGCTGCTGCTCGTGATGTTCATCGCGAACTACATTGATCGCGTCAACCTCGGCTTCGTCGCATCGCATCTGAAGGTGGATCTCGGCATCGGTGCGGCGGCGTTCGGTCTGGGCAGTGGACTCTTCTTTGTCGGCTACGCGATTTTCGAAGTGCCTTCGAATGTGCTGATGCAGAAGTTCGGCGCACGCGCGTGGCTCACGCGAATCATGTTCACGTGGGGCATCGTCGCGGCGGCCATGGCGTTTATTCAGGGGCCCGCATCGTTTTATACGCTGCGCTTTCTGCTCGGCATCGCCGAAGCGGGCTTCTTTCCGGGCGTGGTGTTTTACTTCACGCAGTGGTTTCCACGCCGCGAACGCGGCGAGGCCGTTGCGGTGTTTCTCGGCGGTTCGGCCTTCGCGTCGGTGCTGTCGGGGCCGATCACCGGCGCGCTGCTGTCGGTGCGCGGTCTCGGCCTCGCGGGCTGGCAGTGGATGTTCCTGATCGAAGGACTCTTTTCAGTCGCGCTATGCGGCCTCTGCTGGGTTCTGCTGAAGTCGCGCCCGTCCGAGGCGGCGTGGCTCACGCACGACGAGCAGCAGGCGCTCCACACGACTATCGCCGCCGAACAGGACGAACGCGAAGCGGCGCGCGGCGGCAAGCTGCCGATCGGCGCGCTGCTGCGCGACCCGCAGCTGATTCTGTTCTGCCTGCTCTATTTCGCGATCCAGCTGACGATCTACGCCGCAACCTTCTGGCTGCCGACGATCATCCGCAAGATGGGTGGCCTGAGCGACTTCCAGGTGGGCCTGCTCAATGCGATTCCCTGGCTGCTCGCCATCGGCAGCATGTACGGCTTTGCGATGCTGTCGCGCCGCTGGCGCCATCAGCAGGCGTGGCTCGCCACGGCGCTTATCGTCGCGGCGGTCGGTCTGTTCGCATCGACAAAAGGCGGGCCGGTATTCGCGTTCGTCGGCATCTGTATTTCGGCGCTCGGCTTCAAGGCGGCGGCATCGCTGTTCTGGCCGATTCCGCAAGATTATCTGGACGTGAAGATCGCGGCCGGCGTGATCGCGTTGATCAATTCGCTCGGCAATCTCGGCGGATTCTTTGCGCCGGCCACGTTCGGCTATCTGCAGGAGCACACGGGGTCGATTACGGGCGGACTTTACGGGCTCGGCGTGATTTCGGTTATCGCAGCGCTTGCGGCTTTTCTTGCGCGCGATGTGCCGACGAAGCGTATGCCGGGGCATGGTGCGAATGGCGCGCGGCGGCCAGTCGGTTGAGCGGTGATGTTGGACGCGACTGACAATATTAACGTGTGTATGGAAGAAAGCCAGGCAACGTAGTCATATCGCCATCGGACCGTTATCGCGTGGCTGGTGGCTGCGGTGGCGGTCTGCTACGCGCACTATGAAATTCCACCCGCTGAAGCCGGCTCCATGTCTTTAACAGGAACGTGCGAATTCACGGAGCAGCCCCGCCAGGCTCCCGACGCCGACTCACTGCGCGAACTTGCGCGGCGCCGGCGCCGCTATGCCGTCATCGCTCGTTTCGGCCGTCGTGTTGCACGCTGGCCGTAGCGGCTTTCACACCCGTATATTTGAGGTTCTCGAGTTCCTTTGGCGCGGTGTCCGGATCATCCAGCGTCGGCGTGATATGGCCAACGAGTATCCCCATGCTGATGGAGGTACGGACGTATTTTGTGTCGCCGGCGTGCAACGTGAAGGTCACTTCTCTTTTTACTTCAGTTGCACTCGACACGGTGTAATCACCGGGCATTTCGTCAACGTAAAAACCCCCCTGCTACCGAACGGCCGACGGCGCGAAATCGAAGATTTAACTTTCAATCCATTTTCAGTTTCCGTCCTCCAAAGCCAGATAAGGCTTTCCGACGCCTCACATGTCTCGCTCCGACTTCAATTAATTGTCAGCATCGATGCCGCATGAATAATTTGCACCGTAATACACCTTTCAGTTATGTCATTCACGTCCCATCTCGCCGCCTTCCAACTGCGGGTACCATCGCGTAATCCGCACCACCCACGCGGACCCTACTCCCCCATCACCCATCAGAGGACAAGAGGACACCATGGCTAAAGCTGGCTTTATTGGACTGGGCATCATGGGCACGCCGATGGCTGCCAACCTGATCAAAGGCGGTCACACGCTCTTTCTGCACAGCCGCTCGGGCGTGCCCGACGAACTCGTCAAGCAAGGCGGCAAGGCGTGCGCGAGCCCCGCTGAAGTTGCGCGCGAAGCGGACATCGTGTTCCTGATGGTGCCCGACACGCCGCACGTCGAAGCTGTGCTGTTCGGCGAGAACGGTGTGGCTTCGGCACTCGGCAAGGGCAAGACCGTCGTCGACATGAGCTCGATTTCGCCGATCGCGACCAAAGGCTTCGCGAAGCGCATCAACGACCTCGGCAGCGACTATCTCGATGCGCCCGTCTCGGGCGGCGAAGTCGGCGCGAAAGCCGCGTCGCTGACCATCATGATCGGCGGCCCGCAACCGGTATTCGACAAGGTCAAGCCGCTCTTCGAGCTGATGGGCAAGAACATCACGCTCGTCGGCAACAACGGCGACGGCCAGACCGCGAAGGTCGCCAACCAGATCATCGTCGCGCTCAACATTCAGGCGGTGGCCGAAGCGCTGCTGTTCGCATCGAAAGCCGGCGCCGATCCGGCGAAGGTACGCGAAGCGCTGATGGGCGGCTTCGCGTCGTCGCGCGTGCTCGAAGTGCACGGCGAACGGATGATCAAGCGCACGTTCAATCCGGGCTTTCGCATCAATCTGCATCAGAAAGACATCGGCCTCGCCAACGAAGGCGCGAAAGCACTCGGCGTCTCGCTGCCGAATACCGGTGCGATGCAGCAGCTGATGAACGCGTGCATGGCGCTCGGCTTCGGCGACCTCGATCACTCGGCGCTGTGTCAGGCGATTGAAACATTATCCGCGCATCGCATCGCGAGCTGATCGGACGTGAGTTGATGCAAACGCGACCGGAGCGCATGGCCTTGCACTCCGGTCACGCAAAAGCAGCGCACAAAAAGCAGCTTAAAAAAATGATTCCCTCGAAAGCGGCGCACGTCCCCTCGCATCCCCTTTCACAGTAACCGCTAAAATCTCGCTGGCCCGCGGGCGGCCGGCGCGAACGCATGCGCCCCGCCCCGGCTGTCCTGTCACGACTCCGGAGACGCAGTGCACCTTACAGCCACCTTTACCCCCTGGTCCGCTCACGACACGCGCCTCATTTTTTCGTGCGCACTGGGCCTCGCGCTCATCATCGTTTTCATTAGTGCACTGAAGCTCGCGCCCTTCCTGTCGATTCTCGTCGGCACATTCGCGGCCGGCTTTACCGCGGGCCTGCCGCTCGAAGCGGTCGCAAGCGCCTTCAGCAAAGGCGCGGGCGCGCTGCTCGGCGACGTCGGCATCATCATCGCGCTCGGCGCCATGCTCGGCGCGCTGATGGCCGATTCGGGCGCGGCCGACCGCCTCGTGACCACGATCCTCGACCATTCAACGCCGCGCCGCCTGCCGTGGATGATGGCGCTCGTCGCCATCATCATCGGCTTGCCGCTCTTTTTCGAAGTCGGCCTTGTGATGATGGTGCCGATCATCTTCGTGATGGCGCGGCGCTCGCAGCAGCCGATCCTGCGCATCGCGATTCCTGCGCTGGCCGGCATGACGACGCTGCACGCGCTGCTGCCGCCGCATCCGGGCCCGCTGATCGCCGTCAGCGCGCTGCATGCGGATCTCGGCATCACACTCGGGCTCGGTCTGATCGTCGCTATTCCGGCCGTCATTCTCGCTGGGCCGATATACGGCGGCGTGCTCGCCAAACGCATGCAGATTGCCGAGCCCGACGAGATGGGCAAGCTGTTCCGCTCCGAAACACCACCCTCCGAATTGCCGGGCTTCGCGATCTCGCTGATCACCATCCTGCTGCCCGTGGTACTGATGCTGGGGCGCACCGTGGCGAAGCTCGCCCTCGCGCCGAACACGCTGGCCTACGACACGCTCGACTTTCTCGGCGAACCGCTCGTCGCGCTCGGTCTCACCGTGCTCTTTGCGATCGTCGCGCTCGGCTGGTCGCGCGGCATGCCGCGCGAACGCGTCGGCGGCATTCTGCGCAAAAGCCTGCCGCCGATCGCCGCGCTGCTGCTCACGATCGGCGCGGGCGGCGGCCTGAAGCAGACGCTTGTCGTCGCGGGCATCAGTACGACGATCGGCAAGATTGCCGTCGGCGCGCATCTGCCGCTGATCGTGCTCGCATGGCTCATCGCCGTCGCATTGCGTCAGGCCACCGGCTCCGCCACCGTCGCAACCACGACCACCGCGGGCATCGTCGCGCCGGTGGTCGCGGGCCTGCCGGCCACGCATAGCTCGCTGCTCGCGCTCGCGATCGGCGCGGGCTCGGTGTTCTTTTGTCACGTCAACGATGCGGGCTTCTGGATGGTCCGCGAGTACTTCGGACTCCAGTTGAAGCAGACGGTGTTCGTGTGGTCGATTCTGCAGACCATCGTATCGGTTGTCGGTCTCGCGCTGACGCTCGTGTTGTGGGGGGGGCTGACCTGAGCAATGGGCCTATGGCACGTTCTTCTTATGATGTGACGGGCGACTGACTGTGCATCAACGCACACATCGGGGCATGCGCCCATTGTGTTTGCAAGGTATACGGACTAGTTTTCTTCGCTGACACGGCTTCCTTCCTCAAGACGACTTCAAGGAGATCCCCGTGCTGTCCGCCTACAAGCCACCCCGTGCACCGTTCGTTGCATTGACGGTTGCCGTCGCAACAATGTCCGTGATTGTGCCGGTCGTTGCATCGGCCGACGACAGCGGTGTCGCAGCAAGCGGCACTCAACCGAACGTGAACGCGATCGGCGCCAATCCGCCCGCTGTGAATGCGGTTGGCATGAATGCGCCTGGCTCGAGCGATTCATCGTCCAATATGGCGGCCGCACCGTCCACGGCGTCGGTGGCCGCCGCTTCCACCATCAATCCAGCCGACCCGAATCCGCCGGACATTCCCGGGCAGGTGATTCTCGGCGACGGTTTCGTCTATCAGGGCAGCCTGCGCAACGGCATGCCCGACGGCAAAGGCGTCAAACGCTGGCCGACCGGGGACTGGGTCGCCGGCGATTTCGCTGCGGGTCTGCTCGAAGGCAACGCTGCGATCCATCGTTCGGATGGCGGCTCGCTGTCGGGCACCTTCCGCCACAACGCGCCGTGGGACGCCGTCGAGAAAGACGCGAACGGCAACGTCGTCGCGATGTATCAGGGCGGCGTGATGCGTGCCGTCACGCAGGCGGCAGCGCCCGCCGCGACAACGCAAAGCGGTACAGCGGCGCCTCACGTGCAGCAGGTTCATTCGGGAACGCCGGTTTCCAATCAGTAACGCCGGGTGGGTGACGCGGGACGCGTGTTGGCCGCGATATCTCGCGATATCTCGCGGGGGACGGCGGGGTACGCCGGTACCGCGGCGCATGCGTTTATGCCGCAGGGTATCGTTTGAACCGGTAGGCGCGTGTTGCGACCCGACGCCCGATCGGCTTACAGCTCGATCGGCTGTCCGTGCGGCGTACGGCGCGCGGCCTTGTCCCATGCGTCGCGCCGCTCCAGCAGGCCTTCGTTCGTCACGCAGCCTTTCGCGGCGGCAATGCGTTCGAGCGCGGTCAGCCAATGCCGGTAGTACGTGTCGCCGCGATCGGGGTCGCCGGCCGCTTGCGCGTCGCGAATCGCATCGTGCAGATACGCGGCCCACTCGGCCCATGTGAATACGCCGCGGCGATAGAGCGCGAGCGTCATCGCAAACGCGGCCGCTTCCCATGGCGCGCCGAACACCGGCGCGTCGCCGTCGCGCGGCCATTCCGGCAGGTGCGCAATCAGTTCCGACGATTCGTGCGGCAATGCGTGCGGAGCAAGGGGCAGGGTCATTGTTGTCTCACCGTTCCTGTGCAGGCTCGTCCGCGGGCTCGAGGTACGGCTCCCAGCAATCGATGCAGACGGACGCGGCGCTCGTATCGCCGCCCCACAGTTCGGTTGCCGGGAAGCGCACGGCATACAGCCAGCGCGGCTGTTCGCCCTCGCCTGTTGCGTGCGCATCGGGAAACACGTGCGCGCCGCGCACCGCGACGATTTCGCCGCGCTTGCCGCGGCAATAGCGCGGCAAGCGCGTGTGCGTCGCCGGGTTCATCTCACGCGCGCGCACCGCATCGCCGACGACGAAGCGCGCCGGATACGCCATCGGCCTGTCGTAAGGAAAGCCGCGCGACAGCGCCGGGCGCACGTCCGCCGCGTGAAGCACGCGCTTGACGCGCGCGGCCGGCGCCGCCGGTTTGCCCGCCGCGATTTCTTCGGCGGTGGCGAGACCGTGCTCTATCAGCAGCTTGCAGAGGCCCTTGAACCAGATCTCGTAGTACGTGTCCGCCAGATATTGCGCGGGCGGCAGGCTTTCGCGCGCGGCGCGCGACATGTCGATATTCCATGCGCCCGTCGCGCCCATCGCGAGCGTCAGTGCCAGTACGCGCGGCTCCCAGTCCGCGTGGAAGACCGGCTCGTCGCGCTCGGGCTGCACGGGGCCGAAGCTCTGCATGCCGCCCATGTCCTGTGCACCGTTCATGGGCGTGTTCCTTGCGCTTGTTGCGGCGAATGCGGCAAGCCCGTGCCGATCATCGAGTCGCGCGTGACGAGCTCCGCGAGCGCCTCGACGCTCAAGCCTTCAGTGCCTTTGGGGCGCATCGGCACCACGAGATAGCGCACTTCGGAGGTCGAGTCCCAGACGCGAAACTCGACGTCTTCCGGCAACTCGTAGCCGAACTCTTTCAGCACGCCGCGCGGGTCGATCACGGCGCGCGAGCGGTATGGCGCCGACTTGTACCAGACCGGCGGCAAGCCTAGCACCGGCCACGGATAGCACGAGCACAGCGTGCAGACCACCATGTTGTGCACGCGCGGCGTGTTCTCGAGCGCGACCATATGTTCGCCACCGCGGCCCGAATAGCCGAGCGATGCGATCGCGGCGGTCGCATCGTCGAGCAGCCAGGCGCGATATGGCGGATCGCTCCACGCGCGCGCGACGACACGTGCGCCGTTGCGCGGGCCGATCTGATGCTCGTAGGTTTCGATCAGCACGTCGAGCGCTTGCGGATCGACGTAGCCCTTCTCGACCAGCAGCGATTCGAGCGCGCGCACGCGCAGGTCCATTTCCGATAAGGCGCTGCCTTCGTGACCATGCTCGTGCTGATGGCCGTGGTCGTGGTCTTGATCATCGTCATGCATGGCTTTATGCGTATCGTGCGCTTTCTGGCTTTCGTGGCTCATCGACGTGCCTCAGCAATACAGCGCGGGACGTACACCGCTGGAAGGACCTCAACGACGGATGACGAGGTGACCCATTCAGTATCGTTTGCACGGCCGCCGAATGCAAATCTTCAGACGATGCGCGCGAGACGGCCGGAAGGCTTCGCACCCGTCGCGGCGTCAGCGCGGCCTGCGGCGAGGGGCTAGAATCGTCGGAGCAGATTCGCGTGGAAACCTATGACCGATACCCGCACCCCTACCCGCAGCCTTACCGACACCCCGATCGATACCGTCATCAAATCGCGCCGCTCGGTGCGCGCCTTCCTGCCCACTCCCGTCGCACGCGAGGATATCGAGGCGATTCTCGAGAGCGCGAGCTATGCGCCGTCCGGCACCAATCTTCAGCCCTGGAAAAAAGTCTATGTCGTGACCGGCGATGCGCTCGCGCGTATCACGCGCGCGCTGCTCGACGCGCACGACAGCCCCACGCGCGACGAGCAGTATCAGGAGGAGTACCCGTACTATCCGCGCGAATGGGTGTCGCCGTATATCGACCGGCGCCGAAAGGTCGGCTGGGACCTGTACGGCCTGCTCGGCATCAAGCGCGGCGAGAAGGACAAGATGCACACGCAGCACAGCCGCAACTATCGCTTTTTCGATGCGCCCGTCGGCCTCTTCTTTACGATCGACCGCATTCTCGAACTGGGCAGCTGGCTCGACTACGGCATGTTCCTCGAAGCCGTGATGATCGCCGCGCGCGGCCGCGGGCTCGATACGTGCCCGCAGGCGGCATTCATCAAGTTTCATCGCGTGCTGGCCGCGCAGCTCGGCTTCAATGAAGATGAACAGCTCGTGTGCGGTATGTCGCTCGGCTATGCGGATCTGGACGCCCCCGTCAACCAGTTGCGCACCGAGCGCGAGCCGGTCGCGCGGTTTGCGCATTTTGTCGAGTGATGCCTGTCGAGTGACGCGTCACGCGGCCGATGCGCGGCGCACGGTTGCCTCGTGCGGGCGGTACAATAACGGTTTCGTCTAACGAACGAGTCTAGCGACCATTCAAACGGCGAATGTGCCCTGCCGCTTGAGGCGATACCCGCTTGAGGCCTTCGTTGCACCCATCCCGATTGGCGATTGGGGGCACCGCGGCAAGTACTGCGGTAAGCACTGCGTTTGCCCACCGCGCTCCGGCTACCGCGGAGCGGCCACCGCACCATTTTGATTGCGCCTGCTCGCGCAGCCCTTCGTTTTTCGCTCTTTTCACGCACACGAGGTAAGCGCGCGGCCCATCGGCCCGCGCGTCGTCGCACATGGCTGACAAAAAATCCGCTCAAGGCACGCAGGCGTTTCGCCGCGTCCTCGCCTTTGCATTCGCACACTGGTGGCAGCAGCCGGCGCGCGTGGCCGCGATCGCGGCGTTCGCGCTGTGCGGCGCGCTCGCCGATGTCATGACGCCGCTGTTCGCCGGCCGGCTCGTCGATGCGCTGTCGGCCGGCGCCGCGAGCGTGGCCGCGAAGGCCCAGGCGTGGGACGCCGCATCGCACGCGTTCGGCACGCTCGTCGCGCTCGGCTTCACGGGCATGGTGCTGCGCCAGCTCGTCTATCGCAACATCATCACCATGACGCTGCGCATGATGAGCGAAATCGCCGCGAACGGCTTTCACCGCGTGCAGCGCTTTTCGACCGACTGGCATGCGAACAGCTTCGCGGGCTCGACCGTGCGAAAAATCACGCGCGGCATCTGGGCGCTCGATCTGCTCAACGACACGCTGCTGATCACGCTGATGCCCTCGTGCGTGATGCTGATCGGCACGACGGTCGTGCTCGGCACGCGCTGGCCGGTGATGGGCGCGATCGTCGGCACGGGTTCGCTGCTGTATATCGCGGTGACGACCACGCTGTCGCTGCGCTATGTCGCGCCCTCGGCACGCCTTGCCAATATGTGGGACACGCGTCTTGGCGGCTCGCTTGCCGATGCCGTCAGCTGCAATGCCGTGGTCAAGGCGTTCGGCGCCGAACATCGCGAGGAATCGCGGCTTGCGCGCGTCATCGCGAAATGGCGCAAGCGCACGCGCCGCACGTGGGCGCGCGGCACGACCAATGGCGGCCTGCAAAGCGCGATGCTGGTGCTGATGCAGGCGGCCATCGTCGGCACCGCGCTCTGGTTGTGGACGCACGACAAGGCGAGTGTCGGCGACATCACGTTCGCGCTGACCACCTTCTTCATGCTGCAAGGCTATCTGCGCGACATCGGCCAGCACGTGCGCAACCTGCAGCGCTCGGTCAACGATATGGAAGAACTCGTCGCGCTCGAACACGAGCCGCTCGGCATCGAAGACAAACCGGGCGCGCGCGCGATCGATATCACGCGCGGCGAAATCCGCTTCGAACACGTGACGTTCCGCTACGGCGCATTGCAAACGCCGCTTTATAAGGACCTGTCGATCCACATCGCGGCCGGCGAGCGCATCGGGCTCGTCGGCCATTCGGGCTCGGGCAAGACGACCTTCGTCAAGCTGATCCAGCGGCTCTACGATATCGACGCGGGCCGCATTACCATCGACGGCCAGGATATCGCCCTGGTGCAGCAGGCGTCGCTGCGCCGGCAGATTGCGATCGTGCAGCAGGAGCCGGTGCTGTTTCACCGCTCGCTTGCCGAAAACATTGCATACGCGCGGCCGGACGCGACGCTCGCGGAAATCGAGCGCGCCGCGCGGCTTGCCAGCGCGCACGAGTTTATCGACGCCTTGCCGCAGGGCTACGACACGCTGGTCGGCGAGCGCGGCGTGAAGCTCTCGGGCGGCGAGCGGCAACGCATCGCGATTGCGCGCGCGTTTCTCGCCGACGCGCCCGTGCTGATTTTCGACGAAGCGACCTCGAGCCTCGACAGCGAAAGCGAGGTGCTGATCCAGCAATCGATGGAGCGGCTGATGGCGGGCCGCACGACGCTCGTCGTCGCGCACCGCTTGTCCACCGTGCGCTCGCTCGATCGTCTGCTTGTGCTCGACAAAGGCCGCATCGTCGAGGAAGGCTCGCATGACCAGCTGATCGAGCGCGAAAACGGCCTGTATCGCCGGCTGTTCACACGTCAGGCGATCGAGCTTGCGAAGGGCATGCTCGACGACGGCAGCCGCGCCGAAGCCGCCGCCACTCACGATGCCGACGAGGCCATCGACGAAGCGAGCGCGACGCCGCCCGTCGACTACGCCGGCGACCCGAGCACGACCCACCGGCTCGGGCCCATCAGCGCGAACCGGTAGGCGTTCGCCGCCCATCGCCTGTTGCGCCCGCGCGCTCCCGGCCGGCGGCAAAACGTCGCGCTCGCCACTTGCTGCAAAGGATTTGATCCGTCCGAGCATCCCTTTGCGCCGATCGATCATATCGGCGCCTAACCGCGTGCCCTACGATTCTTTCCAGGCCGGACGCCACACGCGCAGCCCGGCAGCGAACAGATCACGGAGGTGATGCAATGGCACCAGTCGAACGGTTTGAATATGTGTTCCTCGGCGGCGGCAAAGGCGGCAAGACGCTCGCGATCGAACTGGCGAAAGCCGGCAAGCGAGTGGCCGTGGTGGAGCGCGGCATGATCGGCGGCTCCTGTATCAACGTCGCCTGTATCCCGACGAAGTCGTTGATCCAGACCGGCCGGCTGCTTCATGCGGCCCGCGAAGCCGAAAAGCTCGGCGCCGCGCCGCAAGCAGGCGGGCTCGATATGAAGCGCGTCTATCAGCGCGTGCGCTCGGTCGTCGACGGCATGGTCGACATCAATATGACGGCGTTCCAGACGTCGGGGCTCGATCTGATCGTCGGCAACGGCCGCTTCGTGGCGCCGCGCACGATCGAAGTGACGCTTCCCAACGGCGACCAGCGCGTCGTGTTCGGCGACCACGCGTTTATCAACACGGGCACGACCGCGACGGTTCCGGATATCGAGGGCCTGCGCTACGCCGCGCCGCTCACGCACGTCGAGGCACTCGAACTCGATGCGCTGCCCGCGCATCTGATCGTGCTCGGCGGCGGCTATATCGGCCTCGAAATGGCCCAGGCGTTCCGGCGCCTCGGCAGCCGCGTGACCGTGCTGCAGGATGCGCCGCGCATCGCAATGCGCGAAGACGCCGACGTCGCCGCGGCGATCACGGCCGCGCTCGTGCAGGACGGCATCGATGTGCGCGTGAATGCGCGCGCGGTGAAGGTCGAAGGTCACTCCGGCAAAAGCGTGCGGATCACGCTGGCCGACGGCAGCACGCTCGACGGCACGCATATCCTCGTGGCAGCGGGCCGCACGCCGAACACGCGCGACATCGGCCTCGAAGACGCCGGCGTGAAACTCGACGAGCGCGGCTTTATCGTCACCGACGAGCGGCTCGCGACATCCGCGGCCAATACGTGGGCCATCGGCGAAGTAGCCGGCACGCCGATGTTTACGCACGCCTCGCTCGACGATTACCGCGTGCTGAAGTCGAACCTCGCGGGCGGCACATACACGACCACGCATCGCGTAATTCCTTATGCGCTTTTCATCGAACCGGAACTCGCGCGCATCGGCCTGAATGAGACCGAGGCGGCCGGGAAAGGCATCAAGGTGCGCGTCGCGGCGCTGCCGATGGCCGCGGTGCCGCGCGCCCGCACGAATCATGAGACGGCCGGCTTCATGAAGGCGCTGGTCGCCGCCGATTCGGACGAGATTCTCGGCTTCACGATGCTCGGCACGCAGGCTGGCGAAGTGGTGTCGACGGTGCAGATGGCGATGCTCGGCAAGCTGCCGTACACGGCGGTGCGCGATGCGATTCTGAGCCATCCGACCATCGGCGAAGGGCTGAACCTGCTGTTTGCGAAGGTGCCGCCGCGTGCGTGAAGCGCGCTTGAATGGCCGATGAATCGGGCTCGAAGCGATGTAACGTGTGCCGCCGGCCGCGCCGACGGCACACAAAATCCCGTTAGCGGATGCTTAAAAGCGCAGGCAGCTATGCAATAATCGCGACTTGTCCGCGTCGCTCAGCGACGCTTACCGTCGCTCATCGTTGCTCATCGTTGCAATTCCCCCGCTCATGTCGTCCGACCAGAAAGGTCTTATCGCTCCGCTCATCGTCGCGTTCGCGATGTTCATGGAGACGGTCGACGCGAACGTCATCGTCACCGCGCTGCCGCAAATGGCGCGCACTTTCGCTGTTGACCCGGTCACGCTGAAGATCGCGGTGACGAGCTATGTGCTCGGTCTCGGCGTCTTTATTCCCGTATGCGGCTGGCTGGCCGACCGCTACGGCGCACGCACCGTATTTCGCACTGCGATCGGCATCTTCGTCGTGGGCTCGCTCGCGTGCGCGGCCTCCACGTCGCTCGGCATGTTCACCCTCGCGCGCTTTGTGCAAGGCATCGGCGGCGCGATGATGGTGCCGGTCGGCCGCATCATCATCTTTCGCAGTGTCGAGCGTTCGGACTTCATTCGCGCCATGAACTATCTGAGCCTCACCTCGCTGCTCGGGCCGGCCGCCGGTCCGCTGCTAGGCGGCTTCATCACGACCTATCTGCACTGGCGGCTGATCTTCTTTATCAACATTCCGGTCGGCATCGTCGGCATCTATCTCGCGAACAGGCACATCGCGAATACGCGCGAGCCGCATCCGGGCCCGCTCGACTGGTTCGGCTTCCTGCTCTCGGCAGGCGGCGCGTCCGCGTTCATGCTCGGGCTCGCGCTGGTCGGCAGCGAACTGATTTCCGATTCGAGCGCATGGACGATGACCTTCGCGGGCGCGCTCGCACTGATCTTCTACGTGCTCTATGCGCGGTACGCGACGCGGCCGCTGCTCGATCTGCGCTTTTTCCGCGTGCCGACGTTTCAGGCCAGCGTGATGGGCGGATCGCTGTTTCGCATCGGGCTCGGTGCCGTGCCGTTTCTGTTGCCGCTCGTGCTGCAGGAAGGGCTCGGCATGAGCGCGTTCGAGTCGGGTCTGATTACGTGTGCGTCGGCGCTCGGCGGGCTTTTCATGCGCACGCTCGCGTCGCGCACGCTGCACCGGTGGGGGTTCCGCACGGTGCTGATGTACAACGCCGCGTTCTCGGGTATCGCGATCGCCGCGTGCGGCCTGTTCTTCCCCGGCACGCCGACATGGCTGATCTGGATCGTCGTGCTGATCGGCGGCTTTTTCCCGGCGCTGCAATTCACGAGCCTCAATTCGATGACTTACGCGGAAATCGAATCACGCGACGTCGGGCGCGCGACGAGCCTCGGCAGCGTGGTTCAGCAGATGTCGCTCGGGCTCGGCGTCACCATTGCCGGCATCGTCGTGCAGGTGACACGCACGCTGCATGGGCACACGCATATCGAGTGGTCGGACTTCTGGCCCGCGTTTCTGACGGTGGGGTTGTGCTCGTTCGCGTCGATTGCGGTCACGCGGCGCCTCGCGCCCAATGCCGGCGACGAGATCGCGCGCGGCAAGCGCGTCGAGGTCACGACGAAGCGTTGAGCGGCTCCGCAAGCGGCCACACCGACACACCGCGCGGATCGATGCGCACATATCGTTCGCGGCGGTGATCGGCGCGCGCATGTTCGTCGCCGACATCGAAGCGGTGACCGCCGACCTGCAGCACTGCGTAGCGGTCGCCGTGGCGCAGTTCGATGCGTTCGAGCAGGCCGCGATAAAGGCTGCCATCGGCATTCGCACGGTTCGCGTTCGCTTGCATCGCCGCTTCGTCAGCGGGCACCTCGATCGCTCCCGGCGAGACGCGCCACATCACCGCCTGCCCTGCCGCAAGCGCATGCGCGGCGGCGGTTTCGATCACGAGACCGAGCGGCGTCTCGATACGCCCATCGCCGCGCATCACGCCCATCCCGACGTTATGCAGCCCGAGCAGGTCGGCCACCCGCAGATTCGCCGGCCGCTCGAACACCTCGGCGATCGTGCCCGTCTGCAACACACGGCCGTGTTCGATCACGAGCAGTTCATCGGCAAGCAGCGCGGCTTCGTCGGGATCGTGCGTGACGAGCACGGTCACGGCCGCGATCTCGCGCTGCAGTTCGCGCAGCGATTGCTGCAGACGCCGCCGGCGCGGCGTATCGAGCGCGGAGAACGGTTCGTCGAACAGCAGCAACTGACTGTGCCGCGTCAAGGCGCGCGCCAGCGCGACGCGCTGACGCTGCCCGAACGACAGCTCGCGCGGCAGCCGCGCGGTCAAGGCCGCGAGGCCCAGATGCTCGACCCAGTAGCGCGCGCTCGCCGCATCCGCATCGAGCGGAAACGACAGTTGTTGCGCGACCGTCATATGCGGAAAAAGCCCGTAATCCTGCGGCATATAGCCGATTTGCCGCCGCTCGGGCGCCAGCGGCGCGAGCTCGCGCTCGCCGAGCCTGACCGTGGAGCCGTCGCTGCGTTCGAGGCCCGCGATCATGCGCAGCGCGAGCGACTTGCCCGAACCGGACGGACCGATGATCGCGAGGCGCCGCGTTTTCGGCGCCCATTCGATGTCGAGATCGAACGCACCGAGGTCGCGGCGCAATGCAAACGACAGGCGCGCATCGGGCTGTACCGGCAGCGCGGCGGCCGCAGCCGGGGCGACGGCGGCCAGTTCATCGCCGTTTTCCTGCGGCGCATCGGCTTGCGGCGCCACGCGGCGGCCGGCCACGGAGAGCACCGCGCAGATCACGGCGATGGCGAGCGTGGGCAGCAGCAACGGCATCATCGCGGGCAGGCCCTGCCCGCCGAACACGACATAGGTATAAACGGGCAGCGAGTACGGGTGATAGGCGACCATCACGGTCGCGCCGAACTCGCCGAACGCGCGCAGCCACGCGAGCGCGAGACCGGCGCGAATCGCCGGCCACGCGATCGGCAGGGTCACGCGGAAGAAACGGCTGCCCGCATGATGGCCGAGCGTCGCGGCGACATCGTCGAAGACCGGGTCGACCGCCGCGAACGCGGAGCGCGCGGCGATAATCAGAAACGGCGCGGCGACGAAGGTTTCGGCAAGCACGATGCCCGCGAATGAATCGGTCAGCACGCCGCCGAACAGACGACCGAGCGGACTATACGGTCCCAGCAGGAACAGCAGCAGAATGCCGCTCGTGAGCGGCGGCAGCGCGAGCGGCAATTGCACGATAAAGCCGAGCACGGCCGTCGCGCGCGATGATGAACGCGCGAGCGCATAGCCGAGCGGCACGCCGCCCACGAGGATGACAAGCGCGGCCACGCTTGCGCTCGCAACCGACACGCCGACGGCGGCACCCATCGTGTGCCAGTCGACATTGGCCCAGTCCGCATGATCGATCTGCGGCAGCGCCGCGATAAACGGCGCGCACAGATAAACGGCAAGCAGGCCGCCGAGCCATAGCAGCGGGCGCGCGGCGTGGCGCGTCATCGAAGGCCGACCCGTGCGCTTATTGCGCAGCGTCGATCACCGCCTGCACCGACGGCGGAATCGCCTGCACGTTGCCGACCACGGTCGGCTTCACCACGTCGACGCCATGTTCCTTGAGCAGCTCACGCCCTTTCGCGCTCATCAGGAAGTCGACGAAGCTTGCCGCGCCTTTCGCATTCGGCGCATCGCCGAGAATCGTGATCGTGTAGCTGGCCTTCGCCTGCAGTTCCGGCGCCGGGCGAATCGCCGGGATCTTCAGGTCCGAGGTTTCGGTCGAGTAGAAGAAGCCCGCATCGAGCTGGCCCGACTGCAGACGGCCGACCAGCGTCTCCTCCGGCAGCACCTGCTGCGGATTGTCCGGCGCGCCGAGCGTCTTTTGCACGAGGTCCGGCTCGTTATAAAGCGTCGCCGCCCTGGTCATCAGGTCGACGGTGAATGCGCCCTTCGGGTCGAGCTTCGGATCCGTGCGGCCGATGCGGATGCCCGGCGCCTGCAGCACTTCGTCCCAGCGCTTCGACTTGAACTGCGCGGCGAACCTGCTTTGCGGGTGGTAGCCGATCATCAGCGGCGACTCGGCGAAATTCACGTACCACGAAACATGATCGCCATTGGCCGCGCCCATCAGGCTCGTATTGACCTTCGGACTCGCGCTGATAAAGACGTCGCCGCGGCGCAGCTTGCCTTTGATCTCATTGGCGATCTTGTTCGAACCCGCGGCATAGCCCTGGAAATGCACGCCGGTCTCTTTCTCGAAGGCCGGGCCGACGCTGCGCTCCATCAGGTTCACGAGCGAACCCGCATACAGCACATTGACGGTACCGTCCTGCGCCGACGCACCCTGGGCGCCGAGCGCACCTGCTGCCACCACCACGACCGACGCAACCAGCTTACGAATCATGTCATTCCCCGTACCGTTATTAAGTTGACTATATTACGATGACTGCGTGCGACGCTGCATCGAGCTTCATCAATGTTGCAAGCGAAGCGGCGCTTTCGTCCTTCGCATCGCCGCCTGCGGTTAGACTTGCCGCAGCCCCGCACCCCGCGCGTCACGTTGTCCCATCAGGCGTGCCCGGGCTTCGGAGCTGACCATGCGCCGCGCGCTCTCACGTTTTACCCACGCTCAAGGAGAACACCATGCGCACCAGCGCCCGTAACCAGTTTGCCGGCACCGTCGCCGATGTGAAGGCCGGCGCGGTCAACGACGAGATCACGCTGCGCACGCAGGACGGCCTCGAGATCACGGCGATCATCACGCATGGCAGCGCAGCCTCGCTCGGCCTCGCGGCGGGCAAGCCGGCCTTCGCCCTGATCAAGGCCTCGTCGGTGCTCGTGATGGTCGACGCCGACGCGAGCAAGGTGTCCGCGCGCAATTGCATGGCGGGCACCGTGGCGTCGGTCACGAAGGGCGCCGTCAACGCGGAAGTCGTGATTGCCGCGCAAGGCGGAGCGAAAATCGCCGCGATCATTACCAACGACAGCGTCGATCGCCTGGGCCTCGCGAACGGCAGGGCGGCAGCGGCAATCTTCAAGGCGTCGAGCGTGATCGTCGGCGTGGATTGATGGCGGGTCGATTGGCGATTGGCGATTGGCGATTGGCGATTGGCGATTGGCGATTGGCGATGGGCGATGGGCGATTGGCGATGGGCGGTTTGCCGGTTCGATCGTCGCGTCGATTGCCGGGATAGTTGCCAACGCGATCGCTGCTTCGCGGCCGCGCCGCCGCGTCGCGGGCATCTCAGCGCAGCGGCAGCACGCGAACTTCGCTCGTGCTGCCGCGTTGTGATTCTTTCGCGTCCTTCGCGTCTTTCGCATCTTTCATGTCGCTCATCTGTTTCGACGCGTTGCCACGGTCGACCACATAGAGCACGTGTCGGGTTTCATCGAGCGCGACGCCGCGCGCATCGTTGAAGTCGTTCGCCAGCTGCGTGACGGTGCCGTCCGCGGCAATCCTGCAGAAGCCGTGCTTGCCGCACTTCGTATAAAGCGTGCCGTCGCGGCTGGCTGCGAGCAGGTCCGGGCCGTCGACCTGCGCCACAACCGTGGCCGACGACGCCGCTTGCGGCGCCGCGCGCAGCGCGTCGACGCGCGCTGTCAGAATGCGATTATTCGCTTCGTCGCTGACGTAGACATTGCCGTTTGCTACGGCGACGCCCACTGGCTTGACCAATCCCGTCATCCAGGTTTGTTCGGTCGCGCGGCCGGTTGCCGCGTCGTACCTGAGCAGGCTCAAACCGCCGTATTGCGGCGCATTGCCCTGCTTGACGAACCACGTCGACAGAACCTGGCCGGGTTCGAGTACCGCGAGCCCGAGCCTGCGGCGTACGGGATCGGGGCCAGCGAATGTTGTGACTCGCTCCACGCTTGCGCCCGGGTTGGCGTCGCGCGAGGCGATTTCAACGAGCGCACCGGCCGTTCCGAAGCCGAAGCGTGCGACCAGCAACGCGCGCGGATCGGCGAATTCCAGCTGGCTCAGGCTGCTGCGGTCCTGTCCAGGCACCGCCGGCAAAGCCGCATAGCGTGTGAACGTGGGGCGGCTGTCGGTTGCGGCGAGCACGCTGTTGGTGGCGTCGTCGGTAATAAAGATCGCGCCGTCGCCCGGACGCACCGCGATGCCGTTCGGCCTTGCGTCGACCGCGATCCGCTGCGGCGCGGCCATGCCGCCGCTGCCCGCGGCGCAGCCAACGAGCGCGCTCGCCACCAGCCACGCGCCAAGCGCGACGCACACGCCCTTCCATCTTGCCGACGACAACATGAACGCTCCTGTCCGGACTCGCGACGCCGATCGTGCGAGCCGCGCCTGCACATCCTGTCAAACAAACCGCCCAATAATACTTGCCGACGGCGCGTCAGAGCCACCGCAGTGGGACGTTCGCTCCCGATAGGCAACGATATGACCGGTATCGATCGATTCTTCGCGGCGCTCCGGCCGCACGCAGCGTAATATACCTACCGATATATCGACGGGCAAGCGTGAATGAGGATGTTGTTTGTGCGCGCGCGTAGACCCGGCGTAACGCGGCATGAGACCAGAATGGAGCAAGCAGGCATGAGCGCAATGCACCAAACGGACGGCGCAAACCGCGCGGAGCCCGAAACTTCCGCGCAAAACGCAATGCTTTCGCTGACAGGCGACTTTCAACGCCCGCTCACGCTGACGCTCGATCAGCTCCGCGATCGCGGCAGCGTGCGCGCCGACCCGTTCGATCTGCGCTGCTTCACGACCAACCGCTTTATCCGGAAAGTGGACAGCTACCGCGGCGTGCTGCTGAAGGATCTCATCGAAGTCGCCGGCCTGCGCAACGACCGGCCGGGCGATTTCAAGCGCACGATTTTTATCGCCGTCGCCCACGATGGCTATGTGGTTACGTTTTCGTGGCACGAGCTGTTCAATACGCCGATCGGCGAGCGCGTGCTCGTCGCGTTCGAGCGCGGCGACGCACCGCTTACGATCGAAGACGGCGCGCCGCTGCTGTTTTCCGCGGCCGATATCCTGCCCGCGCCGCGCCATGTGAAGCGCCTTGCGGGCATCGTCGCGCGCGTGGTCGCGCCCTGAGACAGTACGCGACCATGCCATGACCACGGCGTGACCACCCCGTGAGCATCAGCCGGCCATCAGGCCAGCCAGCTAGAAGCGATGCCGCAAACCGACACGCGTCGCGATCTGGTTGTCCGCACCGACACCCGACGTACCGAGCATCCCCGGCGCTGTGCCGATCTGTGCCTGCACCGGCACATTGCGTCCCGCGACCGTGTTGCTGCCCGACGCGATCTGATAGACCGCGAGCAGATAGACGTCGGTGCGCTTGGAAATTGCGTAGTCGAGCGCGCCCGTTACCTGATGCCATTTGCCGCTGAAACGGTCGTCGAGATCGGAGAACGTATAACCGAGTCCGGCCGCCAGCGCCGGCGTGAAACCATAGCGGCCGCCGATTTCATAGTTGTTCAGGCGCGACGATGCGCCGCTGAGCGGCTCGAAGGTCGTATGCGTCCAGTTGCCCCATACGAGCCCCGCGCCGATCGCGACGCGCGCGCCGACGCCATAGGTCTCGAGGTCGCGCAACCCGCCCGTATTCACGTTTGCGATGCTGACGCTAAAGGGCGGCGTGGCGCCGTTCGGATAGCGGATATTCGTGTACGCGGCGCCGATGCCGAATGGCCCCTGCGCATAGTTCGCGCCGAAGCTGTACGCGCTCGATGCGCCCTGCTGGGAGGCGCCGCCCGCCGTGACCGTCGGCGTGCCCGCGAAGGCGCCGGCCCGATTCGAGAACCCGTACATCGCACCGAACGTGAGGCCGGCGAAATTCGCGCTGCTGAATTTGACCGCGTTATTGATGCGGCTTGCGCTCAGCTGGTCGACGTCGTTGATATGCCAGCCGTAGTTGCCGGCGGGCGTCTGGCTGCCGGTCGTGTAGTTCGCGCCGAGGTAATCGGTCGAAAACGAATACTGTCGGCCGAACGCGAGCGTGCCGACGCCGTCCTTCGATACGCCGACGTACGCCTGCCGGCCGAACAGCGCACCGCCCTGCCCGATCGAGCCATCGGCGCTGCTAAAGCCGTTTTCGAGCACGAACAGCGCCTTCAGGCCGCCGCCGAGATCTTCGGCGCCGCGTACGCCCCAGCGGCTGCCGGACGCGACACCGTCCGCGTATTTGACGAGACTCGCGTGGCCCGTCGGCGTGGCCGAGTTCGAGACATAGCTGATGCCGGCATCGATGATGCCGTAGAGCGTGACGCTGCTTTGCGCGTGTGCGGCGCTAGCGGTCGCGACCACTGCGCCGAGACTGCCGAATACGGCAACTGCGTTGAGGTTCTTTTTCATTTAGACATCCTTGTTAAGCATGACGCGCAGACGACCGCGCGCCCCATGCGCGGCGCAAGCCGGGCATGGCACGATGGAAATCCGGTTCGGGAAGAAGTGTGTCGGTCTTTATCGCCCGTGTCGGGCGGCCCGCGCTTACCCAGGATATGGGATCCACACGAAGCATTGTGTGATCGGCAATGTAGCGCGGGGTTATGTCTCAATAAAGGGGGGCAAGCGATCTGTATCGTTTTGCAGACAGCGTGCAGGCTGCTGCGAGAAACGACTGTGGGCGACACGCGTTCATCGCTCAAGGACAATGCGCGCCGCGCGCGGCGTGCGTCGTGTATGCTTTCGCAGATATCAAACCGTCAGAACAACGCGGCCCCCACCGCGGCATACAACGATGAAAACGTCGACAACCGTGAAACCTGAGGTCAGGTTCCGCATGCGCATCCAGCACGCCGACACGATCGCGCTCGGCCCCGGCAAGGTCGCATTGCTCGAAGCGGTCAGGGAGCACGGCTCGATCTCGGCCGCGGCGCGCAGCCTCAACATGTCCTATCGGCGCGCGTGGCTGCTGATGGATGAATTGAACAAATCGCTGAAGTCGCCCGCGACGGTCGCCGAGCATGGCGGGCAAAGCGGCGGAGGCTGCATGCTCACGCCGGTCGGCGAGGAAATCATCCGGCTCTATCGCGGCATCGAAACGCAGGCCTACGCGGCCTGTGCCGCCGAGATTTCGGCGTTGACGCGAATGATCAAGCGATAAACAGCGTGGTGCCGGCGCGCCGCACGCTCACCCGTGCCGCAAACAGAAACGCGATACACGTGCCGCCGGCGCCGGCGCTTCGGCGGCCGCGAGCCGCGCGACCCGTTCGACGAAGCTCGCCACGCTCGCCGTGCGCAGCGGATAGTACGCCACCTGGCTGCGTTCGCAGACGCGCTTGAGCATGTTCATCGAGTCGTGGTCGACGCAATCGACGGGGAACACCACCATATCCGCGTTCGGCAGCGCCGCGGCCAGCAGACCCTTGCGGTCTTCGATGCCGCCGTCGTGCACGGTCACCTCGCCGCCCGCGGATTCGACGAGACGCCGCAGCGCGCTATTCGAGCCGGGCCGCCCGCCCACGTAGACGATGCGCTTGCCCTGCAGCATATCGAGTGCGCCGCTCTTTGCGCTCGATGTATCGTTGACCGTCTGCATCGTGCGTTCGAGCGCCTGCGCCTCGTCCTGAATCACCCTCAGGAGTGCGAGCGCATCGTCGAGGCTGGCGCGCATGAGGCGCACATTTTCCTGCTCGGTCACGACGCGCTGCTCGGCTGCGTCGCAGCGGCTCGTCTGCACGGCGAGGCGCGCGTCGCGCGCCGCGATCGCCTCGCGCAGCCGTTGCGCCTCAGCGTGTTGCGCATCTGAATCGGGCGCGGCGGCACGCGCCGAAAGCCGCACGATCTGCGCGTTCAGTTCGTCGACGCGATACGCGCTCGCGTCCCGTTCGAGCGCCATCTGCTGCAAGCGCTGCTGCTGCCGCTCGATCTTCGCGTGCAGTTCGGCGTTTTCCTGTTCAAGCGCGACGAGCCGCCGGATATCCGCGCGATTCGCGGCGCCGACCAGATGCGACAGCATGTGCAGTTCGCCGAACGCGGCCTGGCGCAGCTGCAGTGTCGCCTGTGGATGCGTCATCAGCGCCCAGTACGCGGGCGGGATGTCGCCGCGTTTGAGCGCATCGTTCCACAGTGCGAGCAGCGCGTCGGTGTCTCTCGCCTCGTCGAAGCGGCGCAGCGCGCCCGCGTAGCGCTCGTCGAGCGCCTTGTGCAGCGCCTTGCCGCCCGCGCCGCCTTCGATGGCGAGTTCGACGGCCGCGTGGTGGATCTCGAGGTCCGTCGCCTTCTGCCGGTCGAGCCGCGTGAATTTCGGCACGAGCTTGCGCAATTCATGCGTGGAGAGGCATGTGCCGATGATCGAGCAATGCAGATGCGAGTCGAGTTCCGCGAGCCGCGTGCGGCGCTTCGGGCCTGGCAATTGTCCTTGCGACGGCGCGCAGCACGCATCGGACGCGCGCAGACGCTCGCCGATGTAAGCGTCGGTTCGCTCGACGCCGCGCGCAGCGGCGAGACGAAACGGAGGAGCTTGCATGGTGGCCTCGTGTCGGGTTCGGGTCACGATGGATTCGTGTTTTCGAAATATACCATTGAATATAACGAGACGCGTTTCCGATGCAGCCGGCCGCTTTCATTGCCTGACTACCGGCAAGCCGATCGTTGCGGGAATGCCGGATTTAGCGCAGCGCCGTGGCCACACCCGCGCCATCGTCGGATATCGTCGTCGCGGCATACGCGTGCCGCGAGCCGACCACCGCGTGACGCTCGCTTCTGGCCGGCGCCACGACGCGCGCCGCATCGAACGGCGTCGCGAGTTGCCGCTCGAGCACATGTTCGACGCACAGGCCCACAAGGATCGCGTCGACCCGCTCGAGTTCGGTCGCCGCCACGCGCAGTGCCGCCGGATCGTTGCTGAAGGACTCGGAAAATACCGCGTCGCGCATTTTCTCCAGCGCGCGCGCATCGCGGATCGCACGCCTCAATTCGCGCATGCGGTCGAATTGCGCGGCATGCGCGGCGGCGTCAAGCACCTTCAGAAGCCGCAGCATCGGCGCCGCGCCGTACTGGTCGCGCAGCGCCGCGTTATCGATGCCCGCGAACAGCAGCACGAAACGCAATACGCTGTTACGCAGACGGATAAAGCCGTCCACCACGTCGCGTATGAGCGGCGCGCGGTCGTCCACGCCGGCCGGCTTGAGCGTGCTGATGTGGGCGGCCAGCGCGCCGGACGGCGGCGTCTGCCCCGCACGCGATTCCGCGAGCCGGCGACTACTCACGGCCCTTCTCCCATTCGCTTGCACATGCACGTGACATAGTAACGATCGATGTATTCTACCGAATATATCGATACTATATCGAAACGTGTATGGATGCGAGGCCTTTCTGAAAGCGTGCGCGAATGGGGAAAGTGCGTGAAAGCGGCGGGAAACCACTGCAAAACGGCTGCGAAAGCGGTGGAAGCAGCGGAAGCGGCGGAAGGCGCCCCGCTGTCACCCTGTGCGAGTCTGCCCGCTCGCCTCGTAAATAGCCTGCCGGATGCGCGGGTACGTGCCGCAGCGGCAAACCACCGGCGTCATCGCCTGATCGATTTCGGCGGGGCCGGGTTTATGGTTGCGCATCAGCAGCGCGCTGGCCGCCATCAACTGAGCGCTCTGGCAGTAGCCGCATTGCACGACGTCGATGCGCAGCCATGCGGCCTTGAGCGCACGCGCCTGCGCGCCGCTGAGTCCTTCGATCGTCGTGATTTTCGCGCCGCGCAATTGCGCGACCGGCTTCGTGCAGCAGGTCTGCGCGGTGCCGTCGATATGCAGCGTGCACGCGCCGCATACGCCGACACCGCAGCCGAACTTCGTGCCGGTCAGTTTCAGCTCGCAGCGCAGCACCCATAGCAGCGGCGTCGCCGGATCGGAGCGGATCGCCGTGTCGTGTCCATTGATGTTCAGAGACAGCATCGTCGTCTCCCGCGCCCGCCATTCCGGGCAAAGTGGGCCGCCTTCACGCCAGCCTGAGCGGCAGCGCGCGTAGCCGGTGCCCCGTCAGCGCGAAAACCGCATTCGCGACCGCCGGCGCAACCGGCGGCGTCGCCGCCTCGCCGACGCCTTGTGGATGCTCGCGGCTCGGCATGACTTCAGTTTGAATCCGCGGGCATTGCTCCATTCTCACCACCGGATAATCGCTGTAGTACTGCTCTTTGACCGCACCGCCGTCGAGCGTGATCGATTCGTAAAGCGCAGCGGATAGTCCGAACACGATCGCCCCTTCGAGCTGCTGCGCGATCAGATTCGGATTCACGGGTAAGCCGCAATCGATTACGCAAACCACGCGGTTCACATGAATCGTCCTCGCCTTGTCCGCTTCGACCGATACTTCGACTACCTGACCGACGATACTGCCGAACGCCTCATGCAGCGCAAGGCCGCGCGCCTGCGCAAGGCCACGCTCGTCGGCTTCGAGCGGCGTACGCCAGCCCGCGAGCTGCGCAACCCGGCGCAGCACCGCAAGATGACGCGGATGATGGGCGAGCAGCGCCGCGCGAAACGCAACGGGGTCCTTGCGCGCGGCGGCCGCCAGTTCGTCGACGAAGCTCTCGACAAAGAACGCCTGATGCGAATGCCCGACCGAGCGCCAGAAGCCGACCGGCACCGGCAGCGCCACCGGCTTGTGCCCGATGCGCACGTTGGGCCATTCGTACGGCTGATCGAATGCGCCTTCGTCGTTGGTCTTGTCGAACGAGCGGCCGAGCGCCGCGACAAAACCGGGCACGCCGTAGTTGCGCGCGAGCCAGTTCGTCACGATCGACTGGCTCGCCGACGTGTTGCGCCAGGCGATCACCGCTCCCGCATCGTCGAGTCCCGCGGTAAAACGCGAGACGCATGCCGGGCGATAGAAGTCGTGCGTCATGTCCTGCGGGCGCGTCCAGATCGTTTGCACCGGCGTGCCGCGCACCTTGTTCGCAATCGCGACCGCTTGCGCGATGTAGTCCATTTCGAGCCGCCTGCCGAAGGCGCCGCCGATCAGCTGCTGACGCAAGTCGACTTTCTCTTCGGCAATGCCGAGCATCTGCGCCGTATAGCGGCGCGCGACGTCAGGCACCTGCGTCGCGGCCCAGACGATCGCCGAGCCATCGTTGTTGACCTGCGCGGTGCAGTTGATCGGCTCGAGCGCCGCATGCGCGAGATACGGCACGCGGTATTCGGCGCTGATCGTGCGCGCGGCGATGCCAAGCGCGGCATCGGCGTCGCCGCGCGCGTACCACGTGTGGCCCGCGCTATCGTCGAGCGCTTCGGCAAGGCGCCGCATCGCATCCGTGCTCGACACGCGCGTGGCGTCGTCAATCTTCCATTCGCACTTCACCGCATCGAGCGCGTGCATCGCCGTATAGGCGTTATCGGCGATCACCGTGACACCGCCCGTGCCGCCGTGAAAAGGCGGCACCGCGAACACGCTGACCACGCCGGGCTGCACGGCCGCGACCGCGCCGTCGAAATGCGCGACCGCGCCGCCAGGCACCGGACACATCGCGACACTCGCGTACAGCAACCCGTCGGGCGTGGCATCGATACCGAAGCGCGCCGAGCCGTCGAGCTTCGACGGCGCCTCGATTCGCGCGAGCGGCTTGCCGATCAGCCTGAACGCGGCCGGATCTTTCAGTTCGATCTTGCGCGGCAGCGGCTGGCGCGCAGCAAGCGGCGCGAGTTCGCCGTACGTGGCACTGCGCGTGGCGGTCGAGGTGATGCCATCGGCGGGCGCGTCGATCGGACCGTCGTAGACACGGCCCGCTTTCGTATGGCACTGCTCGAGCGGCACGCCCCACTGCGTCGCGGCCGCCTCGATCAGCATCGCGCGCGCGGCGGCGCCGGCTTCGCGCATCGGCAGCCACGCATCGTTGAGCGACGTCGAACCGCCCGTCATCATCGCGCCGGTCTCGCGTGCGCTCTTGCGCGCAAGCCATGTGAAGAGCCCCTTGACCACGCTGTCGTCGTCGGGACGAAACGGCAGATTGCCGGCGACGCTTTCCACGTTGTTGTAAATCCGGTCGACCGGCGCGGCCTCGACGCCAACCGTCGACCAGTCCGCATCGAGTTCCTCGGCGACCAGCATCGCAAGGCCCGTGTGCACGCCCTGCCCCATCTCGGCGCGGCACACCATCACGGTCACGCGGTTGTCGGCGCCGATCTTGACCCAGCCGTTCATCGCCGTCTGCGCGGGCTGCACGGCGAGCGGCTCGCCCGGCGTCAGCCGCTGGCGCGGCGGCAGCGCGGACCAGCCGACCACGAGCGCGCCGAGCGTCGCGGCACCGCCGACAAGGAAGGTTCTACGCTTGACCATGGCACGCTACGCAGCGGTTCTTGACGATGGTTATATCGGTCGCCACGGCCCACCGGCGCCCCTGACCGGCGGCAGAGGTCGCGATGAGCGGACATCAGGTAAAACGCACAGGCGCCTTCTCGAATGAAAGCCGGCCGTGCGACCGGCAAAGACGGCCGGCATCGCTCCCGCGATGCCCCGGGCTGTCCTGTCCGCGCTCCGGCTGCACAGCGCTTTCATGCATCTTAGTGCGCGAAATCGCACCTTGCGTAGGCGGGAATGCAATTCGCTAACCGACTCTGCGTTCGACAGGTACGGAGGAACCCACCATGGCAGGCGTTTTTCAGGAGTTCAAGCAGTTTGCGATCAAGGGCAACGTGATGGACCTCGCGGTCGGTGTGATCATCGGCGGCGCGTTTTCGACGATCGTCAATTCGATCGTGAAGGATCTGATCATGCCGATCGTCGGCATCGTGACCGGGAATATCGACTTCTCGAACAAGTTCGTCCGGATCGGCGCCTTACCGGCGAGCTTCAAGGGCAATCCCGATTCGTACAAGGATCTGCAGACGGCAGGCGTGGCCGTGGTCGGCTACGGCTCGTTCATCACCGTCGTGCTCAACTTCCTGATTCTCGCGTTTATCGTGTTTCTGCTCGTCAAGTTCATCAACAAGCTGCGCGAGCTCGAAAAGACCGCACCCGATACGCCGGCAGCGCCCGCCGCGCCGCCCGAAGACGTCTTGCTGCTGCGCGAGATTCGCGACGAGTTGAAGGATCAAAGGCAGCGCGTTTGAACGCCGGTGCCGCGGTGCGCGATGACGATGCGGGAACGCCACATGCTCGACTGTCATCACCCGTCGATATGAGCGGCGCGACGGTCTGAGCTTCGCGCTCGATGCATCGCCCGGTGCACGCCTCGTGCACCACTCGTGCGCCGCAACAAGGAGGCTGCCCATGCTGCCGAATCACGCAAACCCGCAAGCACACTCGCACACCGACCCGCGCGCATCCGGTCTCGCGGCGAGCGACCCCGCGTCGGACCCGCCGATTCCCGATCAGCCGGCCGTCCCCGACGCGCCGAGCCCGGGAACCCCGGCCGACGTACCCGACATCGGCATACCGGAACCCGAACCGGACCGTGCGCCGCCGGACACAGGCAAGCGCCCCGGGGAGCATGGCTAGAAGAACGGCGCGGCGCCCAGGCCGCGGCGGCACCGCCTGCGCCACGCTTGCGCGCTACGCCGCCCGACCATACTGACGCCGCACCGGCCTGAACGCCGCACGCAACTCGTCGGCGAACAGTTGCGGTTGCTCCCACGCGGCGAAGTGACCGCCCTTTGCGACCTGATGGTAGTAGTACAGCGTCGGATACGCACGCTCGCTCCAGCTCTTCGGCGCGCGATAGATCTCGTGCGGAAATACGGAAATCGCGACCGGAACCTTGATGTCGGTCGTTTTCTGCGCGGCGGAGCTGAAGTTGTTATTGTTGTTTTCCCAATAGAACCGCGACGACGACGCGCCTGTATTGGTGAGCCAGTACAGCGTGACGTCGTTGAGCATTTCGTCCTTCGTCAGCACGCGCTCGGGGTCGCCGCCGCTGTCGCTCCATTGCGCGAACTTCTCGACCATCCAGGCCGCCATGCCGGCGGGCGAATCCGCGAGTGAGTAGCCGATCGTCTGCGGGCGGGTCACCATCATCGCGCCATACGCCGCGTTTCGACCGAAGAACGTGCTGAGCGAGTCGTACGCGTCGCGCTCGGCAGGCGTCAATCCGGCCGGTGCGGGGTCGCCGCCGTTGATCGATTTCGTGAGTTCGCCCGGCACTGTAGCCGGCATGTTGAGATGAATCGCGAGCAGGCCGTCCGGCGCCTGCCGCGCCAGCGCGTCGGCGATCACCGAGCCGTGGTCGCCGCCCTGCGATACGTACTGGCGGTACCCGAGCCGCTTCATCAGCACATCCCACGCTCGCGCGGTGCGATCGGGCCCCCAACCCACGTCCTTCGGTTTGCCGGAAAAGCCGTAACCGGGGATCGACGGAATCACCACATCGAACGCGTCTTCGGCCCGCCCGCCATAGGCCTCGGGGTTGGTCAGCGGGCCGATCGCCTTGATGAACTCGAAGGTGGAGCCGGGCCAGCCGTGCGTGAGGATGACCGGCAACGCGTTCGGATTGCGCGAGCGGACGTGGATGAACTGGATATCGACGCCATCGATCGTCGTCACGAATTCCGGCAGCGCATTCAGTTGCGCCTCGGCCTTGCGCCAGTCGTAGCCGGTGCCCCAGTAGCGCACGAGTTCCTGCACGCTGGCGAGCTGGATACCCTGCGAATCGTCCTTGACGGTTTCGCTGTCGGGCCAGCGCGTTTGCGCGATGCGCCGCTTCAGATCGTCGAGTTGCGCCTGCGGAACGTGAACCCGATACGGCCGGATGCTCTCGTCGCCGTTGGTGCTGCTGACGGGGGGCGCGGTCGAGGCCGCATCGGCCGCATCGGCGGTGCGCACGTGGCCCGCGGCGGCGAGCAGCACAAGACCGGTCGCCATGGCCAGTAGGCGGCGGGCGCGATGAGGGAGGTAAGAGCGGCAAGACGGAGTCGGGCGGGCTGCTGCAAACATGCGTGATTCTCCTGCGAACGGGGTGTCGGGAAGACGGTCACGAACGATCTCTGCCTTGCGCTCGCTTGCCGGTATTGTGTTCGGCCCGCTTGTACCGGAGTTGTCGCGCAGTTGTCGATTTCCCATGGATTTGTAGCGGCATGTAATCTGCGGTATCCGCGCCTCGACCTGCACGCCACCTGGCGTTTTCCCTCAAAAACTATTGCTCGACCAACGCCAATTGATTTTTTAAGCTAGCGCTGTGTTTTTTGGCCTTGTCAGATGCCTACCATTCATTCCGTACATGACCGAACCCATCAATCGCACCTCAAAACTGATTCCCATCACCCGCGACACGCACGGTGTCGACATCGATCTCGTCTACGCCACCGGGCGCAATCTGACGGGCAAACCGATCTACCAACACGCGCACTGCCTGCTGCTCGAGCCGGCCGAAGCCGCGTTGCGCGCCGCGATTGCGATCGCACGCGACAGCGGCCTCACGCTGCGCATCTTCGACGCGTACCGTCCGCCGCAAGCGCAGCAGGTGCTGTGGGACTTTCTGCCCGACCCGACCTATATCGCCGACGTGAAGCGCGGCTCGAACCATAGCCGCGGCGCGGCGGTCGACCTCACGCTGATCGATGCGAACGGCGCAGCGCTCGATATGGGCACGGGCTTCGATGCGATGACGGTCGAATCCGAGCACTTTCATCCGGGCCTGCCGGAGCCTGTGCAGCGCAATCGCCTGATATTGCTCGGCGTGATGCACGCGGCGGGTTTCACGCATATCAAAAGCGAATGGTGGCACTACGAATTGCCGGGTGCGCTCGCGCTGCCGCTGATCGACAACGCGGACAGCGGGCCGCTGCGGCTCATGTAAGGGGAACAGACGAATGAAACAGGGTTTGCGCAACGTGCTCGCCGCGGCCGCACTGGCTGCTTCGATGGGATTCGCGCTGACGGCCAGCACGCCCGCCGGCGCCGCGACGCCGAAAGACATGCTCGTGATGGCGACGATGCTCGACGAGTTCTCGACGCTCGATCCGGGCGAAGTCTACGAGCTCGTCCCCGAGGAGTACGTCGCGAACACCTACGACCGGCTCGTGCGCGTCGACCTCAAGGACCCGTCGAAATTCAACGGCGACGTCGCGCAATCGTGGACCGTGAGTCCCGACGGGTTGACATTCACGTTCAAGATCAAAAGCGGGCTCAAGTTCCATTCCGGCAATCCGCTCACGGCCGATGACGTCGCCTGGTCGATCCAGCGCACGGTGCTGCTCGACAAGGGCGCGGCCGCGGTGCTGCAAGGCATCGGCCTCACCAAGGACAATGTGCTGCAACGGGTGAAGAAGATCGACGACACGACGGTCAGCGTAAGCACCGACCAGAAATACGCGCCGACCTTCGTGCTCAACGTGCTCGGCGCGTGGCCCGCATCGGTGGTCGACCGGCAGTTGCTGCTCGCGCACCAGAAGAACAACGATTTCGGCAACGAATGGCTGCGCACGAACGAAGCCGGCTCGGGCGCGTACAAGCTCGTCAAGTGGACCGCGAACGAGAGCCTGATTCTGCAGCGCTTCGACGGTTACCGTGTGCCGCTCGCGATGAAACGCATCGTGCTGCGTCACGTGCCCGAAGCCGCGACGCAGCGTCTGCTGCTCGAAAACGGCGACGCCGACATCGCGCGCAATCTGAGCCCCGACGACCTCGCCGCGCTCGAAAAATCGGGCAAGGCGCATGTCATGGCCGTGCCGCAGGCGACGCTGCTGTATCTGGGCCTGAACGTGAAAAACCCGAATCTCGCGAAGCCCGACGTACAGCAAGCCATGAAATGGCTGATCGACTACAACGGCATTCAAACCAATATCGCCAAGACCACGTTCAAGGTGCACCAGACCTTTCTGCCCGAAGGTTTTCTCGGCGCGCTGAACGACAACCCGTATCACCAGGATGTCGCGAAGGCAAAAGCGCTGCTTGCGAAAGCGGGCTTGCCGAACGGCTTCAAGGTTACGATGGACGTGCGCAGCGGCTACCCGTACAGCGACATTGCGCAGGCGGTGCAGGCGAATCTCGCGCAAGGCGGCATCCAGGTCGAGCTCATTCCCGGCGACAACAAGCAGACGCTCGCGAAATACCGCGCGCGGCAGCACGATATCTATATCGGCGAATGGTCGGCCGACTATATCGATCCGCACAGCAATGCGCAGGGCTTCGCATGGAACCCCGACAATTCGGACAAGTCCGCGTACAAGATGCTCGCCTGGCGCAATTCGTGGAACATTCCCGATCTGACGAAGGAGACGAACGAAGCGCTCGCTGAATCGTCTACGACGAAGCGCGCGCAGCTTTACCAGACGATGCAGAAGCAGATGCTCGCCAGTTCGCCGTTCGTCATCCTGTTCCAGCAGGTGTCGCAGGTTGCGATGCGGCCGGGCGTGAGCGGCATCGAAGTCGGTCCGATCAACGATCTCGTGTCGTATCTGCACCTGAAGAAGCAGCCATAACCGGAGCCACCATGTCGACTCCCGTCACGCCCTTCGACCGCCTGCGCGCGCTGCCTGCCCGGCACGCGGGCCTGCGCCGGGCGTTGCGCGGGCTGCGCTGGGTGCTGACGCTCGCCATCACGTTCGTCGGGCTGCTTGCGGTGACGTTCGTGATCGGCCGCAAGGTGCCGATCGATCCGGTGTTCGCGGTAGTCGGCGACCGCGCCTCCGCCACCGCCTACGCGGCCGCGCGCGCCCAACTGGGCCTCGACCAGCCGCTCGCGGTCCAGTTCGGGCTCTACGCACGCGACGTGCTGCACGGCAATCTCGGCATGTCGCTGCTCACCGCCAACCCGGTGCTCGACGACATCCGGCGCGTGTTTCCGGCCACACTCGAACTCGCGACGCTATCGACCCTGATCGGCGTGCTGATCGGCATACCACTCGGCGTGCTTGCGGCGGTCCGGCATAACCGCTGGATCGATCACCTCGCGCGCTTTGTCGGCCTGATCGGCAGTTCGGTGCCCGTGTTCTGGCTCGGGCTCATGGGCTTGCTGCTGTTTTACGCGAGATTGCATTGGGTGGGCGGGCCCGGCCGACTCGACCCGGTCTACGACGGCATGGTCGATACGCACACCGGCAGTCTGCTGATCGATGCGCTGATTGCCGGCGAATGGGAGGTGTTCCTCAACGCGCTGTCGCATATCGCGCTGCCGGCCGCGATCCTCGGCTACTACTCGGTCGCCTATCTGAGCCGGATGACACGCTCGTTCATGCTCGATCAGCTAAGCCAGGAATACATCACGACGGCACGCGCGAAGGGCTTGCCCGAGCGGCGCGTGATCTGGCGGCACGCGTTCGGCAACATCATGGTGCCGCTTCTGACCGTGATTGCGCTGTCGTACAGCTTTCTGCTCGAAGGCTCGGTGCTGACCGAAATCGTGTTCGCGTGGCCCGGCATCGGTTCGTATCTGACCGGCGCGCTGCTGAACGCCGATATGAACGCGGTGCTCGGCAGCACGCTCGTGATCGGCGCGACGTTTATCGCGCTCAATCTGCTGACCGACGCGCTGTACCGCGTGTTCGACCCGCGCGCCCGCTGACCATGCATCGCTACCCGCATTCCACGTATTGATGAGCCGTGTCCGCCCTTCATCCGAATCGACTGCGTCGCCCGACGAGCGCGCCGCGTCCGCGCAGGAGGCGCCCGTGACCGACGAGCCGCCGCCACGCGCGTCGGGCTGGCGCGCGTGGCTCCTGAGCGACGCGCCCGCCTCGCGCCGCCAGGCCGCGCTCGGCCTCGCGTATCGCCGCTGGCGCCGCTTTGCCGGCAATCCGTTATCGCTGTTCGGCTTCGCGATCCTGGTGCTGCTGATCGCAATTGCCGCATGCGGGCCGCTCGTCGCGCCGCACGACCCGCTGCGCCAGGTGCTGTCCGACCGGCTGCTGCCGCCGGGCTCGGCATCGCACTGGCTCGGCACCGACCAGCTCGGCCGCGACATCCTGTCCCGGCTCATTGACGGCGCGCGTATCACGCTGTCGATCGCGATCCTCGTGGTGGTCGTCGTGGTGCCGATCGGTCTTCTGATCGGCACGGTGGCGGGCTTTTTCGGCGGCTGGATCGACAACGTGCTGATGCGCGTCACCGATATCGCGCTCGCGTTTCCGAAGATCGTGCTCGCGCTCGCGTTCGCGGCGGCCGTCGGGCCCGGCGTGATCAACGCGGTCATCGCGATCTCGATTACCGCATGGCCCGCTTATGCGCGCCTTGCGCGCGCCGAAACGCTGCGGCTCGTCGACGCGGACTTTATCCACGTCGCGCGGCTGCAAGGCGCATCGCGCGCGCGGATTCTGCTGCGCTATATCGTGCCGCTGTGCTCGTCGTCGGTCATCGTGCGCGCGACGCTCGATATGGCGGGCATCATTCTGACCGTCGCGGGCCTCGGTTTTCTCGGTCTCGGCGCGCAGCCGCCGAGCCCCGAGTGGGGCTATATGGTTGCGTCGGGCCGCAACGTGCTGCTCAACGCATGGTGGGTCGCGACCATTCCGGGCTGCGCGATCCTGGTGGTGAGCCTCGCGTTCAATCTGCTCGGCGACGGACTGCGCGACGTGTTCGATCCGCGGCATGGAGACTGACGACATGACAGATGCTTCTCCGATCACGAGCACTTCTGGCAGCGCTTCGACGGGCGACGCTGCGCAGGCCCTCGCCGCCTCCGCGCTCGCCGAAATCGACGATCTGCGCATCGCCTTTCGCGGCCACGACGGCACGCTTGCCGACGCGGTACGCGGTGTGTCGTTCACGCTGAACCGCGGCGAGCGCCTTGGCATCGTCGGCGAATCCGGTTCGGGCAAATCGCTGACGGGCCGTGCCTTGCTCGGCTTGCTGCCACCCGCCGCGCAGATGCGCGCGAACACGCTGCGCTTCGACGGCACGGACCTGCTCGGGTTGAGCGCACGCAAGCGCCGGCAGTTGTGCGGGCAACAGATGGGCATGATCCTGCAGGACCCCAAATATTCGCTGAACCCGGTCATGACGGTGGCCGAACAGATGCGCGAAGCGTTCGCGCTGCACGCGCCGAAAACCGGCCGCCGCGAGATGCGCGAGAAGATCGTCGAGGCGCTGGCGGCCGTGCATATCTGCAATCCGCAGCGCGTCGCGGATGCGTATCCGCACGAGCTGTCGGGCGGCATGGGGCAGCGCGTGATGATCGCGATGATGGTGTCGACCGGCCCGCGCCTGCTGGTCGCCGACGAACCGACGAGCGCGCTCGATGTGCTTGTCGCCGCGCAAGTGCTCGCGATTCTCGACGAAACGATCGCGAAGCACGGCACCGGGCTGATTTTTATCAGCCACGATCTGCCGCTCGTGATGTCGTTCTGCGATCGCGTCGTCGTCATGTATGCGGGGCGTGTCGTCGAAACCTGCGCGGCGCGCGATCTGTTGCACGCGCAACACCCGTATACGCGTGGGCTGCTGGCCGCGAACCCGCCGCTCGCTCACCCACCGGACGAATTGCCGGTGCTCGCGCGCGATCCGGCATGGCTTGCGGATTCGCGCGACAGCACGCATCAGGGAGCGTCCGCATGAACGACCCGATGATCGACGTCGATGCGCTCACGGTGCGCTTTCGCACGAAAAGCGGACCATTCGACGCCGTACGCGATGCCAGTTTTCAGGTGCAAGCCGGCGAAGCATTTGGACTGGTCGGCGAATCGGGCTCCGGCAAATCGACGGTGTTACGCGCGTTGACGGGACTCGTGCCGATTGCCGGCGGACGCGTTGCGATCGGTGGGCGCCTCGTCGGCGCGCAGGCCAAACGCGGTTCGCGCGACGAGGCGCTGCGGCGCGAAGTGCAAATGGTGTTTCAGGACCCGTACGGATCGCTGCATCCGCGCTTTACCGTCGACCAAACGCTGCGCGAGCCGCTCGCGATCAACGGCCTCGATCGCGAAGACGAACGCATTGCGGCCGCGCTGCGCGAGGTCGGGCTCGGGCCGGCCTATCGTTTCCGCTATCCGCATCAGCTGTCGGGCGGCCAGCGGCAGCGCGTGGCCATCGCCCGCGCGCTGATTGTCGAGCCGCGTGTGCTGCTGCTCGACGAACCGACATCGGCGCTCGATGTATCGGTGCAGGCCGAAATACTCAACCTGCTGCGGCGTCTTGCGCGCGAGCGCGGCCTGACCCTCGTGCTGGTGAGCCACAATCTCGCCGTGGTCGGCTTTCTGTGCTCGCGCGTCGCCGTGATGCGCAACGGCGAGATGGTCGAAGCACTCGACATCGATGCCGTGCGCGAGCACCGTGTGCAGCATGAATACACACGCAGCCTGCTGCTTGCGACCGCGGGTTATCGGCGCAATGTGGCCGATGCGATCGGGGTGGATGCGGCGCTATAGCGGTATGGCAGGTGGAAGATGCCATGCGCGGACGTCGTCGTCGTTACTGCGCCGCCTTTAGCCGCTTGTTGAAGCGCCTCATTCCGTCGAAAACCTTCGTGGCGACATCGGTCGGGAACCCGGCCGGCAATTGAGCCGATACGTCGTCGATTACCGCGTCGGTGCGAAGCGCGACCTGCGCAATCATCTCCTCCACCTGCACGGCCGGGTAGCCGATGCGCGCGCCTTGCGCGATCCAGTGGCGCCGCTGGATTGCTTCGATGTGATAGTGCTTGTCCTGACCGCGCACCGACATCGCGAGCTTCGCCTTCTGCCGTGCAAGGCGGTTGCGCCCGTTGCCGATAATCGGGTGAGCGGACAGCACGTCGTAGAGCGGCGTCGACCGGTATTGATTGCGTGGGAAATGAGCAATGCTGAAGTTCTTCGCGTGGCCGTCGGTGGCCGCGAGAAGCCAGAACACGATCTGCGTCACGAAGAAATTGCGCCGGTCCGAAGCGGCGTCTTCGGCGCTCAGGAGAATTTCCGTGATGCGCTCGATGCCGGGCCCACCGTCGCTCTCGTACTTGCGCAGCGCCGGTGTACCGGTGGCCTGACACATGTCCTCTTGCGGAAGCCTCAGGATCCAGCGGCGATCGCTGGCAAGCCTGCGATCGAAGCGCGTGACAACGAGAACTTTCTGGTCGTCGAAGCGCGCAATGGCGCAGTCGGCCACCGGCAGTCCGTACGCGGCAACGATCTTCGAGCAGAGCCATTCGTTTTCGACCGATGTGTGCATATCGGCCTGCATGTTACCGACCCGCCCGAGCGGGAGCTTGAAAATATGCGTGGTGGGGGTGCTGCCTTCCGGCAGCAGCCATTGGCCGTCATGCCACAACAGCGCGGTTTTCTCCTGGGCGCCGGCGATAGACAGGCGCAGGTCTCCCACAGGATCGTGCCGGCCAAGCACGCCTGTGGCCGTGGTGTCGCGCAACAGTTTCGCAACTGCCGCCTCGTCGAGCGGCCTGCCGCGGATGCACTGCAGATCCGCCGGCGATTCATCCGGCGGCAGCAACTGGATCGCACCGACGCAGTCGCGGCCCAACTCCGTGAGCATGGCGAAAGACGACGTGTCGCGCGCCCGGTAGCGCACGGCGATGCGCCGCCGGATCGCCTCGCTGTCGGGCAGCAGGTTGTCGAAGAAGGCTTCGACCTCAGGCCCCTGGTACGGCTGGTTTCCCGGCGTAAAGGGCAATGAGAGCGATAACGGGCGGCCCTGCTCGTCCGCCACCCAGTCGTCGCGGTAGGCGAGCCGCTCGGCGCCGCGGGAGACTTCCCAGTAACCGACGGGCAGCCCGTTCATCCAGATGTCGAGTCTGTTCGCACGGGTGCCACGCATCATGGTTACCAATCCTCTCGCTTACGAATCACACGTTCCGTTGTCTTGCGCGCCGACGCGGCCTCTTTCGTTCCCTTGGCGCCGCCTGCCGCAGCCGCGGCGCCCTGCTTTCCCTTCGCGGCGACGCTGCCGGCGGCACGCTTCTGTGCCGCGGCGCCCGCTTTCGGCTTGCCGCCCGCTTGCAACCGCTTGCCTGTATCCGGCGGAGAAGCGGTGCGGGGCACGGTGCGCCGGGGGCGCACCGACCAACTGAGGGTCATGTCGACCTTCAGGATGCGCAACACCCGGAGCACGCGCTCGGTGCTGGCCGAGCCCGGATTGGCTTCGAGCGCCGCGTAGGTCTGCTGCCTGATGCCGAGGAGGGCCGCCATGCCGGCCTGGGTGAGGCCGGCCGATTTCCGGAAGGCCCTGAGCATCAGGTGAAGCTCGCTGGCTGTACGAACGGGATACTCCACGGTCCCACCTCCGCTTTGATCGCCCGAATACAGTCGATTACCTGTGAAACGATACTACAGCCCAAGGGCTGTACGCAATACAGGGAATAGGCTGTAAATTTGAAATACAGATTATAGACTGTAAATGCAAAATACAGTCTAAAGGCTGTAATCAGGAACCCGCTCGCCGGACTGCCGCGTGCGCCGCCCAAGCCACCGCCCAAACCACCACCCAAGACGCCGTCCGACGTTTACACCGGCCCTCACCCCGCCATCACCCGGTTCCTTCCCCGCGCCTTCGCCGCATAAAGCGCGGCGTCCGCGCGCGCCATCAGATGGGCGAGCGTTTCGCCGCGCCGATGTTCGTCCGCGCCCCCGCTGAACGTATAGACGAGCCGTTCGCCGGCGGAGATCGGGCAGCCGCAGCCGGCGATTTTCGCGCGCAGCCGGTCGAGCTGCTCGACCGCGTCCGCGCGCCCCGTCGATGGACAGAGCACCGCGAACTCCTCGCCGCCGAGACGCCCGAACAGATCGGTCGAGCGGATGTTCGCCGCGACGACGCGGCCGAAATGCGCGAGCACCTCGTCGCCGCAGGCGTGCCCGTGCTCGTCGTTGATCGCCTTGAAGTGATCGATATCGATGATCGCGATCGACAGCCGCGTCCCGTTCGCGACCGCGTGAGCAAGCCGCGCTTCCGCGCGCGCGAGAAACGCGCGGCGCGTGAGCGCACCCGTCAGTTCATCGAGGTTCGCCCAGCGCTCGAGCCGCTCGGCCATCCGGTCGTGCGCGAGCATCACCATGCCGATCGACAGCGACGGCAGTGCCAGAATGCCGAGGCCGAGGAACGTCACGTTCACCACATTCGGCTGCAGCAAGGCCGTCTGGTGCACCAGGCCGAACCCGTAGATGAGCCCGCGCGACAGATGGCCTAGCGCGCCGAGCGAGGCGGTCGCGGCGACGAAGTGGTAGCTGTATTTCGGCCGCCCAGGTATATGGCCCTTATAGGTGATCCAGCCGACCGACGCGTACACATACGCGTGAAACAGCGACGCGAGCAGAATGCGCGCATTGATGTCGGGCACGACGTAGGTCCAGCACAGGAAGCCGATCATCATCGCGGCCCAGCATACGTATTCGCCGAATTCGATCGGCCGCCGTCCGAAGAACTGGCGGCAACCCTGCAACATCTGCAGCACTGCTATCGAGAAGATGCCGTTGGCGATCATCACCGACAGATAAAGCGGTGTGGTGCGTTGCAGTGCGAACAGAATGAGCCCGACAATCGCGAGCGAGTTGCCGCTGATCCAGTAGCCGACGCCTGGGATCGCCGCCGGCCGCAATGAGCCGAGCACGGCCATGCTCATGATGCCGGAGAGCACGGTCACGATCAGGATATTGACTGGGTCGAGCATGGGCGGAGCGGTATAGCGCAAAGCGCCGCTGAAGTTGCACAAGCGATGCGGCAGCGCCCGATGCCGGCAAGGCTGCGCAACGAGATTGTCGGACTATGTGAGTTTACGGCACGTAACCCGCATTTCTTGATAGGCACGAACCTGAAAGGCATGGACGACATGTCGTGTTTAAAATCGACGCATGACTACACCGCCGACCTTGCCTGCGCCACCCTCGCGCGACGGGCCCGAATTGCCGCTGCACACGCCGAGCGCCGCACCGTTGACCGCCGCTGCATTGATCGCGCTCGTCGCGTGGCTTGCATTCGCCGCGCAAACCGACATCACGATCGGACGGCTCGCCGCGCGCGGCTATGACGTGCTCGATGCGCTCGAGCGCATGAGCAGCTATCTGACGAACCTGACGGCGCTGTTGTGCGCCATCAGCTTCACCTGCATTGCGCTGCGGCCGCCCACGCCGCTCGGCCGCTTCTTCCGCGCGCCGACGGTGGTCACGGCAATCGTCGTGTACATGGTCTTCGTCGGCCTCGCATACAACGTGCTGCTGCGCCATCTGGGGACACCGCACGGCTACCGGTCGGTCGTCAATGAAAGCCTGCATTCGGTATTGCCGGTGCTCTGCGCGCTTTACTGGCTGCTGTTCGTGCCGCGCTTTCATCTGACGATTCGACGCAGCCTGTTGTGGCTCGTCTATCCGCTCGCGTATATCGCCATGACGATGCTGCGCGGCGCGCTGTCGGACTTCTATCCGTATCCTTTTATCGACGTCCTCGAACTCGGCTACGAGCGTGTGCTGATCAACGAGATTCTGCTGGTGGGCGCGTTTGCTGCGCTGATGGCGCTATTTATCGCGATCAATCACCGGCGGCCGCGGCGCACGCGCGAAGCATCGATCGTTCAAAACGCGCGGCAGGACGTGACTCGCGATGCGGGGCGATAGCGCGCGCTTCGTTCTTCGATATATCGCGTCATCCCGTCAGCGCGATTCGCTTGTATAAGCGACCTCGCGTGCGGACCGCCTGGCGAAGCACGGCTTTCGACGATGTCAGGTCGGCGATGTGTGGCATGAGGATTGCCCCTTCTGCAGGGAGCGAGCGCGTCGGCCGTCATTCGCGACGCCGATAGCGCCCACGAACCGCAAGCGAGCCGACTCATGACCATGACACGTCATCTGCCGCAAGGCACACGCAACTGGCGTCTTCACACCCCGACGCCGCCTGAAATCGAACCCGATCCGACAGCGCCGCCGAGCGACGATCCCGACGCGCCTGCCGTGCCCGAACGGGAGCCCGGCGGCACGCCGCCGCCGGCCGGCGACCCGCCACCGGAGGCACCGCCGACGCGCATGCGCATCCGCGCAGCGCGCGCCGCCTGCTGACCGGGCCGCTCTGCCGCCCGTCAATCCGCGGCCAGCGCCGCAAGCGTATCGCCGAATCCGCCGCGCACACGCGCATCGGTGCGCGCGCTCGTGACGACGCGCGGCGCCGCGCTCCACGCGATGCGCTCACCGGCCGCGATAAGCAGATCGACGAGCGCAACGTCTTCACTGCACGCCAGCGGCGGAAAACCGCCTGCGCGGCGGTACGCGCGCGCCGACACGCCGATGTTCGCACCGTGCACATGCCGGTGCCCGTCCGTATCCATGTACGCGCGATAGAACGCGGATCGCGTGCGTTCGTGATGCGGCGTCCAGTCGTCGACGACCACGGGCCCGCACACCGCCGGCGCGCGCAGCGCGAGCTGCGCGGCAAGCCAGTCCGGCGCGACGCGGCTATCGGCATCGGTGAATGCGAGCCAGCGTGCGCCGCGTGCGAGCAGCCGGTCGGCACCGGCCGCGCGCGCGATGCCGACATTGCGCGCCTCGATCTCGATCGTCTCGACACTGAAATCGCGCGCAACGGCGGCGCTGTCGTCGTCGCAGCTATCGAGCACGACGACGATCTGCACCGCTTCGCCACGCAGACGCGGATGTCGCGCCGCCTCGCACGCCGCCCGCAGGCTCGCGCCGAGCAGGTCCGCTTCGTTATGCGCCGGAATCACGATGCCGATCATGCGAGTCCCTCCTGTTGCGCGACCGAACGGCCGTCCGCCGACCACACATCGAGCAGCAGGTCGGGTTCTTCGTGATGAACGATGCGGGTCAGCGAAGCGCAGCGGTCGAGCGCGGCATGCGCAGCCTCGGCCGACTGGCGCCGTTCGACGAAGGCGTGGCGCCAATGGCACGCGACGAGCGTGCCGTCGGCGGAAAGCGACGCACACGCGCGTTGCGCCAGCTGTGCGATTTCATCGGCATCGAGGTAGTACGCGAGTTCGCCGATAACGATCAGATCGAACCGCCCGCCGTGCGTGTCGTGCGTCTCGTGCGGATGCGCATGGGGCCACTCGTGCGGCAGCACGCGCTGCTCGATCGCCACATTGCGTAACTGCGCGCAACGTTCACGCGCCAGTTGCACCGCGCGGCCACTCAGATCGCACGCAAAGAGCGCCTCGCAGCGCGCGGCGAGCAGCGCCGTCAACTCGCCGTTCGCGCAGGCAGGCTCGAAGGCGCGTCGAAAACGCTCGCGCGGCAGTGCCGCGAGCGTCAGTTGCTGCTTGCGGCGTTCGTACCAGCGGTGGCGGTAGCCCCACGGGTCGTCGTCTGCGCGGTACAGGTTTTCGAAATAGGTGCTGGAAAGCGCCATGTAGTCAACTCCTCGCACTACAGACGGAAAAGTGGCCACTGCGCGTCCGGCTCCTCGCACGCGAGCGGGTCGAGCAGAGCAAACCGATCGGACGCATGGCGCAAGGCTTCGCCGAGCGACGCCGCATCGCGTTCCGCATGGCTTTGGCGCAGAAACACCGGCAAATCCGCGGCCGCGCGCGCAAAGTGAAGATCCGTGCATAAGGGACCGGGGCCGAGCGCGCGTGTCGCATGCGCGAGCACCGATGTCGCGGCCTCTTCGACGGCGAGGCGCGCGCGCATCACGCGGCGCATCGCGTCGGCGCGTGGATAGCGGTCGATCCATGCAGCGGTCTCGCGCAGCAGCGCGCCGGCGGCGGCCAGCTGCGCGTCGGCCGCGCCCAGATGGGCGCACGCATGCGGATCCTGGCGCCGCACGACGTGCGCACGCAGCACGGCGGCGATGTCGGCCGCGCAGCCATACCAGCACGCGGCAATACCGGCGCCGCCGTGCCAGAAGCCGGGCCGCGCGAGATAGGCGCCCGCCGCGCCGACCTGCCACGCAAGCGCGCCGTCGAAACAGACTTCGCTCGTGCCGGTCGCCGCCATACCGATTGCGTTCCAGCCGCCGTCCGAGACATGGACCGATGGCTGCGCGAGTTCGACCGCCGCAAGCAGAGGCTCGCCGTCATGCGACACCGTGACGAGTGCATGCGTGAGCAACGCGGCGCCCGAGCACCAGGGCTTGACGCCTTCGAGACGCAGTGCGGCGCCAGTTCCCGCGTTTTCCAGCGGACGATCCCGGACATCGGTACGTGCGTTGTCAGGCCCGTCGTTAAGGGCGCCATTACGCGTATTGCCGCGCGTGCCATGACGCTCCGTCATCGCCGTCACTTTCCGGTTCGGCGGCTCGGCGGCCCAGACGCCCCAACGTTGCCCCGGCGCCGCGAGTCCGGACGCGCGCAGTTCGGCGAGAATCGCGAGTGCGTCGGTATGCCCTTCGTAGAGCTTGACGAGCGCCAGGTCGCACGCGGCGACCGCGGCGAGCGCGCTCCAACGCTCGACGGTGCGTCCCCGTCCCGGCAGCGGCAAGCGGTCGAGCCCGCGCGCGCACAGCGCTTCGAGCGCGGCGCCGCGACTTTGCGGCGCATCGGTGGTGAAGCGCATGGCGGCAAGCTGTTGCTCGAGCGCGCGATGCAGCCCACCCTGCTCCGCATCGCCATGCGCGCGATTTCGATTTGTCTGACCCACGCGATCGGCGTAGTTGTCTTGTCGCGCGTCGCCCTGCTCCGTGCGGCTGACGTCGTCCGCCTGACCGGCATCGCGCGTACGACGATCGATGCGTTCAGCGTCGCCGCCATCGCGTGGGCCGGCTTGCGCCGCGCCTGTTCGACCCTGTCGCGCGCCTGCCGCGCCTTGCACGCGGCGCACAACGTCGCGCGCCGCATCGTTGCCGATGTGGTTCATCGTGACCTCCGTCGGGGAATCATTGCGGCAGGCGCCTGACCGTGCGAAGCGATTCGCGAAGCGCACGAATCGGTCTGACGCAGGTCAATACACATGCCATGACATTGCAGACGGAACCGCAAGCGACATGCCTATCCGCAGAGACTGCATGGCAGCCCGCCCAGACGAGCCTGTCGACCCGAACGCCCGATCGCGCGGAAAACTTTTTGCAAGCATCGGCACAGTGTTTGCAACGCGTTCCCGCATCCGCCGTCGGTTGCGAATCGCGCGCCGCGTCCCGCCGCGTCCATCTGCTGACACGCGCCGCGCGCATCACGTCCCGCACCGTTCGCGACCAGGCGTTTCACGACATGACCGTTACGAGGTTTCCCATGTCCACTCAACCGATGCAAAAGGTCGCCGCGCTCGCCGATCTCGAAGAAGCCCGTCCCCGCCGTGTCAAGATCGGCGACACACCGATCGTGCTGATCCGTGCCGGCGACACCGTTCACGCCTACGGGGCGGATTGCCCGCACGCGGGCGCGCCGCTCGAGGAAGGCGCGGTTTGCCATGGGCGATTGATCTGCCCGTGGCACAAGGCCACGTTCGATATCGCCAGCGGCGCGATCGTCGAACCGCCGGCGCTGCTGCCGCTGACAAGCTACCCGGTAAAAATCGACGGCGGCGACGTGCTCGTGTCGAGCGACGCCGAAGCGAGGCCGTTGGCCGGGTCCGCGAGCGGCGCGGGCGCAACTGGGGCGCAGGCCAGCGTTCAGCAAAGTGGCGCCGTCGGGAAAGCAAACGCGGCAAAAGCGGCGACGCCACGCGTCTTCGCCATCGTCGGCGCCGGTGCGGCCGGCGCGGCCGCGTGCGCGGCGCTGCGTGAATTCGGTTATCGCGAGCGCATCGTGCTGATCGACGACGACGCGCACGCGCCGTACGACCGCACCGTGCTCAGCAAATTCGTGCCGTCCGGCGACATGAAAATCGACGATGTGCCGCCGCTTTTGCCCGAGGGCTTTTTCGAAGAGCACAACATCGAGCGGCTGCACGCGCATGCAACGCGGCTCGATGCGAAGCGTCGCGAAATCGAGTTCGACGGCCAGCCGATGCTGCACTACGACGCGGCGCTGATTGCGACGGGCGGCATACCGAAAATGCCGCCGTTGCGCGGCAGCGAAGACCCGGCACTCAACGAGCGGCTGTTATTGCTGCGCAATCGCGCCGACGCGGCGCGCCTCGCCGAACTCGCCGCGCAGGCGAAACATGCGGTCGTGCTCGGCGGCGGCTTTATCGGGCTCGAAGTGGCCGCGTCGCTGCGCAAGCGCACGTTGCGCGTTACGGTCGTCTCGCCGGACAGCGTGCCGTTCGAAAAGCAGTTCGGCGTCGAACTCGGGCGCATCTTTATGAAGCTGCATGAAGAGAACGGCACCGAATTCCGCATGCGCACGCAAATCGAAGGCGTCGAGTCAGGCAACCCGCTGCGCGTGCGGCTGTCGGGCGGCGATGCGCTCGATTGCGACCTGTTGATCGCAGGCACCGGCGTCGCGCCCGCCACGCATTTCGTGACCGGTGTCACGCACAACGACGACGGCGGACTGAACGTCGACGCTTCGATGCGCGTCGCCGAAAACCTGTATGCGGCGGGCGACGTCGCCGCGTTTCCGTACGGCGACAACCGCCGCGTGCGCATCGAGCACTGGCGCGTCGCGCAACAGCACGCGCGCAGAGCGGCTCGCGCGATGGCCTGCGGCGGCGATCTGGAGTCGCTCGTACCGTTCTTCTGGACTTACCACTTCGACCGGAACTTCAACTACCTCGGTCATCCGCAATCGTGGGACGACGTGGTGATGACGGGCACGCCGGATCAATACGACTTCATCGCCCTGCTGTGCAAGCATGGTTTTGTCGCGGGCGCGCTCGGCTGCGGCCGCGATACGGCGCTTGCGAAGCTGGCTGAAGCGATGCGCGAGCCGCTGCACTGCGACGACGCCAGGCGGTTGATCGCAGCCGATGGCGACTGGAACACCTGAGGCGCGTGCGCGCCATTCGGCCTCGGTTTGCCCATCGAGCGCGCGCCGTCTCTACAGCCCACCCTGCACGCCCAACTCGACGACCTCTTCCGCCCGATAGCCCGTCATGCTCGGCACTGGACGCCGAATGAAACGTCCTCTCGCCGAACAGCCGCTCGCGCCGGCGACGCATCTGTCCGTGCGAGCAGCCGGGCATCAGCCGGGCATCCCTTCGTCGCGCGGCAGGAACAAGGTCGTACGCTTCGACTCGAAATGCCAGTCGCAGAGTTGACCGGGCGGGCCCGGCTGACCCTCGAGCGACGCGCGTAGCCGCGGCGGATTCGGCCGCTCGACAAACCCGTGCCGCGAAACGATCTCATCACAGCCGGCGCCCAGATCGCGCCCTTCGATGCGATCGCGGTTGCCAGCAGCGCGATAAGCACCGTCGGTATCAGCGTCCGCCTGCGGTTCGGCTTCGCGAACGGCGCGCTGGGCGCTCTTCGCGGGTGCACCGTTCGAGGTCGCGGTCATCGTTGCAAGGCCTCCTGCCCTTCATTCACCCATTCGCTTGCCGATTCACTTGCCAAGACTGTCGCGCAGGCTGCGCACGTCGCGCGCGGTGACGGGCGGCGCGTCGTTGCCCCACGCATTGCGCACGAAAGTCAGCACGCGGGCCATTTCCGTATCGGTCAGCGTGCCCGCGAACGCAGGCATCTTCTTCGGCTCCGGCCCGGTCTGCGTATGCGGTGCTTCGCCGCCTTCGACCAGCAGCCGCACGAGCGAATCGGTATGCGGGCTCAGCACCGCGGGATTGCCGGCGAGGCGCGGATACTTCAACGGCTCGCCCATGCCGTCGGCCTTGTGGCAGCGCGCGCAAAAGCCCTGATAGAGACCGGCGCCCGGCAACTCGACATCGCCGGTATTGAGCGCGCGCACGGTACGCAACGCGGCGCGCGAACGGTCGTCGAAATGCCCTGAAGACTCGCGCGGCGGCAGACTCTTCAGATAGCCGGCAATCGCATGGAGATCGTCGTCGCTCATGTATTGCGTGCTGTCCTCGACGACCTGCACCATGCTGCCGAACGTGACGAATCCGCCGCCGTGCGCGGCCTGTCCCGCCAGTTCGCCATGTCCGCTGCGCAGAAACGCGACGATGGCCTCTTCCGGAACGCGGCCAAGGCCCGAGCCCGCATCGCCCGTCAGGTTGGGCGCGAACCAGTGGTCGTTCGTGCCGCCGGTCAGATAGAGGCGCGATCCCTGGTCGTAACCGCGCTCCTGGTAAGCGGGGCCGCGCGGCGTATGGCACGCGCCGCAGTGCCCGAGCGACTGCACGAGATAGGCGCCGCGATTCCATTGCGCACTTTGCGTCGAGCGCGGCACGTACACCTCGTTCGGCGCGAATGCGAAGCTCCAGAACATCAGCGCCCAGCGCTGGTTGAACGGAAACGGCAGCTTCGTCGGCGGCGCCGGTGTCGCGACGGGCTGCACGCCATGCATGAAATACGCGTAGAGCGCGTGCATGTCGTCGTCGTTGATCTTCGCAAACGACGGGAACGGCATGGCCGGATAAAGCCGTTTATTGCCGGGCGCCACGCCCTCGCGCACGGCGCGCGCGAAATCGTCGTAGCGGTAGCGGCCGATTCCCGCGTGCGGGTCCGGCGTGATGTTCGACGAGAAGATCGTGCCGAACGGCGAGCCCATCGGCAGGCCACCCGCGAACGGCGCGGCCGGATGCAGCGGCGCCCGGCCCGATGTCCCGCCCGGCGGCGCCGTGTGGCAGCCCGCGCAATCGGCAGCTTTCGCGAGGTACTCGCCCTTTGCGATCAGCTTCGCGTCGCTCGTGTCGAACCGCGCGACGGGCGTTTGTGCGCCGGCACGGCGCGGCATCGCGCTTACCGCGAACAGCACCGCGCCCGACATCGCGGCCGCGATCACGATTGCGGCGATACCGGCCGCGAACGTTGCGCGTCTTTGCATCGCCATCACCATGGGCCGCCGCACGGCGACACGATCACCACCGCGAGCACGGTGACGATCATGCCGAACATGAACAGTGCGCTCGACAACGCGCCGACCCGCGCGAGAAACCACTCGAGTTCCGCGACGCGTCGCGCGCGGCCCTCGAGCGGACGCTTGTTCTTTTCGCGCGTCAACACGACATTGCGCCAGGCGATCACGACGCCCGCGACAGCGAGCACGCAGCACGCCACGCTCACCGCGATCAGCACCGGCATCGCCCATGACGGCGGCCCCTGCGGACGGATCGCGTCGGACAATGCGCACACATTCGCGGTCAGCACTTCACCCGCGACCAT
>NZ_BAAILL010000036.1:543197-574565 GCF_054589215.1 Paraburkholderia sp. 2C | reverse complement strand
CCGCCACGGATGAAACTGCGGCGCGCCGCCGGTCTGCCGCGGCCGCGGCCGCGGTTGTGTTTGTGTTTGTGTGTGTGTTTGCGGTTGCCGCTGTGTCTGTGCACGCCGATCGCTCATGTGCGCGCCCTCAACACATACGGCGACAGATAGATCGTCGAGAAAATAAAGAGCCATACAAGATCGACGAAGTGCCAGTACAGTCCGCCGATCGTCAGCGCAAGACAGCGCTTCTCGTCGAAATAACCGAGCGCGGTCCACAGCAAGAGCAGCGCGAGCACGACGAGCCCGACCAGCACGTGCGCCATATGAAAGCCCGTCATCGTGAAATACAGCGAGCCGTATAAATTCGAGGTCAGGCCATACGGATGGTCTTGCCACTCCTTGAGCTGGATGCCGACGAAAATCACGCCCAGCACGAGTGCGGCGGCCATCGATGCCACGGCCCAGCGTATGCGGCGCCGCTTCACGCAGCGCTCGCAGAGCATCACGAAGACACTGCTCGTTAGCAGAATGACGGTGTTGGCGCCGCCCAGGCCGAGCTTCGGCAAACCTTCGGGCGGCCACATCCGGCCGCTTTGCGAGGCGAGATACAGATACGAGAAGATCAGATAGCCGAACAGCGACCCTTCGGTGACGATCAACGCGAGGCAACCGAACCAGCCGCCCGAGCGCTCGCCCGCGCTGCCCACGGGTAGACGCAGTTGCTCGCGGCCGGCGTCTTCGTGCAACGTGTCGCTCATGTCAGCTCCCCACATCGTGCACGCGCCGCGGCTCGCGCTGGATCAGGCCGCGCTCGGGCCACAGCCACACGACGATCGACACGGCGCAGCCGAGCAGCATCGCCGCGGCAAACCACCACGTCTGCATCGCCAGCCCCGCGAAAAACAGCGCCGAAAACACGCCCAGGGCGAACGGCGTATACGAGTCTTCGGGCATTTTCAGAATCACGTCGGGCCGCGCTTCGAGCGCCGTCGTACCGAGCGCTTCGCGGCCATGATCGAGCAGGTAGCCTTCCGCGAGCGACGAACGGTTGCCGTTCTGCTCTTCCTCTTCGATGCGCCCTTCCCACAGCGGATGGCGGCTCGCGATGGTCGGTACGACCGCGAAGTTGTACGGCGGCGGCGGCGAAGCCGTCGACCATTCGAGTGTGCCCGCATCCCATGGGTTATTGCCGGCGGGCGTACCGCGCCGCAAGCTGTAAAACAGGTCGCAGAGGAAAATCAGGATGCCGAACGCGAGCACGAACGAACCGATCGAGGTAATCAGATTCACCGTGTTCCAGCCCATATCCGGCGCATACGTATAGATGCGGCGCGGCATGCCGAGCAGCCCTGCGATATGCATCGGAAAGAACGCGACGTTAAAGCCGATAAACATGACCCAGAACGCGAACTTGCCGATGCGCTCGCTCATCATGCGCCCCGTGAATTTCGGAAACCAGAAGTACACGCCGCCGATCACCGGAAACACGTTGATGCCGAGCAGCACGTAATGCAGATGCGCGACGACGAAATACGTGTCGGTGAGCTGCCAGTCGAACGGCACCGCGGCCGTCATCACACCCGATACGCCGCCGATCACGAACAGCAGCACGAAGCCCGCGAAGTAATAGAACGGCACGCGAAACACCGGCCGTCCGAGCCAGATCGTGGCGATCCACGCGAACGTTGCGATCGCGCTCGGCACCGCGATCGCCATGCTCGCCGCGCCGAAGAACGACAGCGCGAGCGCCGGCAGGCCGGTCGCGAACATATGGTGAATCCATACGACGAAACCAATCAGCATGGTCGCGATCGTCGAGAACGCGACCGGCCCGTAGCCGACCAGCGGCCGCCTGCAGAACACGGGCAATGCATCGGAGACGATGCCCATCGCGGGCAGCACCACCACATAGACCCACGGGTGCGCGAAGATCCAGAACAGATGCTGCCAGAGCAACGCACGCCCGCCGTTCGCGACATCGAAGAAATGTGTGCCGATGCGCCGGTCCATCCACAGCAGGAAAAACGCCAGGCTCACCGACGGCACCGCGGCGAGGTTGCCGCACGATGCCGTCATCGTGCCCCACACGAGTACCGGAACGCGATCGAGCGACATGCCCGGCGCGCGCATGCGCAGCAAGGTCACGACGAAGTTCACGGCGCCGACCGTCGTCGACATGCCGAGCAGCACCATGCCGAGCGCGTAGACATCGATATTCGGCCCGCTGTCGTATTCGAGGCCCGATAAGGGCACGTAATTGAACCAGCCCGCGTTCGGCGCTTCGCCGAGCGGGAAACTCGCGTACAGAAAAATCGCGGCGAACAGAAACACCCAGTACGAAAGCGCATTGAGGCGCGGAAACGCCATATCGCGCGCGCCGAGTACTAGCGGCCACAGATAGTTCGAGAAACCGGACAGCACGGGCAGCGCGTACAGAAAGATCATCGTCATGCCGTGCATCGTGAAGATCTGGTTGTACTGTTCGGGCGTGAGCAGCGTCGCATTCGGCCGCGCGAGCTGGACCCGCATGATCAGCGCTTCGAGGCCGCCGAGGATCAGGAAGACAAACGCCGTGACCAGATAACGCATGCCGATGCGCTTGTGGTCGACCGTCGATAGCCAGCCGCGCCAGCCGGGCGGTGTTTCCCACCACTCGCGCAGCTGCGTCTCGGCCGGGCTGCCGCGCGCGACGACACCGCGTTGCAGCGTTCTTTCGAGCGGCGCTACGCGCGTCGAAGAGGATGTCGTCGTGTCGGCCATCTCGGTTCCGTGTTCGTTTCAGTCGTTCAGCGTGTTCGATGCGGTGCCATGCGCATGTTCAATGCAGCGTCGCGAGGTAGGTGGACAATGCGGCTGCCTCGTCCGCCGTCAACGCAATGCCTGGCATCAGCGAATCGGGCTTGATCCGCTGCGCGTGGGCGATCCAGTCGAGCTGATGCGCGGGCGTGTTGGTCATCGTGCCGGCTGCGATCAGGCGACGCGAATCGAGATGCGTGAGATCGGGTGCCTGCGCGCCGTTCGCATCGGTACCGCGCACCGTATGGCAGCCTGCGCACCGATCGAGGAAAAGCGCGCGGCCATGCGCCGCCAGCGTGTTGGCGTTCGCCGACACGGGCGCGGCAGGCAGCGCCTGCGCGCCGCGCCAGGCATCGAAGCCGGTGCGCGCCTGCGCGACGACTTCGAACGCCATATGCGCGTGCTGCGCGCCGCAAAACTGCGAGCATTGCCCGCGATAGACGCCGGGCGCATCCGCTTGAATCCACTGTTCGTTGATCTGCCCTGGAATGGTCTGCGTCTTGCCCGCAAGTTGCGGCACCCAGAACGCATGGACCACGTCGGCGCTCTTCAGCACGATTTTCACGGGCTCGTCGACGGGGATATGAATTTCGTTCGCGGTGACCAGCGCGGGGCCGCCGTCGGCATCGCTGTATTCGACTTTCCACCACCAGTCGTAGGCGGTGACGGTCAAGGTCAGCGAAGGCGCATGCGGCGGCGCCGCGACCGAATTGAGCGTGACCAGCGTGTACGCGAGCGCGGCAATCAGGAACACCGACGAAATGCCGGTGCCGAGGTAGACCCACCGCATGCCGGTTTTCTCGCCTCGCACGATGGTCGGGCCCGCGTGATCCGCTTCGATGCGGCGACGACGCGCAATCGCCACGGCCAGCAACAGCGCGACGACCACGATCACGGCCATCGACAGCGCGGCGAGCGCCCAGCCAAGCCGCATCGTCGGCCCGGCAGCGGGACCCGCCGCATGCAGGAAATAGTCGAGGGGTGCGGCGTGCGTATGAATCGCTTCGAGCTTCCATTGCATCCGCCCGCCCTCCCCTCAAGGTTCGATGCCTGAATCGAGCGCGTCACGCGCGACCGGTCGGCCAACAGATGCGCAGCAAGAATCGGACTCAAGCAGCGGACCCGAGCAGCGGACTCAAGCGGACCCGACCGGCCGGATCGCGCAAAGGCAGGACTCGCGGAACGCGCGCCGCTCCTCGGGGTTTAGTACGATGGACGTCCCAACGGGACATTTATCTGCGGCAGCCGAGGTGACCTCGCGACTTGCCTGCCATCGGGCTTGCGTACGCGCTAGCCGCGCCATCCATCAATCCTTCCCTCCCGGAATGACAGCGCCCAGCACCTGCCGCGCGGTATTCGCAATCACGCTGCCCTCCTTCGGATCGCCTTCCATCAGCGTGCGCGCAAAGGCTTTGGCTTGCGGCAATGTGACATGCGGCGGCAGCGGCGGCACTTCGGGATCGCACTTCACCTCCAGCACGACCGGCCGCTTCGCGGCGAGCGCCGTTTCCCACGCATCGGCCAGCTGCTCGGCCTTGTCGACAAAAATGCCGGTCAGCCCGATTAATTCCGCGAAGCGGTGATACGGCACATCCGGAATCTGCTGCGAGGCGTTGAACTTCGGATCGCCGTTCATCACGCGCTGCTCCCAGGTGACCTGGTTCAGGTCTTCGTTATTGAGCACCATGCAGATCCAGCGCGGATCGGCCCACTGCTTCCAGTATTTCGACACCGTAATCAGCTCGGCCATATTGTTCATCTGCATCGCGCCGTCGCCGACCATCGCAATCACAGGGCGGCCCGGATAAGCGAACTTCGCGGCAATCGCATACGGCACGGCCGCACCCATCGACGCGAGGCCGCCCGATAGCGACGCCATCATGCCGCGCCGGATCTTCAGATCACGCGCGTACCAGTTCGCGCACGAGCCGGAGTCGCTCGTCAGGATCACGTAGTCGGGCAGGCGTGGCGACAGTTCGGTGAAAGCGCGCTGCGGATTCACGCCGTTTTCGGTCGGCTGATGCGCGCGTTCGTCGAGTGTTTCCCACCAGCGCGAGGTCCACCGCTCGATCCGCGAACGCCATGCGTCGCTCGTTTTCTCTTTCAGAAGCGGCAGCAGCGCGCGCAAGGTCTGCGCGCTGTCACCGACGAGATTCACTTCCATCGGATACCGCAGGCTCAGCATATCGGCCTTGATATCGATCTGCACACCGCGCGCATCGCCTTCTTTCGGCAGGAATTCCGAATACGGAAAACCCGAGCCGATCATCAGCAGCGTGTCGCAGGTGTTCATCATTTCGTAGCTCGGCTTCGTGCCGAGCAGACCGATCGAGCCCGTCACCCACGGCAGATCGTCGGGCAACGCGGCTTTGCCGAGCAACGCCTTCGCGACGCCCGCGCCGAGCCGGTTGGCGACTTCGATGACTTCATCGGTGGCGTTCAACGCGCCCGCGCCGACGAGAATCGCGACCTTGTGGCCCGCATTGAGCACTTCGGCTGCGCGTTGCAGCTGGTCCTGCGTCGGCACGACGTTCGGCCGCTCGTAGCCGATGCCCGAATGCGCGGTGCCGTGCTTGCGCGCGGGCGGTTCGTATTCGAGGTCCTGCAGATCGTTCGGCAGAATCACCGCGGTGACACGCCGCTCGGCGAGCGCGATCCGTATCGCGCGGTCGACCATATGACGCACCTGAGCAGGCACACTCGCCTGCTGCACATACGAGCCCGCGACATCCTTGAACATCGAGGCCAGATCGAGCTCCTGCTGATAATGCGAACCGAGGCCCGCGCGCGCCTGCTGACCGACGATCGCCAGCACCGGCATATGGTCCATGCGCGCGTCGTAGAGGCCGGTGATCAAATGCGTGGCGCCCGGCCCCGAGGTCGCGATGCACACGCCGAGTTCACCTGTGAACTTCGCATGCGCGCTGGCCATGAAAGCGGCCATTTCCTCATGACGCGTCTGCACGAACTCGATCTTTCCTTCCGCGCGATTCAATGCGCCGAACACGCCGTTGATGCCGTCGCCCGGGTAGCCGAACATCCGTGTGATACCCCAGTGATGCAGCCTGTCGACGATAAAGTCGCCCACTGTCTTTGCCATACAGCCTCCTGCGGAAGAGAAGTTGTGCCGGACGCGTCGCGCGTGTCCGGCGTGTCTTGAAGCTCGTCATCGCGTTCCCGAAGTTCGTACGGCGGCGAGCGGCTCGACGCGACTCTGCTGCTATTGCCGCTGTTCGGCTTTCTGCCTGCCGAAGATCCGCATCGAGGCGACCGTGAGCGCGATCGAGCGCGATCTGACGAGCGAAGGGTCTGGTACTACGCTACTTTGGCGATGGCCACGGGACCGCCAAAGCCGGGAAGCAGGAACGCGATATAGGCCATACGCCGCCGCGCGACCCGACTGATGCGCGACTGATGTGCGACTGATGTGCGACTGATGTGCGACTGCTGCGCGACTGCTGCTCAACTGCAGCACGACGCGTACTCGCGCCGCTTCACGTGCGACGTCCACCGGCGCGCCGCACGTCATCCGGTATGCCTAGCCGACCAGCAAGGATTGCCCGCCGTCGATCCACACCGGTGTGCCCGTGATAAACCGTGCCCGGTCCGAAGAGAGATAGACAACCATTTCCGCAATATCGTCGCTGCTGCCGGCCTTACCGTCGGTTAGCGGAATCTTGCCTTGCGGATATTCGGCGGCTTCCGACGCTTCGGCTGCCGAGCGAGTCTGGGTGTTCTCGTCGATCTCGGTGTCGATTTTTCCTGGACAGATCACATTCACGCGAATCCTGTGCTTCGCGAGTTCGAGCGCCGTCATCTGGCCAAGCGCGAGCAAACCGGCTTTGGTCGTCGAATACGCGGACGCGCCGCCGTGACTGAACATGCGCGTGCCGTTGATCGACGAAATGATCACGACCGACCCGCCGCCCGCGCGCTTCAGGTGCGGTACGGTCAGATGCAGCGTCATATAGGCGCCGCGCAGGTTCGTGTTGATCGTGTTGTCCCATTCGGCCGGCTTCAGTTCGTCGATCGGCGCCCACACGCCGTTGATGCCCGCGTTCGCGACGACGATATCGAGCCTGCCGCTTTGCGAAATCGCGCGGTCGAGTGCCTGGCCGAAGCCGAGGTCGTCGCGAATGTCGGCGGCAAAGCCAAAGGCGTCGCCGCCTTGCTTCACGATCTGGTCGACCGTCGCGCGTGTCTCGTCGTCCTTATGCGCGTGCACGATCACTTTGGCGCCGGCTGCAGCGAGATGCAGTGCGCTCGCCTTGCCGATGCCCGACCCCGCGCCCGTCACAAACGCGGTCTTGTTTTGCAGGTTCATTCGGTTCCTCCGCTGAAAAATTCGCGCCTTTGACGCGCCTGAATACGTTGGTTCAATCAACCGCCGCCGATGCCTTGCAGCACCTTGCCGGTGCCGCCGCAGACTTCGCAGCGCTCGCCTTCGACCATGCCGGTGCCCTCACAGACGGCGCACACGTCCTCGCCTACGCCGGGTGCATCGGGCGGTCCTTCGTCGCCCGGCGAAAGGGGGGGTTGATCGGATTCCATGATGTCCTCCATGTTCGGTTGCACTGCGCGATCCCACCGCGCAATTGCACCGCGCGATCGCACGACGGTATTGCGTTACGGCTTGCGCGTATTGTCGGAGCGCTTGCGCTGCGACGGACGACCGCCGCCGCCCGGCGGCTCGGGATGGTTGCCGGTGCCGTGCGGTACTTCGGCTGTTTGCTCGGGATGCACGTTGGCGCGCGGCGGGTTCGCTTGCTTCATGGCTTCGGTGGGTTCGGACGGTGTGCCGGTGCTGCCGGGCTCGCGTCGATTGCGCGCATCGCGATGAGAGTCGTGAGAATCGCGAGAATCGCGAGAATCGCGAGCGTCTTGCGACGGCTGGTTGCCGTCGCGATTCTGGTTCGGTGCCATTGTTTCTCCCTCCTTGAGGCCGCTTGCTTGAAACGCAGCAACCAGCAACGCAGCAACAAGCGGACCAAAGCCGACCAAAGCAACTAAAGCGAACTAAAGCGAACCAGGCGAACTAAAGCGAACCGAGCGGGACAGACCGACGCGGAACGCTCCTTGCTGAGCCGTTTGCTACGGTTCAATTCACGGAGAATTTCATGCTCGCTCACGAAATGCCCCGCAACAAACCGCACGGCGTCCATCCGCGCGTGCGCGTGCTGTATTCCGGTTCTGTTGTGCTCGCCGCGTCCGGTTCATCGGCGCCGAAGCGCCACGACGAAAAGCATCCGCATTCGGAACGCTCGGAAAAGAAAATCGACGAAGCGGTGGAAGACACCTTCCCCGCCAGCGATCCGCCCGCCACGGGCGGCACGACGCGTATCGATCCGTCACCGTCTGCCGACGATGCGAAAGACAATGACAAGGCAAAAAACAGGGACAACGCAGCACGCCCGCGTCCGGCTTCGGACAAAGGCGGCAACCCGTGATGCACTTCAGCGGCGGCCACGGCCTTGACGACCTCGATGACCTGAACAAACGTGCGGTACAACATGACTGAAAGTCCGGCGCAAACGCCGGGCGTGCGTGACAAGCTTCGCGGCGAGTACAGCGAGACCGCTGGTCGTGCGCACGGCGGCGATCGAGCGTCGCACGGCAGCGGCGATGAAGACCGCCACGATCGTGGCGATCGTGGCGATCGCGACGGCGGCCGCGACGAAGCCTCGCAGCACGACGACGGCAAAGACGGGAACGCAAAAGACAGCGCAAAAGACAGCGCTAAACACAGCGCTAAAGACCATACCGAAGCCGGCGGCGAAGGCAGCGGCGCGCACGCCGGAACAGAGAGCGACCGTGACGACGCCAAAGACAGCGACCGCGACGACGACAGCGGCGGCAAGGACGGCGACGGCGAAGAGAAAAAGCCGCACAGCCGCAAGCCGCTCTACATTCTCGCCGGCCTTGTGCTGCTGCTGATGGTCGCGGGCGGCATCTGGGCGTTTGCCACGCGCAATCAGATCACCACCGACGACGCCTATACCGACGGCAACGCGATCACCATCGCGCCGAAAGTGTCGGGCTATGTCGTAACACTTGCGGTAGACGACAACACTCATGTGCACAAAGGCGATCTGCTCGTCGTGATCGACAAACGCGACTACATTGCGCAGGTCGATCAGGCGAAGGCGGCCTTGGGCCTCGCCCAGGCGCAGTTGCAAGCTGCGCAGGTGCAGCTCGATATCGCGCGCGTCCAGTATCCGGCGCAGTACCAGCAGGCGAAGGCGCAGGTCAGATCCGCGCAGGCCAACCTTACGCAGGCGCAGGCCGCCTACGACCGGCAGCATTCGGTCGATGTCCGCGCGACGTCGCAGCAGAATATCGATGCGGCCAACGCGCAGCAGCAGAACGCCAGCGCGAGCGTGCAGGAAGCGCGCGCGCAGTTGCAGACGGCAAGCCTCGTGCCGCAGCAGATCCGTCAGACACAGGCCACTGTGGCCGAGCGGCAGCAGCAGGTCGAGCAGGCGCGCGCGCAACTGGAACAGGCGGAACTGAATCTGTCGTACTGCGAGATCCGCGCCCCGTCCGACGGCTGGATCACGCGGCGCAACGTGCAATACGGCAGCTTCCTGCAGGCCGGCACGTCGCTCTTTTCGATCGTCACGCCGCAAGTCTGGGTGACCGCGAATTTCAAGGAGTCGCAACTGACGCGCATGCGCCCCGGCGACAAGGTGAAGGTGGACGTCGACGCGTACCCGGACCTCGAACTGCATGGACACGTGGATAGCATCCAGCTCGGCAGCGGCTCGCGCTTCTCGGCATTCCCGGCGGAAAACGCCACCGGCAACTTCGTGAAAATCGTGCAACGCGTACCGGTAAAGATCCTGATCGACAGCGGCATGCCGACCGATCGTCCGCTGCCGTATGGGCTTTCGGTGACGCCGAAGGTGTATCTGAAGTGACGCGAGGTGAGACCCCGGGTGCAGGTTAGACCCGGGTTAGACCCGGGTTAGACCCCGGGCGCCGCGAGGTGTCCCGCAGTGACCTGAGTACTTCGCCCTCGCCCGCGCTCACCAGTCGGGATCGTTCACTTCCTGCCGGTAGTCGCAGGCGCGGTTCACAAGCCGGTGCGGCCGGCCGCTCGCCTGCAGCACCTCGCGCCAACCGGCGAGTTCGGCCAGCGAATTCGTGTGCAGTACCGCGTACGCCTTGGCGTTCGGCCCGGTGCCCGGGAAGTACTCGATCGGGTCGTCGCCGGTAACCGGCAGCATGCGGATGTCCGCCTGCAAGACCTGCATTTCGTATTGGGTCATCTGCGTTCTCCATTTCAGGTCGAGCGGTTCGATAAGCAGACCAACCGCAGCTCAGCAGGCAGGCCGATTGCGCGGACCAGCGCGGACCAGCGCGGACCAGCGCGGATCCCCAGCATACGCCGTACCCGGCGCCATGTCGCGAATAGGCCGCCGCGGGCGCGGCACAACCTGTGCTTAGCGCTCAGACAGTTACTCAAACATGAAGCAGCGCCCCTCTCACCATGACGATGCGCGAGGATCACCCCATCGCAGACGATCCACCGGCCCATAGCGCCGCAACCGGTAACGAAGCCGACCGGCCCACGCAACACGACGCGTGGTTGCAGGAAGGCCGCACGTGCGCATGGCTGCGACGCTCGAAGCGCCTGCGCGTGCTGATCGATGCGGCGGACTATTTCGATGCATTGCGTGCGGCCATGGCGCGCGCCCGCGACACGATTTTCATCGTCGGCTGGGATATCGACAGCCGTCTCGAGCTGACGCCCGAAGGCGCGCGCGGCGGTCTGCGCGATAACCTGCCCGCCGGTCTCGCCGATTTTCTATGTGCGCTCGTCGAAAAAGAACGGCATCTGCGCATCTATGTGCTCGCGTGGGATTTCGCAATGCTCTATGCATTCGAGCGCGAGTGGTTGCCCGTCTATAAGCTCGGCTGGCGCACGCATCGGCGCGTGCGCTTTCAGCTAGACGGGCGCCATCCGCTGGGCGCCTCGCATCATCAGAAACTCGTCGTGATCGACGACCGTGTCGCATTCGCGGGCGGCATCGATCTGACCGGCTCGCGCTGGGATACGCCCGAGCATCATCCGCAGGCGCCGCTGCGCCGCAACGCGAATGCGGCGCCCTATCAGCCGATGCACGACGTGCAGGCGATGTTCGACGGCGCGGCCGCCGCCGCGCTTGGCGAACTCGTGCGCGAACGATGGCGCCGTGCGTCGGCGCGGCACGTCGAGCTGCCGCCGAATACGGCGGAGGCAGCCGGCACAGGTCACGCCGCCGCTCATACCGATCCGTGGCCCGAGCACGTGCACGCCGATATCGAAGACGTCGAACTCGGCATTGCCCTGACCGAACCCGAGTACGACGGCCGCCCCGCCGTGCAGCAGATCCAGCAGATGTACATCGACGCGATCGCGCGCGCACGCGAGAGCATCTACATCGAGAACCAGTATTTCACCGCGAGCCGCATCGGCGCCGCGCTGGCGGCACGTCTCGCGCAACCCGACGGCCCCGACATTGCGGTGGTCGGCCCCGAGCGGCAAACCGGCTGGCTGCAGCATGCGACGATGGGCGTAATGCGCGCGCGGCTGCATATGCTGATGAAGCAGGCCGACCACCACGGCCGCTATGCGATGTACGCGCCGACTGCGGGCGGTTTCACGCACGACCAGTTCATCAACGTGCACAGCAAGCTGATGACGGTCGACGACGAATTGCTGTTGATCGGCAGCGCGAATCTGAACAACCGGTCGATGGTGCTCGACACCGAATGCAATATCGCGCTCGATGCGCGCGGCGACCCGCGCATCAGGACGATGATCGCCTCGGTGCGCCATCGCCTGCTTGGCGAACACCTCGACGCGACGCCCGAAGCGGTTGCCGAAGCACTGGCGACGCAGCGCCTGAATGCCGCGATCGCATCGTTGCGGCATGGCGAGCGCACGCTCGCGCCGCAGGAGCCAGTCGCGCCCGCGGAACCCGATGAGCTGACCACGCGGATGTCCGTGTTCGACCCCGAAGCGCCGCTCGCGCCGCAGGAACTCGTCCGCCAGTTTCTGCCCGAGGCGGAAAGCCGCCCGCTGCGCGGCCGGCTGCTCGTGCTCGGCAGTTTCGCGCTCGCGGTTGCCGTGCTCGCGGTGCTGTGGCGCTTCACGCCGCTGGGTCACCTGCTGAGTTTTTCCGCGCTCGTGCGCGCCGCGCATGAATTGCACGGCTCGCGCCTCGGGCCGTTTGCGATCGTCGCGGTCTATGCATTGGCCGCGAGCATTTCGGTGCCGGTCACCTTGCTGATCGCCGTCAGCGGCTTCGTGTTCGGCGCGCTGGCGGGCAGCCTGTATGCGCTAAGCGGAACGATGATCTCGGCGGTCATCACCTACTACGCGGGTGCGTCGCTCGGGCGCGACGCGGTGCGGCGCCTCGCCGGTTCGCGCATCAACCGCATCAGCGAAAAGCTCGGCAAGAAAGGCCTGGTTGCCGTCGTCATCGCGCGGATCGTGCCGATCGCGCCGTTCACCTTGCTCAATCTGGTGGCCGGTGCATCGCATATCGGTTTTCGCGACTATCTCGCGGGCACCGCGATCGGTATGGCGCCCGGCATCGTGCTCGCGACGACGTTCGCGCAGCAGCTGGTCGCCGCGATCCATCATCCGTCGCTGGCGGGCATTCTGCTGGTCGGCGCAATCGGCGCGGTGCTGGTCGGGATCTCGATTGCGCTGCATCGCTTTTTCGCTCGCCGGTCATGAGCGGGCCCCTGAACAAGGATCCGAACGCGCCATTGAATACGCCCTTCAACGAAGATTTGCATGCGCCGTCGATCCACCCGGCGCTGCGCGATGCGCCCGCGACCGCGTCGCTGGCATCCGGCACGGCCGACTCGCGCGTGCTGCGCATCGCGACCTACAACATTCACGGCGCGATCGGCAGCGACGGCGTGTACATGCCGCGCCGCATCGCCGACGTGATCGCCGAACTCGACGCCGATCTCGTCGCGCTGCAGGAAGTGCCGCTTGGCGGCCGCGACGCGCCTGATGTGCTGCCGATGCTGCGCGACGCAACCGATATGCGCGCGATCGCCGGGCCGACCCTCGATACGCCCGAGCGCCGCTACGGCAACGCGGTGCTCACGCGTTTGCCGGTGCGCGGCACGCGCACCTTGAATCTGTCGTTCGGCAAGCGTGAAGCGCGCGGCGCGCTCGACGTCGATATCGCGAGCACGGCCGGCACGCTGCGCATCGTCGCGACGCATCTCGGACTTTCCGCGCGCGAGCGGCGCGCACAGATCGCGTCGCTGATCGCGGCGTTCGACACGCCCGCGCTGCCCGTGATCCTGCTCGGCGATATCAATGAATGGTTCGTCTGGGGGTATCCGTTGCGCGCGCTCGTGACGCACTTCAGGGCGGCGCCCGCGCCGCGCACGTTTCCGTCGCGGTGGCCGGTGTTTTCGCTCGACCGCATCTGGATGCACCCGGTCGAGCGGCTGATCGACGTGCACGCGCATCGCAGCGCGCTGGCGCGCGTCGCGTCGGACCATTTGCCGCTGGTCGCGCGCATCCGGTTGTGAGGGCAACGCGGTGCGCGCCGTCGCGATCGGGCGTGCGACTTGCTAACCCGCTGGGTCTACTCGCTGCGCTGTGCTGACCGCGGCGCAAGCGTCTGCACCTATTCGCGCACAAGCGCAAACGTCAGCGCATGTGCAAGGAAACCTCGATGCTTCGACTTACCCAATCGCCCGATGAGTTCGACCCACGGTAATGCGCCCGGGATGGGCAAAAACGGCAACGGCGAAGGCGGTGCGCCGGCGCGCGACGAAACATGGCGCCCGTCCGCGAACCCGTGGCTGATCGCGATCGTCGTCACGCTCGCGGCCTTCATGGAAGTGCTGGATACCACCATCGTCAACGTCGCGCTGCCGCATATCGCGGGCACGATGTCGGCGAGCTACGACGAAGCGACCTGGACCCTGACCTCGTACCTCGTCGCGAACGGCATCGTGCTGCCGATCTCCGCGTTCTTCGGCCGCGTGCTCGGCCGCAAGCGCTACTTCGTGATCTGCATCATCGCGTTTACGATCTGCTCGTTTCTGTGCGGCATCGCAACGAACCTGGGGCAACTGATCGTGTTCCGCCTGCTGCAGGGCTTTTTCGGCGGCGGGCTGCAGCCGAACCAGCAGTCGATCATTCTCGATACGTTTCCGCCCGCGCAGCGCGGCCGCGCCTTTTCGATCTCGGCGGTGGCGATCGTCGTCGCGCCGGTGCTCGGGCCGACGCTCGGCGGATGGATTACCGATAACTTCACGTGGCGCTGGGTGTTTCTGCTCAATGTGCCGGTCGGCATCCTGACGTCGATCGCCGTGATGCAATTCGTCGAAGACCCGCCGTGGGAGCGCAAGCGCACCGGCAAGGTGTCGATCGACTTTATCGGCATCGGGCTCATATCGCTCGGCCTCGGCTGTTTGCAAGTGATGCTCGACCGCGGCGAAGACGACGACTGGTTCGGCTCGAACGTTATCCGCACGTTCGCGGTGCTCGCCGTGGTCGGCATCGGCGGGGCGATCACGTGGCTGCTGTACACGAAGAAACCCGTGGTCGATCTGCGCTGCATGAAGGACCGCAACTTTGCGCTCGGCTGCGCGGCGATCGCGGCCTTCGCGGTGATTCTGTACGGCAGCGCGGTGCTCGTGCCGCAGCTCGCGCAACAGCAGCTCGGCTATACGGCGACGCTCGCGGGCCTCGTGCTGTCGCCGGGCGCGATCCTCATCACGTTGGAGATTCCGATCATCAGCCGGCTGATGCCGTATGTGCAGACGCGCTCGCTGCTGTCGATCGGCTTCCTGCTGATGGCGCTTGCGCTCGCCTACGCGCATACGCTGACGCCCGATATCGACTACGACACGCTCGTGAAGATGCGCAGCGCGCAATCGCTCGCGATCGGCTTCCTGTTCGTGCCGATCACGACGCTCGCGTATCTGACCGTGCCGCAGCGGCTGCACAACGATGCGTCGGCGATCTTCACGATGTGCCGCAACGTGGCGGGCTCGATCGGCATTTCCCTTTCGACCGCGCTGATCCGCGAGCGCAGCCAGGCGCGCATGGCGCACCTCGCCGAGCATATGACGCCGCTGTCGCAGAACTACCGCGACGCGCTCGCGCGAAACACGCAATCGGTGATGGATTTCGTGGGGCAGCCGCGCGCACAGGCCATGCAAACCGCGACCGGACATCTCTATCAGACCTTCGTGAGTCAGGCGACGATTCTTGCGTATGTGGACGTCTTCGCGATGCTGTCGATCTTTTGCATCCTGTGCATTCCGCTCACGTTTTTCTTTTCGCCGGCGAAAGCGTCCGGCGGCGGAGCGCATTGATATGACGGTCGACATGAAAAAGAGGCAGCGCGTCTGCTCCCGCATCCGCTCCTGCATTTGCGCCGATATCGCCGCACTGCTGCTGTGCGCGGCATTGACCGCCTGCGCGGTCGGCCCCGACTTCAAGGCGCCCGACGGCCTGGGCCAGGACGAGCCCGCGCATTGGCGCGATCCGCAACGCGCCAACGACGCGACGTCGAACGGCGAAGCGCCGAAGCCGGGTGCCGGCGCCGCGAAAGTGCCCGACGCAACGGCCGTTTCGTCGCACCCGACCGAAGACTCGGACCCGGATCCGCGCTGGTGGCGCACCTTCAACGATCCGATGCTCGACCGCCTGATCGCGCGGGCCGCGCAAAGCAATCTGGATCTGCGCGAAGCGGTGCTGCGCATCGAGGAAGCGCGCGCGCAGGTGCAAGGCGTGGCCGCGCAAGGGCTGCCCAACGTACGCGCGACCGGCAGCTATACGCGCGAGCAACTCGGCGTCAAAGGCATTCTCGACGACGAAAACGTCAACCTCGATCAACTGGGCGCGCCCGGCTCGCCGGTCAACCAGATCGCGCCGGGCCAGGGCGCGACGGTTCAGAACGGCGCGCGCAATCTCGTGAACCAGCTCGAGCAGCCGATCAATCTATGGCAAGCGGGCTTCGATGCGTCGTGGGAGCTCGATCTGTTCGGCCGCGTGCGGCGCTCGGTCGAAGCCGCCAATGCGCAGACCGAAGCGGCGGTCGAAAGCCGCAACGATGCGCTGCTGTCGCTCGAGGGCGAAGTCGCGCAGGACTATATGCAGTTGCGCGGCGCGCAGGCGCAGCTCGATATCGCAAAGCGCCTTGTCGACGAACAGAACGGCGTGCTGACGCTCACGCAGAGCCAGGCGAAAGTGGGCCTCGCGAGCCAGCAGGACGTCCAGAGCGCGGCCGCGCAACTCGAATCGACGCGCGCCCAGCTGCCGCAATTCGAGCAGCAGATCGCGCAGGCGTTAAATGGTCTGTCGTATCTGCTAGCCGAACCGCCGGGCGCGCTCGACGACGAACTCTCGACGCCGGCCGCGCTGCCGCTCGTGCCGCCTGTCGTCGCCGCCGGCTTGCCGTCGACGCTCGCGCGCCGGCGTCCCGACATTCGCCGCGCCGAAGCGGATTTGCATGCGGCAACCGCGAACGTCGGCGTCGCGGTCGCGCAGTTCTACCCCGACATTTCGCTGACGGGGCAGATCGGTCTGCGCGGCACGCACGCGAGCGACCTCGCGCGCTGGTCGCATCTGTTCTATTCGTTCGGGCCGTCGGTCTCGCTGCCGATTTTCGAGGGCGGCGCGCTCGTGTCGAACCTGAAGGTGTCGAAAGCGCAGCAGGCCGAGGCCGCGCTCGAATACCGCAAGACGGTGCTGCTCGCGCTGCGCGACGTCGATAACGCGCTCGCCGTTTATCGCACCGACCAGACGCGGCGCACGTCGCTCGAGCGCAGCGCGGCCGCGCAGCAGGACGCGTTCGACCTCGCGCGCGAAAGCTACCGGAAAGGGCTGACGAACTTCATCAATGTGCTCGACGCGGAACGGCAGCTTTCGCAGGTGCGGCAGCAGTATGCGCAAAGCACGACGCAGGTCGGCACCGATCTCGTTGCGCTCTACAAGGCGCTGGGCGGCGGGTGGGAGGAGACGCCGCAAGCCACTCCATGACTTGCATCAACCCGAAGCAAATTGCCTCGCCAACGTCGCAAAGAGAACACACCGAAAGGCTTTACAGGTATATCGTTGGCAATTGAGTGGTTAGCGAAGCGCGGCTCGCCGTCGCGCGCCAAAGTCGTCCCCTCATCGGCAGATCGATCATGCAGAGCCGCCCGCCCGCCTTGCCGCGCATTTCCGTGGTCGTCCTGACGCACGATCGCGCCGGTCAGCTCGTGGGCACGCTGGCGCGCCTCGCGTCCTTGCCCGAGCAGCCGCCCGTGATCGTCGCGGACAACGCTTCGCACGACGATACGGTCAAGCTCGTCGATATGCTGTTTCCTCAGGTGCGCGTGCTCCAGTGCGGCGCCGACCTCGGCGCGGCGGGCCGCAATCGCGCGGTTGCGTGTGTGCGCACCGACTATGTCGCGTTCTGCGACGACGACAGCTGGTGGGAACCGGGCTCGCTCGCACTCGCCGTGAAGTTGCTCGACGGCGCGCCGCAGGTGGCGGTGCTCAATGCGCGCGTCATGACGGGCGAAAGCGGCGCGCTCGACCCGCGCTGCCGCCTGATGGCCGCGAGCCCGCTCGGCGTGGCCGGTTGTCCGGGGCCGGCGCTCTCGACCTATATCGCGGGAGCCTGCGTGTTTCGCACGGCCGTGTTTCGGGCGGTCGGCGGATATGAGCGACGCTTCGGCAGCGGCGGAGAGGAAACGCTCGTCGCGCTCGATGTGCTCGATGCAGGGCACGCGATCGCCTATTGCAACGAACTGACCGTGCGCCGCGCGGCTGGCGCTTCGATGGCTGACGCGGCGGTGAATAACCCGGAGCGGCGCCGCGGCGACAAGCGCCTCGAAGCATGCCTCGACGAAGACGCATCGCAGCAACGCGTGCTCGCGCGCAACGCGGCGTGGGTCGCGTGGATGCGGCTGCCGTGGCGCGACGTCGCCCGTTCGACGGGCGGCGCGCTCGCGACCTTCGCGCACGCGCGCACATTGTGGCGCGACGGATCCGCGATGATCGGCGGGCTGCCGTGGGCGCTGTCCCAGCGCCGCCGGGTCAACGCGCAGGTGCTCGCGATGCGCGCCGATGCACGGGCTGCCGAGCGGCGTCTCACGCAAGGCGTGCAACCCGAGCACGATACGCAGCACGCGAAACATACGGTGGCCGAGCCGCGTTCGCACGACCATTGATGATTGGCGCGGCAATGCGCTTGTCACCTCGCTTGCCGGCCCGTTTGTCGCCTGGTTTGTCGCCTGGTTTGTGACCCGCGCTTGTCATCCCGCGCTTCTCATCCCTTCTGCCGCCGGCTCAATGCGTCGAGCGCCCAGCGCAATTGCCGGTCGGTCGCGCGCAGGCGCAATTCGTTGGACGCAATCGCCGCCAGCGCGGCCAGTGTCTCGCGTGCCGGTTCGTCGAGCGTGCGCGGCTCGTAGTCCATCACGCAGAGCGAGCCGATCGCGAACCCGTCCTGATCGACGACCGGCGCGCCCGCATAGAAACGGAAGCACGGGCCGCCAGCCACGGCCGGATTGTCTGCGAAGCGGGGATCGTCGGCGAGGTTCGATGCGACGAGCAGGTCGCGCTGCAGGATCGTGTAGTTGCACAGCGCCCAGCTGCGCGGCGTTTCCGTGAAGCCTTCGAGGCCGTGGCGCGACTTGAACCACTGGCGTTGCGCGGTCAGCACCGTCAGCAGCGCGATCGGCGCATTCAGCGCGCGGCTGGCGAGCCACGTCAGGCGGTCGAAGGCGTCCTCGGGCGGCGTGTCCACGAAGCCCGCGCGTTCAAGTGCGACGAGGCGCTGCGCTTCGTTCGGCGCAACCGGATAGCTCGCGTCGGGATCGGGTGGGCCCACGCCAGCATCGCGGTCGCGCAACAGATTGCGCACGGCCGCCGGCAGCGCCGGCTCGTGTTCGACGCGCGTGATTTTCGTGGCGGCGTTGGCGTCCGTTTTTGCGTCTGTGCCATGCCGTCCACCGGCATCGCCGCCCAAAATGACGATGCGCGATGCGCCGAGCGCCGGCTGCGCCGCAATCCGCGCGACCAGCGCGGCGCGCTCGTCCCAATCGCCGCGCGCGCGGTTGCCGCGTTCACCCGCGCCCTGACGGCCAGAACGCTTTTCCCCTATCGCCCCCGCATCGCCGCGCTCGCCTTGCTCGCCCTCAGCAGCGTCGCGCAGATCGACGACGACCACCGCCGGCAAGCGCAAGCCGATCGCAAACGCCGCCTCCTGCGTGTCGCTGTACGCATCGACCGTGCACCCTTTCACCGCGGATAACCATTCGACGCAGCGCGCGACATGCGCCTGCGGCGCGACCAGCACGACGCGCGCGGAATTGAACGCGTCGGGCGTTTCGTCTTGCCGCGCAACGAACGCAAGCACGTCCGCGCGATAAACGCGCCGGTGCCCGCCCGGTGTCTTCCATGAGCGCAGCGTGCCGCCCTCGATCAGCAACTGGGCGGTGCGAACCGATACGCCCATCAGCCGCGCGGCTTCTGTCGTGGTGAGTACGTCGTTTTCCATAGTTCTGGATTGTGCAGGGATCGCAGTGATTTCGCCGCATCGAGCCCCGGCTCACTTTCACTATGACAACTATCTCAATAAATTTCAATTATATTTGGCAAATTTGATAGATTTGATAGTCTCTACCGTGTCGTCTTGCTCCTGAACGCAAAAGCGACGTCCCGCATTCAGAAACTCCTCTGACGTTCCGACCGGTGAGCCAATGAACCATCTTTATCCGAATACAGCGAACGGCGGCTCTGCGGCATCGGCCGCTGCCGATCGCCCCGCGCAGGACACTTCCGATCATTACGACTTCATCGTCTGCGGCGCGGGACCGGCCGGCTCGGTGGTTGCCGCGCGCCTCGCCGCCAACCCGCATGTGCGCGTGCTGCTGATCGAAGCCGGCGGCAGCGACGACGTGCCCGAGGTGATGACGCCCGCGCAGTGGCCGATGAACCTCGGCTCCGAGCGCGACTGGGGCTTTACCGCGCAGCCGAATCCGCATCTGAACGGCCGCGCGATTCCGCTGAACATGGGCAAGGTGCTCGGCGGCGGCTCGAGCATCAATGTCGGCGTCTGGGCGCGCGGCCACAAGAACGACTGGGAGCGTTTCGCGGCCGAGGCCGGCGACCCGGCCTGGGGCTATGAAGCGGTGCTCGGCCTGTACCGTCGCATCGAGGACTGGCAAGGCGCGCAGGATCCGCTACGGCGCGGCGCCGGCGGCCCGGTGCACGTCGAGCCGTCGGCCGACCCGACGCCGACCGCCTATGCACTCGTCGACGCGGCGCGTTCGCTCGGCCTGCCGACCTTCGACAGCCCGAACGGCGTGATGATGGAGGGACGCGGCGGCGCCGCCATCAACGATCTGATCGTGCACGACGGACGGCGCCAGTCCATTTTCCGTTCGTATATCGGCGACCCGAAAACCGCGCCATCGAATCTGACGATCATGACGGGCACGCTCGTCAGCAAGGTCATTCTGCGCGGCACCACCGCGGTCGGCGTCGAAGTCGTCGCAGGCGGCGCGCGGCGCAGCTTTTACGCGGAACGTGAAGTGATCCTGTCGCTCGGCGCGATCAATACGCCGAAAGTGCTGATGCTATCGGGGATCGGCCCGGAAGACGAACTGACGCGACACGGTATTCCCGTGGTTCAACGATTGGCCGGGGTCGGCCATAACCATCAGGATCACGTAGCGTTCGGCTGCGTGTTCGAATACCGCGAGCCGCAACGCGTCTCCAACATGGGCTCGGAGGCCACGCTTTACTGGTCGAGCGACGCGCGCCTCGCGGTGCCCGACATGTTCCACTGCCAGCTCGAATTTCCGGTTACCAGCGCCGAAACCGCGATGCTCGGCCTGCCCGAGCACGGCTGGTCGATGTTCGCCGGCCTCGCGCATCCGAAAAGCCGCGGGCGGGTACAGCTGTCAGGCGCCGATATCGAAGACCCGGTGCTGATTCACGCGAACACGCTGTCGCATCCCGACGATCTCGCGAGCGGCCTCGAAAATATCGAACTGTGCCGCGAATTGGGAAATAGCCACGCGTTTGCCGGTCTGGTCAGCCGCGAGCGGCTGCCGGGCAAGCTCGATGCCGCCGCGTTGCGGAATTTCGCGCGCAATGCGGCCATCACCTACTGGCATCAGTGCGGCACGGCGAAGATGGGACGCGATGAGATGTCGGTCGTCGATGCACGGCTCAAGGTGCTCGGTATCGACAACCTGCGCGTCGCCGACGCGTCGATCATGCCGGAAATCACGAGCGGCAACACCATGGCGCCGTGCGTGGTGATCGGCGAGCGCGCAGCGGATCTGATCGCGGCCGAACATGCGCTTGCCGCATCGCCCGCCGCCACGCCTGCAGCACCGCAGGCGCGCCGCTGACATGCGCGCCCGTGACGGGTGGCACGGTTCGCTCGCGCAATCGCTCGTCAAACGCGCGCGCGATGGGCCGCTGCCCGCGCCGCTGCTTACATCGCTGCTTGCACGGGCAGGGGGCGGCGCCGGCGCGCAGGAGTCGCAGCGCGCATCCCTACGCGCGCTTGCGCTTTTCCGCGTGCGCGTCCGCTTTCGCCCGCTTCAGGCCCGGCTTTCGTCGAGTTGGACCGGCGCGCGTGTCGGGTCGAAATCGGCCCATTTCCCATGTTGCCAGCGGCCCGTCGCGCGCTCGATCTCGACGCCGCCCGCTTCGCGCAGCGTTTGCGCGGCGGCAGTCTGCGTTTCGGGCGTCACGTGCACGGCGAGCAGCACGCCCGAGTCGCGCATCTCGTGATGCACGCGTTCCTCGTGCTGATGTTTGCCGCCGCCGCGCGTCAGCGACATCGCGCCGATAAGCGAGCCGACATAGGCGCCGACGCCGGCCGCGATCAACGACACGAGCAGCGGCGCGGAAAACGCGGCAAAGATGCCGACGCCGACGACCGCACCGGCCACGGCGCCAAGCGTGACGCCGAGGCCCGCGCCTTTCGGCGCATCGGTCGATGCGGCGTCCTTGTTGGCATCGCCGCCTATCGGGTAACGCGCGTGCTGCCCGCGTGGATTGACGAAAAAGAGCGAGACGTCCTCTTCGACGTAGCCCTGGCTGAAGAGTCGTTCGGCGGCCGATTCGGCGGCCGGAAACGTGGTGAAACGTGCGGCAACGATCAGCGACATGATGCCTCCTTGTTCAACGCCACAGTGTTGAAAATGCCGGCTGCGGCGCGGTGAGATCGGCCTGGGTTCGGCAGACCGTCGGGGCAGACCGCCGGGGCAGACCGCCGGGTTTGCGTCGTCCGTACGATCACTGCGAAGCAAGTCGCACGCCCGCGGCCGGTGGCGCAGCGGCGCGTGCCGTCCCTGTGGAATCGGCGCGCAGCCGATACCTCAGGTATAGCACCGGCCGCCGCTCCTGTCGGACCCGCAAACGCGCTGTGCGGCGATTCGCGACTGGCCGCATTCGTTCAACGTTTATCCGCGGTCCCGCGGCTGCCAGCGCGATTACCTGCGCGGCTGCCCGATTCCTCGGCGGAATCGTCGCCGGCTTGATCGTCGGCCTCCTCTTCTTCGCCCTCGTCGGCCGCCCTGTTTGCGAGTCGCTCGCCGGCAAGCGTTGGGTCCGCGACGGCTTCGTCGCGGTCGCGCTGATAAGGGTCGTCGACGCGGTCGACATCGATATCGCTGTTTTCGTCGAGGGTCGAATCGCCATCGGCCGCCGCGCGTTCGCCGGTACCGGCGCGATCGGTATCGCTTGCCAGTTCGCTGTCACCGGTTTCAAGCGCGTGATTGTCGAGTTCGGTATCGCGGTCGAAGTCGTGGCGCTTTGCCCCCGCCACGTCGCTGCCGCTGTCGGAGGAGTCGCTGGGGCCGAGCGTGCCGGTCGTATTCGCGGTTTCCTTGATGACTTGCGGTTCGCCTTCGTCTGGATCGAGCGTGCTGGTCATGAATAACTCCTTGGGACGGTTGTTCGCACAACACGGCCGCAATAACCGTTCCGCGGATCGCCCGGTACGGCGACCGGCGCCGCGCGCGAAATAATTCATCGCGCATACAGCGTCCCGATCGCATCCCAGCATGTGAGCGTCCGCGAAAACACCATTCGACTGCATACCTAAAGTTCGGCTTCGTGTAAGCCGTTTACCCCGAATAAGAACAACCATGTCCCGTGCACTTCTTCACACGTTGTGCACGTCGAAGCAACGCTGGAGACCTAGACCACATGAAAATATCGATCAGGATGCGCCTCGCCATCGCGATGCTCGTGCTCGGCTGTCTGTTATCGTTCGTCGGCCTATTGGGACTGACCGGCATGTCGAGCAGCAACGACGCGAATCGCGAGACCTATAGCAACAAGCTGCCGCGCGTGGTCTATATCGGCGATTCGGAGATCGTGCTGACCCGTCAGCGGGCCGCGCTGCTGCGCGCCGCGATGGACCCGACCTCGCCGGAACTCGAAAGCATCATCACCAAGTCGCAGGGTTTCGCGAAGCAGTCGCATGCGTTGTGGGACAAATATCTCGCGCTGCCGCGCAGCGCCGACGAAGACCGGCTCACGCAGGAAGTGGTCCGCACGCGTACCGCGATGGACAAAGGCCTCGACGACTATGTCGCGGCGCTGCGCAGCGGCAACAAGGACGAGATCACGAAAGCGGGTCTGGCGAACAACGACCTGTATGCCGCTTTGAACACGGCCGGCGAAAAGCTGCGCCACTATCAATTCGCCACCGCCAGGGACGACTATGAAACGCAGCAGCGCGGCTTCACGCTGTTTCGCGGCGTGATCATCGGGGCCATCGTGCTGGGCGTGCTGGCCGCCCTTTACAGCTGGCATAACCTGCGCAGCGCGATCTCGCGGCCGCTCGAATCGGCGCTGTCGCATTTCGAGTACATCGCGGCCGGCGACCTCACGCACCGCGTCGAGGTCATGTCACGCGACGAAATGGGCCAACTGATGGCGGGCCTCGCGAAGATGCGCGACAGTCTTGCGCATACGGTGCGCACCGTGCGCAAGGGCAGCGATGCGATCGCCACCGCGACGCGCGAAGTGGCGGCGGGCAATCTGGACCTGTCCGCGCGCACCGAGGAGCAGGCCGCGTCGCTGCAGGAAACCGCGGCGAGCATGGAACAACTGTCCGGCACCGTGAAGCAGAACGCCGACAACGTGCGCGAAGCGGCGAACATGTCGACGGCCGCGTCCGGCACCGCGGATAAGGGCAGCGACGTCGTGCAGCGCGTCGTGCAGACGATGACCGGCATCGACGAAAGCTCGAGCCGCATCAACGACATCATCAGCATCATCGAAGGCATTGCGTTCCAGACGAATATTCTCGCGCTCAACGCGGCCGTCGAAGCAGCGCGCGCCGGCGAACAGGGTCGCGGCTTCGCGGTCGTCGCGGCCGAAGTGCGCAGCCTCGCGCAGCGTTCGTCGAGCGCCGCCAAGGAAATCAAGCAGTTGATCGAACAGTCGGTCGAGCGCGTGAAGGTCGGTACGACGCTGGTCGGCGAGGCCGGCGCGACGATGACGGAAATCATCGGCTCGGTGAAGCGCGTGACCGACATCATGGGCGAAATCGCGGCCGCGACGCATGAGCAGACCAACGGCATCGACCAGGTGTCGCATGCGGTCACGCAGATGGATGAAGTCACGCAGCAGAACGCCGCGCTCGTCGAGCAGGCCAGCGCGGCGGCCGCCTCGCTCGAGGATCAGGCGCGCGCGTTGCGCGACGCGGTTTCGGTGTTCAAGCTCGCGGACGATACCGGTGTGCATGCGACGGCCGTACGCGCGGCGCCGGTGCGGGCGCGGGCGATGGTGCCCGCCTAGCCGCTCGTTTGCGGCTCGTCTGCCGCTCATGGAGCGCTTCTGCGGCATCGACTCGCAGACCTTATCGAATACGTTATCGCCCGCGGCTTCGTCCATACCGCGGGCGCCTTTTTTTGCACACCCTCCTTCCACGACTCTCCTCTGCCCTGCCATGCGGCCCGACCCGCTGTCGGCCCATCTGGGCATACCGCTTGCACGTTCACGCGGTATAGCCATTGCCCGCAACCGGCTGGCAGGGAACGACGATGGCCGCTCAAGCGATGCGCGGGGCACAACCGGCGCGCCAGCGCCAGCGCCCGCGCGGCGCCATCCCCGAGGCAACCCGTAACCGAAGGAAGGGAGGCACATCATGACCATGCTCAACGAACCGGGCAGCCATGCTGGCGTGCGCATCGCCGGCAAGGGATCCGTGACGGCCGCGGGCCCAGGCCCCGATCTGGTGGCGTCCGCGACGCTCCAAGGCAACAAGGTGCTCACCGCCGACGGCGAAACGGCCGGCAAGGTGAAGGACATCATGCTCGACGTGCGCTCGGGACGCGTGGCGTACGTCGTGATGTCGAGCGGCGGCTTTCTCGGCATCGGCGACCGGCTGTTCGCGATTCCATGGAATGCGCTCACGCTCGACACCGGCCGCACCTGCTTCGTGCTGAACGTCGATGCGTCGCGTGTCAAAGATGCGCCGGGCTTCGATCAGGACCAGTGGCCCGCGATGACGGACGCCGGCTGGGCAGCGACGGTTCACGCGTATTACGGCAGCGAGCCGTACTGGGGCGGTCGCGGCGCGCTGCACGATCCGCTCGCGGACCCGCTCGGCGAAATGGGCGACGTGCTCGAAGGCGGACGCGGGGAGTTGCGGCGTTAATCGAACGCACCATGCTGCGCATGCCGATGTCGATGCCGCATACATCAACACTGAAAACACCGTTGGGAGGTTTCATGAAGTCACGACAGGCAAGCTTCGAGGCCGCGCTCATTGCGGCCGCTATGACGATCGCACCGCTCGCCATGGGCGCGAATGCCGCCCACGCGCAAAACGCGCCGCAAAACACCACGCAAAACGCCGCCGAAAACCCGGCTACTGCGCCGGGGAACGGTGCGCAGGCGCTCTCGGACACCGATCGTCAGTTCGTGCATACGGCGGCCGTTGCGGGCACAACGGAAATTGACGCGGCGAAACTCGCGATGCGTCAGTCGAACGACAAGAGCGTGAAGGCGTTCGCCACGCACATGATCGCCGATCATACGAAGCTCGCGATGCAGCTGAAGGCGGCTGTGCCGCATGGCGTCGATGTACCGAAGGACGCGGACACGTCGGCGCTCGATAGCATCCGCTCGCTCAAGGGCAGCGACTTCGATTCGGCGTATATCAGCAAGTTCGGCGTGCAAGGCCACAAGGATGCGATCGCCGCGTTCCAGGACGAGGCGCAGAACGGCCAGGACGCGAGCCTGAAGAAGACCGCGCAAAAGGCCTTGCCGACGATACAGCACCATTACGCGATGGCCCAGGAGCTCGCGAAGAAGAAAAACGTGATGGCCGGCGAGTAACGTGGTTTTCTGACGTGGCCAGCCACGCAGACGCGGGTGGGGACAACGGCGGCGATTCGCCCGAGGTCGACCCGCAACAACAGCCGGCGCGCCTCGATGCGTGCCGCCGCTGCGCGCTGTGGCACGACGCGACGCAGGCGGTCCCCGGCGCGGGGCCGCGCCATGCGCCGATCATGATGGTCGGCGAACAGCCTGGCGACAGCGAGGACCGCGCGGGCAAACCCTTTGTCGGGCCGGCCGGGCAACTGCTCGACGATGCGCTCGATAAAGCGGGCGTAAAACGCACGGACGTCTTCGTGACGAACGCGGTCAAGCACTTCAAGTGGGAACCGCGCGGCAAACGGCGCATGCACAAGACGCCCGCGCAGCGGGAGATCGCGGCCTGTCGCTACTGGCTGCAAAAGGAATTGTCGACGGTCGAACCGGTCGTTGTGGTGGCGCTCGGCGCCACCGCGTTGACGGCTGTGCTCGAAACGCGCCATGCCGTGCTGCGGGAGGTGATCGGCAAGGTGCTCGAGCATGGCGGACGCCATATCGTGCCGACCTGGCACCCGTCGTTCGCGCTGCGCGCGCCGGATCGCGCCACGCGCGAGCGCGTCCATGCGGATATCGTCAAAGCGCTGCAGCAGGCTGGCCAGCTTGCACACGATGCGGCGAAGCACTGGCGCTGAGGCTCGGCTGCTGCCTGCACGCCCGCGTGCGCCTTCTTTACCCCGCCCGACCCTTACTGCAAAATCGCGTCCGACCGTGTACGGTAGCGGATTGTTACGAAATGAAGACTCAGTCGCCCGGGAATTCGGTGCACGGGCTCGTCGTGGGAGAGACGCAGACAGCCGCGTAGTTGGCGGTCCAGTCGAGGCTCTTCGTCACGGCGACCGCGTTTTGCAACTCGGGGCTGCTTTCATACGCGATAAACGAGGAACAGACGACGGCGGACAGCACGACCAACGAAAATGCAATCTTTTCAAGTACCTGATACGGGTGCGGCATGACGATTCTCAATTTTTGGCAAGCATCGTCATTCTATCTCAAATAAGGGTTTTTACCTAGGGGTTTCCCTAGGGTACCGCTCAGCAGGTCTTTTTGTTGCTTTCGCCCAACCCGGGCTTACTAAAAAAGGAGTCGATATGAAAGCGTTTTCCCGAGCCTTGATCGCAGCCGCCGTGCTTACCGCGGCCGCCAATGCCCATGCACAGGTGGCCGGCACGCAGACCCTGGGCGTCAGCGTCCAGCAGTCGCAGGCGCTGCTGCAAGGCTGGAGCGCCAAGAAGAGCATCCTCGGCAAGCCGGTCTATAACGATTCGAACGAGAAAATCGGCTCGATTTTCGATCTCGTGATCGCACCGGACGGCTCGCTGTCGGCGGCGGTGATCGCGACGGGAGGCTTCCTCGGCGTCGGCTCGCATAACGTCGCCGTGCCGATCCAGGCATTCGATTTGAGAAACGGCAACTTCTATCTGCCCGGCGCGACGAAGGATGCGCTGAAGGGGACGCCCGCGTTCGAGTACAGCAAGGTCGATAAGCCGAAGAAGCCGCAGAAGATGCAGTCGGCGCAGTAAGTTTCCGCTGTCACTTTCCCGTAGTAAGTTTCGCGCAGTAAGTTTCCCGCCGTCACTTCCATTAAACTCCCCGCTCGTGCGCGCCGGCCGGCGCGCCCTCCCCGTTAGCCTCCGTTTTGGCCGACGGGGAGTCGATACCTGCAGTCAATCGCTGCAGTCCATTTTTGAACCGCCTGCGCGCCGCACCGACGCCGCATCGCCGCATCGCCCATTTCGCCCGGCACAACAACAACGCGATGAACGACCCATCAGCATCTGCTTCACCCAGTCGGCCTGACCACCCTTCCGGATCTCACCCGGCTTCGCCTGCCGCTGCCGCCGCGAGCGAACGGCCGCCGGGAAGCGGCGCATTCCAGCGCTTCTGGTGTACGCGTGTGCTGTCGTCGCTGTCGTTCCAGATGCTCGCGGTCGCGATGGGCTGGCATATCTACGCGCTCACGAAGAGCGCGTTCGCGCTCGGCATCGTCGGGCTTGCGCAATTTCTGCCGATGTTCGTGCTGACGCTCGTGGTCGGGCACGTCGCCGACCGCTACGACCGGCGGCGTATTGCCGCGGTGTGCCAGACGATCGAATGCGCGGCCGCCGCGGTCTTCGCGCTCGGCACCTACGGCGGCTGGATCGATGCGCCGATCATCTACGTGCTGGCCGCGAGCGTCGGCGCCGCGCGCGCATTCGAATCGCCCGCGATTGCGTCGCTGTTGCCGGCCGTCGTGACGCGCGCGCAGTTGCCGCGCGCGACCGCATGGTCGACATCCGCGAACCAGGCCGCGCAGATCGTCGGGCCCGCGCTCGGCGGGCTGCTGTACGGCGTCGGCGCCGGGCCCGCGTATCTCGGTTGCGCGCTGTCGTTCGCGGCGGCGGCGGTGCTGGTATCGAGCATTCCGCTGCACGCGAAGCCCGTGACGCGCACGCCGGTCACGCTCGAATCGGTGTTCTCGGGCATCCGGTTTATTTTCCGGGAGCCGGTCATTCTCGGCGCGTTGTCGCTCGATCTTTTCGCGGTGCTGTTCGGCGGCGCGACCGCGCTCCTGCCGGTTTTCGCACGCGATTTCCTGAACACGGGGCCGCTCGGCCTGGGCCTGCTGCGCTCGGCGTCGGCGGTCGGTGCGCTCGCCGGCACGCTATGGCTCGCGCGCTTTCCGTTGAAGAACCGCCCCGGCTTCGCGATGTTCTGCGGTGTGATCGTGTTCGGCGCCGCGACGGCCGTGTTCGGGCTATCGCATCAGTACATCGTGTCGCTGCTTGCGCTGATGGTGCTCGGCGCGTCGGACGTGATCAGCGTCGTCGTGCGGCTGTCGCTCGTGCAGTTGCGCACGCCCGACGACATGCTCGGGCGCGTCAGCGCCGTCAGCTCGCTCTTTATCGGCACGTCCAATCAGCTCGGCGAATTCGAATCGGGTGTGACGGCCGGCTGGTGGGGCGCGCGGCGCGCGGTGCTGGCCGGCGGCATCGCGACGATCGCGGTTGCGCTGCTGTGGATGCGCTTGTTTCCCGAGTTGAAACGCACGCGTTCGCTCGAGCGTGAAGGCGAACATCGCGCCGGCTGAAGCGGGTATGCGTTGAGCCGGGTCACGTGTGAACCGGCGCGAACCAGCGCGAACCGGCGCGAATCGACGATAGGCGCCGCGCCGGGAACGAAGTCTGCTTGACGATCGCGTCACCGGTTTATACATGGAGGCGCAGATGAATTCACGCGGTTCGCCCTTCCTCCACGCCGCCGCGATCGGCGTGTCGCTGGTTGCGCTGGTGCCCGCCGTTGCGCGCGCCGACGATGCGCCGAGCCCGTGCGCCGCGCTCAAACGGATCGTCGCGGCAGCGCCCGGCGGTTTCGCGCAGTTGTCGCCCGCCGATGGCCAGGGCGTCGCGCAACCGTACGGTGACGATGCGCAATGCAGCGGCTCGCACGCGAGCTATCAATGCACATGGACGCCGCATGGCGACGCCGGGTCGAGCGCGTCCGCACTGCAGGCGATCGCGGCCGATATCGCGGCGTGCCTGCCGGACGCGACGCATGACGTGAATTCGCCCGCGCGGCAGCATTTCTATGTCGGTGCGCGCGACGCCCGTACGCAAATCACGGCGACGACGGCCGGCGCGAACAAGCTCAAGCTGGTGGTGTCCGGTAAATAGAAGCGGGAAAGCGCGCGTTGCGGCTGATTCTGCGCGTCCATTGCCGCGGACCATTGTTGCGCGCGATTGCTGCGGTCGTTTTGCGCGATGCGCGCATTTGATCGCTTCGCTCCAATGCGTACGATCGCTTCGCTCGCTCGTTTTGCCGGCCGATTCCGCGCGGCTGCTTCGGCCGGTTACTGCGCGGCCCCTTATTGCGCTTGTTATTGCGCTTGTTACTGCGCCCGATACCAGACGCGAATGCCCGAGTACCAATGGCTGACGCTCGTATCGTCACCGGAGCCGAACGTCGACAGGCTCTCCACATTAATCACGTCGACCCCGCGTTCCGCGATCCACGCATTCGCGCGCTCGACGAGCGCCGATGCGTTCTCGTACACGTGCCCTTTGATCAGATGGCGCTCGACAACGCGCCGCTCGAAGTCTTCGAATGCGATTCTTGTCATCGTGAGTCTCCTCTGGAACCGGCGGCACGGGTCTCGGGCAGCACACCAGGCAGCGGGCCGGAATTCGAGTCTAGCAAAAGCTTATCCGCGGTTCGCGAAGCATTGGCGCGGGACCGCTATTTGCTGATCCGTTGTCACCTACGGCAATCCAGGGAGCAGCCAGATGAATCAGACGACCAGGCAGCCAGGCGGCGACATCGAGCATCCGACGCAGCCGAAGCACAACGATAACGAAAAGAGCAAGATGCCCGAACGGAACGATCAGAACCGTCAGCAGGCACCATCGGACAAGCCGGGTAAGAAGCCGGGCGAAGGTGAAACGCCGGTGGGCTGAACGCATGTAAAAAACGGCGGCACGCATAAACGCATGGCCGCCGTTCGCGCCGTTCGTTCATATGGCGCGTTTCGCGCGTGATGCGCGCACGACGCCGTCGCACCGCTTGAGTCAAGCAGGGCGACGTTACATCAAGGCTCGTCGCGCAAGTACCCAACCTTCGACGGATCACGCATGCGGAGCGACACGAGCCCCGCGATCGCACACAGCACCGTCACGTACCAATAGAACATCGACTCGCTGCCCGCCTGTTTAAGCCACAGCGCGACATACTCGGCCGAGCCGCCGAAGATCGCATTGGCCACTGCATAGGAAAGCCCCACGCCCAGCGCGCGCACTTCGGGCGGAAACATCTCCGCCTTGATGAGCCCGCTGATCGACGTGTAGAAGCTCACGATCGCCAGCGCCACCACGACGAGCACGAATGCCATATACGGGCTCGTCACGTCCTTGAGCGCATGCAGCAGCGGCACCGTGCCGATCGTCGCGAAGAAGCCGAACAGGATCATCGACTGACGGCGGCCGATGCGATCCGACAGCGCACCGAACACCGGCTGCATCAGCATGTAGACGAAGAGCGCCGCGGTCATCACGTTGCTCGCGGTCTTCGCATGCATGCCTGCCGTGTTCACGAGGTACTTCTGCATATACGTCGTGAACGTGTAGAAGATCAGCGAGCCGCCGGCCGTGAAACCGACCACCGTCAGGAACGCGCGCTTGTGTTTCCACATGCCGGCGAGCGTGCCCGCGTCGCTGCGCTGGCGGTTCGCGGCCGTT
>NZ_BAAILL010000036.1:531729-542975 GCF_054589215.1 Paraburkholderia sp. 2C | reverse complement strand
CACGTACTGGAACGACGCGAAAAAGCCGCGCCGGCCCTGCAGCGCGACTTCGCTCATGTACGTGGCGCTCGTGCCGTACTCGCCGCCCACCGAGAGTCCCTGAAACAGGCGCGCAATGAGCAGCAGCGCCGGCGCGAGCACCCCGATCTCGGCGTACGGCGGCAGCACCGCAATGACCAGCGAGCCGCCGCACATCATGAATACCGACACCATCATCGCGAAGCGCCGGCCGCGTTTGTCGGCAAGACGACCGAAGAACCAGCCGCCGATCGGTCGCATCAGGAAGCCCGCGGCGAACACGCCCGCGGTGTTGAGCAGCTGTGTGGTGGTATCGCCCTTCGGGAAGAACGCGGGCGCAAAGTAGAGCGCGCAGAACGAGTAGACGTAGAAGTCGAACCACTCGACGAGATTGCCCGATGAAGCGCCGACGATCGCGAAGATGCGGCGGCGCGTATCGTGCGCGGGGGTGAAAATAGTCTGGTCGACCATGATGCTTTGGCTGTCCCTTGTTGGAATGGGTGTGAGCGGTCGAGCTGCCGCTCTTCGAATTTCACTTTCAGTTTACATTTGTCGCCCGCGCGACGTTCATATAAATGAAAGCTCGCGCAGGGTCCGTATGTTAACGGATATCGACGCGCGCCGGGAGATGAAATAGCGTTGTCGGCAGGTTAAAGATCGCGCCCGCGTACGGTTGCGGCGCAGCATGCGGCTAGGGCTCGAGCGCGAGCGTTCCCCGCCGGACAGGCCGTTGCAGGCATCCGGGCCCAATAAAAAGCCAGCCTCGATGAGGCTGGCTTTGCGACAACTTCCGGCCTGGCGGCCGTAAAACATCAGTAATAGAAGAAAGGGGATCAGATCCTTACTGTCGGCGCCATGTAACGGCATTCGTAGCGTTTGCGCACGGTCCCGTTCTCGTCGACGCTCTCGAGGAACACGTCGAATTGCCACAGCCGTGCCATGTGCTTCAACACTTCTTCGCTGTCATTCGACAAATGACGGTTGTCGCTCATGAAGTGCCGCAGCGTCAGACTGCGGTCGCCGCGCGTATTGACCGACCACACCTGAATGTTCGGTTCGCGGTGGTGAATATCGTACTGCCTGGACAGCGCCTGCCGCACGTACTGATAGCCGCTGTCGTCGTGAATCGCGGACACTTCGAGCGCATCGCGCATGTCGTCGTCGAGCACCGAGAAGAGCCGCATTTCGCGGATCAGATGCGGAGACAGATATTGCGCGACGAAGCTCTCGTCCTTGAAGTTGCGCATCGCGTAGTGCATGGCCGGCAACCACGGGCTGCCCGCCAGCTCCGGGAACCAGCGGCGATCTTCCTCGGTCGGGTTCTCGCAGATGCGGCGGATGTCGCTCATCATCGAAAAGCCGAGCGCGTACGGATTGATGCCGCTGTAATACGGCTTCGTGACCGGCGGCTGGTAGACCACGTTGCTGTGCGAGTGCAGGAACTCCATCATGAAGCCGTCTTCGAGCTTGCCCTCGTTGTACATCGTGTTGAGCAGCGTGTAATGCCAGAACGTCGCCCAGCCTTCGTTCATCACCTGCGTCTGGCGCTGCGGATAGAAGTACTGACCTATCTTGCGCACGATGCGGATCACTTCGCGTTCCCACGGCTCGAGCAGCGGCGCGTTCTTTTCCGCGAAATACAGCAGGTTTTCCTGCGGCTCCGGCGGATAACGGCCTTCCTCTTCCTCGGGCAGCGGCACGTGCTTACTCGGCAGCGTGCGCCACAATTCGTTGACCTGCGATTGCAGATACGCTTCGCGCTCGCGGCGCGCTTCGAGCTCTCTTTGCAGCGACAGCTTTTGCGGCCGCTTGTAGCGGTCCACGCCGTAGTTCATCAGTGCGTGGCACGAATCGAGCAGCTCTTCGACACGATCGAGCCCATAGCGCTCTTCGCAATCGGCAATGTAGTTCTTCGCGTAGACGAGGTAATCGATGATCGCGTGCGCATCGGTCCACAAGCGGAACAGGTAGTTGCCCTTGAAGAACGAATTGTGGCCGTAGGCCGCGTGCGCGATGACGAGCGCCTGCATCGTCATCGTGTTCTCTTCCATCAGGTACGCGATGCACGGGTTCGAATTGATGACGATCTCGTAGGCGAGACCCATCTGCCCGCGCCGGTAACTCTTCTCGGTCGACAAGAAATGCTTGCCGAACGACCAGTGACGGTAGTTGACCGGCATGCCGACCGACGCATACGCATCCATCATCTGCTCGGAGCTGATCAGCTCGAGCTGGATCGGGTACACGTCGAGTTCGTATTGCTCCGCAACATGCGAGATATGCGTGTCGTACTCTTCGATCAGCTCGAAGGTCCAGTCGGACGGGCACGGCAACGGCCGTCTATCGGCAACATTCATACGGACTTCCCTTTGCCCAATGGAGGGCGCCCCGGTTTGTCCCTGTGCTTGACCGCCTTCACGTGGCCCGCTTTTTCCGGCGTCGGGTACGTAGACCTTGTGTACGCCGGTTTCGGCATGCTCCACCTTATTGCCTGTCTGCACGCCTTTCTTGCGCTCCGGCTCATCGCCTCGCGCCTCGTTATGCAAGTGTCGCGTCGTCATACTTCCACATGCTTCTCGAACAGTTCACGGAACACCGGATAAATATCCGCGGCTGTCTCGACCTTCTTCATCGCCAGATGCGGCACTGTCTGCGCGAGCTGCGCATACTCGAGCCACAGGTTCTGCTCTTCAGGCGTAACCTGAATATAAGCAAAATACCGCACCTTCTCGAGTATGTCATCTGCGAGGATCTTGCGGCATTTGGGCGAATCGTCGGTCCAGTTGTCGCCGTCCGACGCTTGCGCGCCGTAAATATTCCATTCAGTGGGTGAATAGCGCTCGTCGAGGATTTTCTGCATCAACTCGAGCGCGCTCGATACGACCGTGCCGCCGCTTTCGGTCGAATGAAAAAACGTGTCTTCGTCGACTTCTTCCGCGCGCGTGTGATGGCGGATGAACACGACCTCGATGCGTTCATAGTTCCGCTTCAGGAACAGATAAAGCAGGATGAAGAAGCGCTTGGCGAGGTCCTTGCGTTGCTCGTCCATCGAGCCCGACACATCCATCAGACAAAACATCACCGCCTGGCTCGACGGCTGCGGCTGCTTCACGCGGTTCACATAGCGCAGATCGAACGGGTCGATAAACGGAATGCGCCAGATGCGGCCGCGCAAATGGTGAATCTCTTCTTCGAGCAGCTTGATCTCGTCACGGCGATCGGCCGGGTCGGCCTTCATCTCGTCGAGCTGTTGCTCGAGGTCATGCAATTCGTTGACGAGCGGCGCGCCCAGCGCGATTCGCCGGCCTAGCGCGCTACGCAGCGAGCGCACGACGTCGATATTGTTCGGCGTGCCTTCGGCGGCCCAGCCCGCACGGATGCTTTTCCACGTGGGCACCGCGAGCAGATGCGTCTTGACGAGACGAGGCAGTTCGAGGTCGTCGAAGAAATACTGCATGAATTCTTCGCGCGAAAGCTCGAACACGAAATCGTCCTGCCCTTCGCCTTCGTTGCTCGCACTGCTTCCGCCGCCGCCACCGCCGCCCCCTTGCGGACGCGGAATCCTGTCGCCGCGAATGTAGTCGGAATTGCCGGGATGGACGATCTCACGCCGGCCGCCCGGGCCATGCCGGAACGACGGTTCAGCGATGTCCTTGCGGGGAATCGTGATGCTCTGCGTGCTCTGAATGTCCTTGATGCTGCGGTCGCGCACCGCGTCGGACACGGCGCGCCGAATGTAACCCTTTACGCGACGCAAAAAGCGTTCGCGGTTTGCGATGCTCTTGTTCTTGCCAGCCAGCCTGCGGTCGATGATTTGATGAAGCACACCGGGTCTCCCGCTTCGATGTCGAACACGCAAGACGCAAGTTGTGCATGCAACCTCAGGTCCATGCCGCTTGCGACTTGCAAGGAGCCCGCGCGGCGCCGTTCGGAAAACCCGCGCCGCGCGGGCTGTGCGTGCCGCGTGTCATGACGACTTGCGCACGCGCAGATACCAGTCACACAAGAGCCGTACCTGCTTGGGCGTATAACCTTTTGTGACCATCCGGTTGACGAAGTCTTCGTGCTTGCGCTGCTCCTCCGCCGACCCTTTCGCATTGAACGAAATGACCGGCAAAAGTTCTTCCGTGTTCGAGAACATCTTCTTTTCGATCACGACGCGCAGCTTCTCGTAGCTGATCCACGCGGGATTCTTGCCACCATTCGCCGCACGCGCGCGCAACACAAAATTGACGATCTCGTTGCGGAAGTCCTTGGGATTGCTGATGCCCGCGGGCTTCTCGATCTTCTCCAGTTCCGCGTTCAGCGCGGCACGGTCGAAGCTCTCACCGGTGTCATGATCGCGGAACTCCTGATCCTGAATCCAGAAATCCGCATACGTGACATAGCGGTCAAAAATGTTTTGACCATACTCGGAATACGACTCCAGATACGCGGTCTGAATCTCCTTGCCGATAAATTCCGCATAACGCGACGCCAGGACGTCTTTGATGAACGACAGATACTTCTGTTCGGTTTCCGGCGGAAACTGCTCGCGCTCGATCTGCTGTTCGAGCACGTACATCAGATGCACCGGGTTGGCCGCGACTTCCGTCGTATCGAAGTTGAACACACGTGACAAGATCTTGAACGCGAAGCGCGTCGAGACACCGGTCATCCCTTCGTCAACACCTGCGAAGTCACGATATTCCTGGTATGACTTGGCTTTCGGGTCTGTGTCCTTCAGATTCTCGCCGTCGTACACCTGCATCTTCGAGAAGAGGCTCGAGTTCTCGGGCTCCTGCAAACGCGTCAGCACCGACATCTGCGCCATCATTTTCAGCGTGCCGGGCGCGCAGACCGCATTCGCGAGCGACGAGTTACGCAGCAACTTCTCATAAATTTTCATTTCTTCCGAGTAGCGCAGGCAGTACGGCACCTTCACCACGAAGATCCGGTCAAGCAACGCTTCGTTGTTGCGATTGTTACGGAATGCCTTCCACTCGGATTCGTTCGAGTGCGCGAGAATCACGCCGTCGAACGGTATCGCGCCGAACCCTTCCGTGCCCTTGAAGTTGCCTTCCTGTGTGGCAGTAAGCAGCGGGTGCAGCACCTTGATCGGCGCCTTGAACATTTCGACGAATTCGAGCAAGCCCTGATTCGCGAGACACAAGCCACCGGAATAGCTGTATGCATCCGCATCGTCCTGCGCGTATTGCTCGAGCTTGCGGATATCGACCTTGCCGACCAGTGACGAAATGTCCTGGTTGTTCTCGTCGCCAGGCTCCGTCTTCGCGATGCCGATCTGCCGAAGAATGGAGGGATAGCGGCGCACGACGCGGAACTTGCGGATATCGCCGTTGTACTCGTGCAGCCGCTTCACGGCCCACGGGCTCAGGATGCTCTTCAGGTAACGGCGCGGAATGCCGTATTGCTCCTCAAGAATCGGGCCGTCTTCGTCATAATCGAAGAGACCGAGCGGCGATTCGTTGACGGGTGAACCCTTGATCGAATAGAACGGCACGCGTTCCATCAACTGCTTGAGACGCTCCGCAATGGAAGACTTGCCCCCGCCCACCGGCCCCAACAGATAGAGAATCTGCTTCTTTTCTTCGAGCCCCTGAGCAGCATGCCTGAAGTAGGCGACAACCTGCTCGATCACATCTTCCATTCCGTAGAACTCACGGAACGCGGGGTATACCTTGATGACCTTGTTCGCGAAGATCCGCGACATGCGCGGGTCGTTACGCGTATCGATCTGTTCAGGCTCTCCGATTGCCGTCAACATGCGCTCGCCAGCAGTGGCGTACGCGGCGGGATTGTCTTTGCAGAGCGCGAGGTACTCTTCGAGTGAAAATTCCTCCTCTCTCGTTTTCTCGAAGCGGGTCGCGAAACTGCTGTAGATATCCATGCTACCTCCTCGCCGAAGTCTGGAACGATGTCGTGCGCGGCGCGCTATCAGGAAACGCCATCGTTCGAATTCATCCTAAACCCTTTTAAATTTTTTTTCACGAACTACGTTAAGAAAACGCGTCAAACCGAGTACGGGCAAGCTTCACTTGTGGACGCCGTTTCGGTCACCTACAATCTCGGGCCGCTCGCGACGATCAAAGCGCGAATCAATGCGGCCTGTCATGGCAAATGCGGTGGCCAATGCGCTGCCAGTGTGCGGCTCGAGGCCAACTTCGGCCATGCCAACTGCAAGCGCTGAACTGCCGGCCACTACGCTCAACTTGCGTGACGCGTTGCATGCAACGTACCTCAAACTGCGTTTGCGTGCGCGATTGCGCGCAGCAAGCACTTCCATCATCTGTTCCCCGCGCGGCGACATCGTTGCCCGCAACACGCATTTAGCGCGACGCCTGCCGCGCCGGCACGCGTGTCGCATTTTCCGGCACCTTCGCAAACCCGTCAGCCGCGTGCCGTGTGGCGCCACACATTGCGGCGCACCGTCAGCGCGCGACGCGGCTCACAGTGTTGTCTGGCGCTCGTACCTGCGTCGATTCGCTCGCCATGCTGCTTACGTTAACGTGCGCAATGCCGCAATCGACGACATTGCAACGCGCTGTTACACGTTTGTGCGTGCCCGACTATTCGTCCCCGCATACCTGATTTCGTTCAACATCGACTGACAACGTTTCATGACGCGCGTGCACCAACGAACACCGTGCAAGTCACGCGCCGCATGGCAGTTTTTTGTCCGTTCTGCGCCCTGCATTCTTCGCCGCACCACGCGCCGATACCCGCGTCGCCCGTATGGTCGGCCGACGAGATTCGCGACGACGCTCACGTGTGCGCGGCACCGCATACCGATCGCTGCGCGTCCAACGAAATCGCCTCGACGGTGCGCGGCTGCCGCATGTTTTATTGGACTTCCCGCCTGTATGACGGTTTGTCGGAGCGATGTCTGAATCCGTAGATACACCGTGTGCGCAGCGCCGTTCGTTGCGCACCGGTCGCCAGTCAGTCTGTCGTGTATCGAAACACTGTCCGTCATCGTCACAACCAATCAGACCGATAGTCGATGCAACGCGCACGAAACACTTTCAACGGTAGAAAGAGGCGGAGTTCAGAGCAGTTCGACTTCGACTTCGCCGAGGCCGTCGATATGTCCGCGCACCATGCCCGGCTCGCCGATCATGTGCGCGCCGACATAGGAACCGGTCGTAATGGTCCAGGCCGGCTCGATCGTGATGCCCATCGCCGCGCAATGGTTGACGAACCACACCAGCAGTTCGCGCGGGTCGCCGGCCGGATTGCCCGGTGCTTCCGGCACCAGCGATGCGCCGTCGAACGCAAGTTCCAGTTCCGGCGAGACGAAGTCGAAACTGCGCGCAAAGCCCGCATAGCTGACCGGATGGCCGGTCACGAGCGCGCCATTATTCTGGGCGTCGGCAAGCTGCGCGAGCGGCGCGATATTCGGCCATTCGGCAAAGCGGCTATCGACAATCTCGAGGGCCGGCACGACCGCGCCGACGAGCGCGAGCACTTCGTCGCGCGCATAGGTTTGACTGCGTGGCGCGACGGGCTCGGCAAAACGGAACGCAATTTCGAGTTCGATCAGCACACGAAAGAAAGACTGACGCTCGATGCGCGCCGGCGACGCGAACGTGAGCGGCGCCGGAATCGGCGCACCCGACGCGTCGCCGCCCGGCGAACGGGCACCGATTTTCCACGCGCCGGTCGCGCAGCCAAGGCCCTCGATCACCGCCTGCTGGATCGCGTACGCGGTGGCCGCATCGGGCGGCAGGCAGCTCGAAGGCAACGATTCGATTGCGCGGTGCTGGCGGCGCGCCGAGATCAGGCGTTGCGCGAGGTCTTGTTGCGTCATGGCGTTCCTTTCTGGCTGTCGTGCTTCGCAAAACAACGTGCGCTTGGGCTGGCTCGAATCGCGAACGCCGGAACGCGCGCGAACGTTAAATGCCGCCGCTTTTTTGCGGATTCCGGACGTTTTCGAGTGCGCATTCAGACCGCATTCGGGCCCGGCATCCAGACTGCGTTCAGACCATCCAATACGCTTTCAAACACGCGTGACAGGGCACAACGATGCACATCGCGGTTCGTGTAGCAACTTGCGTACACGCGCGGATCGAGTCACTCGACTGCCGTGCCCGCCAATGTACCGGAACAATGTCGCGGCGGGTCGATTCGAGTGTAGAGAATGCAAAAAGGATCGCCACGCGCGAACGCATGGCGCGGCGTTGACGGAACCGGTGCCGTGGCGCCCCACTGCGATGCACGGCGTCGGCTCGTGGCTATCTCGTGCGGGCAACACCTAACGGTGATGCCGACGGTGGCGCGAACGGCGACGCGCCGGCGGAACGACCGATCAATAAAAACGTGGCCTGGCGGCCGCGTCAAATGACGCGAAGCCGCGCCGGCGACTCAAAACGTCTCCCAGTCCTGATCCGCCGCGCCTGCACCGGCGGTTTGTCCAGCCGCGCCCGAAGCGGCAGGCATCAATGAGGCGATGCGGCTTTCATTGTGCACTGCGGTTTGAGCGCTCGCCGGCGCGGCTCGCTGCGCCGACGCCTTCTGCCCACCCGGACGCGCAACGCGCTGCGGCGCTGCCCTTTGCATGGCCGGCTTAGGTGCGGCCGGCTTAGGTGCGGCCGGCCTGGACACGGCCGGCGCGGGCGTCGCCCCGGTCTTGCCGGGCGGCACCCCACCGCCGACCGCGGCCGCCGCGCCCTCGTCGATATCGAACACGGCAACCGCGGTGCGCAGCTTCTGCGCCTGGTCCTCGAGCGACTGCGCGGCCGCTGCCGCCTCCTCGACCAGCGCTGCGTTCTGCTGCGTCGCTTCGTCCATCTGCGTGACCGCGCGCGCGACCTGATCGATGCCGCCGCTCTGTTCGGACGACGCCGCGGCGATTTCGCCCATGATGTCGGTTACGCGCTGCACCGCACCGATGATTTCCGTCATCGTGCGGCCCGCTTCGTCGACGAGCGCCGAGCCCGACTGCACGCGATCGACCGACGTGTCGATCAGTTCCTTGATTTCCTTCGCCGCCGCCGACGAGCGTTGCGCAAGGCTGCGCACTTCGCCCGCGACCACCGCGAAGCCGCGGCCTTCTTCGCCCGCGCGCGCCGCCTCGACCGCCGCGTTCAGCGCGAGGATATTGGTCTGGAACGCGATGCCTTCGATGATCGTGATGATGTCGGCGATCTTCGCCGAACTCTGGTTGATTTCGCCCATCGTGCCGACCACCTGGCCGACCACGCCGCTGCCCTTGTTCGCAATCTCCGAGGCGTTCGCGGCCAGCGCGCTCGCCTGGCGCGCGTTTTCAGCGTTCTGCTTCACGGTGCCGGTCAGCTGCTCCATGCTTGCGGCTGTTTCCTGCAACGCCGACGCCTGTTCCTCGGTGCGCGACGACAGGTCGATATTGCCGGCCGCGATCTCGCGCGTCGCGGTGGCGATCGAATCGCTGCCCGAGCGCACCGTGCGCACCGTCGCGACGAGGCTCTTCTGCATCTTCGCGAGGCCCTCGATCAGTTGCCCCATCTCGTCGCGCGACTTCGCGACGACCGGCCGGCGCAGATCGCCGGCGGCGATCGCATCGAAATGGTCGAGTGCTTCGGCGAGCGGCCGCGCAATCGCGCGGCGCAGCGTCAGGTAAGACACGAACGCTGCAATCATGCCGGCGACGAGCGCCGCGATGCTGACCACGCGAAATGTATTGAAGCTCGACTGCGACGCGTCGTAGCCGCTTTGCGCCCGCTCGAACTGAAGCTTGCGCAGGTCGGCTGCCGCATTCGCCATCTCGTTGTAGGCAACCTGCAAACGGTTCGCGTCTTCGACGAGCTTGCCCTGATCGTTCGCGGTGATCGTCGCGGCGAACGCGTCGATCGCCCGATAGTACGCATCGCGCTTCGCGCCGACGCCCTGCGCGATACGGTCCTCGTTGGCGTCGCGCGGCAGATCGAGATAGCGCTTCCAGCCCTCCTCGGCCAGACCGTGCAGCATGTGCGCGCGCTCGATCGTCGACTTCGCCTCCGGCGTGCCGATCTGCAGCGCCGCGCGGTCGAGCGCGAGGCGTTCGCGGCCCGCGTAAATCTCCATCTTGTCGATCGCGACCGCGGACGGCATCGAATTGCCATACATGATGTGCAGCGCGTCGTTTGTGCGGCCCATGCCGAGAAGGCCAAGTGCACTGGTTGCGGCGAGCAGCGCGGCGAGGAAAGCCATGGCCACGCCAATCCGTGCCTTGATCGTAATGCCCTTGCTCATGTTGTTTGTCTGCCTGTCAGGTGTGATGGCTGCATGCGCAGTCCAGGCGCCTTGGTCCGAGAATGGGATGAGACGCTCTGAGGTTGTTTACGACAGGCCTGTAAAAATCTTGAAATTTCTATATGGTATGAGGAATATGCGCGATGGGATTGAAATTATTACAATTCCGCTACATCAAATTGTAGTAATGACGAGGCTCGATAGGCGAAGCAGTGCTACGCCACGCGAAGCATGAGTCGATTGAAGAGAGGGGAGACGAAGCGGGTACCGAGTGCGCTAAGGTGCGAAAAGCCCCGCATGCACTGAAATGCCGTGCGCAAGCCCAGGGTGCACTTTCCCGGACGCATTGTCGCGCCACGCGTTGTTACGTTGCTTCGTTGCAACTGGCGCCTATCGGTTTGCGTCGACTTCGGCGCGCGTTGGAATGGACGGCTGCGCGCCGGCGCGCGTCACGGAGAGGGCCGCGGCACGCTGCGCGAAGCGGATTGCGTCGTCAACCGGTGAGCCTTGCGCGAGTTGTGCGGCAAAGCCGCCGATAAACGTGTCGCCGGCTGCGGTCGTATCGACGGCTGCCACGCGCGGAGCCGCGAAGTGGGCAGGCAAGGCGTCACCGAGCGCAGCCAGCACGCCCTGTGCGCCGAGCGTGATGATGACATTGCGCGCGCCCGCTTTGCGCAGCGCCGCGGCGGCCGTGGCCGCTTCATCCGGCGTACGCACAGGCAGACCTGTCAACGTCGCCGCTTCGAGTTCGTTCGGAATCAGATAGTCGACCAGCGGCAGCCAATGCGACGGCAGCGGCCCGGTCGCGGGCGCCGGATTCAGCACGACTGTCTTGCCCAAACGCCGGGCGGCCGCGAGCGCCGCCTCGACCGCTTGCGGCGGTGTCTCGAGCTGACAGACCACCACTTCCGCGGCGGCCAGCACCGTCTCGTGATGCGCGATCGTCGCCGGCGTCACCTCGCCGTTGCTGCCGGCAACGATCACGATCGCATTCTGCGAGCCGTCGTCGACGACGATCA
>NZ_BAAILL010000036.1:407465-531588 GCF_054589215.1 Paraburkholderia sp. 2C | reverse complement strand
CCGCGCGCAGCTGCGCGCCGTTCGCGTCGTTGCCGACGCAGCCCACCATCGCCACCTGCGCGCCGAGGCGCGCGGCCGCCACCGCCTGATTGCCGCCCTTGCCGCCCGGCACCTGGGCGAACGTGCGCCCGGCCAGCGTTTCGCCTGGCTGCGGCATGCGCGGCGCACGCGCGACGAGGTCCATATTGAGGCTGCCGACTACGGCCACGCGCGCGCCTGTCTGGTTTGATGCCACTGCTCGTCTCCTGCGAATCGATCAGAGTAAGCGCTTTGGCGCCCGCTCCGATGCCGCGTCGCACGACCGCAGCCCGATACGTCAGCGCATGGCTGGAGTGGTGCGCGCGAGTCTGTCAGATGAGTGACTTGTCTAAGTGGCCACTTAAGTTGCCAGCTCAGCGGCCAACTCAGTGGCCAACTCAGTGGCCACCTGAGCGGTTACCTGAGCGGTTACCTGAGCGGTCGCCTGAGCGGTCGCCTAAGCCGCCACGCCACCGCGCCGCGCGCCGGCAAAGGCCGCCGTCGATTCGCGCAGCACGAGGCGCGGCGCGATCACGCGGCGCCGGCCCGGCGGCGCGCTCGATGCGCCGCCGCTAATCCGTTCGATCAGCGTTTGCGCGGCCATGTCGCCGAGCGCCCGCACCGATTGCCCGACCGTCGACAGCGCCGGATACGTGAAGCTGCCAAGTTCAATATCGTCGAAGCCGATGATCGAGCAATCGCGCGGCACGTCGATGCCGCGCTCGGCCGCCGCGCGCAGCGCGCCGATGCCCATCATGTCGTTGCACGCGAATATCGCCGACGGCTGGATCGTGTCGAACAGCCGGCTCGCGGCCCAATGACCGCCCATTCCCGAAAAGTCGCTTTCGACGATCGCATCGGGCGCGAACTCGATGCCGCGCTCGGACATCGCGCGAATGAAACCGTGCACGCGCATCGCGCTGACCGCAGTCTCGATCGGCCCCGTGATGCAGCCGATCTTCACGTGGCCGAGCTGCAGCAAATGACGCGTGGCCAGATACGCGCCCTTCTCGTGGTCAATCTGCACGAGATCGGCGCTCACGCCTTCGATGTTGCGATCGACGATCACGAGCGGTTCGCGCGAATCGGCGAGCGTCTTCGCCAGCACCGCGTCGTCGCCCGCGGACGCGACGATGAGGCCGTCGATGCGCTTCTCCTGCAGCACGCGCAAGTAGCTGCGCTGCTTCGACGGATCGTCGTCGGAGTTGCAGAAAAACACGCAGTAGCCGTTGCGCGCGCAACCGTCCTCGATGCCGCGCGCGAGCTCCGCGAAATACGGATTCGTGCTGTTCGGCACCACGAGGCCGATCGTCGCGGTCGAACGCGCCTTCAGCGACCGCGCGACTGCCGACGGCACATAGTTCAGCTGGAGAATCGCCCGCTCGACCTTCGCGCGCACATCCGCCGAAACGGGCCGCGAGTTGTTCACGACATGCGACACCGTCGTGAACGACACGCCGGCCGCTGCCGCTACATCCTTGATCGTCGCCATAAACTGTTGCTCCCCTGCCTGTTTTCACCGCTCATTGATGCGCATCGTCGCGCCGCGCCACTCGTTGCCCGCGCGGCGCCCCATCCGGCGCGCCCACCGCCGGACCGGGTTGCGCGAATCGCTGTGCGACGCAACACACGTATCGTACATGCCGCACGTGGCTTTCATTCGATGCAAGTTTTCGCTCACCCGCTTCAGCCCCGCTTGCGATGGCTGCGATAGGTGTCGAGCACGACTGCCACGACAATCACCGCGCCCGTAATGATGCGCTTGGTCGGCTCGTTTGCGCCAATCTGCGCAAGACCCGCCGCCAGCACCGAGATGATCAACACGCCAAAAAACGTGCTGATCACAGACCCGCGCCCACCCATCAAACTCGTGCCGCCGATCACGACGGCGGCAATCACCTGCAGTTCGAGACCGACACCCGCGTTCGGGTCCGCCGCCTCGAGCCGCGAAATCTGGAACAGCGCCGCGAGTCCCGACAGCGCGCCCATCAACGCAAACACGATCACCTTGTACGGCCGCGGATTGACGCCCGCGAGACGCACCGCCTCCTCGTTGGTGCCGATGCCGACCAGATATCGCCCGAACACCGTGCGCGTCAGCACGAGCTGCGCGACGATCATCACCGCGACCGCGATCAGGAACGCCGGCGAGATACCGAGCGCGATCGGGTTCGACAGGAAGTCGAAGGCGTCGCCGATATACGCCGTGCGCGAGTTCGTCATCTGGTAGGCGAGGCCGCGCGCGGCTTCGAGTACGCCCAGCGACACGATGAAAGAAGGAATGCGCCAGCCGACCGTCACCGCGCCGGTCAGCGTGCCGGTCAGCGCCGCGGCGGCCAGGCCGAACGCGGCCGCGAGCAGCGGGCCGAGCCCCCACTTCAGCGACGCGACACTGACGACCGACGCGCCAAGGGCGAGCACCGAGCCGACCGACAGGTCGATCCCCGCGATGATCAGCACGAAGGTCATGCCGACCGACATCACGACCAGATCGGGAATCTGATTCGCGATGGTGATGAACGTGTCGTAGGTCAGAAAATGCGAGCTCAGCACCGAAAACAGCGCGATCATCGCGACCAGCGCGCCCGCCAGACCGAGATAGTTCGAGAACCCGAGACGCGTGCCGGCCGGCTTGCCGGTCGCGAGCGGCGCGGAGGGATCGTGCGCCACGGGGCTCGCGGCGCGGCCCGCACCGCCTGCGCTCGCGCCGCCCGCCGACGTGCCGCTGCCGGCGCTGCCGCCGGTGCCGGGCTCCTTGCTCATTGCGATGCGAGGCCGTTCGATCATGACAGCTCTCCTGCGGCATGCGTTTCATGCGTCGCGAGCATCGCTTCACGGCTGCGGTAACCGGCGAACGCGGCGGCGAGCAGCGCGTCCTGCGACCACGCATCGCGCTCGAAAACGCCTGTCATCCGGCCTGCCGACATCACGCCGATCCGGTCGCAGATCAGCATCAGCTCGCGCAGGTCGCTCGACACGACGACGAGTGCACGGCCCTCGCGTGCTAGCGCTCCCATCAGCGCGTAAATGTCGAACTTCGCGCCGACGTCGATGCCGCGCGTCGGCTCGTCGAAAAGCAGCACCCTGCAGTCGCGCGCGAGCCAGCGGCCGATCACGACCTTCTGCTGATTCCCGCCGGACAGCTCGCCGACCGGCTGCCCCGGCCCCGACGTGCGGATGCGCATCGCGTCGATCTGCTCTTTCGCAAGCGCATTTTCGCGCGCCGTATCGATGACGCCGTGCCGCGCCACGCGGCCGATATTGCCGAGCGAAATGTTTGCCGCGACCGGTTGCGGCAGCAACAAACCTTCGCCTTTACGGTCTTCGGTGATGAGCGCGATACCCTGGCGCACCGCATCGGCCGGCGACGCGATCTGAACCGGCACGGGCGGCGCGCCCGGCGCCGCGGCCAGCGACACCGTGCCGCGATCCTTCAGATCCGCGCCATAGATCAGGCGCATCAGCTCGGTGCGGCCCGCACCGATCAACCCGCTCACGCCGAAAATTTCGCCCGCGCGCACCTCGAACGACACATCGCGCACCACCTTGCCGCGACCGAGTCCGTCGATCTTCAGAAGCGGCGCGCCGATCCGGCGTTCGCCGAGATCGATGCGCTCGCCGAGTTCGCGGCCGACCATCAGCGTGACGATCTGCTCGCTCGTCAGATTCGCCATTGCATCGACCTGCACGAGCTTGCCGTCGCGCAATACGGCGATGCGTTCGGCGACGCGCGCCAGTTCCTCGAGCCGGTGCGAGATATAGACAAGCGCGACGCCGCGCGCCTTCAACCGGGCGATCTGCTCGAACAGCAGGTCGACTTCGCGGGCCGTCAGCATCGCGGTCGGCTCGTCGAGAATCAGCACACGGCAGTCGCCGATCAGATTGCGCGCGATTTCGACCATCTGCTGATGACCGATGCCGAGTTCGCCGACGAGCGTGTCCGGCTCGATCGCATCGAGTCCGACCTGCGCCATCGCATCGCGCGCGTCGTCGCGCAGGCGCCGCCGGTCGATCCAGCCGAACGACAGGCCGCCGCGCCTGGGCAGGCGGTTCAGAAACAGGTTTTCGGCAACCGATAAGGTTGGCAGCAGGTTCAGCTCCTGCATCACCATGCGCACGCCGAGCGTTTCGGCTTCGGTGCGGCTTGCCGGCGCATAGGGCGCGCCGCCGAGGCGCATCGTACCGGCGGTGGGCGTGACGAGACCGCCGATGATTTTCGACAGCGTGCTCTTGCCCGCGCCATTCTCGCCGGTCAGCGCCAATACCTCGCCCGCGCGCAGCGTGAGCGCGACATCGGATAACACCGGCTCGGCGTAGGTTTTGCCAATTCCGGTTACGGACAGCACGGCAGACGATGCGTCGTTGTCGGTCGAATCCATTGTGATCAAGGTTTCGGGCTGCCGCGCCGGATCTCGTTCGCCAGTTGTACAGAGAACGATACGGCGCCGGACAGCCACGCATGTCATGTCGGCATGCCGCGCCGAAGTCGTGTGTGATGCACACGGACGGTACGCGGACCACGCCGGACGCATATGCTGCGCCGCGCTGGCCGTCATGACGCTTAACTCGATAACGGCCGCGCAGCGGATTTCTTTAGCATTTATTGAATTGACGGAAAAACATTCGCGCGTAGCGAAAAAGCACGGTTGTATTTCATGCCGCTCGCATGCACTACGATTTTCCGCCCGGTTAGTGCCGAGGCGTACGCCGCGGTCATGCAGCCTGCTGCTTACGCCTGCTGCATGCACCTACTGCGTGCACCTACTGCGTGCGCCTACTTCGTCACGAGATCGACGGGTGTTTCGACCACGCCGGACAGTTGCGACTGCTTCTTGTGCTCGTTCAACGCCTTCAACGCGGTATCGATGCCGAACACAGCCTGCTTCGCCGCGTACTGATCGGCGGTCGCGAGCACGCGGCCGTCTTTCAGCATCGGCTTGATCGCATTGATGTCGTCATAGCCGACCACATACACCTTGCCCTGCTTGCCCGCGGCGCGTACCGCCGAGACCGCGCCGATCGCCATATTGTCGTTGCCGCACAGCAGCGCCTTCAGGTTCGGGTACTCGTTGAGCATAGCGGATGCAACCGCGTTGCCCTTATCAATTTCCCACTCTCCCGATTGCACCGACACGACCTTCGCGCCGACCTTCTGCATCGCGTCCTTGAAGCCCGCGGTGCGCTGCTGCGCGTTGGTGGTGGTGGACACGCCTTCGATAATGCCGACCTCGTCGCCCGACTTGAGCTTCTGCGCGAGATAGTCGCCGACCTTCTGAGCGCCCTTGCGGTTGTCCGGGCCGACAAAAGGCACGTTCAGGTCTTTCGACTTCAGCACCTCGGGATCGAGCCGGTTATCGATATTGACGACGATGATGCCGGCATCGACCGCCTTCTTGACGACCGGCACGAGCGCCTTCGAATCGGCCGGCGCGAGCACGATGGCGTCGACCTTCGAGACGATCATCTGCTCGACGATACGGATCTGGTTCGCGGTGTCGGTTTCGTCCTTGATGCCGTTCGTGATCAGGTCGAAGGTGCCGGAATTGTGTTGCTGATAGTCCTTCGCGCCGGTTTCCATCGTGAGGAAGAACTCGTTGGCGAGCGACTTCATGACCAGCGCCACTTTGGGCTTTTTCGCGGCCTGCGCATGCGCCGGCAAGGCGGGCAGCGCGATGGCAGCGGTCAAGGCGAGCCCGGCGGCAAGAATGCGGCGGCGGATGCGTTGGTTCATGCGTTATCTCCGGTTGTTGGCAGGCTTAAACAAAAAGCCTTCTTTATTGAGGTCCGCAAACGTTTGCGGAGCCTATTCTCAGCGCATGCGCTAGCTCGTGTCAACGACCGCAGGTGTTGCGGCGCACAGCGCCGGACGACGAATGCACCGAGCGGACACGCCGAGTGGAGGTACCGATTCGGCCGGACCGATGCCGCCGCACCCGTTCCGCCTTCTTGACTTGATTCTGTTATAGCCAGTTGGCCTTCTTGAAGCGCCACCACAGGAACACATCGATGGCGAGCATCACGGCAATACAGATCGGGTAGCCGAACTTGTAGTGCAACTCCGGAATCTTTTCGAAGTTCATGCCGTAGATGCCCGCGATCATGGTCGGTACCGCGAACAGTGCGGCGAATGAACCGAGACGCTTGGTCACCTCGTTCTCCGCGAGCGAGATCATGCCGAGGTTCACCTGGACCGCCGTGACAATCATCTCGCGGCGTCCTTCGATGGTTCGCACGATCCTGTCCAGATGGTCGTAGACGTCGCGAAAGTACGCCTGCATGCCCGAACAGATGACCGGAATGCGGCCGCCCGTGAACTTGCCGATCGCCTCGAGCAGCGGTGCGATGTGGTGCTCGAGCGTGACGAGCCGGCGCTTCAACGAGTAAAGATCCTGAATGATCGCGCGCGACGCGGCGAGGCTGTGCCTGTCGAAGATGCGGTCTTCGATCTGTTCGATCTCGGTGCCGAGCGCCTCGAGAATCGGAAAGTAGCGATCGACGACGGCGTCCGCCAGCGCATACAGCACGAAGGCCGCGCCCTGCCTCAGCAGTTGCGGCTCGCGCTCGCAACGCGCCCGGACCTCCTGAAAGCCATGCCGCGTGCGATTGCGCACCGTGAGCACATAGTTGCTGCCGACGAACACATCGACCTCGCCGATCAGGATCTCGCCGTCATCGTCCAGTTCGAGTGTGTGCATCACCGCGAACAGCGATTCGCCGTATTCCTCGATTTTCGGCCGCTGATGGCCGTTGCGCACATCTTCGACCGCGAGTTCATGCAGTCCGAACTCGTTCTTCATCACGTCCAGTTCGCCAGGAGCCGGATCTTTCAGTGCAACCCAGACGAAGCACTCGGGCTTCGCAACATAGACGCTGATGTCGTCGATTTCGATGTCGGCGAGTTTTCGGCCGTCCTGGTAAGCGGCGCAGTTGATCAGCATGGTCGGATACCTTGAAAACGAATATGCGAAAGAGAGGTGGAATTGTCGGGCCGCTGGCCGCTATTGCGCAACGCGCGTCAGTACGATGCGGTGATCGGCGTCGAACGTGATGCTCGCGCGGTTCGTATAACGCGGATCGGCGGTCACGATGAATTGCAACTCGCGTACCGGATCGAACTGCGTCGAGACTGCAAGCCGGTGTAGGCCGGGTGTCAGGTAAAACACGATGTGCTCGCCATTCATCAGATCGGCGACACGCTCACCGTCGACATAGACGAGCGCGTCGCGAAAACGCACGATAACGTCGTCGGTCCGCTCGCGCCGGATATCGACCGCCGCCTTGCCGCTGGCGGGCTCTGTATAGCCGGGCTTGACGATGCGATCGGCGGATACGGTCTTGAACGGTACAGGTTCAGCGGGGGTCGCGCCACATGCGGCCACGCAAAGCGTGGCCGCTGCGAGCAATGCGCGGGCGAGCACGCTTTTGATCGAGCCGCGCGCTTTTCGTGACACACGTTCCCGTAACACACATTCCCGTAACACACATTCCCATAACACACGTCCGGGCGCATTTGTGCCGCCTTGATGAAGCCGAAGCGCCGGTAGCCACATCAGTCGTCTCCGTTGGCTCTTTTATGCCGTTGTTCTGTCTGTCGTCTTCTCATTCTTTCTTTGCTGCGTCGGCGCTCAGCTGCATCGCGCCCGGACCCTGCATACGCGTTACGCGCCAAACGGATTGATCACCCTCGCCCCGGTTCCGGCAAAGTCGTCGGTATTGCGGGTGACAACCGTCAGGTTATAGATCAGCGCCGTTGCGGCAATGAGCTTGTCAAGCGAATGCTCTGCATGCGGCACGCGCAGACGGCCCCATGTTTGCGCAACATCGTCGCCGACCGTCAGGATGTGATTGGCAAACGACACGAGGAGCGTATTTAGCCACTCTTCCAGCCTCGTGGCCTGCTCCACGTCACCGCGATGTCGCATGAGGTCGACGCCGCGCCGCAATTCGCCGATCGTAATGACCGACAGGTACAGCCCCAGTTGCTCCTTTTCTGCATGACTAAAGAATTCGCGCACGCCTTCGTCGGCGGCGCGTTGCTTGCGAATTTCGCTTATTACGTTGGTGTCAATCAAATACACGGCTTCCCTCACCTTCATTATCGTTGTTGACCCGCTCGAAATCGGCATCCTTGCCGACATCGGGCATGTTCATCAGAACCTGCGCAAAGCTGAGCTTTTTCGGATGGCGAAGCGCTTCCGCCAGGATTTCCCGATGCTCCGCTTCGACACTGCGGTTATTCCCCGCGGCACGTTTGCGCAGGCGCTCCACGAGCGCTTCTTCCAGACCTCGAACCAGCAGAGTAGGCATGAACATCTCCAGGCTTTGACATGCTATCAATGCTATCACCTCCTTATGCAAACATAAAGTAAAAAGGGGGCCAGCGACGCCACGACGCTTGCGTCGCGCAGCCCTTACGGGTAATGATCGGTCGAGCGGTCAACCCGCGCGCACGCCGCCTTCAAGGCAAGCCGTAGGCGTTGTGTGCAGGCATCAGTAAGCCATAATTGAAACGGACTGCGAAGATCGTCCAAATGGCATATGGATAAGCGGCCCGACTGGGTGTAACCCGCTGGGTGCTCAAATGGAATCAGACGAAAAGGGAGACGTCCATGTGGTATTTCAGCTGGATTCTCGGTATCGGCGTCGCGTTGGGTTTCGGCATCATCAACGTCATGTGGCTCGAAGCGAACGGCAGCTTCGCGCGCGACTCCGCTACCTCCGCTGCCGGTGACGACGCGATCGAGCCGCCGCCTGCCGCGGACAGGCCGCTATGACCCGCACGTTGAGCCGCGCCCGTTTTTGCGCGCATTTTTCCGGCAACCGCCGGCCGTGACCCGTCTCGTGTTTTTCTGCGGCCACGCCGGCGTGGGCAAAACCACGGTCGCGCGACGGCTGCTGCGTCCGTTGATCGAAGCATGCGGCGCCCCGTTCTGCCTGCTCGATAAGGACACGCTATACGGCCGCACCGGCGCCGCGACGATGCAGGCGCTCACGGGCAACCCGAACGACCGCGACAGCCCGCTCTACCTGCAGCATCTGCGCGATCCCGAGTACCGCGGCCTCATCGATACCGCGCGCGACAATCTCGCGCTCGGCGTGAGCGCGCTCGCGGTCGCGCCGCTATCGCGCGAGGTGCGCGAGCGGCGGCTGTTCGATCGCGTATGGCTGGGTGTGGAAAACGACGTCGCGATTCGCGTCGTCTGGATTACGGCGAACGATGACGTTGCGCGCGAACGGATCGCGGCGCGCGGCGATCCCGCCGATGCCTACAAGCTCGCGCACTGGCAGCACTATCGGCAGCGCCGCTTTGGGTGGACCGACCTGACCGAGGCGCAGCGCGACGGCGTGCTGCTGTTCGACAACAGCGCACCTGGCGCGGCCAATTACGATACGCTGCTGCGGCAAATCATCGCGTAGCGGCGCGCGGCACGCGGCACGCGGCGCTCGCACCTCGCACCTCGCACCTCGCACCTCGCACCTCGCACCTCGCACCTCGCAGCAGCAGCAGCGGCATCAACAACCCAAGCGGCTCACACCGTCGCCATCGCATCGAGCGGCTGGCCCTCATAGAGCTGGCCGAACCGATTACCGAGAAAGTCGCGCAGCGCCACCTGCTCCTGCCGCACGAACCCGCGTTGCGGCAGGCGTTGTTCGCGAAACAGATCGAGCACGGCGCACATTGCGCCCGCGGTGGTGATCTGGATCGCGCTCATCGGCATACCGCACACGGTCTTCGCGAAGATCTTGCGTGTGAAGACTTCCTGCACGAGCTGACCGTCGCGCATGCCGGTCACCGTGATAAACACGAGCACGACGTCCTGCGCGGTCGACGGCACCGCGCGGCGCATGATCGACTTCAGCGTATCGCGGTCGGTCGACAGGCGCAGATCCTCGAGCAGAAACTGCATCAGATCGCGATGGCCCGGGTAGCGCACCGACTTGTAGTCGAGCGACTCCACGCGGCCCGACAGCGTTTCGCATAGCGTGCCGAGACCGCCCGACGTATTGAACGCCTCGTATTCGATACCGTCGAGCGAAAAATGCTCGAGCCCTTCGAGCGGCTGTACCCACTGCGTGCGGCTGTCGCGAATCGCTTCGCATGGCTGACAATATTCGTTGATCAGGCCGTCGACGCTCCACGTCAGGTTGTACTTCAACGCGTTGGTCGGAAACTCCGGCAGCGCGCCGACGCGCATCTTCACGTCGCGGATTTCGCTGAAGCGGTTCGCGAGTTCGTGAGCGGCAATGCCGATAAAGCCCGGCGCGAGCCCGCATTGCGGCATGAACGCGTGCTCCGCTTCGTCGGCGATCGCCCGGATCGCGTGGGTAGCGCGCACGTCCTCGGTCAGATCGAAGTAATGCACGCCCGCGCCCTTCGCCGCCGACGCGACATTGACGGCGAGGTAATACGGCAATGCATTGATAAGCGCATCGAAGCCCTGCACGGCGGCACGCAGCGCGGCGGCATCGGCGCAATCGACGCGGCGGGTCGGAATGCCCTGGGCGGCGAGCGTGTCGAGGGCGTGCTGATCGCGGTCGAGCGTGACCACGTCGTAGTCGCCGGTTTCGCGCAGCATGTGAGCGATCGTGTGGCCGATCAGACCTGCACCAACGATGGCAACTTTCATGGGCTTCTCCTTTTTTTGTGAGTGTCGTGAGCGGAATCGCGCGCCACGCGGCTTGCTTTTCGCGCGGCGCCCGGCGGGCAAGCCCTACGAAAAGTTTAAGGAGAAGGACGGCCGGTTCCAACGCACAGAATGCTGCGCAATGACCATGATTTTCGTCGTTTCGACGAATAAAACAGTCGTTAAGACGAAAAACCGTAAAAACGGCGTAAACGACGGTGCACATGGCGAGGCAGACGACGATGCAAGCGGTGCATGACCCGGCGGCGCGGCGCTCGCCCGAAAGCCGCATTAACCGCGCGCGCCGCCGATCAACCCGCGGTCGATCTTGCGCGCCAGAATGATCGACGTGGTCGTGCGTTCGACGCCCGCGAGGCCGCCGATCTGATCGAGCAGTTCGTTGAGCCGCTCCGGCGAATCGGCCCGCAGCCACGCCACATAATCGAATTCGCCGCTCACGGCGCACAGCAACTGGACCTCGGGCATTTTCGACAGGCGCTTTTGCACGTCGGGCCCGTACTTCGGCGCGATGATGATGCCCACATAGGCGTAAATGCTGGCGTCGAGCACGTCCTGGCCCAGACGCACGCCGTAGCCTGCAATGACGTTCGTCTTTTCGAGCCGCGCGATGCGCGCGATCACCGTCGTGCGCGCGACGCCCAATTGTCGCGCGAGATTCGCCACGCTTTCGCGCGCATTGTTCTGCAGCATCGCAACGAGGTTGCGGTCGAGTTCGTCGAGTTGATCGAGGCGCGGTGGTCTCATTGAAGGCGGCTTGTCGTGTTGTCCGGTCGGTTGATCAGGGTGCAGCGGGCTTCGCTGATTATGCCCGCGTTCGCCCTGCCCGCGCGCCGCAGCCGAAGCGGCTGGCGGGCGACTAACGTGTCGCCGCCTGGCGATATTGCTCCGGCAACGCCGCGAATTGGCGGCCGATCGCCTCGCGCGCGCGCACGACGCGGCTCACCACCGTATTGACCGGCACTCCGAGCACCTGCGCGGCCTCCGCGTAACTGAGCGCTTCGACCGCGACGAGCAGCATCGCCATGCGCTGCGCATGCGGAAGCTGATCGACGGCGGCCACGATTCGACTGAAGGTGTCACCCGCGGAATCGAAGGGTCGCCGTTGCGCGCCGTCCTCTTCGCGCTGCGGCGACAGCAGGCCGTCGATCCGCTTGCGCGGGCGCCGCGGGCGCAGTTCGTCGACCCAGACGCGGTAGGCGATTGCGTAGAGCCTGTACAGCGGCTTTATGCCATCCGGCAGCGGCCCGGCGCGCTGCCGTGCGCGCAAGCAGGTCTTCTGCGTGAGTTCTTCCGCATCGAGCCGATCGCCGGTCATTCGCCATGCGAACGTCCACAGCTTCGGCAGCAGGTCCGGAAGCAATCCGGCCAGTTCCGTCGTAGTCGCCAACTTGATTCCTCAGTGGAGTTGCGCTCAGGTAAGTTGCAGCGCGACGCGAGAGCCGCGCCCGGCATGAGTCATGTGCATTGGCAAAACGACTGTCCGTGGCCCATTTTCATTAAACTTCCCCGGCGATGGGTGGACTTTCACATTAAACCTGCATTCCGCCGCCCTCAGTCATTAAAGCGATTCGCACGGTAAAGAAGTATCGGTGTCCGACGCAATGGCACAACGGTTTCAGCGAGGCGCGCCCGCGCGAAATAGATGAGCGTAATCTTCTATCGCACGCTTCTATCGCATGCGGCCGGCGTCCGGACGGCCCGCGGAATATCCGGCTGCAACAGGTGTTGTATCGGCACCGCCGCGCATCCGATGCGCCTCCGACGCGCACTGGATAAAAGCGCGCCGCCCACAGTCATCGACAAGGAGAAGAAATGCACGCGACCACGGTCCACCCGTGCGATGAACGCCTGCCCGCGGCCCGGCTGCTCACGCTCGGTTTTCAGCACGTTCTCGTCATGTATGCCGGCGCAGTCGCGGTGCCGCTGATCGTCGGCAGCGCATTGAAATTGCCGAAGGAACAGATCGCGTTTCTCATCAGCGCCGATCTGTTCGCATGCGGAATCGCAACGCTGATTCAGACGCTCGGCATCGGCATGTTCGGCATCCGTCTGCCGATCATCATGGGTTGCACGTTCACGGCGGTCGGCCCGATGATCGCGATCGGCTCCGATCCGCGCCTGGGGCTGCTCGATATTTTCGGCGCGACGATCGCCTCCGGTGTGATCGGCATGCTGCTCGCGCCTGCGATCGGCAAGCTGTTACGGCTGTTTCCACCGGTCGTCGTCGGCAGCGTGATCGCGGTGATCGGGCTTTCGCTGATGGAAGTCGGCATCAACTGGGCAGCGGGCGGCGTCGGCAATCCCGACTATGGAAACCCCGTGTATCTCGGCCTCGCGCTCGCCGTGCTGCTGCTGATTCTATTGATCAACCGCTTCGGCCGCGGATTCTTCGCCAGCATCTCGGTGCTGGTCGGCATCGTCGCCGGCTTTGCGGTCGCGGCGCTGATCGGCCGCGTGAATCTCGACGGCGTGGCCGCCGCGCCGTGGCTCGGCGCGGTCTTGCCGTTCCGTTTCGGCGTGCCGCACTTCGACCTCGTGTCGATCGCGACCATGACCATCGTGATGTTCGTGACGTTCATCGAATCGACCGGCATGTTCCTCGCGGTCGGCGACATGGTCGGCCGCCCCGTCGATCAGAAGGCGCTCGTGCGCGGCTTGCGCGTCGATGGACTCGGCACGCTGATCGGCGGCGTGTTCAACGCATTTCCGTACACGTCGTTTTCGCAGAACGTCGGACTCGTGGGCGTGACCGGCATCAGGAGCCGCTTCGTCTGCGCGACGAGCGGCGCGATCCTGATCGTGCTCGGACTCGTGCCGAAGCTCGCGCAGATCGTCGCGTCGATTCCGGCGTTCGTGCTCGGCGGCGCCGGCATCGTGATGTTCGGCATGGTGGCGGCGAACGGCATCAAGGTGCTCTCCGAAGTCGACTTCGCGAAGAACCATCACAACCTGTTCATTGTGGCGGTCAGCATCGGGCTCGGACTCGTGCCGGTGGTGTCGCCACAATTCTTTGCAAAGTTGCCGCCTTCGCTGTCGCCGCTTCTGCACAGCGGGATCCTGCTCGCCGCGGTGGCTGCGGTCGTGCTCAATCTGATTTTCAACGGCCTGCGCGGCGAAAGCGCGGCGCTGCACGACGTTCAGCGCATGAGCCAATGACGCGTGCGCTTGCGCGCGCTAATGTGCGCTTACGTGCGTCCTGCTCGCCGATACGACGACTGCAAGCTGACAATTCGCTTGTTGCAGGCTTCATGTGCTCGATGAGCCCGCAACAGAAGCTTCAGGCGAATTGAGGCGCGCCGAGTTCCCGATGCACGGTCATTTACCGATCGTTTCGGTTGTAAGCAGTTGTCGCATTGGCGTCGCATTGCGGCGATATCGTGGTATTAATAATGCCCTGTCCGTACCCGTGTCCCGTACCTCGATACCAACAGACATCAGGAGTCTCGATGAAAAAAACGCTCGTTTTGCTCGTATCAGCGCTCTCGATCAGCGGCGCCTTCGCCCAGACCCCGGCGTCGTCCGCCGCGCCAGCCATGACACCGGCTTCGAATGCGGACAAGTCCGCGCGCCGCGAACAGCATGTCGAAGATCGCATCGCGTATCTGCACCAGCAGCTGAAAATCACGCCGCAACAGGAAACGCAGTGGAGCGCATTCGCCGACGTAATGCGCAGCAATGGCGACACAATGGCGAAGCTCTTTGAAGAGCGCCGCGCCGACCGGAACATCTCCGCGCTCGACGATATGAAGCAGTATGCGGAGATCACGCAAGCGCATGCGGACGGCACGAAGAAGCTGGTCGACGCATTCCAGCCGCTTTACGACAGCATGTCGGCCGATCAGAAGAAGCTCGCCGATACGACATTCCGCGAGTCGCCGCCGCAAGGTGGCCGCCATCCGCGCCGCAGCGGCAAGAAGGCCGCACCGTCGGGCGACGCAACGGACAAGTCGTAATTCACAGATATCCTTAGCGGCTATACGTTAGTCGCGGCAATACGCGCCGATAGGTGAATCGACACGCGTGGCGCGATTGCCGCGCATTAGCCGGCTACTGCGGCAATCGGAACGCCTGCCTCGAACGGCAGGCGTTTTTGTTGGCGTCTCATTGGCGTCTCATTGGCGTCTCATTGGCGTCTTTTGGCGTGATTCCTCGGCGCTTGCGGCCACGCGTGCGCCCTGCGGCTTCATCGACATTTTCGTTCCAGGCCGCTCGCGCTGCGCAATCTGGCATCATGCGAGTCCCGGCCGGTATCAGCGGCTCTTTTTCCTCCATCCTTGACAAGCCCGTCATGATCGAACTGACGAACCTCGATTTGCGCACCGATCCGCTCGCACAACGTGTCGTGAAGGATGAAACGGTGACTGTCGAATTTGCCGCCGGCGTGGGCGAACTGATGAGTCTCGAAGGACCGAACCGTTATCAGGCCGGCGATGCGCTGATCAGCGGATCGACCGGCGAGCGCTGGGTCGTGTCGCGCGACCGCTTCGACGCGAAATACACGCCCGCCGATCGAGCGACGCTGCACGGCACGGCAGGCGCTTATCGCAATCGACCGGCCGTCGTGCTCGCAAAGCAGATGAACGAAGCCTTTTCGCTCGCCCGCACGGCCGCGGGCGGCGATGTGCTGCACGGCACTGCCGGCGACTGGGTGATGCAATATGCGCCCGGCGATTACGGCGTCGTGCAGGCCGCGCGCTTTGCGAAGGTGTATCGCCGCGTGTCGTAACCTCGCGCTGGCCGTGCGGCCCTCGCACGACTCCACGGGTTCTTACCGCGCCCTGCCTTCGCTTGCTATGCGTCAAGCGAACTCGTCGCCGAGTTCAACGGCCACTTCGCGGGGCACCGCTTCCCCATTGGCGTACTGCTCTTCGAGCGAACCCAGCGACGCTTCGACATACGCGCGCAGCACCGCAAAGCTGCGTGCCCGCGCCCGCGCCGGCATGGCGCGATAACGTGCGAGCGCGGGCGGCGCGACGACGATGCTCATCGTGATCCGGCGCGCAGTCGCGCCAAAGCGCATGGCAACCCACTGCACGGTCAGCACCGGCGTGCCGCCCTCATCCGCGGGCCGTTCGGCGAAACGCGTCTGTTCGGGAAACAGATCGCTGATCACGCGCGCGAGTTCTTCGATATCGGCGCTCGCGCACTCGTATTGATAGGCTTCCATATCGTGTCTTAATGATTGAGTGACCGGTCGCGCTGTCTGTCATTGCGCCGTGCGCGGCGCTTACCCCTTCACCGCGCGCGGCTCACCTTTCACCGCGCGCGGCGCTCAGCCCTTGCGCGCCGCTTGCAGCGCGGCTGCGTCGCGGCGAAACAGCCGCACGAGGCCGATCGCAACCGGCACCGCGAGCAGCACGTAAATCGTATCGACGACCACGAGCGGCAGCGCCTGCGTCTGCGACAACGCGGCCGGCACTTCGAGCAATGCATGCACCGCGATCGCAAGCGGCAGCACGGCGACCGAACCGGCGCGCACGCCACGCCACATCAGTACCGACAGGCCGAGTTGAAACACGAGCGCCGCGCCGCGCTCGATCATGAACACGCCCGCCGCGGCCGGCGTCAGGCTCACCACAAGCAGGTGAATGCGCATCAACGTATCGAGCGGCAGGCCCGACAGCGCACTGCCGAGCCGCCCCGTATCTTCGAGCCACGCAAACACGATCCATTGAATCTGCACGATCACACCGGTGAACCACAATTCGGCGCCGCCGTGACCGAGGCCGTACGCAAGCGCATTCGGCTCGCGCGACGGCGAGGCCGCCGCCGCGGCGCTCTCCTTTCTCGACGCGCGCCTGAAAAGCCAGCGCATCCCGATGTAACGCCCGAGCTCCTGGCAAATGCCGATCGACAGCACGCCGACAATCACAAAGACCGTCGGGTTCTGGAGCCAGCCGGCGACGGTCGGGTTCGCCCTCAGCATCAGATCGTTGACGCCGCGCTCGACCAGCATCGCAAACAGCGCGAACACGCCGATACCGAGGATCGCGGCCCGCCGGTCGAGTTCGAGCGGCTTGCGCAGCCGCATATAGAGGACGATCGGCAACGCGGCCATGAAAAGCGTCGCGGCGATCAGGCAAGCGAGCGTAAAGGGTGCGACGGGCGGTGCGACGGACGGTGCAGCGGGCATGAGCTTCCTTACGAAAATCGGGGAATCGGAGTGGGGCGGCTGCGCGAACATGTGGCGAGGCCCGGCCATGGCGCCAGGCGCAGCGCTTGGGTTGCCTTCGGGGTGCTTCGCGTGACCTGAGGTCGCGTGCCGCAGCCCGAATGATCGCAGATCATCGCGAAGTCGACGCGCGTTCGGTCAATTCCCCTCGCGGCGTGCACAAAGCAGGCACAAAGCAGGCACGAAGCTGCAGGCATGAGCCGGGCAGCAAGCTCACCGGCGAAGCACCTCGCGGTTGACGATGTTGCGCGCCAACGTGCCGGCGAGCGCACCGATCAGATTCTCGGCCGCGCAGCGCGCCATCGCATGCCGCGTTTCGTGCGTCGCCGAGCCGATGTGCGGCAGCGCGACCACGTTGCGCATCGCGAGCAGCGGCGAATCGGCGGCAATCGGCTCCTGCTCGAACACGTCGAGGCCGGCCGCGAGAATCGTGCCCGCTTGCAACGCATCGATCAGCGCCGTTTCGTCGACGACCGGACCGCGCGCCGCGTTGATCAGGATCGCGGTCTTCTTCATTGCCCGCAATTGCGGCGCGCCGATCATATGGCGGGTCTCGTCCGACAGCGGCACTTGCAGGCATACGAAGTCCGCCTGTTCGAGCAGGGTGCCGAGTTCGACACGTCGCGCGCCATATTGCCGCTCCGCCTCGGGGTTCGCCGAACGATTCGAGTACAGCACGTTCATATTGAAGCCGAGCGCCGCGCGACGCGCGACCGCGCCGCCGATGCGCCCGAGCCCGACGATGCCGAGCGTCTTGCCCTGCACGTCGACCCCGAACTGCTCGGGCCCGACGCTATGCGACCATTTCCCGGCGCCGACCCAGTCGGCGAGTTCGACGACGCGCCGCGCGGTGGCGAGTATCAGCGCGAACACGGTGTCGGCCGTCGATTCGGTCAGCACGTCCGGTGTATGCGTGAGCACGATGCCGCGCCGCGTGAGATCGGCGACATCGAACGCGTCGTAGCCGACCGAAACCGTCGACAACGCCTTCAGGCGCGGCGCACCATCGATCATCGCGGGCGTGATCTTCACCGTCGAGCCGATGGCGCCATCCGCGTCCCTGAGCGCGGCGACGAACGCATCGTGCTGCGAGGCATCGACTTCGATCACATCGGCCTGCTTGCGCAGCCAGGCGAGCACATCTTCGGGCAACGGCTTGTAGACGACGATCCTGCTTTTCATCGATATATTTCCTGGCGATGGAATGAACACGTAGCATGCCGCAGACGAGCCCGGCGCGCCATTCAGCCTTGGCTCAGCCCTGGTTCAGACTCTGTCGGTATGGGTCGGCAACAGTCAGCCTTCCGCAAGACACATCTCCAGAAACCGGCCGACGAGCCGCGACGGCGCACTCGCGTGCGGCACGAGAATCGACAGACGGCGCGTGAGCTGCGGCGCAAACGAACAGCGGCACAGCGCGTCGTCCTCATGGCGCATCGACATCGCCGACACGAAGCCGATGCCCATCTCCGCGCGCACGGCTTCCTTCACGCCTTCGACGCTCGCGATTTCGAGCACCACCCGCACCGCTAACCCCGCATCGGCGAAGGCGCGCTCGACCAGTTGCCGCACGCCGGAGCCCGCCTCGCGTAACACCAGCGGTTCCGCGCTCAATTGCGCCAGCGATACGCCCTGCCCGTGCTGATTCGCCGCGAGCGGATGCGTGCGCGGCATGATCGCGACGATCTCGTCCTCACGCCACGGATGAACCGCCGTATCGGGCGGCAGATCCGGCCCCACCACGCCTTCGATCAACGCAATATCGAGCGAGCCCAAGCCGCCGACGATATCCGACGTATTGCCGCCCGCGGTATGCAGCGTCACGTCCGGATAGCGCCGCTGGAACGCGGCGATCAGATAAGGCAGCAGGTAGCTTGCTGGCGTGGTGCTCGCGCCGATGCGCAGCGTGCCGCGCTCCATGCCGCGCAGCGCGTCGCGGTATGCATGCGCCTGGCGCCAGGTGTCGCGCAAACGCGCGGCGTAGCTCGCGAGCTGCTCGCCGGCGGGCGTCAGACGGATGCCGCGCCCATCGCGCAGGTACAGCGGCTCGCCAAATTCGTCCTGCAACTGGCGCAGCTGGCCCGACACCGCCGGCTGCGACAGATGCAGCGCGACCGATGCGCGACTGATGTTACGGTGCTCGGCGACAACGGCAAACGTTATAAGCTGGTCAGCGGTCATGGGGACTGAAATATCGGTTTGACCTATATATTACGTCATCAATCACGATTTCTCATATCGATATATTCAAATTAGGATTAGGCCATCGCTGAGACACCTCTCGGCCTCCACTCACCGAGCCTGATCCACATGTCCACGGTCAATCTTCACGCCACCCAGGCCGCCGCGCCCTCTACGCGCGGACAGTTGAACGGCATCCTGTTCGTCGCCCTTTTCGCCGCCGCCGTCACGAGCGTCGCGTCGCTGCCGGCCATCGCCGGGCTGGGCCTGAGTCCGTTGATTGTCGGCATCGTCGCCGGGGCCATTTACGGCAACGTCTTGCGCGATGGCATGCCCGCAAGCTGGGCGGCCGGCGTCAATTTTTCGGCGCGCAAACTGTTGCGCATCGCGGTGGCGTTTTTCGGGCTGCGCGTCAGCCTGCAGGAGATCGCGCAAGTCGGCTTGCCCGGACTCGCCGAATCGGTGCTGATCGTCGTCAGTACGCTCGCGGTCGGCACGTGGGCCGGCATGAAGCTCATGAAGCTCGATCGCGACACCGCGCTGCTCACGGCGGCCGGCAGCGCGATCTGCGGCGCGGCGGCGGTGCTCGCGTTCGAATCGACGCTGCAGTCGAAGCCTCACAAAAGTGCGATGGCGGTCGGCAGCGTCGTGCTGTTCGGCACGCTCTCGATGTTCCTCTACCCGGCGCTGATGCGCGCCGGCTGGCTCCATCTCGATACGGTCGGCGCGGGCCTCTTTTTCGGCGGCACGATTCACGAGGTCGCGCAGGTCGTCGGCGCGGCGAGCAACGTGAGCCCCGAAGCGACCCATATCGCGACCATCGTCAAGATGACGCGCGTCATGCTGCTCGTGCCGGTGCTGCTCGCGGTCGGCGTGTGGGTCAATCGGTCTGCGCGCGGGTCGGCTCATGGGTCGGCTCATGAGTCCGCACACGGGTCTGCCCATCAAGGAACCGCTCACGCGCACGGCAGCGCGCACCACCATCACGCGCCGCGCAAGCTCGCGGTGCCGTGGTTCGCGCTCGGCTTCCTGCTGTGCGTCGTGCTGAACTCCGTGCACGTGCTGCCGGACCCGGCGACGCATACGCTGAACCTGCTCGACACCTTCGCGCTGACGATGGCGATGACCGCGCTCGGCATGGAAACGCGCATTGCGCAGATTCGCGAAGCCGGTCCGCGCGCGCTGATGACAGGGCTCATTCTTTATGTGTGGTTATTGGTTGGGGGTCTCGGCATTACATGGGCCGTGGAACGTCTGTTCAGTTGAACACGCCGCCCCGGTTACGTCAGGAAGCCTCGCCGCGCGCGAGGCTTTCGGCGTTCGTGGCGCAACGCGCGGCGCTCCGCGCGTCAGCACTCGGGTCCGCAACATGCGTGTCCCGTGGCGGCATACTCGATGCGTGCGCGCCGCATCCGCGACGCGCAACCCGGGACACCACCGAATGAGGACCGATCGATGACTTACGAACTCTTTTACTGGGACGGTTTGCAAGGGCGCGGCGAATTCGTGCGGCTCGCCCTCGAGGAAGCCGGCGCCGAGTATGTCGAAGTGGCGCGCGGCAGCGAACACGACGGACTCGGCACGGGCGCGATGATGGCGGTGATGGGCAGCAAATCCGAGCCGTATCCGCCGTTTGCGCCGCCGTTCCTCAAGGACGGCGATCTGCTGATCTCGCAGACCGCGAACATCCTGTTCTATCTCGGCCCGCGGCACGGCCTCGCGCCCGCCGTCGACAGCCTGCGCTACGTGGTCAACGGCCTGCAGCTGACCATTGCCGACATGGTCGCCGAAGCGCACGACACGCATCATCCGCTGTCGACCAACCTGTACTACGAAGAGCAGAAAGATGCGGCAAAGGTCCGCGCGCACGACTTTATCGACGAGCGGATTCCGAAGTTCATGGGTTACTTCGAGCGCGTGCTGAAGCAGAACCCGGCCGGCGATCAATACCTTGTCGGCGACGCGCTCACGTACGTCGACCTGTCGATGTTCCAGCTGATCGACGGCCTCTATTACGCGTTCCCGCGCGCGATGAAGACGTTTCCGAAGCACTACCCGCGTCTCGCGGCCCTGCACGACGCCGTGCTCGAACGGCCGCGCATCGCCGCGTACCTCGAGTCGGACCGCCGCATCGAGCATAACGAGTCGTGCATCTTCCGGCACTACCCGGAGCTCGACAAGGACACCCGTTAACCTTTACTGCAGAACGGCAGATGACCCGAGCCTCACACAACAACACGACGCACGAGACAAACCGAGACACACCGGCCGGCACGGCGGACGGAAGCGGCGCGCCGGCCGCGCGCGAACCGTCCGACGCAGAGACCGCGTCGGCGCCGCACGATGCTATCCTTGCGCGCGACACCCACGAACCCGCCGCCTATTCCGTGCTCTCGTTCCTGCTGAGGCTTCGCACACGCGCCGCGCGACTGTTCCGGCTTTCGGACGCGCATACGATGCTCGTCTGGTCGGTCATCATCGGCGTCGCCGGCGCGCTCGCGACGGCCGCGTTTCGCGAAGGCATCTCGCTGTTGCAGCGGCTCTTTTCGGGCACCGAGGGCAGCTTTGTCGAGATGGCGCGCGGCCTGCCGTGGACCACGCGTATCTGGCTGCCGGCCGCGGGCGGATTGATTGCGGGCGTGATGCTGGTACTCGCGCGGCGCGGTCAGGACAAGAAGGCGAGCACCGACTACATGGAAGCGGTCGTGATCGGCGACGGCGTGGTGCCCGTGCAGGCGAGCCTGTGGCGCACCGTGTCGTCGCTGTTCTCGATTTCGAGCGGCGGCTCGATCGGCCGCGAAGGTCCGATGGTGCAACTCGCCGCGCTGTGCGCATCGCTGATCGGCCGCGTCGTGCATTTCGATCCGCCGCGCCTGCGGCTGCTCGTCGCGTGCGGTGCGGCGGCCGGTATCACGTCCGCGTATAGCGCGCCGATCGCCGGCGCGTTTTTCGTCACCGAGATCGTGCTCGGCTCGATCGCGATGGAAAGTTTCGGACCGGTCGTCGTCTCGTCGGTGGTCGCGAACATCACGATGCGCGAGTTCGCCGGCTACCACGCGCCGTACGAAATGCCCGCGTTTCCGGCCATCACCGGCCCCGAGGTGCTGCTCTTCGTCGGGCTCGGCCTGCTGTGCGGCGCCGCCGCGCCGCAATTCCTGCGGCTCATCGATGCGTCGAAATCGATGTTCGGGCGCATCAAGGTGCCGCTGCCGATCCGGCTGGCGATCGGCGGCCTCGCAGTCGGCGTCATTTCGGTCTGGACACCGGAAGTATGGGGCAACGGCTATAGCGTCGTGAACTCGATCCTGCATTCGCCGTGGACGTGGACCGCGCTGGTGATGGTGCTCGTCTTCAAGATCATCGCCACCGCGGCGACGGTCGGCTCCGGCGCGATCGGCGGCGTCTTCACGCCGACGCTGTTCGTCGGCGCGGTGCTCGGCGCGCTGTTCGGCCTCGGCATGCATGCGATCCTGCCGAACTACACGTCGCCGTATTTCGCCTACGCGATGGTCGGCATGGGTGCGTTCCTCGCCGGCGCGACGCAGGCGCCGCTGATGGCGATCATGCTGATCTTCGAAATGACCTTGAGCTACCAGGTCGTGCTGCCGCTGATGCTGTCCTGCGTGGTCGCCTACTTCGTCGCGCGCGCGATCGGCAATGCGTCGATGTACGACATCACGCTGCATCGCAATCGCGAGGAACAGGAACGGATGCGCCTGCGCTCCACCCAGATGCGCGAACTGATCCGCCCGCCGCAAACCGTCGTGCCGCCCACGGCCACCGTGCAGGACATGACGCGCGTGTTCCTCGAATATCCGGTCAAGTATCTGTACGTGACCGATGAAGCCGGCTGCTTTCTCGGCGTGGTCGCGTTAAAGGACATCACGTCGGATCTGATCGAGCGGCGCGACACGTCGGCGCGCACGGCCGCCGATTATCTGCAGCCGCACTTCGACGTGCTCACGCCCGATATGCCGCTTGGCGTCGCACTGCAGCACTTCCTCGCGCATCAGGGCGAGCGGCTACCCGTCATCGAGAGCATCGCGCGGCCGAAGCTGACCGGTGTGGTCTACAAATCGTCGCTGCTCGATGCGTACTTCCGGATGAATCCGACGCGCTAACGCGCGCCCTGCCGCAACTACAGCAACTACAGCAACTACCGCTGATACCAAACGTCACAACCTGCCGCGTGCAAAGCGCGGCAATTTCTCTAAAATAAATTGACCAGAAAGCGACCCGCCGGCTGCCCGCTGCAAGCCGCGCGCGGCGCGTTACCGGCACGCCAGGACCACGTGCCGGCGCGCGCAGTGCGCCATGCTTCGCCTTCGGAAAGACGCGGCACCCTTCGACCGGGAGCGAACCCCTATGAGCGAACCGTCCATCGATGCCGTGCGCCGCGATCACGCGGGCTGGATCTTCGTGCATATCGAAGGCGAGCCGTACGACCGCGGCGAACAGCATGGGCAATTGCTCGCAGCGGAAATCCGCAACGCCATCCACACCGCGCGCTATCTCGCCAGATGGGACACCGGCGAGGACTTCGACACCTTCGTCAACGCGGCCGTCGCCCAGTTCGCGCCGCGCCTCGACAACGAATTCGCCGACGAAATCCAGGGCATTGCCGATGGCGCGAAGCTGCCGTTCGCCGAAGTCCTTGCGTGGAACGGCTATATGGACCTGCTGCAAAGCTGGTGGCCGAGCTTCGCCGCGGCGCAGCATCCGCGCGCCGGCCTGAAGCCGTGGCGCGGGCGGCGCGGCCATCACTGCAGCGCATTTATCGCGACCGGCGACGCGACGCGCGACGGCCGCATCGTGATGGCGCACAACTCGTGGGACCGCTACGCGGCCGGCGACGCGTTCAATGTCGTATTCGATATCGTGCCGGACTCCGGGCATCGAATTCTGATGCAGGGGCTGCCCGGCTGCATCTCGAGCCTCACCGATTTCTGGATCACGTCCGCGGGCCTCATGGTGACCGAAACGACGATCTCGAACTTCGCCGGCTACAACGCGGCCGGCGCACCGGAGTTCTACCGCTCGCGACACGCCACGCAGTACGCAAACAGCATTCGCGAGTGGTGCGATATGTTCGCCGTCGCGAACAACGGCGGCTATGCGAACAGCTGGCTGCTCGGCGACGTGAAGACCGGCGAGATCGCGCGCTACGAACTCGGGCTGCGCCACTCGGGCTTCGAGAGCACGAAGAACGGCTTCTATAGCGGCTACAACACCGCGTCGGATCTGAAGATTCGCAACCAGGAATGCGTCGGCGAAGGCGAAGACTATACGGACGTGCGCAAGAACGGCGCGCGACGGCTGCGCTTCATGCAGCTCGCGGAAATGCACCACGGCCAGATCGATCTCGAACTCGCCAAGCAGATGATTGCCGATCACCACGACGTCTATCTCGACCGGGCCGACAACCCCTGCTCGCGCACGATCTGCGGACACCTCGAACTCGACGACGCGCGCTTCGGCGGCTCCGATCATGGGCCGTTCAACCCGTGGGGCGCAAACGACGGCAAGGTCGTCGACAGCGAACTGGCGCGCGACATGGCGTTTTACGCGCGCTGGGGCCATCCGTGCGGGCGGCCGTTCGACGCGCAGGCGTTCATGAAGCGTCACCCGCAATGGAACTGGCTGAACGGTTATATGCGCGACCGGCCGTCGTGGCCGTGGACGCGCTTCGACATGCTGCGGTAGCGGCGGCTGCGGCAAGTCCGCGCAGCGTTTGCTCCCGATGCTTCCGTCCAGCGCGTCCTCTCATCCCTCCAAGCCGGTCTTGCTGCGCCACAACAATCGCCAGAAACGCCTGCTGTGGCCGCCGTCGCGCTTCTCGCCCGCGCCACGTTGTTTCGCCTCGCTTACGTTTTCGCACTCGTCAGGTCGTCTTGCGGCTAACCGAATGCCGACGCGGGTTTGCGCCACGCCAAGGCGCTTGAAAAATTTACCATCTAAGATAAGCATAACGGCGTTGCGCTGAGGCGCGCGACCATGCCAGGCAAGACGCCTCGTCGGCGCTGAAATGGCATAGCGCTTGCGTAAGTTGCTGCGCTGGCTCTGGAAAGGAGGTCGGGCGATGAAAACCTCGACACTGTTGACCATGGTAACGTTGTCCGCCTCGTGTTTTGCCGCGCCAGTTCACACCGCGCAAGATGCCCTGCCCGACATCGCCGCACAACGCACGAATGCCGCGCCGGTCGCGCCGCCCGCCCCCGAGGTTGCGGCGCAGACGGACATCCGGCCTGAGCGCTGGCAGCACATCACGCTACCCAAATCGCGGCATCTCGAACGCGGTTTCGCGGCGCGCGACGAGCATCTGCAGACGTGACGTGACGGCGGGCGGCTTGCGGTGCTCAGGCCGCCGCTCGTGCCTTGGTTGTGCCACGTTTCATCTCGAGGAATCAGCTCATGACCCGACCGGCATCTCACGATGTGCCGCGTGAATCGATCGACCTGCAAATCGCCGACGTGCTGCGCGCGGCGACGTACCCGGCCAACAAGGATGCGCTCGTCGACGCCGCGCGCGACGCGGGCGCGAGCAACGAAGTGCTGGCGATGCTCGATGGCCTGCCCGAGCAGGACTACGCGGATATCGCTTCAGTGACGAAGCTGATCGGCAGCAATTTCGGGCCCGGCCTCAGCATGTAAGTATCGGCATCGTGCCCGGCCAGCACCGACTCCGCGACTTCGGCCGTCAGGTGCGCGCGCACCCGGCGTCTACGATGGCCGCCCGGCGCTTTCCGGTATTCAGACGACTATTGCCGCTCGAGGTATTCGAGCGTCTGTTTCGCGGCAGTGGCTGCAAGACCGTGGCGCTCCGCTTCGCGCATTTGAGCGTGTATCTCGTGATTCAGCTGAGCTAATTGCGACGACAGTTGCGCCACCTCCGGTGAATCGGGTGTGGACCGCCGCGCAGCGTCATATCGCGCTTCCAGGTCACGCATCGTTGCACGCGCGGTATTGACCGCGTCGGTCGCACTTCTGAGCCTGTCGTTGGCATAGTCCAATTCGCGCTTTTGCCCGTCGATTCTCGCTTGCAGATCGCTGCCTTTCGTCTGCCAGCCTCCACCGCCGCCGCGCAATCGCAAAGGGTCGCTGAAGCCGCCCGAGGCGGGTGTCGAGACACCGATGAGATGACCCGCTCCACTCGCCGGCGGTTCGTACAAGGTTGGCGTCGGCCCGTGTGGCGGCGTCGACGAACCGCCGACGTGCGCAGATCCTGCGGGCGAGCCGTGATATTCCGTGCTGTGGGACGAGCCAAATCGATCAACACTGAAGAATTCGGGCATGCTTTGCTCCGGTGAGAAACGGACGGGTGTACGGGTGCGGGGATCATCCGCAAGACACGCGACCTCATCATTGCACCTGCATGACGACGCCATGTGATGCTCGACTATGCGCAACGATCGGACGCGCGAGTCGCATCATCTTTCAATCGCAGCTTCAATCGCAGCTTCAATCGCAGCTTCAATCGCAGCTGATCGGCAGCGATTCCGGACCGGGGCCCGGCGCGTAGCAGCAGCTGCAATCCCTTCGCTTCTCAAGCGGTTGAACGGCTCAGGTCCACATGCGCCTCGCAAGCTTGCGTGCCAGGCGGCGCTTACGCCCCAGGCGAGACTCAAGCCTTCTCTTCCGGCTCGCGGCCGAATACCACCCTCGCAAAGAACCCGGCCAGCACCGACTCCGCCACGTCGGCGCTCACATGCTGCGGATCGATCGTGTAGAGGAACTGCACGCCGTCCACAAGCCCGATAAAACCCATCGCGAGCGTCGCGGCCGGCAGCGGCAACGGCGTGCCGACGCGCGAAGAGAATTCGCTGATGTAAGCGGTCAGCTCTTCGCGTTTTTCCTGCATGAACGCATTGAAGCGCACCCGGAAGCGCGCATCGCGCGCCGCGAGCAGCTTTGCCTCGACCCATAGCAGGAAGCACTCGTTGCGAAACGGCAGGCGGCTGTAGTACTGCAGCACGCTCGCTTCCATCTCGTCGCGCGTCGCGCCGACGCTGAAGATGCTATCGAGGTCGGCCTGCATGGCTTCGTGGTCGCGCCTGAGCAGTTCGAGGAACAGCTCGGGCTTGCTGCGGAAGTTCGAATAGAACGCGCCGCGCGTGTAGCCGGCCGTTTCGGCGATGTCCTCGACGCTCGCGCCGACGAATCCTTTCTTCATGAAAATGACCTGCGCAGCGTCCAGCAGGCGCTGGCGCGTCTGGTCCTTGCTCTGTTCCCGTGTCAGGCGTTTGCGTTTCATGGCCGCGAGTCTAGCACCGAACATTCACGATCCAGCTTTGCACTCAGATACAGTACTGTATTAGAATCCAACCCAACATCCCAAGCAACGGCTTTGCGCTTTGGCTTTCGCGACACCGGGCACTGTTTTACCCCGCGCTTTGATTGTGTTCCGACCGTGTTCCGCCGGCGCCACCCGCCACGCTTGCAGCACTCTTGAGCCTGGGGTCATCGTGAATCGTTCTGGTTGTCGCGTGCCGTTCGAGGTGCGCAAGCAGGTGCCCGCGCTGCGCGCGGCGCGTGCGCTGATGTTTGCCGGGGTGCTTGCGCTCACCGGCTGTCACAGGCAGGAAGCCGCCGCGCCCGCGCCCAGGCCCGTCGTCACGCGTGCGGTGCACGCAGACGGTCGGCCGCTCGCCGCGACCTTGCCCGGCGAGGTTCAGGCGCGCTATGCAACGCCGCTGTCGTTTCGCATCGGCGGCAAGATCATCGAGCGCCGCGTGCGCCTCGGCGATACCGTGCAAACCGGCCAGATCGTCGCGCGCCTCGATCCGGCCGACGCGCAGAAGAACGCGGCGAGCGCCGCCGCCCAGCTCGACGCCGCGCAACACCGGCTCGTCTACGCCAAACAGCAGCTCGACCGCGACCGTGCGCAAGCGCGCGAAAACCTGATCGCGCAGACGCAGCTCGAGCAGACCGAAGACGCGTATGCGTCCGCGGCCGCGCAGCGCGAGCAGGCGGCCCAGCAGGCGGCGCTCGCCAGGGATCAGTTGCAGTACGCCACGCTCGTCGCCGACCACGCCGGCGTGATCACCGCCGAGCAGGCGGACACGGGGCAAAACGTGTCGGCCGGACAGGCGGTTTACAGCCTCGCCTGGAGCGGCGATGTCGACGTGGTCTGCGATGTGCCGGAGAACACGCTGGCCGCGTTGCGGGTCGGGCAAACCGCCGATGTGAAGCTCGCCGCGCTGGCCGGCCGCGCGTTCACGGCGCGCTTGCGTGAGCTGTCGCCGGCCGCGGATCCGCAAAGCCGCACGTGGCGCGCGAAGCTGACACTCGACCATCCAGGCACCGACGTGCGCCTCGGCATGACCGCCGATGTTTCGTTCGCGCGCGACGGCGGCACGAACGCGGCCAACGCAACGCATGCAAGCACACCGGTCACCTCGTTCACGCTGCCCGCCACCGCCCTCTTCCACGAAGGCAACGCACCGGCGGTATGGGTCGTCAAGAACGGCAGCGATACGCTCGAGCTGCGCCGCGTGCAGGTCGCGCGTTACGACGAACGCACGATCGAAATTTCGCAAGGCCTGAACGACGGCGAACGCGTCGTGCTGCAAGGCGTGCACACCGTCACAGCCGGCGAACGCGTGCGTCCCGTCGCACCGCTGCACCCCGAGGATTTCGCTTCATGAGCGGGTCGCACGACGAAAACGAAGGCCGCTTCAACCTCTCCGCGTGGGCACTGCGTCATCAGGCGCTGGTCGTCTTCATCATCGCGCTCGCAACGTTATTCGGCATGCTCGCCTACACGCGGCTCGCGCAATCGGAGGATCCGCCGTTCACGTTCCGCGTGATGGTGATCCGCACGATGTGGCCCGGCGCGACCGCGCGTCAGGTACAGGAGGAAGTGACGGACCGCATCGGCCGCAAGCTGCAGGAGACGCCGTCGATCGACTTTCTGCGCAGCTATTCGCGGCCCGGCGAATCGCTGATCTTCTTCAACATGAAAGATTCGGCGCCGGCGTCGAGCGTGCCGGACACGTGGTACCAGGTGCGCAAGAAAGTCGGCGATATCGCAGGCACGTTGCCGCGCGGCATACAGGGCCCGTATTTCAACGACGAATTCGGCGACGTCTACACAAGCATCTATACGCTCGAAGGCGATGGGTTTTCCGCCGCGCAACTGCACGACTACGCGGACGAATTGCGCGCGGTGCTGTTGCGCGTGCCCGGCGTCGGCAAGGTCGATTACTTCGGCGACCCCGATCAGCACATCTATGTCGAGATCTCGAACACGCAACTGACGCGCCTGAACATCTCGCCGCAGCAAATCGCGCAGGCGATCGATTCGCAGAACAGCGTATCGTCGTCGGGCACACTGACCACCTACGACGACCGCGTCTTCGTGCGCCCGAGCGGCCAGTTCGCCGATCTCGCCGCGCTTGCCGATACGCTGATTCGCGTGAACAACCGCTCGTTTCGCCTCGGCGACATCGCGACCATCAAACGCGGCTACGACGACCCGCCCGTCACGCAGATGCGCTATGGCGGCAAGGCCGTGCTCGGCATCGGCATCACGATGCAGCCCGACGGCGACGTAATCCGCCTCGGCAAGGCGCTCGACGCGAAGACCGCCGAATTGCGCGCCCATCTGCCGGCCGGCCTCCGGCTCGTCGAAGTGTCGAGCATGCCGCATGCGGTGGCGCTCTCCGTCGACGACTTTCTGGAAGCGGTCGCCGAAGCCGTGGCGATCGTGCTGGTGGTGAGCCTTGTCTCGCTCGGCCTGCGCACGGGCATGGTGGTCGTCATTTCGATTCCGGTCGTGCTCGCCGTGACGGCGCTTTGCATGTATCTGTTCGGTATCGGCCTGCACAAGGTGTCGCTCGGCACGCTCGTGCTCGCATTGGGCCTGCTCGTCGACGACGCGATCATCGCCGTCGAAATGATGGCGGTGAAGCTCGAACAGGGCTGGAACCGCACGCGTGCCGCCGCATTCGCTTACACGAGCACCGCCTTTCCGATGTTGACCGGCACGCTCGTCACGGTGTCCGGCTTTTTGCCGATCGCGCTCGCGAAGTCGAGCACCGGCGAATACACCCGTTCGATCTTCGAGGTTTCGGCAATCGCGCTGATCGCGTCGTGGTTCGCCGCGGTCGTGCTGATTCCGCTGCTCGGCTACCACCTGCTGCCGGAAAGAAAGCGCGCCGCGCATGAGCCCGACGACCACGAGCACGACATCTACGACACGCGCTTCTACCGGCGTCTGCGCGGATGGGTCGGCTGGTGCATCGAGCGGCGCTTCGTCGTGCTGGCCATCACGATCGCGCTGTTCGTCGTGTCGCTGGCGGGTTTCGCGATCGTGCCGCAGCAGTTCTTCCCGAGTTCCGATCGCCCCGAGTTGCTCGTCGACGTGCGCTTGCCCGAAGGCGCGTCGTTTGCCGCGACGCTGCGGCAGGCGCAGCAACTCGAAAAAGCGCTCGAGGGCCGGCCGGAAATCGACCACCTGATCGACTTCGTCGGCACCGGCGCGCCGCGCTTTTATCTGCCGCTCGATCAGCAATTGCAGCAGCCGAATTTCGCGCAGTTCGTGATTACCGCGAAAAGCGTGAAGCAACGCGAACAGCTCGCGCAGTGGCTCGAGCCGATGCTGCGCGACCATTTCCCCGCCATCCGCACGCGGCTGTCGCGGCTTGAAAACGGGCCGCCGGTCGGCTACCCCGTGCAGTTCCGCGTGAGCGGCGACGATATCAAAACCGTGCGTTCGATCGCCGAGCGCGTCGCCGCGACGATGCGCGCCGACGCTCGCACAGCGAATGTGCACTTCGACTGGGACGAGCCGGCCGAGCGCTCGATGCGTTTCGAAGTCGACCAGAAGAAGGCGCGCGAACTCGGCGTGTCGTCGGCCGACATCTCGGGCTTTCTCGCGATGACGTTGTCCGGCTACACGGTCACGCAGTATCGCGAGCGCGACAAGCTGATCAGCGTCGACCTGCGCGCGCCGCAAGACGAACGCATCGACCCCGCACGCCTGATCGCGCTCGCGATGCCGACGCCGAATGGCCCGGTGCCGCTCGGCACGCTCGGACGCATGCGCAACGACCTCGAGTACGGCGTGATCTGGGAACGCGACCGGCAACCGACCATCACCGTGCAATCGGACGTGCGCGCGAACGCACAAGGCATCGACGTGACAAAGAGCGTCGACCGCGCGCTTGCGAATGTGCGCGCGGCGCTGCCGGTCGGTTATCGGATCGAGATCGGCGGCTCGGTCGAGGAAAGCGCGAAAGGACAAACGTCAATCAACGCGCAGATGCCGGTGATGGCGATCGCCGTGCTCACGCTGCTGATGATCCAGCTGCAAAGCTTCGCGCGCGTGCTGCTCGTCGTGCTGACGGCGCCGCTCGGACTGATCGGCGTCGTCGCGGCGCTGCTGATGTTCGGCAAGCCGTTCGGCTTCGTCGCGATGCTCGGCGTGATCGCGATGTTCGGCATCATCATGCGCAACTCGGTGATCCTCGTCGATCAGATCGAACAGGACATTGGCGCGGGGCACAAGCGTTTCGATGCGATCGTCGGCGCGACGGTGCGGCGTTTCAGGCCGATTACGCTGACGGCCGCGGCCGCGGTGCTCGCGCTGATTCCGCTGCTGCGCTCGAACTTTTTCGGGCCGATGGCGACCGCGCTGATGGGCGGCATTACGAGCGCGACGGTGCTCACGCTGTTTTATGTGCCCGCGCTGTATTCGATCTGGTTCAAGGTACGCGCGAACGAGCGCGACCCGCAGCCGGATGCCGCGCGGCACACGGGGAATTGATCATGCGTATTCGCCCGTTGGGTTATCTGCAGACAGCAGCGTGGCTTCGCAGCGGTACGGCTGCGGGCGCGCTTCTCGCCGCGCTGCGCGTCTCCCTGCTCGTCTCCCTGCTCGCCTCTGTGCTCGCGGCCTGTTCGTTCGGCCCGACCGGCACGCCGCCCGCGTTGCCCGAACCCGCGCATTACGGCGCACAAGCGCAGCCCGCGCAGACGGTAGCCGCGCAAGGCGTCGCGCAGCGATTTGCGGTCGGCGCACAGCCGGTGCCCGAATGGTGGCGCCTCTATCGCTCGGACGCGCTCGACGCGCTCGTCGACGAAGGCCTACGCAACAGCCCGACGCTCGCGGCCGCGGACAAAAGCCTCGCCGCCGCCCGCGAACAGCTGCGCGCGCAGATCGGCAGCTCGCTGCTGCCGTCGATCGATGCGGGCGGCCAGGTATCGCGGCAGCGCGCGCTCGCGATTCCCGAAATCGGACCGAACACGTTTCTCTACAACGTGTTCGTCGGCCAGTTGCAGGCGCAGTACACGTTCGATCTGTTCGGCGCGGTACGTTACGCGAATGCGGCGCTCGCGAAGCGCGTCGATTTGCAGACGTACCAGTTCGATGCGGCGCGCCGCGCGCTCGCCGCCAATATCGTGTCGGCGGCAATCAGCGCCGCCGCGCTCGATGCGCAGGTGGCCACCACCGAGCGGCTCGTCACGCTCGCCAACGAACAGGCCACCGATACGCAACGGCGTTATGCGCTCGGCGCGGTTGCGCACGGCGACTCGTTGAACGCGCAACAATCGGCGGCGAGTCTTGCGGCCGGTCTGCCTGCGTTACGCCAGCAGGCGCTCGCGACACGCCATGCGCTTGCCGTGCTGCTCGGCCGTACGCCGGACGATGCGCCGCCCGCGCTCGATCTCGCGCATCTGCAGGTGCCCGAACAGGTGCCCGTGGTGGTGCCGTCCGACCTGCTGCGCGCGCGGCCCGACATTCAGGCCGCCGCTGCCGCGCTGAAGGCCGCGGCGGCGGACGTCGGCGTCGCGACCGCGCAGATGTACCCGAGCCTCACGCTCAGTGCGTCGATGGGACAAGGCGGATTCGACTGGCCGGCCGCCGTATCGGGCGCGGGCGCGCTGTGGAGCATCGCCGGATCGTTGTCGCAGCCCATCTTTCATGGCGGCGCGCTCGCCGCACAACGGCGCGCCGCGCTCGATACCTACGACGCAACCGCTTCGCAGTACAAGCAGACGGTGCTGAGCGCATTCCGGAATGTGGCCGACACGCTCGCGGCGCTCGAACACGATGCGCAGTCGCTCGATGCGGCCAACACGGCGTCGCTGGCCGCACGGCGCGGATTCGATGAAACGTCGGCCAGATACCGCCTCGGCGCAGTGCCGATCGCGACGCTACGCGCGAGCGAACAGCAGTTCCGCAATGCGCGGCTCGACGAGATCCGCTATACGGGCGCGCGGCTCGCGGATACGGCGGCACTGTTTCAGGCGATGGGCAATCCGCTGCCGTCCGGCCAGGCAGCGCACGACGCGGCTAACCCTGCGCAGGCGCCGGCAGCGGCCGATTGAAGTGAAGCGCAAGCCGCAACGGCCGGCAGTGACGACGGCGTTGTCGCGAGGCTCGATTACCGGCGTTCGAGTTCCGCCAGTTGCCGCTCGTGGCTCAGACGCTCGCTTTCGAGCGAGGCAATCTCGTCTTCCAGCCTCGACACGTCGCGCGCGACATGGCTCTTCACCCGGCGCGCGTTCTCGAGCTCGGCTCTCTTGGTGTCCCTTTCCGCCGTTTTCGTTTCGAGGTCTCGCTTCTTCGCATCCACGAACGCCTGCGCCCGAGCCTTGTCGGCGTCCATCGCGCCGCCGGCGCCTGGCCCGACATCACGATGAATGCGCCAGCCGCCGTTGGGATTTCGTTCGACAGGAATACCTGGCTTTGCCGGCTCTTCGTGCCGCACGACGCGCGACATGCCGCGGGCCGCATCGCGTGACGCGCGGTACCGGTTCTCGTCGCCTCGCGTCACCGGGACGCCATGTGTGCCGGTGACGCTTGCAGGAGCGACATAGGTTTCGTAAACGTTACCGCCATGAATGCTGGTGCGGGGCATGCAACCTCCTTTGCACGAATCCGGGTTGGCACATGGGCCCTGACGGGCCCGTCTGTTGTGCGAGCAACCATTACATCAGCATGGCTCGGCCTGCATGTGGTACCGGGAGATCGTCGATGCCGCGGCGGACATTGATTGGCGTCCATTCAGGCGTCGCTCTGCGCACGGCGCCGGCAACGCGTGCGCCGGCGACGCATCACGCCCAAGGCAGCCTGTCGAGCTTCTCCTGAAGACGCCGATAATCTTTTTCGGATCGCTCCACGGCCGTACGATAAGGCCAGGCGGCAAAAGTCTTCGACTGATAGTCGTCGTTGGCTGCGCTTATCTGCCTTTCGATCTCGTCGCGCCGCGCCGGGTCAGCAGCAAATCCCGCCCGCTCGTCTTCGAGACGCGCGAGCTTCATGCGGGCGACATCGATCGCATCCTGCGCCGCCTGGAATTTCTGTTTCGCGATCGCCAGTTCGCCCTTCGCGAGGCTGACTTTTGCCTCCAGCTCGTGACGCTTTGCGATGTTCCTGATCCGCGACTCGCCCGACCCGCTGGCTCCGCCGTGGTACGCGCGATAGCGGCTGCCGGCGCTCTCCGGCAGGAGCGGATCGTCGTCTGCGCCCGTGCCTGATCGGCTTTGCGCGCCACCGCCCCCGCGCAATCTCAGGACGGCTTCTGCGTCCGCTTGCAGCCCGGTTCGCGCGCTAACCGGAACAGACGACTCCCGGATGCCGACGAAATGCGCCGCGTTCGCCGCATCGTGCACAGCAGCTTCGCGCGTGTTCATCGAGCCGGCGGTCGGGGCCGCCGCATGCGTTCGAACGGCGGAAACGGGCGGCAACGCCGGCGGTGCGGTTTCGTACAGCGGGCGCCGATACGATTCGGGGATGTGCGTGATGGGCATAGGTGGAGTCCTCCTGAAGGCCAGGTTGGGTGCACAGTCCGATGCATTACATCAGCGAATCAGATCTCGATGTGCTACGCGGGAACCACGCGTGATCGTTGCCGGCCGGACCCGATCAGGGCCGGTTGATTCGAGTCGTGGCCTTCGTTTGCACGGCCCGGCTGATCGCACCGGTGACTCACTGCACGCCAACAAAAAAGCGCGTCCGGCAATTGCATGGACGCGCTTTCCGGTTCCAGCTCGGAACCCTAACCGGCTATCACGGCTTGTTCGATTCGAACAGATCGAGAATCTGTTTCTTCTCCGTCGATGAAACGGTGGGCTGCGGCTGCGCCTGCTGCTGCGGCGACATCGACGCCGGGCCCACGCCGCCCTGCACGTCGCTGGCGGCGGCAAGCGGGTTCGCACCGTCCATGCCGATGCTCGCAACAAAGCCGCTGCCCGGTTCGCGGTCCGCATAGAACAGCTCGCCATCGACGCTCGCGACGCCCGCGGGCATCTCGGGCTCGGCTTGCGGCACGCCGCGCAGCGCGCGGCCCATGTAGTCCATCCAGATCGGCAGCGCGAGCTGCGCGCCGAATTCGCGGCTGCCGAGGCTCTTCGGCTGGTCGTAGCCCATCCACGCGACGGCGACGAGCGATTGCTGATAGCCGGCAAACCAGCCGTCCTTCGCATCGTTGGTGGTGCCGGTCTTGCCCTGCAGGTCGTTACGATGCAGCGCATTCGACGCCGCGCCGGTGCCCGCCGTGGCGACCGAATGCAGCAGGCTGTTCATGATGTACGCGTTGCGCGGATCGACCGTGCGCGGCGCATCGCGGCCCGCGACGAGCGGCTGCGCACGCGAAATCGCGACGCCACGCGCGTCCGTCACTTCCGCGATCAGATACGGATTGACGCGGTAGCCGCCGTTCGCGAACACCGAATACGCACTCGCCGATTGCAGCGGCGTGACGAGGCCCGCGCCGAGCGCCATCGGCAGATAAGGCGGCGTCTTGTCCGCATCGAAGCCGAAGCGCTGCGTCACGTAGTCTTGCGCGTACTTCGTGCCGATATACGACAGGATGCGGATCGACACGAGGTTCTTCGACTTTTCCAGAGCGACGCGCATCGACATCGGACCGTCCGGCTGGTCGTCGTCCTTCGGTTCCCACGGGTCGCCGCCCGGCGTCGACGGCGGGAAGTACAGCGGCGCATCGTTGATGATCGTCGCGGGGCCAAGGCCCTTGTCGAGCGCCGCCGAATAGATAAACGGCTTGAAGCTCGAACCCGGCTGCCGCCACGCCTGCGTGACGTGGTTGAACTTGTTCTTGTTGAAATCGAAGCCGCCGATCAGCGCGCGGATCGCGCCGTCTTGCGGCGTCAGCGAGACGAGCGCGCCTTCGACTTGCGGCAGCTGCGTGATCTGCCAGTTGCCGTTCGCATCCTCCACAAGGCGGATGATCGAGCCGGGCCGGATGCGTTGTGCCTGCGAGGCGCGCGGCGACAACGCCGCGGCCACGAAACGCAGACCGTCCGCTTTCACCGTGGCGGTCGTGCCGTCCTGCATCTGCGCGGTCACTTCCTTCGGGCTCGCCGCCGTGACGACGGCCGAGACGATCTCGCCGTTGTCCGGATGCTCGGACAGCGTGTCTTCGATCGTTTCCTCGCGATCGTCGGCATTCGCGGGCAATTCGATAAAACCTTCGGGACCGCGATAGCCGTGCCGGCGCTCGTAGTCCATGATGCCCTTGCGCACCGCCTGGTAAGCGGCGTCCTGATCGGCCGAATCGATCGTGGTGACGACGTTCAGGCCGCGCGTATAGGTTTCGTCCTTGTATTGCGCGTACATCATCTGCCGGACCATTTCGGCGATGTACTCCGCATGCACGCTGTATTCGTTGCCCGCCACCTTCGCGTGAATGTCTTCCTTCACCGCCTGATCGTATTGATCCTGCGTGATATAGCGCAGATCGAGCATGCGCTTGAGGATGTATTCCTGGCGAATCTTCGCGCGCTTCGGATTGACGACCGGGTTGTACGCCGACGGCGCCTTCGGCAGACCCGCGAGCATCGCCGCCTGCGCAAGCGAAATGTCCTTCAGGTCGCGGCCGAAGTACACGCGCGCCGCGGCGGCGAAACCGTAGGCGCGCTCGCCGAGATAGATCTGATTCATATACAGCTCGAGAATCTGGTCTTTCGACAGCGCGCGTTCGATCTTGTACGCGAGCAGCATCTCGTAGACCTTGCGCGTATAGGTCTTTTCACTCGACAGAAAGAAGTTGCGCGCGACCTGCATCGTGATCGTGCTTGCGCCCTGCGATGCGCCACCATGCGCGAGATCGGCGAAACCCGCGCGCAGGATGCCGACGAAGTCGACGCCGCCATGCTCGTAAAAGCGATAGTCCTCGATTGCAAGCACCGCCTTTTTCATCTGGTCGGGGATATCCTGGAAGCGCACGAGGCTGCGGCGCTCCTCGCCGAATTCGCCGATCAGCACGTGGTCCGCCGTGTAGACGCGCAGTGGCACCTTCGGCCGGTAATCGGTCAGCGCTTCGAGCGACGGCAATTGCGGATTCATCACCACGAGCGCATAGCCGACGATCAGCGCGCCGACCACGCCGAGCGCGGCGATCAGCCCGAAAAAACCCATCACGAGGCGCGTCAGCAGTGACATACGGCGGCGAGGCGGTTCTTCGTCATAACGGTGATACGGATTGTCGGATCGATCCGGATCGCGGCCCCGGTCGCCAGGATGATCCGATGAGTTCGAGGAAGGCGGTCGTTTGATGATAGGCATGACTTGGAATGTCGGCGCATCGCTCCACGCCGTCTATTTTCGTGCGTTCGTACGCATGTGCGCGTGTCTGAATGCACGCCGTTCGTGAATGTAGCGTGATCGTAGCGTGGTAACGGTGGTTGCGGGTGGTTGCAGGTGTGGTTGCGGGGGTCGCGGTTTGGTCGCGGGCGCGTCGTGCGCAACGTAACAGCGCATTTTAAAGAATACCAGCGTGATGCTAGTCGATTTTTTTGTAAGAATTTCCTCGAACGTGCAAGCTAACAACGCGAAACAACGAAAAAACAGCACAGTAATAGGGCTCAAGCCGGGTTCAAGTGCGATTTAACTGGCATCGATCCCGCTCGGACCGGCGCAAACGCGAAGGGCCGTTCGCGTGCGGAAGTGCGGTTATCAACAGAAGTTGTTGAAAGACCTGTGGACAATGCCCGTCAAATGTACACAACCCGTTGATGTCACAACAGATTCACGGCGCGCCCGGTTTCGCATCCGGGCCAGTCGTTTTATGATGGCCCGCATGCGCCATGCCGGCACATGCCCGCTCGGGACAACCCGCTGTTCGATGCCAACAAAATACGCGAGCCGCCTCATGAACAAGCCTAGCGAACGCATCGTCGTCTTCGTGTCGCCCGCCCAGAAGCGCGCGATCGCCGCAACGGCCGAAGAACTCGGCATCAGCGTCAGCGAACTGATGCGGCGCGCCGTACTCAATTTCGGCGCGACCAGCGAACAGGTCAAAGCGGCCAGCATTGTCGACTGGCTGCGCGCGCCGCGCGAACCCGATGCATTGAACGCAGCGCTGCAGCGCGTCGCCGGTTCGGCGAAGGCGGACCGGGAAGCCCTTCCCCCGGCACTCAGAAGCGTAAGCTCAACGGCGCAAACGACCAGCGAAAAGATCAGCGATGGCGCACTGAACACGCATCGCGGCAGCGTGCCGCAGCCGCAAGCTTTAGCCGCGCCCGCGAGTATCGCGCCCGTGCCGACGCCCGCTCCGCTCACCCCGCTGCAAGCGTTGGCGGCAATGGCCGCTGAAGCAGCCGATGTCGATACGCATGTGGACGAAGCACTGCGCGCAGCGGAAGCACAAGCGGCCGCCGAAGCCGCGGCGCGCGTCGCGGCCGCGAAAGCCGCGACGCTGAAGGCCGCGAAATCGCCGTCGAAATCGAAGCGTGCCGCGGGCACTTCCTCACGCGACGACAGTCCTTTCATCGATCCCACCGAAGGCACGGGGCGTTTCGCGTGAATGTCCTGTAACGCACCTCGCGTGATGCGACGCATCGATCGCCGATGCGTCAGGCTTCCGAAAGCGTCGATCTGGTGCTGCGCGTCCGGCGTACGTTCGGCACGCCTTCGGCCCCATGTTGCCGGCGTTGCAACGCGCGTACGCACCACATCAGCGCGATCTCGACGCGCGCGTCGATGCCATCGTGTTTAAGCCCTTTTTAAGAGAGCACGTGATGTAATATCCCCGAGCCCATGCGATGCCAGCGGGCACCAGCAGAAGCCTGCTGCGCAGTGGCATTTGCGCGGGTACGCCGGCACTGCATCGTGCGATCGAAACGTCGTTTTTTGTTGAGCACGCTTGCAATGCACACGCCCGCCCCGATGTAGAACCGCGCCAAATGCGCAGCGTGCCGCGCGGCGGCATAAACTAACGGATGAACGGGTCAGCGCGCCGGGAATTCAGCGCCGATTTCAATCAATGGAGGTATTTCATGTCGCTTTTCGACAGCATCTCGCGAACGCTCAAAGGTCTGCTGAACGATGCAGCCGATTCCGTGCAGGACCCGTCGCGAGATGCGCGGCAGATCGTGCGCGAACTCGACGAGAGCATCGCGAAAGCCGAGAACTCGCTGATCGAGATTCAGGCTCAGGTCGCGACGCAGCAGAGCAAGCGCGACGTCGCGGCGGACAAGGCGAAGAAGTACGAAGACGGCGCCAAACGCGCGCTGCAAGGTGGTGACGAATCGCTCGCGCGCGAGGCGCTGGCCGCGCAGGCCAATGCCGAAACCGAACGCGATGCGCTCGCGCGCGAATTGGCCACGCTCGAGCCGTCGGTCGATCAGTTGAAGCAGCAGATCGACGACATGCGTCAGCGCCGCAACGATCTGTCCGCGCGGTCGAACATCCTGCAAGCCAAGCAGCAGATCGCACAGGCGAAGGATACGGCGGCGACGGCGTTGGGCGGCATCGGCGGCAAGAACCTGTCCGAAGATTTTCAGAAGCTCGAAGACAAGGTGGCGTTGTCGAATGCACGCTCCGACGCGCGCCTGAATTCCGCCGACACGAAAAGCGGCAAGGCGCTCGACGACAAGCTTGCGGACCTGAACCGCGGTCCGTCGGTCGATGATCGTCTTGCTGCATTGAAGAAGCAGTTGAACACGCCTGCTGAGTGACGCGAGGCGTGACTGCGGTCACGGCGGGCCGCACGCGCCGCGCGAGGCATCGATGCATGATTCTTGCGCGGCGTGATGGGTCCCACAGCAGTGTCCCACAGCAGCGCCCAGTAGCGGAACCGATCGATATGGAGACGGGCGTCAAGGCGCCCGGCCTGCATCATGAGAAAACCCTTTATCGCCTTTATCACTGCCGCGTGTGTGTCGCTGGCCCTGGTGTCGGGCGGCGCCTATGCCGCTGTGCCGACCGCGACGCAGGTCGAAACGGCGATCCAGCAGCAAAACTGGCAGAAGGCCGGCACGGAACTGCAGGAAGTGCTCAACGCGCATCCCGACAATGCGCGCGCGCACTACCTGTATGCGCAGGTGCTCGACCAGCAAGGCCGGTATGCGGACGCGCTCAAACAGGTGGAACAGGCGAAGACGCTCGATCCGCAAGTGCGCTTCACCGACCCCGGCCGCTTCGCGCAAACCGAAGCGCGCATCCGTAGCGATGCCGCGCGCGCAGGCGCGACGCAGACCAACACGACGCACAATCCGTTCGCGCAACCGTCGACCGGTGGCGAGCAGCAAGCGGTGCTCGCACCGGAAGCGCCGCAGCATCATGGGCCTTCAATGGGCATGTGGATCGGCATCATCGTGGTCATTGCCGCGATCGCGCTGGTCCTGCGCTGGACGCTGCGCCGCGCGCGTTCGCAAAGCGATTCGAATGCCGATGACGAACGGCGCGAGCAACTGAAGCGCGCAACCGATCTGCTGAACGCGGTGCGTTCGCTGAAGCTCGACGTGCGGCTGTCGACGGCACCGGGCCACGAGCAGCTCGAAAAAGAAGTCGAAGGCATGGAAGCGCAGTTGCGCGACGTGGTCCAGGGGTTGTCCGATCGCAAGAATCCGGTGCCGCCTTATCAGGTCGACGAACTCGAACGGCAGGTCGCGAGTTTGAAGGCACGTGCCGAAGGGCGTCCCGATCCGAATGCGGCAGCGGCGTCGGCGCAAAGCTATTCGGGCGACTCGTCTTATGCACGCGAAGCGGATGCGAATTTCGGCCGGCAAGTGCCACCGGGGCAGCAGCCCTACCCTTACCCGCCGCAGCAACAGCAGCCGCCTGTGATCATCCAGCAAGGCGGCGGCGGATTTGGTGGCGGCATGGGCGGACTGCTGACCGGCGTACTGCTCGGCGAGGCGCTGAACTCGGGGCGTGACCGCGTGATCGAACGCGACGTGATCGTCGACGACGAGCAACGCCGTCGCGGCGGGGGCGGCGACAACTCGTCGGTCGACTTCGGTCAGGGGTCGAACGATTGGGATGACGGCAACGGCGGCGGGGGCGGCGATGTCGATATGGGCAGCGACGATTCGGGCGGATGGAACGATACCTGAACGAACGTTACTTGGGCGGCAGCGCATGCATCGCGTCGCGGCACGCGGCGCACAGCATGACAACAGTGAGCCGTGCGAAACGCAAAACGAAGCCCCATCGAAAACCGATGGGGCTTTTTCTTTTCGTTGATCCCGTCGTTACGCGGCGGCCGCGTATCCGACGTACACGCGCGTCTCGTACGCAATCTCCACGCTACCGTCATGCTGCGTGCGATCGAACAGTTCACGCAACGCGGCGAGCATCGGCTCATGATTCGGATGCCCTTGCTTGGGCGCGTACGATGACGACATCAGCCGGCCTTTGAGCCCATCGAAATCGAGCAATTGCGCATTCGCGAAGCATCCTTTGTGAGCGAACGCGGAGCCAAACCACGCGGCCATCGATTCGTCGTCGCCGTAACGTTCCGCGACCGACTGATAGTCGGTGCTGTAGTTCTGCAGCAGCGCCTCGTAGCCGGCGAGAAACGGTGAACCGTCGAGCAGCCGGCTATTCCACATCAGCACGATGAGGCCGTGCGGCTTCAGGATACGTGCGAATTCGCGGCGCGCGGCGTCTGGATCGAACCAGTGAAACGCCTGTGCCGCAATGACAAGTTCGACGCTTGCATGATCGAGCGTGGTCACCTCGGCGGTGCCCGCTACGCTCGAAAAGCCGTCATACGACGCAAGCCATGCGTCGGCTGATGCGCGCATTGCATCGTTGGGCTCGACCGCGACGACCGGATGGCCGGCGTCGAGAAAGAGCTTGGCCGAAATGCCGGTGCCGGCTCCGATATCGGCGACGCGCACGCGAGGCGCGAGCCCGCAGGTGTCATGCAGGAACGTGACGATTTCGCGCGGATACGTGGGGCGAAACTTGACGTAGTCGGCGACGCGGTCGGAGAAGCGCTGGGTGGAATTGGCAAACGTCGGCATGGGATGTCTCCGTTCGTAGCGTGTGCTTTAGCCGGGAACCTTCACGTTACGCGAGTTCGGTGAGCGCTGCATGACGCAGTGCTTTCATCCGCCGCCTAACAGGCGAAGCAGGTTCCAGAGGAATTTGCAGACCAGCACGATCAATTCCCACAAGCGGACCAGTTGCTCCCAGCCCGAAACTTCCATCGTCACCCCGTTGTTCGTGAATCGCTGGTCGCACGAACATTACCAGACTGGGGACAACTGCTACAGGAATGGGCCGGCCGGCACGATCACTTCCGACAAGCGGAGCAGTTGTTGCCGGCCTGCCCGCCCATTGCTGTGCGTTCCCCCGTTCGACGATGCGCTAGTGTTTTGTCACCGGATCGGATGTGCTGTTCAGTTGATGCTCGATGTGGTCCCACTGATCCGGCTCGCAGTCGCAGAAATTCGCGGCTTCATCGCTGAAGCGCTCGGCGTTCGCCATCGCCGCGGCGTTGACACGGTTGAGCAGGATAAGCCGTCTTGCAAACACCTGCGCCGCGAGGCGAGATTGCGGATGCCAGCGACAGCGCGTCGCAACCGCTGCCAGGAAAAAAGACACACAGCACGCCGCGCGCTCACTAAGCGGCCATCTCCAGCCTGCGTTTTTCAGCCCGTTGCATAAACACATTCGCGGCAACGACACCAACAGACACGACAGCGATAAACAACGTCGCCAACGCATTCATTTCCGGGTTCAACCCAAGCCGCACACGCGAAAAAACAACAAGTGGCAAAGTCGTCGACCCAGGCCCCGACAAAAACGCGGACAGCACGAGATCATCGATAGACAGGGTAAAAGACAAAAGCCACCCAGCAACGAGAGCTTGCGAAATCAACGGCAGCGTCACGCTAAAAAAAACCCTCAACGGCGTAGCCCCAAGATCCAACGCCGCTTCTTCAAGTGAAGGATGCAAATCCCGAACCCGCGATTGAACAATAATCGCGACATACGACATACAAAGCATCACATGCCCGATCCAGATCGTGAGAATCCCGCGCCCGGCGGGCCACCCCAGCCACTGTCCCATTTCAACGAACAGCAGCAGCAACGAGATGCCTTGAATGACTTCGGGAATCACCAAAGGCGCATTAATCATCCCCGTATAAAGCGTAAACCCACGAAACCGTCCCATCCGCGCCAGCACAAACCCAGCCCATGTGCCGATAAACACCGACGCAAACGCCGTGAGCAACGCGACGCGCAATGACAGCCACGCAGCAGCAATCAACTCATCGTCCTGCAGCAACGCTGCATACCAGCGCGTAGAAAACCGCGTCCACACCGTGACCAGTTGCGACTCGTTAAACGAGTAAACAACGAGGCTAACAATCGGGATATACAAAAACAAAAACCCGAGCCCCAGCGCGAGAATCTGCAACCAACGATTCGGCTTCATCAGCGCTTGTCCTCCAACGCTTTCGCCTGCGAATGCTGGAACAAGGCCATCGGCACGAGCAACAGCAACACCATCGCGCAGGTCACCGCCGACGCCATCGGCCAGTCCGCGTTGTCGAAGAACTCATTCCACATCACGCGGCCGATCATCAGCGTATTCGCGCCGCCGAGCAGTTCCGGAATCACGTACTCGCCGACTGCCGGAATAAACACCAGCATGCAGCCCGCGATAATGCCGTTCTTCGACAGCGGCAGCGTGATCTGCCAGAACGCCTTCCACGGCTTCGCGCCAAGGTCGTAGGCCGCTTCGAGCAGCGTCAGGTCCATCTTCACAAGGTGCGCGTAAAGCGGCATCACGAGAAACGGCAGGTACGAATAGACCATGCCGATATAGACGCCGATATTCGTGCGATACAACTCGATGGGCGTATGAATCAGCCCGATCGTTATCAGGAAATTGTTCAGCAAGCCGTTGTTCTTCAGGATGCCGATCCACGCGTACACGCGAATCAGGAACGACGTCCAGAACGGCAGCATCACCATCATCATCAGGATGTTGCGCGTGGCCGGATTCGAGCGCGCGATGTAATACGCCATCGGATAGCCGATCAGCAGACAGATCAGCGTCGTCACCGCCGCGACCAGCAGCGAATTCAGATAGGTCGCGAAATACAGGCTGTCCTGAAACAGAAACGCGTAGTGCGAGAAATCGAGGGCAATGTTGAGCACGCCCTCCTTGAACGCCAGCAACTGCGTATAGGGCGGAATGCCGAGTTGCTGATCGGCAAAGCTGATCTTCACGACCAGCAGAAACGGCACGAGGAAAAACAGCAGCAGCCAGATAAACGGGCCCGCCACGACCGCCGTTTTCCCGGTCAGGCGAAAGCGCCGCGCCGGCCAGCTCGCAATAGCGTGCAGCGTGCTCATGACGTCAGCACCACGCCGGCCGATGCGCTCCAGCGCACGTACACTTCGTCGCCCCACGTCGGCGTCTCGATCTCGCTCAGCGCGAGGCTCGATACGTTCGCCACCACTGTCTTGCCGCTCTCGAGCTTCACGTGATACAGCGAGTAACCGCCCATATACGCGATGTTCATCACGACGCCCTTGCCCCAGTTGAACGCGCCCTCGGGCGGCTTGCGCGTGAGCGCGATGCGCTCGGGCCGCACCGAGATCGTCACCGGCATGCCGAGCGGCCCCGTGATGCCGTGGCTCACATACAGGCGCACCGGCAGCTCGGCCGTTTCGATATAGACGTGGTCGGGTTCGTCCTCGACCACGTTGCCGTCGAACAGATTCGTCGAGCCGATGAATTCCGCGGAGAAGCGGCTATTCGGGTATTCGTAGACCTCGTTCGGGGTGCCGATCTGCACGATCTCCCCTTCGCTCATCACCGCGAGGCGCCCCGCCATCGTCATCGCCTCTTCCTGGTCGTGCGTGACCATGATGCAGGTCACGCCGACCTGATCGAGGATGTTGACGAGTTCGATCTGCGTGCGCTGGCGGATCTGCTTGTCGAGCGCCGACATCGGCTCGTCGAGCAGCAGCAGCTTCGGCCGCTTGACGAGGCTGCGCGCCAGCGCGACGCGCTGCTGCTGGCCGCCCGATAGCTGATGCGGCTTGCGCTGCGCGAAGCGGCCCATCTGCACAAGCTCGAGCACGGCATGCACACGCTCGCGCAGTTCGGCCTTCGGCACGCCCTCCTGCTTCAGGCCAAACGCGACGTTCGATTCGACCGTCATATGCGGGAACAGCGCATACGACTGGAACATCATGTTGGTCGGCCGCCGGTACGGCGGCAGGTGCGCGAGGTCCTCGCCGTCGATCAGGATCTTGCCCGACGTCACGGTTTCGAGGCCGGCGAGCATGCGCAACAGCGTCGACTTACCGCAGCCCGAACTACCGAGCAGCGCGAACAGTTCGCCCTTTTTCACGGACAGGTTCACGCCCTTGACGGCCACCGTCTCGCCGAACTTCTTCACGACGTCGACGATCTGCACGAAGTTTTCCGCTGCTTGACCGGCAGCGGCAGAATTGCCCGAAGGCAGCGTGCCGGCCCCCGCCGGCGCGCCAGACTGATCGCTCATGATGTGCTGCTTTCCTGCTGCATTTGACGAACAAAGCCCCCGGTGGACGCCGAGGGCTTAAGAATGATGCGGACCCGCACGATGGGCCGCCTGGTCGATGAACGCTTACCGGCCGGACTTGAACTCCGTCCACAGCCGCGTCTGCAGACGCTGGATTTCAGGCGGCAGCGGCTTCAGCAGGAACAACGTCTTCACCACGTCGGGCGGCGGATAGACAGCCGGATCGTTCGCGACGTCCTTGTCGACGTACTTGCGCGCTTCGGCGTTCGCGCTCGGATAATAAACGGCATTCGTGATCGCCGCGTGCACCTGCGGCGTCTCGATGTAGTTGATCCACGCGAGCGCGGCTTCCTTGTTCTTCGCATCCTTCGGGATCGCCATCACGTCGAACCAGACCGGCGCGCCACCCTTCGGAATGTAATACTCGATCTTGTACGGCTTCTTCGCTTCGAGCGCGCGATGCTTCGCGATCACGACGTCGCCCGACCAGCCATACGCGAAGCAGATATCGCCGCCGACGAGGTCGTTGATATAGCCCGACGAGTTGAACTGCGTAATGTACGGGCGGATTTTCTTCAGCATCTCGAGCGCGGCCCGGTAGTCGGCCGGGTTCGTGCTCATCGGGTCCTTGCCCATATAGTGCAGCGCGGCCGCGAACATCTGGTCCGGCGCATCGAGCACCGAGACGCCGCACGCCTTCAGCTTCGACATGTTCTCGGGCTTGAAAAGGATGTCCCAGCTATCGAGCGCGACGTTCTTGCCGAGAATCTGCTGGGCCTTCGTCACGTTGTAGCCGAGGCCGGTCGTGCCGTACGCCCACGGCACCGTGAACTGGTTGCCGGGGTCGGCGCCGGCGACGAGCGCCATCAGCGACGGGTCGAGATATTTGAGGTTCGGGATCTTCGATTTATCGAGCGGCGCGAAGATGCCGGCGGCGATCTGCTTGCCCGCATAGTTGCTGGTCGGCACGACGATGTCGTAACCGGAGTTGCCGGTGAGGAGCTTGGCCTGCAGCGTGTCGTCGCTGTCGTAGTTGTCGTACTTGACCTGGATGCCGGTCTGCTTCTGGAAGTTCGGAATAGTGTCCTTGGCGATGTAGTCCGACCAGTTGTACACATTCAATTGCGTATCTTTTGCCGCGGCCGGCAACCAGGGCGCGGCACATAGCACAAACGCCGCAACCAACCGGCCCAACACCCGTTTGTTCATTCCGTTCTCCGATCCTGGCCAGCCGACGCCGGCCGTCTACCCCGCTTATGCCGCGGCCGGTGCGCTTGCCTGTACCTGCTCGTCCCGCTCAGGCGGGGCGCGCCCGCGACTTCCCTGAAAACCCCGAAAACTACCACTAAACGTTGTGCGCCACAAAAAAAATGCCCCGATGTCGCGCAAACGGTACAGCCGGCGGTGCGTGCGCGCAATGGGCACAAGCGCTGCGGCGACCGACAAAATGGGCGCAATTTTAGCGGGTTATGGGCCCGTGTCTACCTCGAATCACACCTGATATCGGTCGTCCCGCACTATAGACTGTCAAAAAGGCGACGCGCGCAAGCCGGCATAGGCATGGCGCTTGCCCGATATCTGGCTCAAGTCGACGAGGGCCTTCGATGAACACGAATCCGTTCGCGCTGCACCCGACGCGCCGCCGTCCGTCCGACGGCATGCCGCCGCGGCCTGCGCGCCGGCTGTCGTTCATCGGCGCGGGCGCGCTTGTCGCGGTCGGCTATATGGATCCCGGCAATTGGGCCACCGCGCTATCCGGCGGGGCGAGCTACGGCTACCAGCTGCTCAGTGTCGTGCTGCTGTCGAGCCTGACCGCGATGCTGCTGCAGTGGGTCTCCGCGCGCGTGGGCGTCGTCACCGGGCGCGATCTCGCGCGACTGTGCCGCGAACGCTACCGCCGCCGCACCGCGTTTGCGCTGTGGATCGCGAGCGAGATCGCGATCATCGCGTGCGACGTCGCGGAAGTGGTCGGCAGCGCGGTCGCGCTACAGATGCTGCTGGGCGTCTCGCTGACCGTCGGCGTGCTGATGTCCGCGGTCGGCACGTTCGCGATGCTGGCCTTGCAGCGGCACGGCCAGCGCACGCTCGAAGCATTCGTCGTCGTGCTGATTCTGTTCGTCGGGATGTGCTTCGTGGTGGAGCTCGCGCTGGCCCAACCCGACTGGCACGCGGCGCTCGCGGGCACCGTGCCGGATCCGCGCATCGTGCGCGACGCCGGCATGCTGTGGCTCGCGGCCGGCATACTCGGCGCCACCGTGATGCCGCACAACCTCTATCTGCATTCGGCGCTCGTCAAGGAATCCGTGCCCGGCGGCGACGACGCCGGCATCGCCCGGGTGCTCAAGCACGTGAGCGTCGGCACCTTCGGCGCGTTATCGGCCGCGTTTCTGATCAACGCCGCGCTGCTGATCGTCTCTGCCGCCGTATTTCATGCGCACGGCCATCGCGACGTCACCGATCTCGCCGAGGCGCAGGCGCTGATCGCGCCGCTCGTCGGGTCCAATTGGGCGGGCATTCTGTTCGCGGCGGCGCTGCTCGCATGCGGGATGAATGCGACGGTGACGGGCACGCTCGCCGGACAGGTCGTGATGGAAGGCTTTCTCTATCTGAAGATGCCGCGCTGGCAGCGCGCGCTGCTCACGCGCGGGCTGGCGATCGGGCCCGCGCTGGTCGCGGTTGCGCTGTTCGGCCCGCATGGCTCGAACGATCTGCTCGTCGCAAGTCAGGTGGTGCTGAGCCTGCAATTGCCGCTCGCGGTGGTGCCGCTCGTGCGGTTTGGGTCCGACCCGGAGCTGATGCGCGGCTGGCGCGTGAAGCGCGCGCCGCTCGTGCTCGCGTGGCTGGCCGCGGCGGCGATCGTCGCGCTCAATGCCGCGCTCGTATGGCAGGTCGTGATTGGACGTTGAGGTTGACCGCGACCGCCGCACTGCGGGCTTTTCAGCCGCCCATCCGTGCTTGCCGGCAGCCGATGGGTGGCGAGAATGAACGCCGCAGCTTTTCGTTTACCATAACGGACCGCCCGCGCTTTTCACCTCTTTGCCGATGGCTTCAAATCTTCACGACCTTCCCGACAGCCCGTGTATCGGCGTATGCTCCACGCTTTTCGACGAAGTCTGCAAAGGCTGCGGCCGCACAGCGACCGAGGTCGCGAACTGGGTCTTTATGACCGACGACGAGAAGCGCACGGTGTGGGAGCGGATCGAACGCGAAGGCACCGCGATGCGCTTCAAGTACGACAAGATCTGACGCGCGCCGAGCGCCGCCGCTTCTTCAGAATTTCATCCCGACGCCGAGACCGACCACGAGCGGGTCGATACGCAGGGTGCCGATCGACGTGCCGCCTAGCGTCGCATCGGTTCTCATCCAGATTTTCTTGATGTCCGCGTTGACGAACAGCGTCTTCGTGATCTGCACGTCGACGCCCGCCTGCAGCGCCGGCCCGAAACTGCTGTGGCTCACCGCGATCGACTGGCCCCCGGCTTTGAGGCCGTCGTTATAGAAGTACGTGTAGTTGAGACCCGCGCCGACGTACGGGCGAATCTTCCCCTGGTGATTGAAGTGATACTGCAGCAGCAGCGTGGGCGGCAACACGTTCACGCCGCCAAGCGCGCCCAGGTTCGAACTCACCTGATGGCGCGAGGTCGCGAGTATCAGCTCGACGCCGATGTTGTCGCGAATCATGTACGTGAAGTCGATCTCGGGCACGATCGCGTTGTTGACGTCCACATTGAGCGTGGACAACGTGCTGCTCGTGCCGACCTGCGGCATGATGCTGATGCCGCGCAACCGGACGAGCACATCGCGCGCGTGAATGCCGCCTTCGACCGGGCTGTCCACCGGACGCGCCACCTGGCTTTCAAGCTGGCTCTCGCCCGCCGCTGCGCCGCTGGCTGTGTCGTCGGCGTAGGTGGATGGCGCAGCGAAAGCGCCCGCCAGCGCAACGCACGCTGTCGCGAGCGCCGTTCCTGTTCTGTTTTTCATTGCCTTGCCCCGTTGTCGTTTCGATTCGTTGATGCTCGAAACGATTGTCGGGCGGCGCGGCGATTGAATTATTGATCGTTGTCAAGTGTGACAAGCCCACGCGCGGGCCTGCGGCCGAACGCCACATCGAACGCCCAGGGCGCCGACTTACGCCGGCTTGTTGACGGCGAGCTGCATCGCCTTGTACTCGAGATATTCGTCGAGGCCATATGTGCCGTTCTCGCGGCCATAGCCCGACTGCTTGTAGCCGCCGAACGGCGCGGCCGCGTTCCATCCGCCGCCGTTGATATTGACCTGGCCGGTACGCATCCGGCGCGCGATGCCCAGCGCGCGTTCGTCGCTGCCCGCCCATACGGCGCCGGCGAGACCGTACACCGAATCGTTGGCGATACGGACGGCTTCGTCCTCGTCCTTGAACGTGAGAATCGTCAGCACGGGGCCGAAGATTTCTTCCTGCGCGATCGTCGCTTTCGGGTGCACGCGGCCGAATACGGTCGGCTTCGCGAAGAAGCCCTGCTGTATGCCATCGGGCATGCCGGGACCGCCGGTCACGAGTTCCGCGCCTTCTTCGATGCCGCGCGCAATGTACTGCTGCACGCGTTGCTGCTGCGCGGCCGATGCGAGCGGACCGAGGCGCGTTCGTTCATGGCGCGGGTCGCCGGGCACGTAGGATTCGGCCGCGCTTTTGGCGAGCGCGCGCACTTCGTCGTAACGGCTTTCGGGCACGAGCATGCGCGTATGCGCGGAGCACGTCTGCCCCGAGTTCAGGAAGCATGCGCCGACGGTCGCCTTCACGGCGGCCGGCAGGTCCGCGTCGTCGAGAATCACCGAGGCCGACTTGCCGCCGAGTTCGAGCGCGACGCGCTTGACGCTCGCCGCGGCGAGCTCGGACACGCGCTTGCCCGCGCGCGTGGAGCCCGTGAACGAGACCATATCGACCGACGGATGCGACGCCAGCACCTCGCCGACCACCGGCCCATAGCCGCACACGAGATTGAAGACGCCGGCCGGCAGCCCCGCTTCGTGAATCGCCTCGGCGAGCACAAACGCATTGAGCGGAGCGATTTCCGATGGCTTCAACACGACCGTGCAGCCCGCCGCGAGCGCCGCGGCGACCTTCAGCGTGATCTGGTTGAGCGGATAGTTCCACGGTGTGATCGCCGCCACGACGCCGACCGGCTCGCGCACGACGAGCGAATTGCCGAGCTTCTCTTCGAACGCGAATTCGCTGGCGAGCCTCGCGTAGGCGTTCCAGTTTTGCACCGCGCTGCCGACCTGTATCGCGCGCGACAGCTTGATCGGCATGCCGACTTCGCCGCAGATCAGTTGCGCGAGCTCATCGGTGCGGGCCTTCAGGTTGTCGGCGATTTTTTGCAGGTACGCGCCGCGCTGTGACGGCGACGTCGCGGCCCAGGCGTCGAATGCGGCGCGCGCCGCGACGATCGCCGCTTCGGCGTCCGCTTCGATACCTTCGGGAATGCTGCCCATCACCTGCTCGGTCCCGGAGTCGATCACGTCGATCGTGCCGGTGCCGCACGGCTTGAGCCATTTGCCGTCGATGTAGAACTGGTCGTAGGTCTTCATGTCGGTGCGGTCCATGTCTGCGTGCGGCGCTTCGGGTCGAAACATTTTACTCGCGCGACTGATGCATACCGGGGCGCCGCGTCCAAGCTCGGGCGAGCAAGAGAAAGGCCCGCTTTATAACAGCGGGCCCAAGGTCTACGACGACGGCTGGAAGCGACCGGATAGCCACTCTCGCGGTGCCGCCTTACAATTCGACACCGCAAAAAAACGCCGGTGCGAACCGGCATCGAGACGCCACAATGAACCAGATTCCTCGCGCGGCATGGCTGGCGACGGAGATGGCAACGGGGATGGCAAACGGAGGCGCCGGCCAGGTAACGCAAGCGGCGCCTCGCGGCCATGCACTCGCTACCCGGCGCCCGATCGCGCCGGTAGCGGGGCACAGCGACTGTTACTGCACGCCCTGCCCCGCGAGGAAATCCTCGTAGTTTCCACCGAAGTCGTTCAACGTCCCATCGGTCTTCACTTCGATAATCCGGTTGGCGAGGCCGCTCACGAACTCGCGATCGTGCGACACGAAAATCAGCGTGCCGTCGTATTTCTCGAGGGCGATCTGCAGCGACTCGATCGACTCCATGTCCATATGGTTCGTCGGCTCGTCCATCAGCAGCACATTGTGGCGGCCGAGCATCAGCTTGCCCCAGATCATGCGGCCCTTTTCGCCGCCCGACAGCACCTTCACCGACTTGCGGATATCGTCCGCGTTGAACAGCAGCCGGCCGAGCGTGCCGCGCACCGACTGCTCGTCGTCGCCTTCCTTGCGGTACTGGTCGATCCAGTCCATCAGCGTGACGTCGTCGGGAAACTCTTCGTAGGTATCTTGCGGCATATAGCCGATATTCGCGTTTTCCGCCCACTTCACCTTGCCGTGTTCGAGCGGCAACGTACCGAGCAGCGAACGCAGCAGCGTGGTCTTGCCCGCGCCGTTCTCGCCGATGATCGCGATGCGCTCGCCCGGCTGCACGCTGATGCTGAAACGGTTGAAGATCGTGCGGTCGTACTTCTTCGTCATGTCCTCGCCGACCACCGCGATGTTGTGCAGCTTTTTCTCGTACTCGAAGCGGATAAACGGATTCTGCCGCGACGACGGTTTGAATTCCTCGATCTTGATCTTGTCGATCTGCTTGAGACGGCTGGTGGCCTGGCGTGCCTTCGACTTGTTCGCCGAGAAGCGCCGCACGAAGTCCTGCAAGTCGGCAATGCGTTCCTTCGCCTTGGCGTTCGCCGCCTGCTGGCGCTCGCGCGCCTGCGTGCTCGCCAGCATGTAGTCGTCGTAGTTGCCCGGGTAGACCTTCAGCGTGCCGTAGTCCATGTCCGCCATATGCGTGCAGACCTGGTTCAGGAAGTGGCGGTCGTGCGAGATGATGATCATCGTCGAGTTGTACTCGTTCAGAACATCTTCGAGCCAGCGAATCGAGTTGATATCGAGGTTGTTGGTCGGCTCGTCGAGCAGCAGCACGTCCGGCTTCGAGAACAGCGCCTGCGCGAGCAGCACGCGCAGCTTCCAGCCCGGCGCGACATTGCTCATCGTCCCGTTATGCAAGTCCAGTGCGATGCCGATGCCGAGCAGCAGTTCGCCCGCGCGCGCCTCGGCCGTATAGCCGTCGTACTCGGCGAACTTCGCTTCGAGCTCGGCGGCGTGCATGTAATCGTCGTCGGTCGCTTCGGGGTTCGCGTAGATCGCGTCGCGCTCGGTCATCGCGGCCCACATTTCCGTGTGGCCCATCATCACGACGTCGAGCACGCGCACGTCTTCATACGCGAACTGGTCCTGGCGCAGCTTGCCCAGGCGGATGTTCGGTTCGAGCATGACGTTGCCCGAAGTCGGCTCCAGGTCGCCGCCCAGAATTTTCATGAACGTCGACTTGCCGCAGCCGTTCGCCCCGATCAGTCCATACCGGTTCCCTTCCCCGAACTTGACCGAGATGTTTTCGAAGAGAGGCTTCGGCCCGAATTGCATCGTGATATTGGCAGTAGACAGCACGGCGCGTACCTTTGAGATAGTGATCCGACCTGGATCGCTGAAAAACCGAACATTTTAGCAGCATATCGTGTCGCTCGGGCCGCGTGGCGCGTGCTTGATGGAGGCAAACCCGTGGCAAACCCGGCAGCGAACCCGCAGCAAACGCGACGACAAAAACGCGGCATTCGCGCTTGCGCTCACGGCCCCGCAGCGACACATTCGCACCGTTTTCAGCGGCGCTTGCCCGGCTGCAATACGTCGACGAAAGCGGAGAAATCGGCATCGGCGAGACCCATCGCCGCGGCCAGCCGCAACACCTGCTGCACGGTGCCCGCGACCGGCATCGGCGTGCCCGTTTCGTAAGCCGTCGCGGCAATCGTATCGACGTCCTTCTGGAACGTGCGCATGGCGCCGATCGGCACATCGCCGCTAGTCGTCATGCGCGGCACGAAGATTTGCAGCAGCACCGAGTCCGCCCAGCCGCCCGCCAGCGCCTCGGTCAGGCGCGCGGCGTCGATGCCGCTGCGTTGCGCGAGGCTCACCGCTTCGGCGATCGCGGCGACCGTCGCGGTGACGATCGACTGATTGCAGAGTTTCGCCGTCTGACCCGCGCCGACCTCGCCCATATGCGTCACGCGCGCCGCGTAGGCGCGGATCACGTGCGTCGCCGCGTCGACATCGGCTGCGGCGCCGCCCGCCATGACGGCCAGCGTGCCCGCCGTCGCGCCGGCCACCCCGCCCGACACCGGCGCATCGACCCAGCCGATGCCCACCGCGCCCGCCCGTTGCGCAAAGCCGCGCGTGGCCGACGGCGCAATGCTCGAATGATCGACAATGCGGCGCACACGCGCGTGGCCGGTTGCACGTTGCGCGGCCGTCGCCGCGGTCGCCGCTGTTGCGATACCGTGCTGCGGGTCGAACACGACCTGCTCGACGGCTGCCGCATCCGATACGCACAGGAAGATCAGTTCGGCCCGCTCGGCCAGCGCGCCCGGTGTCGATGCGACCTGCGCGCCGTCCTTCGCCAGCGCCTCCGCCTTGTCGCGCGTGCGGTTCCACACATGAACCGTATGCCCCGCGCGCAGCAGATGGCGGATCATCGGTGCGCCCATCAGGCCCGGGCCGCAAAAACCCACTTCCATTATTTCGATTCCTCTTCGACGTGTTGATGGGGTGAACGTCGCATCGCGCCGATGCTGCCCGTTGCGCCGTTTCCGCTTATGCCCATTCGTGCATTCCGGCGCCCATCATAGCGCCGCGCATCGGCATGCGTGACGGCGCGGCCATCCACCGTGTTCGCGGGCGGCGCGGGCGTGTGCGCTCGGGCACGTCGACTGCGTGCAAACCCGGGGCATGCGCAAGAGGCGCGTTACCTATACTTTTTTCGACCCAACCTGGAGGATCATCATGAGCGAGCACGTCTACAAGACGATCGAAATCACCGGCTCTTCGCAGAAATCGAGTGACGATGCGATCCGCAGCGCAATCGACAAAGCGTCGAAGACCTTGCGTAATCTGTGCTGGTTCCAGGTGCTCGAAACGCGCGGACACATCGACAACAGTCAGATCGCGCATTGGCAAGTGACCATCAAGGTCGGTCTGCGGCTCGAAGACTGACGCATCACGCCTGTCGGCCGCTGAATGGCTGCGCCCGGCGCGCGGGGGCAGCCGCGGTCTGTCTTGTCCGACGAAACAGGTCTGCCGCCGCTCGTTTCTGCGATTCGCCCTACGATCGGTTGCCGCGCTTCTTCCGGTGTTCTTTCCCCCTCACGCGCCCCGCTTTTTTCCTCGGGCCGCCATCGCCGCGCCTGCCCGCGTCTCGTCGCATTAAAAACGCCACGCCGCCCGCCCGTTATCGCTTTATGTCATTACGTTATTCCTGCTGCGGGAAAGCCTCCCTTGACGGTCTCTCGTCCCTATATTAAAAACGATATGCCCCCACCACACATCGATCAGCCTCGACATATATTCCGGAGACGTCATGAGTCAGCAACGCGAGGCGATCGACACCTATCTTCTGCGCGTTTTGCATACGTTACTGATGGAACGCAGCGTCACGCGCGCGGCCGTCAAGCTCAACCAGTCGCAGCCGGCGATCAGCGCCGCGCTGCGGCGCCTGCGCGACATCACCGGCGATCCGCTGCTCGTGCGCGGCAAGTCAGGCATGGTCCCGACCGAATACGGGCTGCGCCTGCTCGAGCCGACGCAGAACGCGCTGCGTGAAATCGAGCGCATCAAGTTCCAGCAGCACAGCTTCGACCCCGCGACGTCGATTCGCTGTTACCGGATCGGCTGCCCCGATTATCTGAACGTACTGTTCGTGCCGACGGTGGTCGAGCGCTTCCGGCAGGCGGCGCCGAACGCGCAGCTCGAGTTTCATTCGCTCGGCCCCGCGTTCGACTATGAGCTCGCGCTCGAGGACGGCAAGCTCGACACCGTCATCGGCAACTGGCCCGAGCCGCCCGAACAGCTGCATCTGTCGAATCTGTTCGTCGATCAGATCGTTTGCCTGATGGGTAGTACGCATCCGTTCGCGAAGCGCGGCTCGATCACGCTCGACCAGTATCTGAACGCGCCGCATCTCGCGCCGACGCCGTATTCGGTGGGCCAGCGCGGCGCGATCGACGTGCATCTCGCGCGCGAACGGTTGAAGCGCCACGTGGTCGTCACGCTGCCTTACTTCAATCTCGCGCCATATGTGCTGATCAAATCCGATCTGATCTTCACGACGACGCGGCTGTTCGCCGACTACTACGCGAAGTTCTTGCCTTTGACGGTGATGCCCGCGCCGCTCGATTTCCCGCCGATGCAGTATTACCAGCTATGGCACGAGCGCGTGCATTACTCGGACGAAGTGCGGTGGCTGCGCGGGCTCGTTGCGGAGGCAACACGCGCGCTGGTGGACAAGTAACCCGGCGCTCCGGGAGCATCCGGCGGGCATTCGGTTCGAACGGCGGCCGCCGCGCCCTACCGCGCTGCTTCGTACAACTGCTGCGCGAGACGGTTATGCCGCTCGATCACCGGCGCCAGTTCGACCGTGGCCAGCACGCCGTCTTGCACGACCTGTCTGCCGCCGATCACGCTATGCGCCACTTGCGAGGGCGCGCAAAACACGAGCGCCGCGACCGGGTCCGCCAGTGCGCCCGCGAAAAGCGGCTGTCGCAAATCGAACGACACGAAGTCCGCCGCCATGCCCGGCGCGAGCGCGCCGATATCGTCGCGGCCCAGCACCGCCGCGCCGCCGAGCGTCGCGATCTCGAGCGCTTCGCGCGCGCTCATCGCATCGGGGCCGAAGCCGACGCGCTGCAACAGCAGCGCCTACCGCACCTCGGCCACCATCTGCGCGCCGTCGTTCGACGCCGAACCATCGACACCGAGGCCCACCGGCACGCCCGCGAGCCGCATCCGTTTGACCGGCGCAATGCCCGACGCGAGCCGCATGTTCGAACACGGACAGTGCGCGACGCCCGTGCCCGTCCGCGCGAAAAGCGCGATGCCCGCATCGTCGAGCTGGACGCAGTGTGCATGCCAGACGTCGCGGCCGACCCAGCCCAGGTCCTGCGCGTACTGGGCCGGCGTCATGCCGAACTTCTCGCGGCTATACGCGACATCGTTGACGTTTTCGGCCAGATGCGTATGCAACGACACGCCGTAGCTGCGCGCGAGCGTCGCCGATTCGCGCATCAGATCGCGACTCACCGAAAACGGCGAGCACGGCGCGACAGCGACGCGCAGCATCGCGTAGCGCCCGGCATCTTGATATGTCTCGATCACGCGCTGCGTGTCTTTGAGGATATGCGCTTCGTCTTCGACAACCTCGTCGGGCGGCAGGCCGCCATCGCGCTGCCCAACGCTCATGCTGCCGCGGCTCGCATGAAAGCGCATGCCGATGCGCCGCGCGGCTTCGATGCTGTCGTCGAGCCGGCAGCCGTTCGGAAACACATACAGATGGTCGCTCGACGTCGTGCAGCCCGACAGCAGCAGTTCCGCCATCGCGGTCAGCGTCGACACCTCGATCATCTCGGGCGTCAGATGCGCCCAGACCTTGTAGAGGCTCGTCAGCCAGCCGAACAGCTCGGCGTTCTGCGCAGCGGGCAGCGCGCGCGTGAGGCTCTGATACATGTGGTGATGCGTGTTGACGAGCCCCGGTATCACGAGATGGCCGCGCAGATCGAGCACGTCGTCGGCCGTCGGCGGCAGATCGGCCGTTGCGCCGACCGCGACGATCCGGCCATCTTCGATATAAAGACCCGCGTCGCGCAGTTCGCGCCGCGCGTCGTCCATCGTGACCAGTCGTTCCGCGTGTTTGACCAGCATCGTCTTGCCGCGGGTGTTGCGCTGCGTCGCCGTCATTCGTTTCCTCCTTGATCGGTGTTACCTTCGGCGGTCAAAATCGGCTTGGCAATGCGCGCCGCAGCGATAGTGGGGTTCGGTGCGGCGATATAGTGGCAACTGCGCGTGGGTTGGGCGTGGCGCACGCCGGTCAGCGCTTCGTGCCTGGTGCTTGCCGACCGGCTGCTTGCGGCGCGCAGCGAGCGCCCCTCATGCGTGAATCATTATCTTTCCTATCGCGGCCGCGCGGGTATCGTCAATGTTTCTACAATGCATGTCACGGCGCTCGCTTGAATCCGCCGACGGGTAGGTAGCCACTGACGTGGAGCCTCGATCCGCCGCTTAGCCCCTGGATCGGGCCGCCGCCGAAACCTCGCATTGACATAAGGAAAATCGCGAATGGGCAAGCTCACTACCCACGTGCTCGACACCGCAAACGGCCGTCCTGGCGCCGGCGTCAAGGTCGAACTCTTTGCGCTTGCAGGCGACACGCGCCGCGCGCTGAAAACCACCACCACCGACAGCGACGGCCGCTGCAGCGAGCCGCTGCTCGACGGCAGCGCGTTCGTCGCCGGCGAATACGAGCTCGTGTTTCACGCGGGCGACTATTTTGCGGCGGCCGGCACGCAACTGCCGCAGCCGCGCTTCGTCGATCGCGTCGTGCTGCGCTTCGGCGTCGCGGATGCGGATGCGCACTACCACGTGCCGCTGCTCGTTTCGCCGTGGTCGTATAGCACGTATCGCGGCAGTTAAGCGTGGCAGTTAAGCGTGGCAGCTAAGCGCGGCAGTTAAGCGCGGCAGATGAGCGCCGCGCCTACGACGAACAGGAAGTGGAGGAGTTTCATGGAAGGCTTTATCACCGACTGGCTGAACCTCGCGATCCGCTGGTTCCATGTGATCGCCGCGATCGCGTGGATCGGCGAATCGTTTTATTTCGTTGCACTCGACAATAGCCTGAAGCCGCCGCAGGACCCGAATCAGCGCCGCCGCGGTGTATTCGGCGAGCTGTGGCATGTGCACGGCGGCGGCTTCTACAACATGCAGAAGTACACGGTCGCGCCGCCCGAAATGCCCGACGACCTGCACTGGTCGAAATGGCCGTCGTATACGACCTGGCTCTCCGGCTTCGGACTCTTCACGGTGCTTTACCTGTGGGCGCCGAACACATATCTGATCGACAGGAACGTGCTCGACATGGGACCGGTGGTCGCGATCTTCTCGGCGCTCGGCTTTCTCGCGGGCGGATGGATCATTTACGACTCGCTGTGCCGGCTGCTTGGCAAGAACGATCGCGTGCTCGGCATCTGCGTGGCGCTGGTCGTACTCGTCGGCGCATGGCTTGCGTGCCACATCTTCGCGGGCCGCGCCGCGTATCTGATCATGGGCGCGACGCTCGCGACGATCATGTCGGCGAACGTGTTTTTCGTGATCATTCCGGGCCAGCGCAAGATGGTCGACGCGATGCTCAAGGGCGATACGCCGAACCCGATCTACGGCAAGCGCGGCAAGCAACGCTCGGTGCACAACACGTATTTCACGCTGCCCGTCGTGTTTGCGATGCTGTCGAATCACTACGCGATGACGTACACGCATCCGTACAACTGGGCGGTGCTCGCGGTCATCATGGCGGCCGGCGCGCTGATCCGGCAGTTCTTCGTGATGCGCCATCGCGGCCAGGTGCTCTGGTATCTGCCGCTCGGCGGCGTCGCGCTGATGGTTGCGGCGCTCGTCTGGACCATGCCGAAGCCGGTCGTGCCGCAGGCCGAAGCCGCTAACGCGCCGAAGATCGTCGTGGCCGATATCGCGCCGATCCTGCAGCAGCGCTGCGCCGCGTGCCATTCCGCGCATCCGACACTGATGGGCAGCGCGCCCGCCGGCGTGATGTTCGACACGCCCGCCGAGATTTCGCAGAACGCGCAGCGCATTTATCAGCAGGCCGTCACGTTGAAGGCGATGCCGCTCGGCAATGTCACGCATATGACCGATGACGAGCGGCAAAAGCTCGCTGCGTGGTTTCAGGGAGGCGCGTTGCAGTAGGCGTAGTCTCGTTGCCCTGTCGCTCCAAGGCTTCATTTGCGATGGGTTATCCAATAAATGTCGCTTAAAGGCTACAAAAACTTACGCGTCCGTTGCGTCCCTTGGGCTACAACATGGCCACCATCTTCAGGTTGCTGGAAGCCGCGGGATTCGATTTGAAGATCGTCGCTCACGGGTTTGAGCCGCACGCTCGACGACATTCTCGCCGAGCAGCGCTCACCCACGGAGTCGAACCGATGAGGCTCGACGTCCATGTCATGGGGCGCAAGGTTGCGTCGCTCTTTCGCGAGCGGGACGAATACGTACTGCAATACAGCAGCAGTGCCTCGCCCGGAGACTTCGTCAGTCTGACCATGCCGGTTCGCGAAGCGCCATGGCGCTGGCCGTCGGCTACCAGGTGATCGAGGCCGCACGCAACGAACCGCAATGGCGCAGCGTGGCAAAGCAGATGTTGCACGCGTGGAACGATGGGATGGAGTCCCTGAGGAGCCCCAGGAAAAACGTGAAACTCAAAAGCCTCAGTAGAGCGATCGAGGCAGCGGGATTTTCTGCCGCGCAGCCGCCGGCTCCCGCCCGCGAAGTGATAGGCCATTCGCCGCTGCTTGCAAAGCGCAATTAGACACAACGCGAGCGGACAGGCGGCCCGTATTCCAGCAGCCGCCCGGCAACATCAATCACTTACGACGCTCAGCGCATCGTCGGTCAGCCACAGCGATTCGGCAAGATCCTGCTCGTTCAGATTGCACCCTTCGCCGCCGCGATCGACGACGATGAAGTCGCTGACCTCACCGAGCGCGATCAGCGGATGGTGCCACACGCCCTTCGCATAGTTCACGCCCTGCCAGCCGCTCGTGACGAACGCGCGGATCGCTTGCGGGTCGAGCACGCCGGCCGGCGCAACGACCACCAGATACGGCTTTTCATCGAACGGAATAAACGCCTGGCTGCCGAGCGGATGCCGCTCGAGCATCTTCACTTCGAACGGCAGCGTGCGCGGCTGTCCGCGAAACAGATTCACAAGCGTGCGGCCGCCGCCATCGCTGACATCCACATTCGCGAGATCGTGATAGCGGATCGTCGTGCCGAGATTGATCGGAATCTGCTTCGCGCCCTCGAGTTCGATCACATCGCCGAACGGCGCGAAGACCTCGCGCGTCAGCGGTTCGATTGGCAGTGTTTTCATTGCGTAGTCATCCAGAATTACCGCGAAATTCGCCTCCATCATCGCGCGCCTCGTCGTGCACATCACGCCAGGGTACCCCACAGGCGCAGACGCGACACGCCGCCATCCGGAATGATGTTAAAGCGCACATGCGTAATGGGGCCGAGCGCCTCGAGCTCGCTTTCGAAGAAGTGCTGATTGTCCATCTGCAGCTTCTGCTCGCCGAGCAGCACGGGCCAGAACATCGCTTGCGTGACGAGCGAACTGTCGGTGCCGCCGGTCACGTGGGCAGCCTGAATCGAGCAACGATCAGGATAGTTGCCCTTGAAGTGCGCCGTGTCGACTTCAATCTTGCGGATCACGCCCGGCTGCGCCAGCGCGACGATCGCCCAGTCGTTGCCGGGCTCGCGTCGCCGCCGCGTCTCCCAGCCGTCGCCCATATTGATGCCGCGGCCCGGCATCAGCAGTGTCGACGCGGCGCCGAAGTGCTGGTTATTCGCGCCGACGAGATACGCGCCGTTTTCCATCGCGGCCAGATCGAACAGCTCGGTGCGGCTCGCGCCCGCCCAGTCGACTTGCGGCTGCCCGTAAATGCGCAGGCGCGCGATGCCGCCGTCCGGATAGATGTTCACGCGCACGTGCGTGTACGCATTGGTGTCGGTCACGTCGAGATAGTGATGGCTGTTGCCTTGCAGCGTTGTCGATGGAACGATTTGCGTCCATTGCGTCGACTGGTTCGGCGTGCCGTCCACGAGTCGCGCCGCTTGCACCGATGCCGCAGGCGGAAAGTTACCGGTGAAATGGCTCGTATCGAGGTCGAGGCCCTTGATCTGGCCCGGCCGCGCAAGCTTGACGATGCACCAGTCGTAACCGGTCGTGCGCTTGCGGCGCGTTTCCCAGCCGTCCATCCATTTGCCGTGTTCGTCGTATTTGCCGGGAATGAACACAGCGGGCTCCGGATTCAGCATCCGGTCTTTCGGCGCGAAGAATTCGTCGCTTGCTTCGAGCGCCTGGGCGCCGAGCCGCGGGTCCGCGAGATTCACATAGCGGCGCGTAAAGTCCGGTGCGTTGGGATCGAGAATCGGGAGTGCCATCGTCGTCTTCCTTTGATATCTGATGATGCGTACGGCCTGTACGCGTGCTTCGTGGGTGCGCGTCTTTAACCGCCGAGCAGGTCGTCGAGTCTGAAGCGCGCAATCCGGTCAATCTGATCGAGGCTCGCGCGCAGTTCATCCGCGCGGCTGTTATTCACGCGCGCCTCGAAGTTCGCGATGATGCCGTGCCGGTCGTAGCCGCGCACGGCAAGAATGAACGGGAATCCGAACTTTTCCCGGTAAGCCGCGTTCAGTTGCAGCAAATGGTCGAACTCTTCGCGCGTGCATTGGTCGAGGCCCGCGCCGCTCTGCTCGCGCGTCGACTCGACGGTCAGTTCGCCGCGCACCGCCGCCTTGCCCGCGAGTTCCGGGTGCGCGTTGATCAGTGCAAGTTGCTTCTGCTCCCCTGCCGTTTCGACGATGCGCGACATCTTGCGATGCAGTTCGTCGATGTCTGCGAACGGGCGCAGTTCCGCAGCGGCTTCCGCTACCCACGGCGAATGTTCGAAGACGCCGGACAGCGCGGCAACGAATGCATCCTTCGACACACGGTTCAATTGATCGAGCGTGTAGTGCATCGCATTTATGCGGTGGCCCCGCGTTCCGGTTGCTGATACGGATGATGTTCGCGCCAGTGCCGCGCGATGTCGATACGACGCGTGACCCACACGCGGTCGCGCTGTTCGATGTGGTCGAGAAAGCGCTGCAATGCGCGAAAGCGGCCCGGGCGTCCGAGCAGGCGGCAGTGCATGCCGATCGACAGCATCTTCGGCGCTTCGTCGCCCTCTTCGTAGAGCACGTCGAAGGCATCGCGCAGATAGGTAAAGAAATGGTCCGCGGTGTTGTAGCCCTGCGGCGTCGCAAACCGCATGTCGTTCGTGTCCAGCGTGTAAGGGACGATCAGTTGCGGCACTTTCGCGCCGCCTGTCACGTCGACGTCCATCCAGAACGGCAGGTCGTCGCCGTAGTTATCGGAGTCGTACAGAAAGCCGCCGTACTCGGCAACGAGCCGATGCGTGTTAGGACTGTCGCGGCCCGTGTACCAGCCGAGCGGCCGCACGCCGGTCACGCGCTCGATTGCTTCCATGCCGAGACGCATATGCTCGGCTTCGCGTTCGGGCGTGAAGTCCTGATAGTGAATCCAGCGATACCCATGGCAGGCGATTTCGTGCCCGAGTTCGACGAATGCGCGCGCCGCTTCCGGATTGCGCTCGATCGCCATGCCCACGCCGAAGATCGTCAGCGGCAGGCCGCGCTTTTCGAACTCGCGCAGAATGCGCCACACGCCCGCGCGCGAGCCGTATTCGTAGATCGACTCCATGCTCATATGGCGCGCCGGAAACGACGCGGCGCCGACGATTTCCGACAGGAACTGCTCCGATCCGGCATCGCCGTGCAGCACGCAGTTCTCGCCGCCCTCTTCGTAATTGAGCACGAATTGCACGGCGATGCGGGCGCGCCCGGGCCAGTTCGCTTGCACCGGATAACGGCCGTAGCCGATCAGGTCGCGTGGATAGTTCGGATCGAGTGACATGATTTGAGGAAAAGCAGCAGTTGACGATGAGTACGCGGCGCGATGCGATGCGACCTGGATGCCACTGGCTCACATGCGCTCGCATGCGGGCGCATGCGGGCGCGGCAGCGTTGAGCCAGTGTAGCGAAAACGCCTCGGTGCGCGCATACACGTCGCCCCATAGTGCGGGTCAGACCGGATGTATATGCGGCGCGGCATCGTCGTGTGCGGCTGGAGCTGGGATCGCCTTGTCGCTTGCGGTCGTGCTCGTGGCAGCACTCGCGTTTACCCGCATCGATCCGTGTGCGTCGGATTCAGCCGGGCTGAAGCGCGCGAACGCACCGTCGTAGCGCTTCGCGAGCGGCCGTGCGTAGTCGCCGCGCTTGGCCGTCGCAAGCCGGAGCGCAATCAGCGCTTCGACCCATTTAACGGCCGATGTCACGCCCTCCACCACCGGCGCGCCGACTGCATCCTCGATTTCCGCACACAGCTCGACCATGCCCGCGCAGCCGAGCACGATCGCGTCCGAGCCGTCTTCGTCGAGCGCGCGCCGGCATTCGTCGATGATGAGACGGCGCGCGGCCGAGCCCGGCTGGTCGAGATCGAGCACCGCGACGTCCGTTGCGCGCACATTGCGGCAGAAACGCTTCATGCCATAGCGTTCGGCAAGATGCCACGCCATGCCGCACGTGCGCGACAGCGTCGTCACGACCGAAAAACCCGGCGCGAGCACGCTTGCCGCATGCATCGCCGCTTCGGCGATGCCGATCACCGGGCCGCGCGCCACCTCGCGCGCCGCATAAAGCCCCGGATCGCCGAAGCAGGCAATCACGTAGCCGTCGAAGCCTTCGCGCTCACCCGCGGCCACTTCGGCAAGCAGGCCGGGCGTTGCGAATGCTTCGTCGTAATAGCCTTCGATCGAAGGCGGCCCCATCGTCGGGCTGACTGCAACCACTTCGGTGCCCGGCGCGACGATGTTGCGTGCGCAACGACCCATCGCGTCGGTCATCCGCTGCGTCGTGTTCGGGTTGATCAGTTTGATACGCATCTCGACTCCTGTTGCTGCGCGCAGGGGCTTTGTCTCTTGATGCTTCCGCTTACCCGCGCGCCTCTTTGTGCGCGCTTACTTGTGCGCAATCATCCGGTAGAAAACCGCGCCCAACGCCGCGCCGACGAACCACGAAAAATTCGCCAGCCCGCTCAATGCCGGCACCATCACGCAAAGCACCGCGATCAGCGCCGCCGGCAGCAGCGCGGCCACCGCACGATAGTTGACGCCATTGCGATACCAGTACGTACCCTTGTCCGACACGGTGTACAGATCGTCGAGCACGATCTTCTGGCGCTTAACAAAGTAGTAATCGACGATCAGGACGCCATACAACGGACCGATGAAACTGCCCAGCACGTCGAGCGTGTAATGAATCACCGCCGGATTGTTGAACAGGTTCCACGGCGTGATGAAAATCGACGCGACCGCGGCCAGCATGCCGCCCGCGCGCCAGCTGATCAAGCGAGGCGCGACATTCGAAAAGTCGAACGCGGGCGACACGAAGTTGGCGACGATATTGATGCCGATCGTGGCAATCGTGAACGTCAGCGCGCCGAGAATCACTGCTGTCGGATAGTCGATGCGGCCCACCGTTTCGACCGGGTCGGTAATCAGTTCACCGAACACCGGCAGCGTCGCGGCGGTCGTAATCACGGTCACGAGCGAGAACGCAAGGAAGTTGACCGGCAAGCCCCAGAAGTTGCCGCGCTTCACGCTGCGAAAGCTCCTGCCGTAGCGCGAGAAGTCGCCGAAGTTCAGCATCGGGCCCGAGAAATACGACACGACAAGCGAGATCGCGGTGATCATCACCGGCAGCACTTCCATGCCGTGATACTTCACACCGCCCAGGTTGATGCCGATGTTCTGCCAGCCCGCGCGCCACACCATGTAGCCGGCGAGGATAAACATCACGACATAGACGGCCGGTCCTGCGAAGTCGATGAACTTCTTGATCGTCTCCATGCCGTTCCAGAACACGAACGCCTGCAGCACCCACAGCAGCATGAAGCCCGCCCAGCCCACCGTCGAGAGCCCCATGAAGCCGTGATGATGCACGTCGGCATAAGGCAAGAACTGCGGGAAAAACTTCAGCACGACAATCACGAGCGCGCTCGACGCGAGATACGTCTGAATGCCGTACCACGCGACCGCGATCAAACCGCGAATGACGGCCGGCACGTTCGCACCGAGCACACCGAAGGTCGCGCGGCACGCGACAGGATACGGCACACCATTCTGCTGGCTCGGCTTTGCGATCAGGTTGCACAGCACATTGACGAGCGTAATGCCGACCAGCAGCGCGATCAGCACCTGCCAGCTTGTCAAACCGAGCGCAAAGAGGCTGCCCGCGAACACGTAGCCGCCAACGCTATGCACGTCGGACATCCAGAACGCGAAGATGTTGTACGCGCCCCAGGTCTGCTTGTGCAGCGGCGCGAGATCTTCGTTGTACAGACGTTCGCTATAACCGGCGGGTAGCGGCGAATCGGCCGCTTGCGTACCGGCGCTGCTGTCTTCGTAGGCGGGAATGCCCGGGTTGCCCGGTGCTGCGCTGAACTGAGCCATGAACTCCTCCAAGGATTTGGGACCATCGGTCGAAAGCCGGGCAAAACCCGGCTCGAAAGCCGATTGGCCACTGCATCGTGCATGCCAGTCATGCGGCCGCCGGTGAGGGCATAACGGCCGATGTGATTCGCATACGCTTTGCCGCGGTGTCTCCGTACTGACGTACTTGTTCTATTGGCTTCGGCAGAATCCGCGGACATCTGCCGTCACGTTGCCGCGTGATGCATGCCGCTTCGCGTGGGCACGCATGTCGCGATCTTTCGGTTCGAATTCAGTGCAGCGCGCACCGCCTGTGAGCGTGCGTGCGCCGTTCAAGTCATCCTGATGCGCGCTGGCTCGCGCGCGTGCCGAACACTTCGTGCAGATCGGCTGGACCTGTCGCCGGCCGGTCCAGCATCTTCAGTTCGACGTTCTGCAGATGGCGCGACATCAAGGCCGCGGCGCGGGTTGCATCGCCGGCGTCGATCGCGGCGAGTATCGCTTCGTGATCTTCGAACGAGCACGGGCTGCGTCCGAGCGATTCGTACAGCGCGGAAATTAAAGTTGAGCGCGCAACGAGTCCGCTTAAGCAGTCGCACAGCACCGTGTTACCGGTGAGCGTGGCGAGCTCCGTATGAAACTCGCCGGAGAGCCGGATCCATGCGGGAAAGTCGCGCGTCTCGAAGGCTTTGCGCTCGCGGCCGATCGTTGCGCCGATCGTCTTCAGGCGCTTAGTTCCATGCGCGCCCGTGCAGACCTTTTCGATCACCGCGAGTTCGATGATGCGGCGCATCTCGAACACTTCATGCACTTCCTGCAACGTCGGACTCGCGACAAATGCGCCGCGATTGGGCTCGAGATCGACGAGCCGGTCGTTCGCGAGCAGCGTCAATGCCTGGCGGATCGGCCCGCGCTTCACGTCGAATACATCGCACAACTGCGCTTCGGTCAGCTTCGAACCGGGTGCGAGTCGATGCTCGAGGATCGCTGCGCGAATGCGCTCGGCGATCGCTTCGGGCTTCAAACCATTCGACGGGGCGGTGGACGTGTCGGACATGATCGGGCTGCGTTTATTGAGATGCATCTTAGGACGCCACAAATAATTGTCAACAATTTTCATCGCTGATTTTCGACAATTTTCACGGCGCCCTGGCCAGCAACGCATGCGGCGGCCTTACGCAGTCGCCCGCAATGGCATGTGCGTGGTTAGATGCAGGCTTACTTCAACGAGACAAGGACGCGTGCGCCGGCCGGATTTTGTCAACAAAATCGCGGAGCGACTTCGCCGAGGACAGCCGCGCACGCCGCCGTGTTGGCGAAACGGGAGAGGATGAGCGAGTCAGCGCTTCAATCGCCCGGCGCATGCCATGCTGCCGGACGACGAAGCGCTACCCGGGCGATGCCCAGGATTATTCGAGCACCGGATGCCCGGACACCGTGAGCCGGAAACCATGCGCATCGGCTTGCAGATGCGCGTCGGCGCCCACCGGCAACGTGACCATATCCGGAATGTGGCCGAACTGAAGCCCCGTGATCACCGGGATGCCGATCACCGACCGCACCTGCTCGATCATCGCGTTCAGGTCGTAGCCGTTGTCGTAGTCGAATTGCTTGCCGCCCGAGAAGTCGCCGAGAACGAGCGCCTGCTGCCGCTCGAGTATGCCGGCCAGGTGCAGTTGATAGATCGCGCGCTCGAGACGGAATGGCTGCTCGTTGACGTCTTCGAGAAAGAGGATGCCGCCCTCGACCGGCGGCAGATAAGGCGTCCCGACCAGCGACGTCAGTACCGCAAGATTGCCGCCCCACAGCGTGCCGGTGACGTCCGCCGACTGCGCCTGCGCGACGGCGCTCGTGATCGTGAAAGTCGGCTCGGAAAGCGCATGCCAGAAGTGCCGCATCGTAAATGAGCTGACCTCGGGTGCGCCGAAATCGCCGACCAGCATCGGTCCGCCGAACGTCGTCACGCCGCTTTGCGCAAGCAGCGCGAGCTGCACCGCAGTGAAATCGCTATGTCCGACGAATGCGATCGGCTGGTCCCGCAAACGGCGTTGCAGACCGTCGTAGTCGAGTCCGTGCAGCAAGCGGACCGCGCCATAACCGCCGCGCACCGCGAGCACGATGTCGGGCAACTCGCGCGACGGGTCGGCGAGGCGATTCAGTTCGGCCGCCCGCTGCCCGTCGGTGCCGGCAAAACGCTGGTAGCGCCGCTGCGTTGCGTGAACGTTTTCGACGTGATGGCCTTGCGCGCGCAACCGCTGCAGGGCGAGATGCAGCGCGGCCGGATCGTGCGGGTAGCCCGAGGGGGCGATCAGTTCAATGGTGCGGTGTTCGATCATGGCCGCCTTCGATTTGTTGGATGATTGACGCGACTGCGTTCGTTCGGCAAATCAACGCGTGGCCGTTCGTTCAAGCGGAGGCACTAAAGCGGGCATTTAAAGCGGGCAGTTGAAGCCGGCAGTTGAAGCACGTTCAAAGCGGTCGTTCAAAGCGGCCAGCGTGTCCCCGGGTCCAGTTTCGCGCGTGCCTCGCGCGCGGCCCGCCGCCGGTCCGCGAAAAACGACTTGAGCGCCGCCCCGCACGCTTCCTCGAGCACGCCGCCGACCACAACCGTATGATGATTGAGCTGGCCGTTCGCAAACGCATCGACCACACTGCCGCACGCGCCCGTCTTCGGATCCCGCGCGCCGAACACGACCCGCGCGATGCGCGCATGCATGATCGCGCCCGCGCACATCAGGCACGGCTCGAGCGTCACGAACAACTCGCAGCCCGGCAGGCGATAGTTCTGCAGCGTGCCGGCGGCCGCCCGCAGCGCGGCCATCTCGGCATGCGCCGACGGATCGTGCGAACCGATCGGATGGTTGAAGCCCTTCGCGATGACCTCGTCGCCGCAGACGAGCACCGCGCCGACCGGCACTTCGCCGGCCGCGCGTGCCTCTTCGGCAGCGGCTTGCGCGAGCCGCATGAAATGGCGGTCGCGCTCGGATGAGGGATCAGGGAGCACAGGAATATCGGGGCACAAAAAATCGGCTTCTGACTTTATCGCCAATTCGTCTTCCGATATATCAGATTTTTCGACGGCGCCCGCGACGCAGCCGGCATTCGCCGGTGCGGCCCGATTTTGCGTATGCGCGGACGGGTTCGCGGCAGTCGGCACTACGACGTCGCGTCGCCGGCTTCGTCGCCGGCGGCCACGCGCTCCGACAGGCGTTCGGCGATGCGGCGGCAATATTCGCGCGGCACGAGCATCGGCCCGCCGCGCAGCGATTCGAGCGCCAGTTCGAGCGCCAGCATCTTCGCTTGCAGCCCACAGCGCGTCGCGCGGTCGCCGACCGCGGCGAGCTCGTCCTGCAGGCTATGCAGCGCCCGCAGTTGCTCGACGGCTGGCGGCACGAAACCGGCATTCTTCAGAATACGGTTCGCCACTCGCACTTCCTCGGGGACCAACGGGTCGTCTTCGAAATTGAGCGGCGCACCCGCGCCTGGCAATTCGTCGAATTCACCGCGCGCGGCTGCGGCGGCAATGCGTTGTTCGACTAGCGCATCAAGCAATTTCATTTGCAATCCACTACGTTGCGGCTCGGGCATTCTAACAGCACCTTGCGCATATGTTTCGTCCGTAACATAGACGAGACACTTCAATTTAAGATTTATCTCGTTGGGTAGCGGTTCCGGCGCAGATATGGTTGAAGGTTTTGGGTGTTCCAATATGCAAAGCCAAAACATATTGATGTGCTTCAGATTGCATATTTCCGTCAATTCTGCCGAATCTGCGCGCGACACAAGGCGGCGTGTTTCGGTGCGATCGCGTGTGCGCGCGGTGCTCGGCGCCGTCGTGCTGTCGATGACCTTGTCCGGTTGCGGCACGTTCTGTGGATTCGCCGGCGGCAGCGGCAGCGGTTTCGGCGGCGGATGTTCGACGGGCGTGCGGTTCTAGCACGAAGCCAACGGCCAGCGCGCAAGCGCGATATGGCGAGTGCGGCCGAGCAGGCTGTGCACGAGCACGAAGTCCTGCACGGTCCAGCTAACCGGTTCGTCAAGCCGCTCGACGAACCGACGCGTCGCGTCAACCGGCTCGCGATACGCAAGCGTGATATGCGGCGTGAAAGGCGCTCTCGTCCTGCCCGCGAATCCCGCGCTTTCCAGCGCTTTGCCCAGTGCGAAACGAAACGCCATCAACGCAAGCGCGCCCTCGTGCGCGCGCAGCACGAGCGGCCTTCCTCGAAAATCTTCCGCACGATCGAATGCGACAGCGAACGCCTTCATTCTGACTGTCGATGCCGCACGAATCGCTCTTGCAATCACCGCGTGCGGTAAACCACCGGCGTAGTTGCCGAGATGATGCAAGGTCACGTGGTAGCGATCGGGCCCAAGCGGTACGGGTGCGCTTGTGCCGGGTCGCTTGCCGGGTTGCTTCGCGCAGATGTGATGCGCCATGCATTCGATGCGAGCCGCGCTTCGCGCGTCTGGAAAGAGCGCGAAAAACAGGCCGTCCGTCGGCAACGGCACGGCGTCGAAGCCCGGCAATGAAAGTTGTACGTCAGCCATCGTCGCGTGCTGTTCAGGTTGAGCGCGTTCACACGATAGCGCGTCATGTTTCTGTTAGAAGCGGTTCGGGCAAACCCGCCGTTGTTTTATAAAGACTGGCTGACTAGCATGTCGTCTACCAGCCGCCTTTCAAGGGACGCGAGCGGCATCATCGGAGCGAACGCGACGAGCCATGAGTCTTCTTGAACTCAGAGGCATTTCCAAGCACTTCGGCGCCATCCAGGCGTTGACCGACGTCACGTTCGGTCTGGAGCCCGGCCAGGTCGTCGGCCTGATGGGCGACAACGGGGCCGGCAAATCCACGCTGGTCAAGGTCATCGCGGGCAACTTCCCGCCCTCGCACGGCGAGATACGGATCGACGGCAAGCCGGTGCATTTCAGCAAGCCGGTCGACGCCCGCGCGCAGGGCATCGAAGTCGTCTATCAGGATCTTGCGCTGTGCGACAACCTCACGGCGGCGGCCAATGTGTTTCTCGGCCGCGAACCGCGCATCGGCTTCGGTCCGGTCCGCGTGCTCGATCACGCCGCCATGTACCGGCGCGCCGGCGAACTGTTCAAGGAGCTGAAATCGGAGACGCGTCCGCGCGATCTCGTGCGGCAGATGTCGGGCGGTCAGCGTCAGGCGGTCGCGATCGCGCGCACGCGGCTGTCCGAAGCGCGGCTCGTCATCATGGACGAACCGACCGCGGCGATTAGCGTGCGCCAGGTGGCGGAGGTGCTCGAACTCATCAAACGCCTCGCCGGGCACGGCATCGCCGTGATTCTGATCAGCCACCGGATGCCCGACGTGTTTGCGGTCGCCGACCGCGTGGTCGTGATGCGGCGTGGGCGCAAGGTCGCGGACAAGAACACCGCAGCATCGTCGCCGGAAGAAGTGACCGGCCTCATTACCGGAGCCATCGCTACCGCCTGAAGCACCCGAACCACCCGCACGGGAGACCCGAAATTGAACGATGCGCCGGAAAGGCCCAGCCCAATGCAGACCTTGCTTGACGATCCGCAGTCAGCGAAAACGCATACGCGCTGGTCGGGGCTGCTTGCGAGCCAGGTGTTCTGGGTCGTGCTGGCGACAATCGTCACGTGCATTGTGCTGTCGTTCGCCACGTCGAGCTTCGCGACCTCGCAGAATCTTTTCAACGTCACGCGCAATTTCGCCTTTGTGGCGATCGTCGCGCTCGGCGCGATGGCCGTGATCGTCACAGGCGGCATCGATATTTCGGTGGGCTCAACGATCGGCCTGAGCGGCATCGTGCTGTCGGTCGTGATGAATGCCGGCTATCCGATCTGGGCCGGCATCGGTCTCGCGCTCGCGACAGCCGGCGCCGTCGGGCTCGTAAACGGCGTGCTGATCGCGTATCTGAACATGCAGCCTTTCGTCGTCACGCTCGGCATGCTGAGCGTGGGCCGCAGCCTCGCGCTCGTCATTTCGGGTAGCAGAACGATTTTCGATTTCGGCCCCGACGGCAGCAAGCTCCTCAAACTGGGGGGCGGCTCGACCCTCGGCGTTGCGAATCCGGTGTGGTTTCTCGTGGTGCTCGCCGTGCTGTTCTGGTTCGCGTTCGCCTTCACGCGCTGGGGGCGCTATGTGTTCGCGGTCGGCGGCAACCGTCACGCGGCCAATCTCACCGGCGTGCCGGTGCGCCGCATCCTCTGCTCGGTCTACGTGCTCGGCGGCCTGATGGCGGGCGTCGCCGCCGTGCTCGAAGTCGGCTGGCTCGGCGCCATCACGACAGGCCTCGGTACCGGCGACGAATTGCGCGTGATCGCCGCGACCGTGATCGGCGGCACCAATCTGATGGGCGGCATCGGCAGCGCGTTCGGTACCGTCGTCGGTGCGGCGCTCATCGAAGTCATCCGCAATAGCCTGATCCTGCTTGGCGTCGATTCGTTCTGGCAAGGAACGGTCGTTGGCTCCTTCATTATCGTCGCCGTGCTGTTCAACCGGCTCGGCGGCGAGCGGCAAGACGATTGACAAGTCTTCGTTGCGCGCCGGCCGCGGCCGCGGCCGGCGCCTCGCAAGGCTGTGCGGCCGGTCGATACGCGGAACTGCCGGGCGCAGTTGTTCGCGCATGTGTTCGTGCATGCGTTCGAGTTGTTCGATCGGTGCGATCTGCTGAGCTGTTCGCAACCCAAGACCGCAAGGTTCCGCAGACAGGTAGCGCCCACCATGGGCCTGCCTTGGAAAGCGTGGTGAAAATTGTGCGAAGAGACATGGGCACCGCAGAGCCGGCGCCGAACAGGAGGCAACAATGAAGAAAATGTTGATGTGTCTTGCTGCGATCGGGGGCCTTGCGATGCTGGCCTCGCCTGCTTTCGCAGCCGATAAAACCCTGGCGCTCGTCGTGAAGGGCCTCGACAACCCCTACTTCGACCTCATGCATCAGGGATGCGACCGGGCGAACAAGGAACTCCACAAGCAAGGCTATAACTGCTATTACACCGGCCCTGCGACGGCCGCCGACGAAAGCGCGGAAGTGCAGATCATCGACGACCTGCTGACGAAGGGCGTCGCCGCCATTGCGATTTCGCCATCGAACGCGCCGGCGATTGCCGAAGTAATCCGCCGCCGTAACACGAAGATTCCGATCATCACCGCGGATGCCGATCTGCTGCCGAAGGATGCGTCGTTGCGCAAGAGCTATGTCGGCACCGATAACTACGAGCTCGGGTTCAAGCTCGGCGAACAGTTAAAGCTGCTGATGCCGAAGGGCGGCAACCTCTGCCTCGTGATGGGCAATCCCGCGGCCGAGAACATCAATCAGCGCGCGCAGGGCACGCGCGATGCACTATCCGGCAAGAAGGGAATCTCGAAGCTCGCAGGCGAGAACAACTGGCGCGAGATCAGCGCGTGCCCGCTCTATGTGAACGACGACGCGGCCAAAGCGAACCAGATGATGCAGGACACGCTGACCGCCAACGCGACGGGTCTCGATGCGTTCGTGCTCGAGGGCGGCTGGCCGCTCTTTGCGCCGCAAGCGTATTCGCAGGTCGTGGCGCCGATCATGGACAAGATCGCGAGCGGCAAGTTCGTCATCGTGTCGGCCGATACGCTGGGGCCGGAAATCCAGGCGTTGAAGGACCATAAAGTTAATGTGCTGGTCGGCCAGCGGCCCGAAGAGATGGGCTACCAGGCCGCGATGGTGATGCGCGATCTCGCCGAAGGAAAGTCCGTCAAGCCGGTGATTCATACCGGGCTGGATACGTGTACGTGGAAGAACGCGGATACGTGTCTTAAGCATTGAGGGTTTGCTGCGATCCGTCGCCATGAAGGCTGTGCGAGCCGGGGCCGCTTCTGCAGCCCCGGCTGCCCCGCTGCCCTGTCTGCCGTAGCGGCTGCGAGACCACCGTGCAGCCGCGTCACGCCCGCGTCTCGCATTGGGTTCGCCAGGCGAAGCTTTTCGCGATCGTCGACAGATAGTCTTCGATCGGCATCGACGCGCGCATGTCCATCAGATCCCGGCCGGTCTTGCCGACCAGCGTTCTGAAGCGCCGGCTCCTGCCGGTCGCGAGCGCTTCGATCTCGTCGACGATCAGTTGCGGATCGTCGCGCAGACTTTCGTCGCTCGAGGTCATCCGCGCGTTCACCTTGTCGATCAGCGGATCGTAGTCGCTGATATCCGGATGCGTGTTGAACACCACTTTCTCGATAAAGCGGTTGCCCTTGAAACCGCCGGGCTCGACCAGATGAAGGTCGATATCGAGCGGTTTGAGCTCGTAGTAAAGCCCTTCGATCAAGCCTTCGAGCGCGAACTTCGACATGTTGTACAGCGATCCGGTCGGTATCGCGGTCGTCACACCCATGAACGAACTGATATTGATAAACCGGCCGCCTTTGCGTGCGCGAAAGTGCGGCAAAAACGCGCGAATGACGTTGATCGGTCCGCGTACGTTCACCGCGAACTGCCAGTCGATCGTGCGCTCTTCGGCAAACTCGAGCGGGCCGTACGAGCCCGCGCCCGCATTGTTGACGACGACATCGATCTGGCCGAATGCATCGATTGCCGCTTCAGTCGCCGCGCGCGCCTGAGCCGGGTCGGTCACGTCGAGCTTGAAAAGGCGGATGCGCTCGTGCTTCAACAACTCGGTTTCCCGCTCGGGTTCGCGCATCGTTGCCGCGACGTTCCAGCCCTGCCGTGCGAAGTGGAAGGCAGTGTGGCGTCCCAGACCGCTGCTGGTGCCGGTGATGAAAATCGACTTTGTCATGGGCGCTCCCGTTTGCATATTCCGTCCGGCTGTCGTCATCGGCAACTCGCTTAAAATAATTGACCAATCAATCCAAAATTAGCCACAAAAAGCGCGCATCACGCGATGCGCGCCAATCACCCGAGGCTGCGCAAGGCCATCTGTGCGATGTCCCTCAGCACTTCCTTCGGCGCCCCGCCTCGCGCAGCGATCCTGATGCCCGAAAGCGTTGCGCCGATGAAGTGCGCGGCCGCGCGTTCGTCGATGTCCGCTGCGATCTGGCCGTCCGCTTTCGCCTTCGCGATACACCGCTCGAGCGCCGTGCGCAACGTATGCGCGGCCGTATCGGCGAGTGCCGTGATCTCGGGATCGGAGCGACCGAACTCGCAGACCGCGTGAGTGCCGAGGCACGCCCGTGCAGGCCGGCTCACGAAATCGTTCAACAGCTGTTCAATCCCTTTGCGCGCGGACGTCGAACGGTTGAGGATCTGCAGATGTTCCGCGACGCTCTCGGCTATATAGGTGCGCAAAGCCTCGAGGTACAGGCTGCGCTTGTCGCCGAACGCGTTATACAGGCTCTGCCGGCTCAGATTCATCGCCGTCAGAAGAACGTCGGTCGACGTACCCGAATAGCCATGCTCGGAGAAGGCATCGATAGCCTGCTCCAACGCCTCATCGCGATCGAATTCTCTGGGCCTTGCCATGGGTTTGAAGGATCACCAATATGGACTGAATTGTCAATAATATTCTGGAGCGGCACGCGAGGCAAAGCCACAGTCGGCGCGACTGCTTGCCAGATCGAGCGATTGCAAAAAGGGAGCTGCGAAAAGCGCGCCGGGCTTCGGTGCAACAGTTCTGGATTCAACTGCGCCGCATCGACCAGCATTAACGTGAGTTGACATAGGCTTGCCCTCTCTGGTTATGGCGAAGCCTCAACTATTACATCGATTCTCAAGGCATGTTCAAACCAGGCAGGTTCAATTGAGCCTGCCTGGTATTTGACACCAGCAAGTGATCGACTGTTTAAGTGAGATTTCGCTGACATCGGTGTCGTATTCGCCGCGTTTCTTCATGCAACGGGCGCCGATGCCTTGCCGATCAAGGGTTAGAGATTTATCTCATTCAATCTTATTTTTATCAGAATCACCGAGTGTCACGGCGTAGGCCATGCTGGCCGCCGCCGCGACCAAAGCGGAACGCACGCTGGTTCGTCCCGCCGCTGGTCCTGTTCGGTATGGGCGCGCCGGTCAGTTAAACCGGCGCCCTGTGCCCCGATCGCCCCCGTAGGAGACGGGGGTTCTCTCCCACTCGATCGTAAACTAGAGGCTCAGCCTCAATGCTGGCGAGACTTTCACTGGCACACGAATAGCAATACCACGAGAAATACCATGCAAAAAGAAAGGTAGTCGGCAAGCCAGTACGCGGGCTTGATGCGCGTACCGGTCACGCGCCTCAATGTAGTTCGCTGTCATCGCTCGTCAGCCACGCTGGAATATCGCGCTTTCCGTTAAGCACACGCCAGATTTCGACGTGGGTCTCGCGCTCAATGTAGAAGATCAGATGCGGATAGCGCTCGAGCCGCCAGAACCGCAGGTCCGGTATGTCCAGCTCATAGGCATACCGTGGCGAACCTACGTGGGGGTGTTTTGCCAGACGTCCGTACGCTTTCTCGATCTCCGTGATGAACTCGAGTGCAGCCTGCTCCGAGCCTTCGTCCACGAGGTAATGAGTTACCTCGTGTTCCACATCCTGCTCGGCCATCCGGGTCGGGATGACAGGTTTGCTGCTCATTTACGCGAAGTACGTACGCGTGCGCGCAACGCTTCGAAGTATTTCGCGTCGACGGGGGGCGTGAGGCCGGACGTAGCACCTTGCAGGATCATCACGCGCAGGCGCTTGCGATCCTGGTCCTTGCGGATCAGTTCGCGGACGTACTCGCTGCTCGTGCCGTACCCGCCCTCGCCGACCTGTTCATCGACGTAGTCCTTCAGTGAATCCGGCAGGGAAATGTTCATCGTGCTCATATCCGCAAGCCTATCACGCTTTGGCAAATTTTGCCAAACGGCCTGTACAGTCCACTGATCGTGCACCGGGGAATGACTCAACTCTCATGGCGTAAGTCGCTGAGTCGCCGCCCACTTTTGGGGTGCGATCAGATGGTCCATCTGCTAGACGCCCAATCACTCCCACTCGGTCATCAACAAGACTCGCAAGTCCGCATGGTTAAAGGGATTTGCAGTGATCAACATGGGTCTTTACCGTCGCTTTTACCGTCAGGAAAATGCGCCCTTTTCTGGCGCGGGATTCGGACGATTTGCGGAGCGCCGACCTATCATCAATCAGCCCCAATCATACCGAATAGGCAACAAGACTTCAGGCTCTTCTGCACTGTGCTCTCCAAAGAATTGCCGGTGTTAGCACGAGGCTGGGTTATCAGCTCGTTGGAACGCCGTAACGCTTGAACAGCGCCTCGAAGAAGGCCTTCACATCCTCCTTGGCTGTTGGCACCTGCAGCTCCGCGGCCCCAAAGCGGAAGACTTCATATCCCGCGAGCTTGAGTTCGCGATCACCCCGGACCATCTGCGCATAGCGTTGCACGTCGGCACCCCCTGCGCCGTCCGCGTAGTGGTGCTTTCCGTCCACTTCGATGACGACCCGCACGCCCTGAGGTAGAAGCAACAGGAAGTCCATGCGAAAGCGCAGAAGTGCATCCGGCCCTCGCTCCTTGACCGTGCGTGGATCCCAGTGAAGCCATACTTCCGGCAGCAGTGCTGGCAAGTTCGGTACGGCGCTGCGGAACCCCTCGAAGAAGGCATCGAACAACAAGGTCTGCGGCGGAGAGTTTCGGGGCAAGCTGGCCTTGAGACGCGCGTACAGCGAACGCTTGGCTTGCGTGGCATCAGCGATCTGCTCGGCATCACCCCACCACTGCTGCAGATCGCTCCAGCGCAGTCCATCGTTGCCGATGGGACGGTCATAGACGAGCACCTTATCGGCATTGGTGACGATCTCAACGTCGTTATCCAGCGCATCGCGGAAACGCAGATCGGGCTTGTCGGGTGAGGCAAAGATAAGATTCTTCGGCCGGCCTTTGATCGCCGCGTGCAACGAGACCATCGAGAAGACCGGGTAGCCTCCCTCCGAATCCGTCTCACGCAGCTCGACGCCGCAGTTGCGCAGCGGCTCGTTGACGCAAGCAACGAAGTGACGTTGCGCTGCCTCGTCGGGCCGCACGTCGGCCGAAGCCAGCCCCTCAAGAAACAGCGCGAAGCGCCGATCAGAAGCGTCATAGGCGCCCAACTGGTCGAACAGCGTTTCAGCCGGCCAGTCCTCTGGATTTCGGTGGACGTGCTGCTGAATGTCCGCGCGCAACCCGCTGGGCTTGCCGCCCAGCAAGTTAAGCCAGTCATCAGCATCCAAGATCCACAGCCGATCCAGAAGGTCATCGAACCTGCGAGCATCCCCATACAGCTCTTCGCTGTTGAGTCTTCGAGCGACCTCACGCCGATAACGCTTTGGAATCGGCGGACACCCACTGTCACTCCAGAGAATGTCCTGAATCTGGTTGCGCGTCGTGGCATTGGGTGGATGGCACACCAACAGCTTGCGTGCAACCGCAGGCAGGTCAGCGTCGGCGGCCGCCTCGAAGCTGGAGGTCATGCGGTCACGCTTGGAGCCGTCAGTAGCGGGCACGGGCAACCCCAATTCCTCGCAAAGCGTCGGCAGCATGGTATGCGTGCCGGCGTCCTTTAACGCCATGATGAGCGGAGCCAATAGCGAGCGAAGTTGCGCGTAGTCCATCGGGTACGATTCAAGCTCGAAGCGTCATGGCGTGCAGCAGCGCGTCGATCTGACCGAAGGCATCCTGCTGCCACTGCTCGGGCGTACGATCACCCAGCGCATGCGTGTCTTCGACGAAACGCCTCACACAGGTCGGCCCGTATCCCTCGAAGGTGTCGAACTTCTCGGCGATGTAGCGGAAGCCACGTTCGCCGCTTGGATGCCCCAGGAGCGACTGACATTCCCGTGCCAGCGCATCGATCCCCTCGGGGTAGTTCCGCACGCAGTAATAGATGTCGTAGGCAGCTTCGAGTAGTCGGAAGGAAGCTGGCCGAGTTCTTCGGACTTCGATACGCGATCGACGTTGTAAAGCTCGCTCGCATCGGTGTTGCCGCGCGAGTGCTTCGGCTGCAACGACCACATCGTTGCGCCGAGCACCGCAATGCCGAGGCCACCGGCCAGCAGCGCCAGCGTGCGGCGGTTGAGGCGCGTTACCGGGCGCGGCTGCGCCCGCAGTGTCACATTCTCCGGCGCGACCTTCGGCGCGGCATCGGGGATCGGCACGTCGGGGGTGTTGTCCTGGCTCATGGTCAGTTCCCCCGCGTGCCGTCCGTGCGCTCGATACGCACCACATCGCCCTTGTCACCGCCCAGGCGTAGTTCGGCCGCGCCGAACAGCCGATCCACTGTGTAATACGGCGAGCGGAAACGGTAGTTGACGAGCTGGCCATCACCCTGCGCGCCGATGACGAACAGCGGCGGCAGGTCGCCCTGGGCGATGCCGGGCGGAAACTCGATATAGACCTTCTCGCCATCATCGAAGGCGCGCAGCGGCTTCCACGGCGGATTGCTGCCGCTGATCGCGTAGCGGAAGCGGATCTTCTCCAGCGACAGGCCGGTATCGACGGGTGCCGCCGCCTGCGCGGCTTGATCCTGCCGCTGCAAGGCCAGTATCTGGTCTTTCGGATACTCCCACGACACCGACGCCATCCATGCCTTGTCGGTCGAGGTCAGACCGATCCGGCCTTAACTCGTTGCGATCGTCACAGCCTGTCGGAGATATTTTTCACCGGTGAGCTGATCCAGCATGAACGCCGCGGTATCGGCGCGTGAGATGCTGCGCGCCTTGCTGCTGGTTTGTCGGGTAAAGACCCTGACCTTGCCGATCGGCTGGTCATTGGTCAGAACAGCCGGGCGGACCACGACCCAATCGATGTTGGTGCGCGCAAGTTCGCGCTCCATCTGTTCCTTGTCCTTCACGGCACCGCGCAGGAAGGTCGGCGCGAAGATGTACCGAAAATAGAAGTGAGCGTGCTTGCCGCTGTCGCCAACGCCCATCGTCGTGGCGACAATCAGACGACGAACGCCATGATCGCGGAGCGCTTTATTGATCGCGCGGCCGGCGACGGGTTCCAGGCCAGTACGCGCCCAGGGGGTTTGCGTACCGATCGTGTTGAACACCGCATCCTGTCCAGCGACTGCCATAGATATTGCCTTTTCATCGCGAGCGTCGCCGACGACGACACGGACATTGGCCCGGTCATACTGGCGGGGATTTCGCACGAACGCGGTCACTTCATGTCCACGAGCCACGGCCTGCTCGACGATCTGTCGGCCGGTCCCAGCGCCCGCACCTATCACCAAGATTTTCATGCCGACCTCGAACCTTCGCCCTTCAGCCGCAACAGCTCCTCGGCGTTGCGGAAGGCAATTTTCTCGCGGTCGTCGTCGGAGACAGGCAGCGATTCGATGAACGCGCGCGTGCCGTCGAGCGTGAGATAGGGATAGTCGTTAGACCAGATAATGCGATCCGCCCCCAGCACCTCGTGGATGAACTTGAAATGCGGCAAGTCGAACATGCCGCTCGGCGTCACCCAGATTTGCGCTCGATAGGTTTCGCTGATCGTCCGGGAGAGTCCGGTGATTGCCTTCGGCAGCAGGTCGTCCAGGCGCGCCAGATAGAAGGGGACCATTTCGCCCCAGTGGCCGCTGATGACTCGAAGCTCTGGATAGGTGTCGAACGCACCCGACAGGATCAACCGCAGCGTCTGGATGCCCGCTTCGTGATGCCAGCCCCAACCGGCGACCGCGAACTGCGCGGAGACGTGGGGCGCGAAGCCGTCGTAGTAGGCCGCCTTGGCGGCCGGCAACGGTACGCCGGGGTGGACATAGAGAGGCACACGCAGGTCGTTCAACCGCTTCAGCACCGGCGCATAGCGCGGATCGTCAAGGAAGACGTTGCTGGGTCGCCCCATGAGCAAGGCGCCCTTGAAGCCGAGTTCCTCGACACTGCGGGTCAGTTCGTCGGCGGCGGCTTGCGGGTGCTGCCAGGGCAGCGTGGCGAAGCCGGCGAAGCGGTCGGGATGCGCGCCGACGGATGCGGCCAGCCTGTCGTTGGCCTCGCGCGCGACCCCAATCGCAAGCTCCGCCGGAACGAGCTGAGTCGGCTGGCCAAGAGAAATGACCTGCATCGCGATCCCATGCTCGTCCATCGCCTTCAGCCGAAGCGCGCCGATCTCGCTGGCGAGGGGAACGGCCTGCGCCATCGCCACCTGACCTGGCCGGTTCGGGTTGTGGGGCACAAAAGCGACCTGCTCGGACTGGCACAGCGCCATGTACGGCGCATCCCTCATCATGGCCGGCATAGCGGCCTCGGCGATGCCCGGGTCGTTGGCGTGTTCTTCGATGCAGATGATCTTCAACATGAGTCTCTCTTCGACGCCGAGTGCTGCCGTTCAAGGGTGTCTGGACGTCGCGCTCGTCTTCAAATGTGGCGGGTGTAGGCGTCACGCGCGGCGCGCGCGCATTCGCCGTCTTGGTCATCCGTAGCGCCGGCAGATCCGATGCCGCTGCACCCTATTCCGGCGAGCAACTGGTTGTTTTCGTCGCGTAGCACGGTCACGCTGCCCATCGGCAACACCGCCCGCCCCTGCATGAGCGACAAGGCGGAGATCATTGCGGGCGGTATCTGCTGCAGTGCCGGTCCCTCCTGGCGTAGAAGCGCGCCGGTAAAGGCCTTCGCCTGCGCCGCGTCGATCGACAGCCAGTGCGTTCCGTCCATCCGACCAAAGGCGAGAAGACGCCCGTCCGGGTCGACGATGGCGGTGGACACGGCCATGCCGAGTTCGTGCGCACGCCGGTGGCTGGCGCCGATCATCCGCATAGCGCTCTCATGGTCTAGGGACATGGTGCGTCTCTTCGTTAGGGTGTGGTATTGGGTAGGCGCGATCAGCCGGCGAAGCGGGCGGACAGGCCGCCGTCGACGTTCCAGATTTCGCCGGTTACGAGACTGGCGCGCGGAGAGGCGAGACAGCCGACGACGTAGGCGACTTCCTCGGGTTCTCCGATGCGGCCAAGCGGATGGACGGAGTTCAGCCGCTCCCAGGCCGTTGCGGGATCTGGTCTGGAATCCATCATCGAAACGATGGGAGGGGTGCGGACGTAACCGGGACACACCGCGTTGACGCGAATGTTCTCTTCGGCGAGGTCGAGCGCGAGGGAGCGAGTCAACCCGAGCAGCCCGGATTTGGCCGCCGCGTAGGGGAACATGCCCTTGCGGGTCAGGTGGGCGTGAATCGAGGAGATGTTGATGATCGATCCGCCTCCGCGCGCGCGCATTTGCGGCAGCGCGTGTTTGGTGCACAGCCACGAGGCCTTGAGGTCGATCGCAAAGAAGGCGTCCCACGCCTCTTCGGTCAGGGTCGCCGCATCTCCGGCGATGCCGATGCCTGCATTGTTTACGAGCACTTCAACGGGTCCTAGGGCTGCGGAAACGGCCAACATCGCCTGCACGATTTCGGCTTCTTTTGCGACGTCGCAATGAACGTAGATGTGTCCCGGCCCGAGCATTTCCTGCGCTTGACGGCCGACCTCGTCGTTGCGGGCAAGCATCGCGACAGGCCAGCCATTGGCGGCGAGTTCGCGCGCGATAGCCAAACCGATGCCTGCGTTGCCGCCGGTCACGACGGCTGCGCCCTTGGCACCAGTGACCGTGGCGTTGGAGGAGATGTTCATCACAGGTCGCATCCTTGTTGATGACGACAAGACGGTCCTCTCCCGAGCTCACCTACTGGCGAGCCCGCGAGAAGGTTGCGCATTGGCCGTGGTTACGCGGCGCCCGGAGCCGGGAAGTTGGTCGAGCCGGCTTCATCCTTCTGAGCCTCGACCGAAGCCAGCCGCTCCGTCAGGGCCTTGGTAATGATCCCGTATGCGTCACTGCCCAGAACGATGCGCTTCGGCGCGGGCTCTTGATCGACGCTGGCGATGATCTTGGCCGACATCTTTGCCGGGTCGCCAGGCGCGGGACGCGAGGTGTCCTTGATCATCACGTGGACGAACGCCGCCGGCGTGCCCTTGTAAGCTTCCATCTGCTCACCGAGTTGGACACTGCCGCCGCGAAAATTGGTGCGCGCACCGCCCGGTTCGATGATGGTGACCCCGATCTTGAAGGGGGCGAGTTCTTGGCCGATTGAGTCGAGAAAGCCTTCCAAGCCCCACTTGCCCGCGTGATAGAGCGATCCACCCGGCAGGGTCGCTTGCCCGCCAAAAGTCGACAGACCGATGATCCGGCCACCGCCTTGCGCCCGCAGGTAAGGCAGGGCCGCGCGGATCAGCATGATAGGGCCGACCAGGTTGGTGTTGAGCTGCTGGACAATCTGATCGTCGCTGAGCTCCTCTGCCGCGCCAAACAAGCCGTAGCCAGCGTTGCTGACGATGACGTCGATCTTGCCGAGATCGGCGAAGGCCTTGGCCACGACCTTCTGAACTTCGGGCGTGTCGGTCACGTCCAGATGACTCAGCCACAGCAGGTCGCCGTACTTCGCCTTGAGGTCGTTCATGGAGTCCATTTGGCGAACGGTGCCGGCCACGCGATCGCCCCGCGCGAGGAGTTGCTCCGTCATATGCCGGCCGAAGCCGCTGTTCACGCCAGTGATGAGCCAAGTTCTTTGTGTCATGTGAATTTCCATGGGATAAAAGTCGAGGTCCGCGAACGGTTGACAGATGATAAGATGAGGGTTCAAGACTTTGAATGCGTATGAGTCTTGATTTTTTGCTCTAAAATCCAGTTTCACCCAGACGCCTCGCATACTTCCGCCATGATTCGCAATGACTGACGATCCCTTTTCTGACGTCCTCAACCTGATCAGCGCCAAATCCGTCGTTTCCGGCAGCCTGGTCGCGGGCGGTGCGTGGGCGATTCGCTTTCCCGCTTCGGACCTCATCAACTTCTGGGGCATCGCGCGAGGCGACTGCTGGTGTCTTACGGAAGACGCTGACGCGCCTCTGCACCTTCAGGCTGGCGATTTTCTTTTGCGCACCACGTCTCGGCCGGCGGTGCTGGCAACGGATCTGAAAGCGACGCCGGTCGATTTTCAGGAGGTGTTCGCTGCTGGCATCGGAGGCAGACTGCAGCACGGTACCGGTGATCAGTTTTTTATGATCGGTGGCAAGGTGGAACTCGACGCAACGCACGGAGCAACGTTCCTCGACTCCTTGCCGCCGTCGATTCACATTCGCCATGGATCGACTCATGCGACGGTATTGCAATGGCTGCTCGCGCAGCTTGTGCGAGAGCGAACAGAAGGATTGCCAGGTGTCGCAGCCGCATCGGCACAGATCGCCCACTTGATGTTCATTCAGATTCTTCGCGCACATCTGGACTTGGGCGCAACGCTCGAACCGGGCTGGTTGCGATTGGTGGGCAACCGGCGTCTGGCACCCGCGCTCAGATTGCTTCACAGCGAGCCGGCCCGGGCTTGGGGACTGGAGGAACTTGCTCGTGAGTGCGGCATGTCTCGTGCGACGTTTGCCGTCCATTTCAAAACGAACGCTGGAATCACGCCGCTCGCGTACTTGACGCAGTGGCGGATGCGCCTGGCCGAACGCGCATTGCTCAACGGTGACGACGCGATTTCATCGCTCGGCTACTCCTTGGGATACGCCTCGGAAAGCGCATTCAGCAATGCATTCAAACGGTTTGTCGGCGAGGCTCCCGCGCGCTACCGCGCTAACGCGCGAGTTCGCCAAGCTGCGGTTCAGCGCATCGCACCTTGAAATTAGGTTCCATCAAACTGCTGCTGGGTTTGATTGCATGAACGAGACGATGAATGGATCCGCCGTCTTGGATGTTTCAACCAATTCCCGGCGCTCGTTCCCGCCCGAACGTCCACGAAACACCGCCGCCACGCACCGTGGCGGCAAGTTGTTGCCCCAATCGTTGTTCAATCACCGGCTTCCACGGCACCAGCCAGAACCCCATGCCGTCGTCGAGCATCGCGTAGCGTCCGCCGGCGAGCATGACGCTGCGACGGTAGATGCCGGCCACGCGCTGCCCGTCGGCCACCAGCCGATGTTTCAGCCCGGTTTCGGCGGCAATGTCTTTCGCGGCTTGCGCCAACTCGCGCCCGCGTAGCGTCGCCAGCAGGTTGCGCGCGAGGACGACGCGCTGCCCGCGATGCTCAGCCAATCCCTGCTCGGCGAGGAAGTCGGCGCGCTCGCTTAGCGCGTCCTTGACCTCGGCCCCAAAGCCCACATCGGCCAATCCCTTGCCGCCGCCGATCAACTGCTGGTCGAGCCAGGTGGCACCAATCACGCGGGCCTGCCGCTCAATGGGCAGGTGCGATCTCAGCTCCACCGCCACGCCACCACCAAGCCGTTGCGCGTCGTACTGTCGGCCACGCTCGGCCAGGTCGTCGGGGATGCGCCAGACCCCTTCGGTTTCGCGCTCCACGATGCCGGCGCGGCGCAGGGCTTCGAGCCGGCGCACATGCGCGGCCACCACCTCGCGCGGGTCGCGGCCGGGCGTGGTCTGACCTTGGGCGACAGCCAGGTGATGATCGGTGCGGTACACGCCATCGACGGCGAGCGCGCCGATGTTGCGGTCAGCCGCACGCACGTCCGCCGCGCCTTTCACTTCCACAACGGCACCCGTCGGGTATTGCTCCAGCTCCGACCGCGGCGGCAGCGCGACGTAGTGCGCCTTGCCGTCGATGCCATCGACGATCAGGTAGCCCTTGTCGTACAGCTCGTCGGCCAGCCCCTTGCCGGCGACGCGGCCGACAAGCGTGCGGCCGTCGCTGCCCGGCTCGAACACGGCCAGCTCGCGGGACTTGCCGCTCATCGCTCGCTGCATGGTGCGGATGATGTCGCCGCGCTCGCCCATCGCCCTCAAGGTCGGTTCGGCGTCGGCATGGACGGCCCACGCGCCGGGCTGCTGCTCGGTCGCCAGCCCCATGCGCTGCAAGTGTTGCAGGCGACCGGTCAGCGCCTGCCGCTGGCGTTGCAATCGGGGTTCGGCGAGGCGTTCGACGCGCACCAGGCCGTCATCGCCGGCTTCTCGCTGCAAGCTGCGATCCAGCCCCGTCCACCGTTCTTGTTCCACCTCGCGCAACATGGCGCGCTGCATCTCCAGCTCGGTGCGCGGCCCGAGCCATTCCGTCGCCAGCTCCGATGCCCGTCGGCGCATCCCCTCGGCGATGTAGTCGCGGGAAATGATGAGGTCTTTGCCGGTGTCGTCCTTGCCGCGCAGGACGACGTGCGTGTGCGGGTTGTCGGTGTTCCAGTGATCGACCGCAACCCATTCCAGCCGCGTTCCAAGGTCAGCCTCCATGCGCGCCATCAGGTGCCGGGTGTAGGTGCGCAGGTCGTCGAGCTGTTCGGCATCCTCCGGCGAGACGATGAAGCGGAACTGGTGGCGGTCGTCCGCGCCGCGCTCCTTGAACGCTTCAAGGTCGGCAGCGTCGGTCGTCGGCCCGTAGGCGTGGCCTGGCCCGCCCTGGCGATCGACACCTTCGCGCTCGATGTAGCGCAGGTGCGCCGCAGTCGAGCGCGGCCCGGCCTTCGCCAGATTCACCAGTCGGGCCTTGATCGTCACCGATTCCATCTGTTGCACGAACAGCCGGATCTCCAGCGGCGACAAGGCGCGATCCTTCGGCACGAAGGTGGCGATCGTGGATGGCCCCACGCTGTCAGCAGGGTTGTCCACCTTTTCCCCGTGAGCGATGGCGTAGACATAGACCTGCTTCACGATGTCCCGAATCTGCACCGCCGTGGACGGTGCCCCGCGTTCCTTGACCTTGTTGCAAAAGGCCCGCAGGTCTTCAGGCTGGATTTCAGTCAGCAGACGATTCCGAAAAGCCGGCAGGATGTCCCGATCAATGATGTGCTGACGCGCGGCGCGAGTGCTGTCGGCCCATCGTGTATGGGCCAAATAGGTCTCCATCGCCGCGCCAAAGGTCTTGATGTCGGTCACGCGGCGTTTCTCGCGCTGCTTTTCGAGCGCGGGCGACATGCCCTTGAGAACAGCTTTGCGTGCATCCAGCAGCAGCTCGCGCGCCATTGCCAGTGAAATACCGTCAGCGCCATAGCGCCCGAGGGTCAACGTCTCGCGGCGGCCGTTGAGGCGGTAGTCGTAGCGGAAGGTGACGGTACCGCCAGGCGATACCGTCACGTACATTCCATCTCGGTCAGAAGCCTTATAAATCTTGGACTTAGGCTTCAGGTTACGCAGTGCAGTGTCAGTAAGCATCGAGGTTTCCTCCGGCTTTTGACGGCTTTACCGTCAGGTTTTACCGTCAGGGACCTGGAGACCTGCTGATGCCCGGAAAGCCGTATGAAACAAGCATTCCTGAGAAGATTTTTACCGTCAAAGACGGTAAAAGTCTGAGTAGTGAACGAGAGTGTCTTAATCTGGCCTCGATTTTTACCGTCAGCTCTACCGTCAACTTTTTCTGCTGGCCGGCGATAGCCACCGATAGATGCCGCGACGTATTTCTTTCAAAATCAATACGTTATGGCCATTTTTAGATAGCTGGCGATAGTCCTCGAAGAACGTCAATTCACTCCCACTCAATCGTCGCCGGCGGCTTGCCCGAAATATCGTAGACCACGCGGTTGATCCCGCGGACCTCATTAATGATCCGGTTCGACACATGGCCAAGCAGATCATGCGGCAGATGCGCCCAATGCGCGGTCATGAAGTCGAGCGTCTGCACCGCACGCAGCGCCACGACATACTCGTACGTGCGCCCATCGCCCATCACGCCGACACTCTTCACCGGCAGAAACACCGCGAACGCCTGGCTCGTCAGGTCGTACCACGACTTGCCGGTTTCCTTGTCGATAAACGTGCGCAGCGTCTCGATGAAAATCGCGTCGGCACGCCGTAGAAGATCGGCGTAGTCGCGCCGCACTTCGCCGAGAATGCGCACGCCGAGACCCGGCCCCGGGAACGGATGGCGGTACACCATCGCCGGCGGCAACCCGAGCTTGACGCCCAGTTCGCGCACTTCATCCTTGAAAAGTTCGCGCAGCGGCTCGAGCAGCTTGAGATTCAGCGTCTCCGGCAAACCGCCGACGTTGTGGTGGCTCTTGATGGTCTGCGTCGCCTTCTTGCCCTTGCCCGCCGACTCGATCACGTCCGGATAGATCGTGCCCTGCGCGAGCCACTTCGCGTCGGTCAGCTTCGCCGCTTCGGCCTGGAACACTTCGACGAATTCAGCGCCGATAATCTTGCGCTTCGCTTCCGGGTCGGTCACACCGGCGAGCTTCGACAGGAATGCGTCGCTCGCATCGACGTGGATCACCTTCACGCCGAGGTGATCGGCGAACGTCGCCATCACCTGCTCGGCTTCGTTCAACCGCAACAGGCCATGATCGACGAACACGCACGTCAGCTGATCGCCGATCGCACGATGCAACAACGCGGCCGCCACCGACGAATCGACGCCGCCCGACAGGCCCAGAATCACATGCTCGCCACCGACCTGCGCGCGAATCTGCTCGACCGCCTCGTCGATATAGTTGCCCATCTCCCAGTCCGGCTTCGCGGCACAGATCTGCAACACGAAACGTTCGAGCATCGCGCGGCCCTGCACCGTATGCGTGACTTCCGGGTGCCATTGCAGACCGTAGAAATGGCGCGTTTCGTCGGCCATCGCCGCAATCGGGCACGATTCCGTCGACGCCATCAGCTTGAAGCCCGCCGGCATGTCGAGCACCTTGTCGCCATGGCTCATCCATACCTTGAGCATGCCGTGGCCTTCCGGCGTGCGGAAATCTTCGATGCCGTCGAGGAAGGCCGTATGGTTGCGCGCCCGCACTTCCGCATAACCGAACTCGCGCAGGTGCCCGTTATCGACCTTGCCGCCGAGCTGCTCGGCCATCGTCTGCATGCCGTAGCAAATGCCGAGCACTGGCACGCCGAGCTCGAACACCGCTTGCGGTGCACGCGGCGTGTCGGTCTCGACCACCGAACTCGGACCGCCGGACAGGATGATGCCCTTCGGCTTGAACTCGCGGATAAACGCGTCGCTCACGTCGTGCGGATGAATTTCCGACAGCACGTGCGCCTCGCGGATGCGCCGGGCAATCAGTTGAGTGACTTGCGAACCGAAGTCGAGGATCAGGATCTTGTCATGCATGGCAGCGGGCGGAATCGAATGGATGATGAGGATAGATAACACCGCGCGCCTCGCGCGGTATTGATCGGGTTTCGTTGTGGTTCAAGTCGTCGAGGCGGGCTCGATACGCCGTGTTCCCGATGCTCGCGCCCTCGGCAGCAATGTGCGCGCAAGCAGCGAGGACCAGGTGGCGTGAAATCATGCTGTCTGAAACGCGGGCGAACTGCGGGATCTGCTGGAAGCGGCGCGATGACAAGCGCGTCAGCCATGAAACGGCGGCCTCGGCGAGCCAGGCGACCCCGCCGCGTCGCGGCGCGCCTGTTCGCGTGCTGCGTCGCGTGCTTCGTCGCGTTCGGCTTCGGCATCGGCCGCCGCGTCGCGCTGGCCGGCGGGAACGGCGGCAATATCGGGTTCCAGCGGGAGTCCACTCACCGGATCGACCAATCGTCCGGTCGCCGGATCGATCGTGCGGCCTGTCGCGGGATCGATAACGGTCGACTGACGCGGCGACAGCACCGGTTCGACGACAGGTTCCGTCGCCGCATAACCGCCCGAACCCGCGCCGGCTGCAGCCGATCGCGCCTTCGCCTCGGCTCTGGCTTCCTGCTTTGCGTCTTTCGCCGCCTGCCGCGCCGCGGCCTTATCGGCACGCTCCGCGGCAGCCACCTCGGCGGCAATCACCCGCTCGCGGCGCCTGACCGCGCTGGCGAGGCGCACACCGCCCAGCCCGACGACCAGCAACACGATCGCGACCACCACCGCGACCAGTTGTCCGAAGCCCGTCAGCGACGGCGTATGCAGGCCGATCAGCCAAACCAGCATCAGCACCGCGGTCAGCCAGTTCACATGCCCGATCACCTTCGCGACCGTCGCCGTCATCGCGCCGTCGAGCGACGCATGCAGCGCAAGCCAGGCGAGCCCGACGAGCGCGAGGCCGAAGCCCTGCCCGACCAGCACCGGATCGGTCTGCACGAGGTGCAGCGCGTCGTACAGCGATTTCCACGGCGTGACGAGAAACAGCAGCCCGAACGCCAGCAGCAACAACGCATCGATGATCAGTACGGCACGCAGCAGCGGCTTCATCGGCGATCAGTCCACGTGATAGTTGGGCGCTTCCTTCGTGATCTGCACGTCGTGCACATGCGATTCGCGCATGCCCGCGGCAGTGATTTGCACGAACTCGGCCTTCTCATGCAGTTCGTCGATCGTGTTGCAGCCGCAGTAGCCCATGCTTGCGCGCACGCCGCCGATCAGCTGGAACAGGATCGCGCTGACCGCGCCCTTGTAGGCGACGCGCCCTTCGATGCCTTCCGGCACGAGCTTGTCGATATTCGCGGAGTTGTCCTGGAAGTAGCGGTCCGCCGCGCCGTCCTTCATCGCACCGACCGAGCCCATGCCGCGATACGACTTGTACTGGCGGCCCTGGTACAGGAACACGTCGCCCGGCGACTCTTCGGTGCCGGCCAGCATGCTGCCCATCATGACCGTATTCGCGCCGGCCGCGAGCGCCTTGCTGACGTCGCCCGAGAAGCGCACGCCGCCGTCCGCGATCAGCGGCACGCCCGAGCCCTTGAGCCCTTCGGCGACGTTTGCGATGGCCGTGATTTGCGGCACGCCGACGCCCGCGACGATGCGCGTCGTGCAGATCGAGCCCGGCCCGATGCCGACCTTCACGCCGTCCGCGCCGTATTCGACGAGCGCCTTCGCCGCGCTGGCGGTCGCGATATTGCCGCCGATCACCTCGACGTACGGGAAGTTCTTCTTGACCCACTTGACGCGCTCGAGCACGCCTTTGCTGTGGCCATGCGCGGTATCGACGACGATCACGTCGACGCCCGCCTGCACGAGCAGCGACACGCGCTCCTCGTTGTCCGCGCCGACGCCGACTGCCGCGCCCACGCGCAGCTTGCCGTGCTCGTCCTTGCACGCGTCCGGGTGTTCGGTCTGCTTCGTGATGTCCTTGACCGTCATCAGCCCGCGCAGCTCGAACGCATCGTTGACGACCAGCACGCGCTCGAGCCGGTGGCTATGCATGAGCGCCTTCGCCTCGGCGAGCGGCGTGCCTTCCTTGACCGTGACGAGGCGCTCGCGCGGCGTCATGATCGTGCGCACGGGTTCGTCCAGACGCGTTTCGAAGCGCAGATCGCGATTCGTGACGATACCGATCAGCTGCGCGCCTTCGACAACCGGAAAACCCGAAATGCCATGCTGTTGCGACAGCGCGATCACATCGCGCACCTTCATTTGCGGCGGCACCGTGATCGGATCGCGCACGACGCCCGACTCGAAGCGCTTGACCTTCGCGACTTCGCGCGCCTGCTCGGCGGCGGTCAGGTTCTTGTGGACGATGCCGATGCCGCCCTGCTGCGCCATGGCGATGGCCAGACGCGCTTCGGTGACGGTGTCCATGGCGGCGGACACGAGGGGCATATTCAGGGAGATATTGCGGGTCAGCCGGGTTTTCAGGCTGGTGTCGCGCGGCAGAACGTCGGAGAAGGCCGGGACGAGGAGCACGTCATCGAACGTGAGTGCTTTCTGGATCAGACGCATGGCAAATCCTATAGGCGCAAAAGCGAATTATACGCGATACCTCCCCGGTTTTCATCGCGCGAACAGTAAGTTAGCGAATTTCGTAACGTTTTTTCCACGGCTTCCGGCACCGCATTTCGCTTTTCCGTTCAGGTGCGGTTCGATCGGTTTTCGTTTGGGAAAACCGCCGGCTTGCAGAATCGAACAAGACTCGCGCGAGCGGCCCACGCTATGCTGCGCGCACTTTCAGTCTTTCGGATCGGGGCAGGCAATGCAGCGCGGCGTGATGTACGGAATGATGGCCGGAGCGTTATGGGGCACGGTTTTCCTTGTGCCGCGGCTGCTCGCCGATTTTTCGCCGCTTCTGCTGAGTTCCGGCCGGTACATGATGTACGGCGCCGTCTCGATCGTTGCCGCGCTGCCGTCCGCGCGCTCGCTGCTCTCGCGCGTCACCGCTGCGGATATCGCCGCGCTCGTCAAGCTTGCGCTGGCCGGCAACCTGCTCTACTACCTGCTGCTGACGGGCGCGGTGCATAGGGTGGGCATGGCGCCCTCGTCGCTGATTGTCGGCGTGCTGCCGGTCACCGTCACGTTGCTGGGGCGGCGCGATCGCGGCGCGGTACCGCTTGCGCGGCTCGTCTGGCCGCTCGCGATGGTGCTGGCCGGCATCGCGTGCATCAATATCGACGTATTTTCGAGCGCTGCGGGCTCGGCCGCGGGCGCCGATGCGGTCGCGGGCAGCCCGATCCTGACGAAGCTCACGGGCCTCGCATGCGCGGTCGGCGCGCTCGTTTCGTGGACGTGGTTCGCGGTCGAAAACGCCCGCTATCTGCAACGCAACGACCATTTCAGCGGCAGTGAATGGTCGGTGCTGTGGGGCATCGTGACGGGCCTGCTCGGCGCCGCGTTGTGGATTGCGGTGGCCGCACTGCCGTCCGGCTTCGCGACCGCCCCGCATGGCCCGCTCGCGGACTCGCGCTGGCATCTGTTCTGGATGCTGAACCTCGGGCTCGCGATCGCTGCGTCGTGGCTCGGCAATGGGCTGTGGAACGCCGCGGCCAAGCGCCTGCCGCTCACCCTCTCAGGGCAATTGATCGTATTCGAAACGCTGTTCGCGCTGCTTTACGCGTTTATCTACGACCACCGTCTGCCGCGCCTGCTCGAGGCGGCCGCGATTGCGCTCCTGCTGGCGGGCGTCAGCTGGTCGGTGCGTCAGCACGCGGACGACGACGCGAAGCGCACGTCGCTCGAGGAAAAGGCACAGGCGGCCGTGCATTGAGGGCGCGGCGCCTTACCGCGAATCCTTGGGCAACCACTTCCGCCCTTCGATGGAGCCGTCCCTGCGCGTCTTCTCGACGCGCCGCTGCCGCGCGAGCTTGGGATCGACGATCAGCGGACGGTAGATCTCGACGCGGTCATGGTCCGCGAGCACCGTATCGAGCGGCTTCAGCTTGCCGAACACGCCGACCTTCTGCTTCGTCAGATCGATTTCCGGGTGGCGCTCGAGCACACCGCTCGCGCCGATCGCCTGTTCGAGCGTCGCTCCCTGCGGCAGTTGCAGCGAAACAAGCGTCTGCTGGTCAGGCAGCGCGTAACAGACCTCGATTGACAGGAACGCACTCATCGCGGGCCGCTCATTGCTTGCCGTAGCGCTGGTCCGCGCGCTTCACGAACGATTCGACGAATGTATTCGCGATATGGCTGAATACCGGCCCGATCAGCTTCTCGAGGATGATGTTCGAGAATTCGTAGTGCAGTGCGAATTCGATCTTGCAGGCATCCGCGCGCAACGGCGTGAAGCGCCAGAAACCGGTGAACTTGCGAAACGGCCCGTCGGCGAAATTCATATCAATGCGCGACGGCCGCTGCTGCGTGTTGTGCGTGGCGAAATGCTGCTTGATGCCCTTGAAGTTGATGTCGATGCGCGCTTCCATGCTGTTCTCGTCCTGCTGACGAATCTCGACGCCACCGCACCACGGCAGGAAGTTGGGGTAGTCCGCGACGTCGGTGACGAGGTCGAACATCTGTTCCGCCGAATGGCGTATCAATACGGTTTTCTGGACATCTGCCATAAATTCAACGGCACGCAGCAAGAGTAAAGCGGTAAAAGAAGAGTACGCGACCTGGTTGATGCGAATGCGTCGCAAGCGCCATACGCGCGCGATGCAAACAGATAAAAATCACGTAAAAAAGCAGTCCGGGCACAGCGGCTTTCCGGCTTTGCTTTGCTAAAATCGTGATTTTAAACGAGTTGGGCAATTTCCATTCATGAGCATCATCGAAAACAGGAAGGCCTTCTTCGATTACTTCATCGAGGAGCGCTACGAAGCCGGACTCGTGCTCGAAGGATGGGAAGTCAAGGCGTTGCGTGCGGGCCGCGGGCAGATCAAGGAAGGCTACGTGGTGATCAAGAACGCGGAGCTGTTTCTGATCGGCACGCACATCAGCCCGTTGCCCGAAGCATCGACGCACATCACGCCCGACCCCATCCGCACGCGCAAGCTGCTGCTTCACTCAGCGGAAATCAGCAAGCTGATCGGCAAGATCGAGCAGCGCGGCTACACGCTCGTGCCGCTGAATTTTCACTACAAGGGCGGCCGCGTCAAATGCGAAATCGGCCTCGCGAAGGGCAAGAAACTGCACGATAAGCGTGAGACCGAGAAAAAACGCGATTGGGAACGCGAGAAGGCACGGCTGATGCGCACGCCGACGTGATTGGCGTCGGCGCACTGGCAATCACGCAACTCAGGCGTTTGCGCCCTTCTGCTGCTTGACGATCGTGAGCGCCGACGCGATCATCGAGCTCATCTCCGACAGATTGCCCGGCACGATCAGCGTATTGCCCTGCTTCGCGAGATTGGCGAACGCATTCACGTACTGCTCGGCCACCTTCAGATTCACGGCTTCCATGCCGCCCGTCGACTGGATCGCCGCGGCAATTTTCTGGATTGCCTGCGCATTCGCTTCCGCCACCGCGAGAATCGCCGCCGCCTGGCCTTGCGCCTGATTGATCGCGGCCTGCCGCTCGCCTTCGGACTTCTGGATCGCCGCCTCGCGGCCGCCCGACGCGATATTGATCTGCTCCTGCTTACGGCCTTCGGATGCCGCGATCAGCGCGCGCTTTTCGCGCTCCGCGGTGATCTGCTGCTGCATCGCGTGCAGGATTTCCTTCGGCGGCGTCAGATCCTTGATTTCGTAGCGCAGTACCTTCACGCCCCAGTTCGACGCGGCCTCGTCGAGCGAGGACACGATGCTGTGATTGATGAAGTCGCGTTCTTCAAACGTCTTGTCGAGCTCGAGCTTGCCGATCACCGAACGCAACGTGGTCTGCGACAGCTGCGTAATCGCGAACACAAAATTGCTCGAGCCATACGACGCCTTCATCGGGTCCGTCACCTGGAAGTACAGCACGCCGTCCACCTGCAATTGCGTGTTGTCGCGCGTAATGCAGACCTGACTCGGCACGTCGAGCGGAATTTCCTTCAGCACGTGCTTGTACGCGATGCGATCGACAAACGGCACTACAAGCGTCGCGCCCGGCGTCAGCGTCGCGTGGTAGCGGCCGAGCCGCTCGACAATCCATGCATGCTGCTGCGGCACGATCTTGATCGTCTGGCCGACCAGCACGATCACGATAATCAGAAGCACGACCGCGAAGATCGTCGATTCCATGGCTGCACCCCTTTTCTGGTTTGATTCGTTATGCGGCTGATTGGCCGGATAGCGCTGCGTTACCGCTCCTGTTGCCGCTTTCGTTACCGATCTGGACTGGCGACCACCACCAGACAACTACCGCGCAACGCGGTGACCCGATACACACGCGCATCTTCGGGCTCGCCGGGCGCGAGTTCGACGTCCCAGGCCGCGCCGCGATACTGCGTCCGCGCGCGGCGCTCGTGCCACTCGGGCACCGTCAGTGTCGCGCCGATATCGAGATTGACGTCCGGATTGTGCGCGGCGTCCGCGCGCTTGTTGCGGCCGAAGCGCGAACGCCGCAACAGCGCGACCGCAACGAGCGCGACCAGCGCCGCCACCGCGAGCTGCACCGGCAGCTGCGCGCCCGCGAGACGCGCAAGCGCCGCGGCGACGAAGCCGAGCGCGATCATCAGCAGATAGAACGTGCCGCTCATCAGCTCGAGCACGATCAGCACGCCCGCGCCGACCCACCAGAACCAGCCTGTTAGCGCCACTTTGGCCTCCCCAAAGCAAAACACCCCGGAACCATCCGGGGTGTTTTATAGCACGAACTTGGCAGCGAATCTGGAACGATTTGTCGACGATCGATGCCAGTTCAGCATTCGGGCGGCGCTTGCGCTTGCACGTGTGCGCTGCCCGACAATGCAATGCGTGCCGCTTACTTCGTCTGCGACTTCGCCAGCGCCTGCCACGTATCGATGATTGTGTCCGGATTCAGCGACATCGACGCAATACCGATTTCGGTTAGCCACAGGGCAAAATCCGGATGGTCCGACGGGCCCTGGCCGCAAATGCCGACGTACTTGTTCAGGCGCAGGCACGCATCGATCGCGCGCTTGAGCATGAACTTGACCGCCGGATCGCGTTCGTCGAAGTCGGCCGCGAGCAGCTCCATGCCCGAATCGCGATCGAGGCCCAACGTGAGCTGCGTGAGGTCGTTCGAACCGATCGAGAAGCCGTCGAAGTACTGCAGGAACTCTTCGGCGAGAATCGCGTTCGACGGCACTTCGCACATCATGATGAGCTTCAGGCCATTCAGGCCGCGCTTGAGCCCGAACTTCTCGAGCAGTCCGACCACGCGCTCCGCCTGTTTCAGCGTGCGCACGAACGGCACCATGACCTCGACGTTATCGAGGCCCATCTCTTCGCGCACGCGCTTCAATGCCGCACATTCCATTTCGAACGCGAGCGCGAAGTCTTCGGCGATATAGCGCGATGCACCGCGGAAGCCGAGCATCGGATTTTCTTCATCCGGCTCGTAACGCGATCCGCCGATCAGCTTCTTGTACTCGTTCGACTTGAAGTCCGACAGACGCACGATGACGGGCTTCGGGTAGAACGCCGCGGCGATCGTCGCGATGCCTTCGGTCAGCTTGTCGACGTAAAACGCGCGCGGCGATGCATGGCCGCGTGCGACGCTCTCGACCGCCTTCTTCAGGTCCTGATCGACGTTCGGGTACTCGAGAATCGCCTTCGGGTGCACGCCGATATTGTTGTTGATGATGAACTCGAGGCGAGCCAGACCCACACCGGCGTTCGGCAACTGCGAGAAGTCGAATGCGAGCTGCGGGTTGCCGACGTTCATCATGATCTTCGTCGGGATCGGCGGCAGTTCGCCGCGCTGCACTTCGGTCACTTCGGTTTCGAGCAGGCCGTCGTAAATGCGCCCTTCGTCGCCTTCCGCGCACGACACGGTAACGAGCGCGCCGTCCTTCAGCACGTCGGTTGCGTCGCCGCAGCCGACCACCGCCGGCACGCCGAGCTCACGCGCGATGATCGCCGCGTGGCACGTCCGGCCGCCGCGGTTCGTGACGATCGCGGACGCACGCTTCATGACCGGCTCCCAGTTCGGGTCGGTCATATCGGCGACGAGCACGTCGCCCGGCTGCACACGTTCCATCTCCGACGGATCGTGAATCACGCGCACCGGACCCGCACCGACCTTCTGGCCGATCGCGCGGCCCGTGGCGAGCACCTGCGACTGACCCTTCAGCTTGAAGCGCTGTTCGGACTTGCCGTGCCCCTGGCTCTTCACCGTCTCGGGACGCGCCTGCAGGATGAAGATCTTGCCGTCACGGCCGTCCTTGCCCCACTCGATGTCCATCGGACGCTGGTAATGCTTCTCGATGATCACCGCGTACTTCGCGAGCTGGATCACGTCTTCGTCGGTGATCGAGTAGCGGTTACGCTGCTCGGGCGTCACATCGACGGTCTTCACGCGGCCCGCTTCGCCAGCCTTCGTGAACTCCATCTTGATGAGCTTCGAGCCGATCGAGCGGCGGATGATCGGGTACTTGCCCTGCTCGAGCGTGGTCTTGAACACGTAGAACTCGTCCGGGTTCACCGCGCCCTGCACGACGGTTTCGCCGAGACCGTAGCTCGACGTGATGAACACCGCGTCCTTGAAGCCCGATTCGGTATCGAGCGTAAACATCACGCCGGCCGCGCCGACGTCCGAGCGCACCATGCGCTGCACGCCCGCCGACAACGCGACTTCAGCATGCGTGAAGCCCTTGTGGACGCGATACGAGATGGCGCGATCGTTGTACAGCGACGCGAACACGTGCTTCATGCGGTCGAGCACGTCCTCGATGCCGACGACGTTCAGATAACTTTCCTGCTGACCGGCAAACGACGCGTCGGGCAGGTCTTCGGCCGTGGCCGACGACCGCACGGCAAACGAAAGTTCAGGCGAGCTTTTCGACAGCGTGTCGAATGCGCCGCGAATTTCCTCTTCGAGGCGCGCCTGCAGCGGTGCATCGACGATCCACTGGCGAATTTCCTTGCCAGCGGCCGCGAGCGCCTTCACGTCATCCACGTCGAGCGTTTCGAGACGTTGGGCGATGCGTTCGGTCAGATTGTTGTGATGCAGAAAATCGCGAAATGCGAGCGCGGTCGTGGCGAAGCCGGTCGGCACCTGAACGCCCGCTTCCGCGAGCTGACTGATCATCTCGCCAAGCGATGCATTCTTGCCGCCAACGATATCCACGTCGGTCATTCGCAACTGTTCGAACGGAACTACATACGCCTTGTCCTTTGCGACGTTAACTGCGTTAGTCATACAAGCCCCTAAGAGTGGAAGAAATACTCGATTGCGCAAGTGGGCTTGCACGCGCGGCGCTCATAAGAAGCGTTCGCGCGTCTTGCGCAACCTGTTGGAGAAACAATCGCCGGTGCAGCCAACCGGACTCAAGCTGACGCCTGAGCGGCCGTGGCCTTCGGTTTGCTTGCAATTGCTTATCCAACAGGTTGCCGCTATTCTACCGTGCCGATTCCCCGAAATGTGCCGGTCGGCCAACAATGGCGCGAAGCGTGCCGCACAGCCGCGTACGCAGATGCGGTTAAAATCGGGCAGAAGCCCGGCCGTCGGGCATATGCAGCAGTTTTCATGCCGCCCCCTAGTTCGAGCGGTTGCTCTCGCTCACGTTCCCTTCAGACTGATGCCGCCCACCGTATTCATCGTTTCCGACGGTACCGGGATCACTGCCGAAACCTTCGCGCATTCGATCCTCTCCCAGTTCGACCAGAAATTCCGGCTCGTTCGCGTGCCGTTCGTCGATTCGACCGAAAAAGCCTACGCGACGCTCGAGAAGATCAACGAAGCGGGCCGCCAGGAAGGCCGCCGGCCGATCGTATTCACGACGCTCGTGAACAGCGGATCGAACCAGATCGTCAAAGGTTCGAATGCGCTCGTGCTCGACATGTTCCAGACCTTCGTCGAGCCGCTCGAACAGGAGCTGGAGCTGAAGTCGAGCCACGCGATGGGCCGCGGGCACCAGAACGCCGACACCGAGGAATACAAGAACCGCATCGAGGCGATCAACTTCTCGCTCGCGCACGACGACGGCCAGTCGAACCGCAATCTCGCCGAAGCCGACGTGATTCTGGTGGGTGTATCGCGCAGCGGCAAGACGCCGACAAGCCTTTATCTCGCGATGCAGTACGGCGTAAAGGCGGCGAACTATCCGCTGATTCCCGAAGACTTCGAGCGCGCCAAGCTGCCCACGCCATTGCTCGCGCATCGCGACAAGATGTTCGGACTGTCGATCGATCCGCAGCGCCTCGCCGAAATTCGCAACGAGCGGCGTCCCGGCAGCAAGTACGCGTCGATCGAAAGTTGCCGTTATGAGATCAACGAAGCGGAAGCGATGATGCGGCGTGAGGGAATCAAGTGGCTCTCGTCGACGCACAAGTCGATCGAGGAAATCGCCACCACGATCCTGCAGGAAATCAGGCTCGACCGGCCTTCGTACTGATCGACGGCCGACCTTCTCAGGAACGTCCGCGCTGCTGCCGGCACTGTTCGAAAAGACAGACGGCCGCGGCGGCCGCGACGTTCAGCGATTCCATGCCGCCCGGTTGCGGAATCGTGACCCGCTGGGCGACCGCGGCGCGCCACGCCGCCGACACGCCCGCGCCTTCATTGCCGAATACCCACGCATGCTGACCGGACAGGTCGCAATCGTAAATGGCCTGCGCGCCATGCGAATCGGTGATAGTGACAGGCACCGCGAGCCGTTCGATCAGCGCCTGCGGCTCGATGTCCTCGTGAATGCGCAGCAGGAAGTGCGCGCCCATCGCCGAGCGCAGCACCTTCGATGCCCACGCATAGGCGGTGCCCTGCACGCAGAACACATCGCCGATACCGGCCGCGGCCGCACTGCGCAGAATCGAACCGACATTGCCGGCGTCCTGCACGCCGTCGAGCACGACGCAGCTTTGCGTCACGTGTTCGGGTGGCGTCATCGTGGGCCGTTCGACGAGCAGCAGCATGCCGACGCCATTGACGACATTCGATAACTGGCCGAACAACGTATCGGGCAACGTCACGATGCGCGACGATTCGATGCGAGCGACAATCGCCTGGGCTTCGCCGTGACTCAACGCGCCTTCGGTGACGACGCAGATTTCCGGCTGCCCCACGGCATCGAGATACGCACTTGCAAGGTGAAACCCTTCGAGCAGCGCGTGCGCGCTGCGGCGTTGCTGATGCGTCGAGCCGGCGAGCGCCTTCAGACGTTTATAGAGCGGATTGTCGCGCGAGGTGATGGGCTTCACGTGTGGGGTTTCGCGTCTGGGGTTTCGCGTCTGGGGTTTCGCGTCTGGATTGACGGTCGCGCCGCGCGGTTCAGAACGGCGGGCGATCGAGATCGAGCGACGCGTCGTCGAATGCATCGTTGCCGAAAGCGGCCGGTTCGACGATCACGGTCCCGGACGGCAGATCGCCAAGCGCGACGCCAAGCCGCAGATGCGCTTCGCGCACCGGCGCGAACGAGCGCCGATGATGCGCGCAAGGCCCATGCTCGCGCAGCGCCAGCAGATGTTGCGGCGTGCCGTAGCCCGCATGAGCGTCGAACCCGTACACGGGGAAGGTCTGATGCAGATCGAACAACATGCGGTCGCGCGTAACCTTCGCAAGTATCGACGCCGCCGAAATGCACGGCACGAGCGCATCGCCACTGACGATCGCCTCGCTGCGCACGCTCAGTGTCGGGCAGCGATTGCCATCGATCTTCGCCAGCGTCGGCACGACCGAGAGTCCTTCGACTGCGCGTTTCATGGCGAGCATTGTTGCGTGCAGGATGTTCAGCGTATCGATTTCTTCGACCGACGCCGACGCGACGCACCATGCGAGCGAACGCTCGACGATCTTGTCGTAGAGCGCCTCGCGCTTCTTCGCGCTCAGCACCTTCGAATCGTCGAGGCCGCGAATGCGCCGCTTCGGGTCGAGAATGACCGCGGCGGCCACCACCGGACCCGCCAGCGGCCCACGCCCGGCTTCGTCGACACCGCAGATGATATCGAGCGGCGATTCGAAATCGAGCCCCGGCTGCACGGCAATCACGGCTTTGGCGGCAACCGTCCTGACTCTTTTCGGCGCGCTTTTTGCCCCGCTTTTTACGCCGCTTTTTACGCCGCTTGCCGCCCTCTCGGCCGCAGCGGCTTTCGTATGGCCCGACAACGCCTTCTCGCTCATGCCCGCCCCTTGCTGCGCGACTCGACAACCTGCGCGACCGCTTCCGCGGCCCGCTGCGCCGTGTTCTGTCTGAGCACGTGATGCATTTCCGTGAAGATTTCCGTCAGCGTGCGCCGGTTCGCGTCGTCGCGCAACTGGGTCAACGTCGCATCGGCAAGCGCTTGCGGCGTGGCGAAATGCTGCAGGATTTCGGGCACGACGAAACGCCCCGCGAGAATATTCGGCAAGCCGACATACGGCAGGTAGCCCTGCCGGCGCATGATCTGCCCCGTCAGCCACGGCACCTTGTACGAAATCACCATCGGCTTCTTGAGCAGCGCCGCTTCGAGCGTAACCGTGCCGCTCTTCACGAGCAGAGCGTCGGCGGCCGTCATGGCGAGCTGCGCGTTGCCCTCGGTCACCGTCAGTGCGAGCCCGGCGTGCGTGTCGATCAGCGGCTTGAGCTGCTCGCGCAGCGCCGGCGTCGCGGCCGGCATCACGAAGCGCACGCCCGGTTCGCGCGCCTGCATCAGCGCCATCGCGTCGAAAAACGTCGGGCCGATCAGTTCGATTTCCGAGCGGCGGCTGCCCGGCAGCACCGCGATCACGGGGCCGCTGGCGGGCAGGCCAAGCGTGCTGCGTGCGCCGGCGACGTCGGGCTCGAGTGGAATCTGATCGGCCAGCGGATGCCCGACGTAAGTCGCGGCGACGCCTGCCTTCTCGAGCAGCGGTTTCTCGAACGGAAACACGCACAGCATGTGGTCGACCGCCTTCGCGATCTTCTTGATGCGCCCGCCGCGCCACGCCCAGATCGATGGGCACACGAGATGCACAGTCGGAATGCCCGCATCGCGCAGCGCGTGTTCGAGGCCGAAATTGAAATCCGGCGCATCGATGCCGACGAACGCGTCGGGCGGATCCGCGAGCAGTTGACGCTTGAGCTCGTTGCGGATGCCGAGAATCTCGGGAATATGCCGCAGCGCTTCGACATAGCCGCGCACTGTCAGCTTTTCCATCGGAAAATGCGCGTCGAAGCCATGCGCGATCATGCGCGAGCCGCCAATGCCGTAACTGCGCGCGGCCGGCAACCGCGCCGCGAGGCCGTCGAGCAGCGCCGCGCCGAGTATGTCGCCGGACGGTTCGCCGGCGACCATCGCTAGCCGAGGCTGGCTGGAGTGCAACGACATCGCGCGTTAGCGGATGATGCCGCGCTGCGACGATTCGACGAAGTCGACGAACGCGCGCACCGCTTCGTCGCCGTCGCCGCCCGCCGTCGCGAGTTCGCGCAGTTGCACCTTCGCTTCTTCGAGCGACAGGCCGTTTTTGTACAGCAGCCGGTACGCCGAACGCAGCGCCGAAATCGCATCGGGCGAGAAGCCGCGCCGGCGCAGCCCCTCGACGTTGATGCCGTGCGGCTCGGCCTTGTTACCGGCCGCGATCACGAACGGCGGGATGTCTTGCACGAGCGCCGATGCGCCGCCCAGCATCGAATGCGCGCCGATGCGCACGAACTGATGCACGCCCGACATGCCGCCGACGATCGCATAGTCGCCGATGAGCACGTGCCCCGCCATCTGCGCGTTGCTCGACAGAATCACGTTGTTGCCGATCTGGCAGTCGTGGCCGATGTGCACGTACGCCATAATCCAGTTGTCGTCGCCGACCGTCGTCACGCCCGTGTCCTGCACGGTGCCGGTGTGGATCGTGGTGAATTCGCGAATCGTGTTGCGGTGGCCGATCACGAGCTTCGTCGGCTCGCCTTTGTACTTCATGTCCTGCGGCCGGCCGCCGATCGATGCGTAGTGGCCGATGCTGTTGTCTTCGCCGAGCGTCGTGTGACCTTCGATCACGCTGTGCGAACCGACCGTGGTCCGCGCGCCGATCGTGACGTTTGCGCCGACGATGGCGTACGGTCCGATGTCGACCGTGTCGTCGAGCTGTGCACCCGGCTCGATGATCGCAGTGGGATGAATCCTGCTCATGCGCCCTCGCTTTCTAGTTCAGTTGGCGTGCGTCTTGCCGCCGTCAGCCCTCGTCCGACGTGCGCACCGCACACATCAGGTCCGCTCCCGCGGCCACCGCGCCGTCGACTTCCGCGCGCGCCTTGAACTTCCAGATGCCGCGCATATGACGCTCGAACGTCACGTTCAGAATAAGCTGGTCGCCCGGTTCCACGACGCGCTTGAAGCGCGCATTGTCGATACCGACGAACAGGTAGAGCGTGTTGTCGGGGTCGTGCGGCTCTTCCGCGAACGTCAGCAGCGCGGCTGTCTGCGCGAGCGCTTCGAGGATCAGCACGCCGGGCATCACCGGACGCTTCGGGAAGTGCCCGACGAAGTACGGCTCGTTGATCGTGACATTCTTCAGCGCCTTGATCGCCTTGTGCGGCTCGAGTTCGACCACCCGGTCGACCAGCAGGATCGGATAGCGATGCGGCAGCAGCGTCAGAATCTTGTGAATGTCGAGGTTGATTTTTTCGGTGCTCATGGTATTTCGTTTCACGCGCAGTTTCGTCGTGGTTTTGTCGCAGTTTCACCGCAGTTTCGTGATCATGACGCGACGATAAAGTGGATGCCGGTGCAGTGAATGAGTCACATGCGGCCGCCGGTGCGCTTCATCAGCCCGCTTCATCAGGTCGCTTCATCAGGTCGATTACCGGATCGCTTCTCCGGGTCACCCGCGATACCCGGCGACTACGGCGCCGTGGGTTCGCTTCGCCTGTTTCACGCTTTCTCGCGGTATCGGCCGGCGCTCCCCGATCGTGCGTTTCTACTCCCTTGTTGTCGTTTGTTGCTCGCGCCTTCAGGTGCGACTTGCGTTGCGACTCGAGTCGAGACTTCAGCCGCGCCTGTTAGCCGCAGTTGCTGCTTGCGTCTGTTGCCACCTGTTACCGACTGTTGCCTGTACGGCGTTATGCCTTGCCGCTCGCGTCGCCCGCAGCCTTGGCTTCAACCTTGGCCTCAAGCGCCTTGATCCGGTCGCGCAATTTGTCGAGATTGCGCAGCAGCGCGGCGCTCCTGTTCCACTCCGCATGCTCGACGGCCGGAAACGCGCTCGTGTACAAACCCGGCTTCAACAGCGACTTCGACACGCCCGACTTCGCGGTCACGATGACGTAATCGCCGAGCGTCACGTGGCCCGCGATGCCGACCGCGCCGCCGATCATACAGTGCTTGCCGATCGTCGTGCTGCCCGCGATGCCCGCGCAGCCAGCAATCACCGTATACGCGCCGATCCGGCAATTGTGCGCAATTTGCACGAGGTTATCGATTTTCACGCATTCCTCGATCACGGTGTCGGCCATCGCGCCGCGGTCGATCGTCGTGTTCGCGCCGATCTCGACATCGGGACCGATCGTCACGCCGCCGACCTGCGGAATCTTGACCCAGCTGCCCGTACGCGCGTCGCCATCGCCGACGAAGTCCGGTGCGAAGCCGAAGCCGTCGGAGCCGATTACCGCGCCGGACTGCACGATCGCGCGCTCGCCCAGGGCGCAGCCATGGTACACGGTGACATTCGGATACAGATGCGACCCGGCGCCGATCCGCGTGCCGCGACCGATGAACACATTCGCATCGAGACGCACGTTTTCGCCGATCACCGCGCCCGCTTCGACGGTCACGTTCGGACCGATGACCGCGCTCGCCGCAACCTGCGCGGCCGCGTCGACGTGCGCGCTGCGATGGACGCCCGGCACCGCCTTCGGGGAAGCCAGGTCGATAAATGCCTGTGCGACGCGCGCGAAGTAAGCGTACGGATTCGGCGTGACGATGAAGTTACGCCCGTCGGGCGATGCGAGTTTCGCGAGGTCGTCCGCGTTGATCAACACGGCCCCCGCCTGGGTGGTATCGACCTGCGACAGATACTTGGGGTTCGCGAGGAACGCCAGGTGTTCCGGGCCGGCCTGGTCCAGCGGCGCCAGATTGCTGACGCGACGCGTTCGGTCTCCGACAATGTCGCCGCCGAAGCGTCTGACGATCTCCTCGAGCGTAAAAGCCATATGCGTGTACTGCTCCTGATTTCGTTCAGCGCCCAGGTTGGCGCTTAACAAGGTACCGGGTATTCTGACTTCGGTACCGGCCTGCTGCTCTTTTGCGTCAGTTCGTATTGTTCGGTGCGGCCAGCGCCTTCAACACCTGATCGGTAATGTCGATGCGCGGACTCACATACACCGCTTCCTGCACGATCAGATCGTAGTGTTGCTGTTCGGCGATCTGCTTGATGACCTTGTTCGCGCGGTCCAGCACCGCGGCGAGCTCTTCATTACGGCGCTGGTTCAGGTCTTCGCGAAACTCGCGCTGCTTGCGCTGAAAATCGCTATCGAGCTGCGACAGGTCGCGTTGCTTCTGTGCGCGGTCGGTGGGCGACATCGCCGGACCATTCTTGTCGAGCGAATCGGACATCGATTTCAGACGCTGCGCCATATCCTGCAGATCCTTGTCGCGCTTCGCGAACTCGGCTTCGAGCTTCGCCTGGGCCGCCTTCGCCGCCGCCGATTCGCGCAGGATGCGGTCCGAATTGACCGCCGCAATACGCGCTTCCTGCGCCTGCGCGGCTTGCACGATGCCCGCCCCCAAGGCCACCGTCAGCGCCAGAGCGCATGCCACACGTTTCGAAATCATACCGGTTAGCAAAGTCATCCTCTCGATACTGTAAGGGTCGCCGTTCATCCGGTCAGAATGCCGTCCCGATCTGGAACTGGAACTTCTGATACTGGTCGCCCGTATGCTTCTGCACCGGGAAGCCCAAGCTCAGCTTGAGCGGCCCGATTGGCGAAATCCACGCGAGACCAAAGCCGTAAGCGTAGCGCAGGCCATTCGAGCCGACCGTCGTGTTGCCGCCCTGGGCAGGATCACCCCAGACGTTACCGGCGTCGATGAACGTGAACACACGCAGCGTGCGGTCATAGCCGGTGCCCGGCAGCGGGAACGTGAGCTCGATATTGCCGACGAACATCTTGTTACCGCCGACCGGATCGTTCGTGGTCTTGTCACGCGGACCCAGCGAACTCGGCTCATAGCCGCGCACCGAACCGATACCACCCGCGTAGTAGTTCTTGAAGATCGGGAACGGATTGCCGATACCGTTACCGTAGCCGCCCTGCACGTTAAAGCCGAGCACGAAGCCGCGCGCAAACGAGTAATAGTACTGCGCCTGCAGATCGGCCTTGTAATACTGTGTACCGCCGACCGGCGTACCGTATTCGGCATTCGCCTGCGTAAAGTAACCGCGGCTCGGTACCAGCGCGCTGTCGCGATTGTCGCGCGACCAGCCGACTGTCAGCGGCACGTTGTTCGATACGCGGCCGAAGTCCTGCACGTAGTTCTTGTACGTCTGCGGCGTGCTCGCGTCGACGTCGAGCGTGTTCTGTTCAAAGCCCACGCCGAAGAACACCGTATCGACTTCGGAGAACGGGATGCCGAACTTGAGGTCGCCACCCACCGTCACGATCCGGAAGCTCGAATCGGTCGAATAGAAAAGCGGCTCGTACGTGCGGTAGTAGACGTCCGTGATGCGCTTGATGCCGTCCACCGTGAAGTACGGATCGACCTGGGTAACCGTCAGCGTGCGGTACGTCTTCGCGGTGTTCACGTTGACCGACAGACTGGTGCCGGAGCCGAACACGTTGTCCTGCGACACACCGGCCGAGAGCACCACCTTATCCGTCGACGAGAAACCCGCACCGAGCGTAATCGCGCCCGTCGGTTTTTCCGTCACCTTCACATCGACGTCGACCTGGTCGGGTGTGCCTTCGACCGGCACCGTGGTGACATCGACATCGGTGAAGTAGCCCAGACGGTTGATGCGGTCCTTCGACAGCGCGAGGCGGTTCGAATCGAACCACGAGCTTTCGAGCTGGCGCATTTCGCGGCGCACGACTTCGTCGCGCGTACGCGTGTTGCCGACCACGTTGACGCGGCGCACATAGACGCGGCGGCTCGGGTCGACCTGCAGCGTGAGGTCGACCTTGTGATGCTCCTGATCGATTTGCGGCAGCGCGTTGACGGTGGCGAATGCGTAGCCGTATTCGCCGAGCTTGTCGACGATCGCTTTGGTGGTGGCCTGCAGCTTTTCGGCCGAGAAACGCTCGCCCGGTTTGATCTTGATCAGCTTGGTGAGCTCGGCCTCGCGATCGAGCAGATTACCCGCGAGTTTGATGCTCGAGATCGTGTACGGCTCGCCCTCGTGCAGCGTGATCGTCAGGTACATGTCCTTTTTATCGGGCGTGATCGACACCTGGGTCGACTCGATGTTGAACTCGAGATAGCCGCGATTGAGGTAATACGAGCGAACGTTTTCGAGGTCGCCGGTCAGCTTTTCCTTCGAGTACAGATCGTTCTTCGTGTACCAGGAAAACCAGTTCGGCGTGGACAGCTGCATTTCGTCGCGCAGCGTGCCGGTGCTGAAAGCCTTGTTGCCGATGAAGTTGATCTGGCGGATCTTCGCGCTCGGGCCTTCGACCACCGAGAACAGCAGACCCACGCGGTTACGGTCGATCGGCGTAACCGTGGTGGTGACTTCGGCCGCATAGAAGCCGCGCGTCAGATATTGGCGCTTCAACTCCTGTTCGGCCTTGTCGACGAGCGCCTTGTCGTAATACCGGCCTTGCGACAGACCGACCGCGCGCAGCGCTTTGGTCAGGTTGTCTTTTTCGAATTCGTGGATACCGGAGAAATCGATCGTGCCGATGGCCGGACGCTCGGCCACCTGGACGATCACGACATTGCCTTCGGTCGCAATCTTGACATCGTTGAAAAAGCCCGTTGCGTACAGCGCGCGGATCGCTTCGGAAGCTTTGTCGTCAGTGAACGTATCGCCCTGCTTGATCGGCAGATAGGAGAACACGGTACCCGGTTCGACCCGTTGCAAACCCTCGATCCGAATGTCTTGCACCACAAAGGGTGTCGTTGCGTGGGCGATGAGCCCATGCGCGGCGAATGCCGCGGCTACAACTGTTTTAGGAACAAAGCGATGAGGTTTGAACAACGTGCTTCCCCAGTGTTATAGCTGCATCAGGTCCGACGGTCGTTGCGAACGCCGCCTGACACCTTTAAAAATGGATTAAACGAGCAAGATCGTTAAAAAGCGCGATCGCCGACAGGGCGACGATGCACGCAAGTCCCGCTCTTTGAAGAACCAGCTGCCAGCGATCGGATACCGCCTTACCCGTAACCGCCTCAACCAAATAATATAACAGATGCCCCCCGTCCAATACCGGAATTGGTAAAAGGTTGAGAACGCCGAGGCTTATGCTGACAAGCGCGAGGAACGAAAGGAATGCTGACGGTCCGAGTCTTGCGCTCTTGCCTGCATAGTCAGCAATCGTCACCGGACCCGACAGATTCTTCAGCGACGCCTCGCCGACAATCATGCGGCCGAACATCCGTATCGAATAGACGCCGAGTTCCCACGTGCGGTTTGCGCCGAGCCGCAGGCTTTCGACCGGGCCATAACGCACATCGATCGAGGGCACCTGCGTAGCGAGTTCTGCGCCGATACGGCCGACGTTCTCGCCGCTTGCCTCGTCGCGCTGCGCGGCGGGCACGAGCGTGATCGTATGCATGACGCCCGTTTGTGTTTTCGCTTGTGCCTCTGCTTGTGAGTCTGCTTGTAAGTCTGCTTGTGCGCCGGGTTGCGCGACACCTTGCGAGGCTTGTGCGCCGCGCTCGACTTGCAGCGTGATCGGCTTGCCCGCGTGCGACTTGATGTAATTGATAAACGTGGTCGCGTTATCGGCCGGATGGCCGTCGACCGCGCGCAGACGATCGCCGGCTTCGAGGCCCGCGCGTTGTGCCGCACTGCCGCGCTGCACACCGGCGACCGACAGCGTGCCGCCGCCGGGCTCGAAGCCCAGACGCGACATGAAATTGTCATCGACTTCCTTGTCCGCGAGGCTCTCGAGGCTCAGCGGAAAGTCGAACGTGCCGTTCCGGTCCTTCGCGGTCAGCACGACGTTGCGATGATCGAACGCCGCGCCGAGCAGCTTCCAGCGCAAGTCGGACCACGAACGCACGGGCTCCGCGTCGCCGCCGCTCGCATCGCGCACCGCGGTAACCGTTTCGCCGCCTTCGAAGCCGGCGTGCGCCGCGGCCGTATTCATCGCAGGTGAAGCGACGATCGCCGCGGGCTCCGTCACCCCGGTCGCGAATACCGCGGCGAACAGCACGATGGCCAGCAGGAAGTTGGCGATCGGCCCCGCCGCAACAATCGCAAAGCGTTTGCCGACCGACTGCCGGTTGAACGCATAGCGCAGTTGGTCGTCGGGAATGCGCGCGCCCTCTTCGCGCTCGTCGAGCATTTTCACGTAGCCGCCGAGCGGCAGCATCGCAATCGTCCATTGCGTGCCGGTTTTCTTGCTGACCCACTGTGCAAGCGGTTTGCCAAAACCGATCGAGAAACGCAGCACCTTCACGCCGCACAGCCGCGCGACGCTATAGTGGCCGTACTCGTGCACCACCACCAGCACGCCGATCGCAACGATAAAGGCGAGTACTTCGGTCAGCAGATTCATAGACGCCTCACTGAGTGGCGCGCTCCGTGCGCCGCGCGAGCGACGGCAGCGCGTCGATCATCGACGACGCCGCGCGCCGCGCCGCAGCATCGGCTTCGATCACATCGTCGAGGCTCGCTGCATCGCGATTGGGCAGCGCGTTCAACACGGCATCGACAACTTGCGCGATGGCCGTGAAACCGATGCGGCGCGTGAGAAACGCGTCGACGGCGATTTCATTGGCCGCGTTGAGCGCCGCGCTGGCCACGCCGCCCGCGGCGAGCGCCTTCATCGCGAGCGCGAGACACGGAAAGCGCGCGTAATCGGGTTTTTCAAACGACAGCGTCGCGATCTGCGCGAGATCGAGCGGCGCCACGCCCGAGTGGACGCGCTCCGGAAACGCGAGCGCGTGCGCAATCGGCGTGCGCATGTCGGGGTTGCCCAGTTGCGCGAGCACCGATCCGTCCGCATACGACACCAGCGAATGAATCACGCTTTGCGGATGAATCAGCACGTCGATACGATCGCCTGCGAGACCGAAGAGCCAATGCGCTTCGATGACTTCGAGGCCCTTGTTCATCATCGTCGCGGAGTCGACCGAGATCTTGCGGCCCATGACCCAGTTCGGATGCTTACAGGCTTCTTCCGGCGTCACGTCGATGAGGCTTGCCGGTTCGCGCGTGCGGAACGGTCCGCCCGATGCGGTCAGAATGATCTTCGAGACGCCGCCGTGTAACGCCGCTTCGCGCGGCAGACATTGGAAAATCGCGTTGTGCTCGCTGTCGACCGGCAGCAGGATCGCGCCGTTATCGCGAACCGCATCCATGAAGATCGCGCCGGACATGACGAGCGCTTCCTTGTTCGCGAGCAGAATGCGCTTGCCGGCGCGCGCGGCCGCAAGGCTCGGCGCCAGTCCCGCCGCGCCGACGATGGCCGCGACCACCGTATCGCAGCCCTCGCTGGCCGATACGTCGACGAGCGCCTGCGGTCCGTGCAGCACTTCGGTCTTGCAGCCCGCGGCGCGCAGCTTGCCCGCGACCTGTTGCGCGGTCGTCGCATCGCCGACCACGGCCACTTCAGGCTTGAAGCGCAGGCATTGTTCGACGAGCTTGTCGCCGTTGCGGTGCGCCGAAAGCGCATAGACGGAAAAACGCTCGGGGTGACGCGCCACCACGTCGAGCGTGCTGTCTCCAATCGAGCCGGTGGAACCGAGCAAGGTCAATCGTTTCTTCATGTCTCTTTTCTCTAGCCGAGCAGCAGCATGGCGAGCGGCAGCACGGGCAACAACGCGTCGATGCGGTCGAGGACGCCGCCGTGGCCGGGCAGAAGGCCGCTCGAATCCTTGACGCCGGCCTGGCGTTTCAACATCGACTCGAACAGGTCGCCGACCACGCTGAACGCGACGAGCAGCGTCAGCGCAATGAACGCGCGTACGGAACCGAGGTGTTCCAGCAGCGCATAAAACAGGGTCGGCTCGAATGCGCGGGTCAGCACCGCGAGCGCGGCGACGATCATCACCGCGAGCCAGCCGCCGATCGCACCCTCCCAGGTCTTGCCGGGGCTGATCGCGGGCGCCAGCTTGTGCTTTCCAAAAGCCTTACCGGCGAAGTATGCGCCGATATCGGCCAGCCAGACCACCAGCAGCAGGGAAAGCACGAATGCGACGCCGGCGAGGCGCGCGGCCACGAGTGCGTGCCAGCACGCCGCAAACGCGACCACGCCGGCCACCAGCAGGAATACGCGCCAGCCGCCTGCGGCCAGCGTGGGCTTACGAATCAGCACGAACGGGCCGACCAGCACCCAGAAAATCGCGGCCGCCTCGAACAGCGGCCGCGGTGCGACGAACCCGACGCCGAGCTTCGTGCTCGCCACGAGCGCGAGCGCTGCGACGATCGCGTAGACGATCGGTCCCGCGCCCGTCAGCTTCAGAAGCCGCGCCCACTCCCACGCGGCAAACACGACCACGAACGCGATCAGCGCGCCGAATGCGCCGATTGGCGCAAACAGCGTAACGGGCACGAGCACCGCCAGCAGAACGACCGCCGTGATGACACGGGTCTTCAGCATGAAAGCGAATCGGCGTTCTGCGACTGCGGCGACTGCGTCTCGAGCTGGGCGCTGGTGCGCCCAAAGCGCCGCTCCCGCTCGGTGTAGGACGCGATCGCGTGATTCAGCGCATCGGCGTCGAAATCCGGCCAGAACGTGTCGGTGAAATAGAACTCGGTATAGGCGAGCTGCCACAGCAGGAAGTTGGAGACGCGCTGCTCGCCGCCCGTGCGGATAAAGAGGTCCGGCTCCGGCGCGTACGCCATCGCGAGATGCTCGCTGAAGGCTTCCTCGCTGACTTCGACCGCACGGCCCGTGAGCGCCGCCTCGTCGACGAGCTTGCGGGTCGCTTGCATGATGTCCCAGCGGCCGCCGTAGTTCGCGGCAATCGTCAGCGTCAGGCGCGTATTGCGCGCGGTCTTCGTTTCCGCGCGCCGGATCAGATCCTGGATGCGCCGGTCGAACGCCGACAGATCGCCGACCACGCGCAGCTTGATGCCGTTCGCATGCAGCTTGCCGATTTCGCGTTCGAGCGCGGTGACGAAAAGGCGCATCAGGAACGAGACTTCGTCTTCCGGACGCCGCCAGTTTTCGGAGCTGAATGCAAAAAGCGTCAGATATTCGACGCCGCGCCGCGCGCACGCTTCGACCGTCGCGCGCACCGCGTCGACGCCGCGCGAATGGCCGGCCACGCGAGGCAGCCGGCGCTGCGTCGCCCAACGGCCGTTGCCGTCCATGATGATCGCGATGTGACGCGGCACAGCCGAGACATCAGGTACGAGAACGGTTGAGCTGGTATAGGTCATGGCCGTCGGGAAGTAACGCTGCAAATGAAGAAGTGAAGATTTGAAGGTGTGAATGCCGCGGCATCAGACCGTCATGATCTCGGCTTCTTTCGTCTGCACGAGCTTGTCGATTTCCGCGACGAATTTGTCCGTCAGCTTCTGCACGTCGTCGCCGGCGCGACGCTCGTCGTCTTCGGAAATCTCTTTGTCTTTCACGAGCTTTTTCAGTTGCTCGTTCGCGTCGCGGCGCAGATTGCGCACCGCAACCTTGGCCGTTTCGCCTTCGCTCTTGACGACCTTGGTCAGCTCGCGGCGGCGTTCCTCGGTCAGCGCCGGCATCGGCACACGGATCACATCGCCCTGCGCGGCCGGGTTCAGGCCCAGGTCCGATTCGCGGATGGCCTTTTCGACCACCGTGACCATTTTCTTCTCCCACGGCTGAACGCCGATCGTGCGCGCGTCGACGAGCGTCAGGTTCGCGACCTGCGAAATCGGCACAGGCGAGCCGTAATAGTCGACCTGGATGTGGTCGAGCAGCCCCGTGTGCGCACGGCCCGTGCGGATCTTCGACAGATCGTTCTTGAACGCGTCGATCGAGCGCTGCATTTTCTGTTCAGCGCCCTTCTTGATGTCAGCCACAGACATGATTAAACCTCCGAACCTTCAAAACGATGCGAGCCGGCCAGCAGGCGAATAGCCGCGACCCGGGCTCGCGCTCGAACCCAGCTGATGTGACAAGGAGTTTACACGTGCACGAGCGTGCCTTCGTCTTCGCCCTGGATAATGCGCTTGAGCGCCCCGGGTTTGACGATCGAAAACACACGGATCGGCAGCTTCTGATCGCGGCACAGCGCGAACGCGGTCGCGTCCATCACCTGCAGGTTGCGGCCAATTGCCTCATCGAAGCTGATCGTCGTGTAGCGCGTGGCCGACGTGTCCTTGCGCGGATCGGCCGAATAGACACCGTCCACCTTGGTGGCCTTCAGTACGACTTCCGCGCCCACTTCCGAGCCGCGCAGCGCGGCGGCCGTATCGGTCGTGAAGAACGGGTTGCCGGTACCGGCCGCGAAAATCACGACCTTGCCCTCTTCGAGCTGACGGATCGCGCGCGGGCGAATGTACGGCTCGACCACCTGATCCATGCGCAGCGCCGACTGGACGCGCGCCTCGATGCCCGCGTGGCGCATCGCATCCTGCAGTGCGAGCGCGTTCATCATTGTCGCGAGCATGCCCATGTAGTCGGCGGTCGCGCGGTCCATGCCGGCCGCGCCGCCCGCGACACCGCGGAAAATATTGCCGCCGCCGATCACGACGGCCAGTTGCGTACCGAGCCGCACCACCTCGGCCACGTCCGCCACCATTCTTTCGATCGTCGCGCGATTGATGCCGAAGGCATCGTCGCCCATCAAGGCTTCGCCGGAGAGTTTCAGGAGGACGCGTTTATAGGCAGTGGGCATAGGGATATCCAGATCGCGCAGTAGACAACAACGTGGAACTGTAGGGGTGAAATGCTGATTCGGGCAAGCGCCGCCAAATTCATTGGCTGTCCCGGCAAGGCCTGTGGCGCGGGTTGTATCGCACACCCACCCGATGCCGCACACTGCCTTGTGCCGAACCGCCCGCCGGGCGACCGTGGCCCGACGGCATCCGACCACATCCGAACGATCTCCGGCGGCGCTGCCGGCCCGCGGCGGCATACTACGCCGACGCGGGTACCACGGTGAAGCGTGAAGCAGGTAAAAAATGAAACCGTCTGCTACGTGCCTGCTACCTTAGCGTTTATTGCTGCTTTGCAGCAGCGACTTGCGCAGCCACTTCGGCCGCGAAGTCGTCCTGACGCTTTTCGATGCCCTCGCCGACCACGAACAGCGCAAACTTCTGCACGCTCGTGCCCGCGGCCTTCAGCATCTGCTCAATGGTCTGCTTGTCGTTCTTCACGAACGGCTGGTTCAACAGCGACACTTCCTTCAGGAACTTCTGCACGCTGCCGTCGACCATCTTCGCGACGATTTCCGCCGGCTTGCCCGACTCGGCCGCCTTCTGCTCGGCGATGCTGCGCTCCTTCGCGATCAGATCGGCCGGCACTTCGTCGGCCGACAGCGACACCGGCTTCATTGCGGCGATGTGCATCGCGACGTCCTTGCCGACCTGCTCGTCCGCGCCCGTGTACTCGACGAGCACGCCGATACGCGTGCCGTGCAGATACGAAACCAGCTTGTTCGGCGTTTCGAAGCGCGCAAAGCGGCGGATCGACAGGTTTTCGCCGATCTTGCCGACGAGCGCGAGACGCACCGCGTCGACGGTTTCGCCGTTCAGCGTCAGCGCCGACAGCGCCGCGACGTCAGCCGGGTTCTTTGTTGCGACCAGTTCCGCGATCTGCTTCGCGAACGCGTTGAAATCGTCGTTCTTCGAGACGAAGTCGGTTTCGCAGTTCAGTTCGACGATCGCGCCCGCGTTGCCGCCGATGAACGACGCGATCACGCCTTCCGCCGTCACGCGCGAGGCAGCCTTGCTGGCCTTGTTGCCGAGCTTCACGCGCAGCAGTTCTTCCGCACGCGCCATGTCGCCATCGGCTTCGGTCAGCGCCTTCTTGCATTCCATCATCGGCGCATCGGTCTTCGCGCGCAGTTCTGCAACCATGCTTGCGGTAATTGCCGCCATCATTCGCTCCTTGAGTCTGTACTTGCCGCCGGCCGCGCCGCCCACTGCGGGCCGCCCTGCCCACGGCAAAGATCCGTTTCGCCCGACTCGCACCGCTGTCGCCCGCTGCGCGCCGTGCTCTTTACCTGACTGCTGCCGGCGCGCCGCCTGAGTATCGGCTGCGCTTCCGGCAGGCACATTCTTAAAGGCACCGGCTTAAAAAAAGGGGGCCTCTAGCTAGCCCCCTTTTTTGCCGGACCCAGATCGCCTGAGCCGCCTCAGGCTTCTCCGTTGACCTCGACGAACTCGTCGCCGTCGTCACCGCCGCGCGCCGCCTGCACGACTTCGTTGACCGCGTTCGCGCGGCCTTCGAGGATCGCGTCAGCCACGCCTTGCGCATACAGCGTCACCGCCTTGCTCGCGTCGTCGTTGCCGGGGATGACATAGTCGACGCCTTCCGGCGAGTGGTTCGTATCGACCACGGCGATAACCGGCACGCCGAGCTTGTTCGCTTCCGTCACAGCAATCTTGTGATAGCCGACGTCGACCACGAAGATCGCATCCGGAATGCCGCCCATATCTTTCACGCCGCCGATCGACTTCTGCAGCTTGGCGATTTCGCGTTCGAACAGCAGCGCTTCCTTCTTGCTCATCTTTTCGAGCTCACCCGCCTCGACCGCCGTTTCCATGTCCTTCAGGCGCTTGATCGATACCTTCAGCGTCTTGAAGTTGGTCAGCATGCCGCCGAGCCAGCGTGCGTTCACGAACGGCATGCCCGCGCGCTGCGCCGCTTCCGCGATCGTGTCGCGCGACTGGCGCTTCGTGCCGACGAACAGGATCGTGCCGCGGTTCGCTGCCAGTTGACGCACGTACTTCAGCGCGTCGTTGTACATCGGCAGCGTCTTTTCGAGGTTGATGATGTGAATCTTGTTGCGATGGCCGAAAATGAACGGGGCCATCTTGGGGTTCCAGAAGCGCGTCTGGTGACCGAAGTGGACACCGGCTTCCAGCATCTGACGCATGGTAACTGCCATGAATTGAATCTCCGCGAGGGTTGGGTCTTAAGCCGGCTGCCGTATCCGTGGCGCGCTCCACATTTCGATTCTTGCGACGCATCTTTCGACGCATTTTCGAAACTGGACGCCGCGGACACCCTGGGTGCGCCGGCTTGCGAGTTAGCCGCCTGCCTTGTTTGCTTTCCGGTTTGCCTTTAATAGCGTCGGCAAGGTTAACCTTGCCTTAAGAACAAAATGAAAAGTTGGCGAGCGACTTAGCCGAAGATTATAGCACGCGACTATTGCACGGCTCAACCCGACCGGCCGGATACGAAGAGACCCGCGAAGCGGTCCACGAAGCAACCCACGAAGCAACCGAAGCAGGCCGGATGGAACGCCAGACCGCCGGGCAAACGCGCGGGAAAGGCCGTCACCGCCCTCATCCACCTTGCAAAAGCCTGCGGCAGCGGGAAGATGGTGCGATAATTCGCGCATAAATCCGCATTTCAGGCCCACATTTGAGGCCAACCGTCAGGTCAACCCCAGGCGCACCCTGGGGCATCGCCAGGTTTCCTTCAAGGCCCCATCCAATGACTATTACGCTCAGAAACGAACAGGACATCGAGCAGATGCGCGTCGCCGGCCGGCTCGCGAGCGAAGTGCTCGACTACATCACGCCGTTCGTCAAGGTCGGCGTCACGACGGGCGAACTCGACCGCCTGTGCCACGAATATATGGTGAACGTGCAAGGCACGATTCCCGCCCCGCTCAACTACCAGCCCCCCGGCTATCCGCCGTATCCGAAATCGGTCTGCACGTCGGTCAACGACGTGATCTGTCACGGCATTCCCGGCGACAAGGTGCTCAAGAACGGCGACACGCTCAATATCGACGTCACCGTCATCAAGAACGGCTTTTTCGGCGACACGAGCCGCATGTTCGTGATCGGCGAGGGGTCGATTCTGGCGAAGCGCCTCGTGCAGACCACTTACGAATGCATGTGGCTCGGCATCGAACAGGTACGCGCGGGCGCGCATCTCGGCGACATCGGCCACGCCATCCAGAAGCACGCGGAAGCGCACGGCTATAGCGTCGTGCGCGAATACTGCGGGCACGGCATCGGCACCGTGTTCCACGACGACCCTCAGGTGCTGCACTACGGGCGCCCCGGCACCGGCATCGAACTCGAAGCCGGCATGATCTTCACGATCGAGCCGATGATCAACGCGGGACGCCGCGACATCCGCACGATGCCCGACCAGTGGACCGTCAAGACGAAAGACCGCAGCCTCTCCGCGCAGTGGGAACATACGATTCTCGTCACGCCGACCGGTTACGAAGTGCTGACGGTTTCCGCCGGCACGCCCGAGCGTCCGCAGATCGTCGCCGCCGCCACCGCCTGATCGTTCCTGTCACCCCGTACATCCACTGCCTATGAGTAGCGTTGCAGCCGCCCAGTCCGAAGCCACGTCCCTGAAGGCGGACTACAAGATGGCCAAGAACCCGTTGCTGGAGCGCTTCAAGACGGCGGCCAACGTCGACGCGCCGATGCGCGCGCTCGCGCACATCACCGACGAAGCGTTGAAAAGCGCGTGGTCCACGTGCGAATTGTCGTCTTCGTTTGCGCTCGTCGCCGTGGGCGGCTACGGCCGCGGCGAACTCGCACCGCATTCGGATATCGACATCCTCGTGCTGCTGCCCGACGAGCCGGTGCCCGGCAGCGAAGCGTGCATCGAGAAGTTCATCGGCCTTGCCTGGGACCTCGGACTCGAACTCGGCAGCAGCGTGCGCAGCGTATCGCAGTGCCTCGAAGAAGCCGCCAACGACGTGACCGTGCGCACCTCGCTGCTCGAAGCGCGGCGCATTTGCGGCAGCACCGCGGTCTTCGAGAGCTTTGCGCTGCGCTATCAGGACGCGCTCGATCCGCGCGCGTTTTTCCAGGCGAAAGTGCTGGAAATGCGGCAACGGCACGCGAAGTTTCAGGACACGCCGTACTCGCTCGAACCGAACGTCAAGGAAAGCCCGGGCGGGCTGCGCGACCTGCAGCTCATCCTGTGGGTGACGCGCGCCGCGGGCTTCGGCAACAGCTGGCGCGAACTCGAGACGCGCGGGCTCATCACGTCGCGCGAGGCGCGCGAGCTGCGCCGCAACGAAGCTTTCCTGAAGACGCTGCGCGCGCGGCTGCACATCGTCGCCGGACGCCGCCAGGACATCCTCGTTTTCGATTTGCAGACACCGCTTGCCGAGAGCTTCGGCTACAAGGCCACCAGCACCCGGCGCGCGAGCGAGCAGCTGATGCGGCGCTACTACTGGGCCGCGAAGGCGGTCACGCAGCTCGCCACGATCCTGATCCAGAACATCGAAGCACAGCTGTTTCCGAACACGAGCGGCATCACGCGCGTCATTTCGGAGCGCTTCGTCGAGAAGCAGGGCATGCTCGAAATCGCCACCGACGACGTCTTCGAGCGCTATCCGAGTGCGATTCTCGAGGCCTTCCTGCTGTACGAAGAAACGCCGGGCGTGAAGGGTCTGTCGGCGCGCACGCTGCGCGCGCTCTACAACGCGCGCGACAAGATGGACCAGCACTGGCGGCGCGACCCCGAGAACCGGCGCCTTTTCATGGCGATCATCAAGCAGCCGGCCGGCATCACACATGCGTTCCGTCTGATGAACCAGACGAGCGTGCTCGGCCGCTATCTGCTGAATTTCCGCCGCATCGTCGGACAGATGCAGCACGACCTGTATCACGTCTACACGGTCGACCAGCACATCCTGATGGTGCTGCGCAACCTGCGCCGTTTCGCGATTGCCGAGCATGCGCACGAATACCCGTTCTGCAGCCAGCTGATCACGAACTTCGACCGGCCGTGGGTGCTGTACGTGGCCGCGCTCTTTCACGATATCGCGAAGGGCCGCGGCGGCGACCACTCGAAGCTCGGCATGGCCGACGCGCGGCGTTTTTGCCGCGAGCACGGCATGGACGAGGAGGACAGCGCGCTGGTCGTGTGGCTCGTCGAGCAGCATCTGACGATGAGCCAGGTCGCGCAGAAGCAGGACACGAGCGACCCCGAAGTGATCAGGCGGTTTGCCGGACTGGTCGGCAACGAGCGGCGGCTCACGGCGCTCTATCTGCTGACCGTCGCCGATATCCGCGGCACGAGCCCGAAAGTCTGGAACACGTGGAAGGGCAAGCTGCTCGAGGACCTGTACCGCATCACGCTGTCGGTGCTCGGCGGCGCGCGGCCCGATGCGCACGCGGAAATGAAGACGCGCAAGGAGGAAGCGCTTGCGCTGCTACGGCTCGAAACCGTGCCCGAATATGCGCACAAAGTGCTGTGGGACAAGCTCGACGTCGGTTATTTCCTGCGTCACGACCCGGCCGATATCGCATGGCAGACACGCATGCTGTATCGCCATGTCGAAACCGGGACGCCGATCGTGCGGGCGCGGCCATCGCCGGTCGGCGAGGCGCTGCAGGTGCTCGTCTACGTGAAGGACCGCCCCGACCTGTTCGCCGGCATCTGCGCATACTTCGACCGCAACGGCCTGTCGGTGCTCGATGCGCGCGTCAGCACGACACAGCACGGTTACGCGCTCGATAACTTTATCGTCGCGCATACCGAACACGACGTGCACTATCGCGACATCGCGAATCTGGTCGAGCAGGAACTGGCGATCCGCCTTTCCGGCGCAACCGGTACACTGCTGCCTGAGCCGTCGAAGGGGCGGCTCTCGCGACTCTCGCGCACGTTTCCGATTACACCGCGCGTCGACCTGCGGGCCGACGAACGCGGCCAATACTACATCCTGTCCGTGTCCGCCAACGACCGGCCGGGCCTCCTCTATTCGATCGCGCGCGTGCTGGCCGAGCACCGGGTCGGCGTCCACGCGGCACGGATCAATACGCTCGGCGAACGCGTCGAGGACGTGTTTCTGCTCGACGGGCACGGCCTTTCCGACAACCGGCGTCAAATCCAGGTCGAAACCGAATTGCTGCGCGCGATCGCAGTGTAAAGCGCAGTTTCCAAAGCGCAGCCTCCATTTTTATGCGAACCAAGTTAACAGCGAAGCATCCGCGGCCGTCGTCGGCCGAACGCGCACCGGTGCGGCCGGGCAGCGCAAACGCACGCAAGCCTGTTGTGCGTAAGGCGCCGGTGAAACCCGACAGCAAAGCGGGGAGCGCGGGCGGCGGCAAACGCACAGTCGATCGCGCGCGCGGGACGGGGGCTGCGCCGGGTGCGGGGTCGACTCGTTCGGGCGCGGCCTCGGGCGGCGGTGCGCGCGCGAGCAAGCCTGCGACCGGGAGCCGTTCGCAAAGCGGCGCCCTGGCCACTGCGAGGTCGACGGAACGGCCCGCGGCCGGTGCGCGGCGCGCTTCGGCGCCCGGTGCTCGCGATGCCGGCGATAGAAACGCCGCGCGCGGCCGTAGCGACGCGGAAGGTGCGCCGCGACGCCCGTACACGGAGCGCACGCCTCGCTCCGGCACCGCTGCAGGCGACGACACTCGCCCGCGCCCAGCCACACGTCCTCGCAGCGACGCGGACGGCGCGCAACGGCGGCCGTTCAACGAGCGCGCACCGCGTTCGGGTGCTTCGGCAGGCGAAGGTGCGCCGCGACGGCCGTTCACGGAGCGCACGGCGCGCTCGCCCGCTTCGGCATCGGACGACCGACGCCCCCGCACTCGCGGCGACTCCGAAGGTGCGCCGCGACGGCCTCTTGCCGAGCGCACGGCGCGCGGTTCATCGTCGAGTACGGCCGCGCCGCGGCGAAGCGAGGGCGGCCCGGCCTCGGGCAAGCGCGAAATGCCCTCGGGCAAACGCGAGGTGCGTGGCACGCGCGAACGCGCTGACGACCGCCCGCGCCGCTCATCCGGCGATGCGCCGCAACGCCGGCCTGACGGGGACGCGCCCGGACGCCGGCCGTATGGCAATGCGCGTGGAACAAGCGAAGGACGACGGTCAGCGCGCCCCGACGCGCCTTATCGCGCAGCAGGCGACCGTGCGGCGTCAGCGCGCGGCGCGGATGCGCCTTACCGGTCGTCGTCCGATCGGGCAGCGCCGCCGCGCGAACGGACCTCGCGTGATGCCGAACGCCCATCCTCGACGCGCAGCCGGACGGACCCGCGCACGACCGGATCGACAAGCCGCGGCAGCGGCGAGCGCACGTTCGCGCGCCCTGTCAAAGGGTCGTATGCGGAGCGGCAGGAGCGCGTGGAACGCGACGAGCGACCGCGGCGCACGACGGCTTCAGCCGGCGCGCAGCGCGGCGGTAAAACCGACACGCCGCGCGCTGGCAAGGCCGATGCGCGGCGCGGCGGTAAGACCGAGACACCACGCGCTGGCAAGGCCGATGCGCAGCAGCGCGGCGGCAAAGCCGCACGGAGCACGAGCCCTTCGAGTCAGCACACCCCAGCAGCCGACATCGCCGAGCGCGCGCCCCGCCGCGAGTACGCCGACGCGCCCGGCATGCTGCGCCTGTCGAAGCTGATGTCCGAACTGGGCCTGTGCTCGCGCCGCGAAGCCGACGAGTGGATCGAGAAAGGCTGGGTGACCGTCGACGGCGAACGCATCGACACGCTCGGCACGCGCGTGCGACCCGACGTGAATATCGAGATCGACCCGGCCGCCGAAGTTGCGCAGGCGCGTCAGGTGACGATCCTGCTGCACAAGCCGGTCGGCTATGTGTCGGGCCAGGCGGAGGACGGCTATCAGCCGGCCATCACGCTCGTCACGCCGGCCAATCGCTGGGAAGGCGACCGCACCGACATCCGCTTTTCCGTCGCGCATCTGCGCCAGCTTGCGCCGGCCGGACGCCTCGACATCGATTCGACCGGCCTGCTCGTGCTGACGCAGGACGGCCGCGTCGCGAAACAGCTGATCGGCGGACATTCCGAGGTCGACAAGGAGTACCTCGTGCGCGTCGCCTATGGCGATGTCGAAACCGATGTCGACCAGCACTTTCCGCCGGAGAGCCTCGCGACCCTGCGTCACGGCCTCGAACTCGACGGCGTCCCGCTCAAGACCGCGCAGGTCAGCTGGCAGAATGGCGAGCAACTGCGTTTCGTGCTTCGCGAAGGCAAGAAACGCCAGATTCGCCGGATGTGCGAACTGGTCGGCCTGCACGTGGTGGGATTAAAGCGCGTGCGGATGGGTAAGGTCGCGCTCGGCGCGCTGCCGCCCGGCCAGTGGCGGTACCTGTCGGTCGACGAGGCGTTCTGAACGTACGCGGCGCACGCGCGGGCGGCTCGACCGGCCGCGCGATGGCGCCAGTCGCTCAATCGTCGCTGCGCGGATCGAGATCCGGAAACAGGATTTCCGTAAACCCGAACTTCGAGAAATCGGTAATCCGCATCGGGTACAGCTTGCCGATCAGGTGATCGCACTCGTGCTGCACGACGCGCGCATGAAAGCCTTCGGCGACGCGGTCGATCGGTTTGCCGAACTGGTCGAAGCCGTGATAGCGGATCATCGAGAACCGGTTCACGACACCGCGCAAGCCCGGCACCGACAGGCACCCTTCCCAGCCCTCTTCCATGTCCTGCGACACCGGCGTGATGGTGGGGTTGATCAGCACTGTTTCGGGCACCGACGGCGCATCGGGGTAGCGTTCGTTATGCCCGAACCCGAAGATCACGACCTGCAGATCGACGCCGATCTGCGGCGCGGCCAGCCCCGCGCCGTTCGCATCGTGCATCGTCTCGAACATGTCCTTGATGAGATCGTGCAGCTCGGGCGTATCGAAATGATCGACGGGATTGGCAATCCGCAAAAGGCGTGGATCGCCCATTTTCAGAATTTCGCGAATCATGTTGTCGGCCTCTCCAGAAGCTTGCGCATACCCTCTTCGTCGAGTACGGGAATGCCGAGTTCCTCGGCTTTCGCGAGCTTGCTGCCCGCTTCCGTGCCCGCCACCACATAATCGGTTTTCTTCGACACCGAACCGGCCACTTTTGCGCCCGCCGCCTCGAGCATTTCCTTCGCTTCCTCGCGCGCGAGGTTCGGCAGCGTGCCGGTCAGCACGATCGTCTTGCCGGCCAGCACGCCCTGCGGCGCCTTCGGCGCAGGCGGCCCTTCCGGCCACGTTACCCTGCCCGGCGCGCGCAGTTGATCGATCACCGTAAGATTGTGCTCTTCAGCGAAGAACTGATGGATCGCTTCGGCGACGATCGGGCCGACGTCGTTGACTTCGAGCAGTTCGTCGACGCTTGCGCTCATGATCGGATCGAGCGAGCCGAAATGCTTCGCGAGGTCCTTCGCGGTCGATTCGCCGACATGCCGGATACCGAGCGCATAGATAAAACGCGCGAGCGTGGTGTGCCTGGCCTTTTCGAGCGAGTCGAGCAGGTTCTGCGCGGATTTGTCGGCAAACCGGTCCAGTGCGGCGAGCGTCGAGAAGCCGAGATTGAAGAGGTCCGCCGGCGTGCGCACGAGGTTCTGCTCGACAAGCTGGTCGATGATCTTTTCGCCGAGCCCGTCGATATCGAGCGCGCGGCGCTGCGCGAAATGCCAGAGCGCCTGCTTGCGCTGCGCGGGACAGAAAAGGCCGCCGCTGCAACGCGCAATCGCCTCGTCGGGCAAACGTTCGATGGCCGAGCCGCAGACCGGGCATGAGGTCGGCATCACAAACGCCTGCGCGTCGGCCGGCCGCCGGTCGACGAGCGCGCCGACCACTTCGGGAATGACGTCGCCCGCGCGCCGCACAATCACGGTGTCGCCGATGCGAATGTCCTTGCGGCGCACTTCGTCTTCGTTGTGCAGGGTTGCGTTGGTGACCGTCGCGCCGCCGACGAACACGGGCTCGAGCCGGGCAACCGGCGTGATCGCACCGGTACGTCCGACCTGCACGTCGATCGCAACGAGTTTGGTCAGCGCCTCCTGCGCGGGAAATTTGTGCGCCAGCGCAAAACGCGGCGCGCGCGACACGAAGCCGAGCTTGTCCTGTTCCTCACGGCGATCGACCTTGTAGACGACTCCGTCGATGTCGTACGGCAGCGCATCGCGCTTCTCGCCGACTTTGCGGAAGAACGCGAGCAGCCCGTCCGCGCCCTGTACAACCGCGCGCTGGCTATTC